>CAVQGP010000010.1:0-34043 GCA_963712085.1 uncultured Flavobacteriaceae bacterium | reverse complement strand
TGTTTGAGACATCTAATGTTAATTTAACGAATTGGGCGTAAAGAAAGCGTAATAAATATTGGTCAAGACACTTAAATTAAACATCTTGAATTTGCTGAAATTACACCCAATGGGTTATCACGAAATTTAAGAATCTTTTTTTACTTTATTATTAATTTATTATTTAGCCTGATTAAAAAGTTCATCCGTACTTTTTAATTCAGATGGGAATATTTTAATTTGGTCTAGTACAATAAAAAACCTGCCAATTAAGTAGGATTTCTAGTAAAAAAATTAACCTGTGTTGTTTATTCTTTTAAAACTGGTTTTTTAGCTGGGCATACATCTTCAACTTTAGGATGGCATAAACCACCCCAACCAATAACAACACCCAAATATAATCATCAATAGGCACTGCATCAATATCCTCATCTCCTGGATCCCTTTGTGCCATAGCGGGTATGGTTATTAAGAATAAAAATATACTAGTTACGAGGTAAATTATTTTTGTTTTCATGGTTTTATTGTATTATTAATTTCTTCGTAGTTATATTTCCTTTATTTATGGCTTTCAATAGATATACACCAGCTGCCCAATTATGTGTTTGTATGGTAATGGTTGTTTTAGGAAGCGATTGTTGGCTGTATATCAATTGTCCTGTAATTGTATAGATTTCAAAAGTAGTATTCTCTTCGTTTTGATTGTTCAAAATATGAAATTGATTGCTTGTAGGATTTGGCCAAATTTTAATGGCTGTAGCTAATACATCTTCAACAGCTAATAAACCAGAAGCTTTAATAGTAATTGCAAAACGCTCAGCACCTTGACTAGCAGCTGTATTATCTATCGTAAAATCATAATTGGCGCCTGTAGTTAAAACAGTTTTTGTATTTAATACTTTGTCTTCTAAAACAACATCAAATTCTATAGGAATACTATTTTCTTCAATATTAAACGTAAAACTTTGTAAAGCTGAAGAGCTAATTCCTAATAAAATGGTTTGTGCTGTTAGCTCTAATTCAGACACTGCCATATTTTTACTGTCGGCACCAATGCTGTAGAAATCCAATATTGTATTTGGCAATTTACCAAAGTCAATATTGCTTCCAGTAGTTCCAACTTCTTTAAATCTAAGTTTTAGTTTATCGTAATGAATGCCATTACTGTTCACATTTACAGTTAAAGCAACTGGTGCAACATCTTTGGTACTTGATGTTTTATGAGCAAAATTACCAGCCGGACTTGTAACTGTTCCTGAATAAATAGCCGTTTTTGGAATGTTAATAGTACCATTAGAAGTTGCCTGAACAAAAATAGCACCCATTGGTGGCAATACCACGTCAGTAGCACTTCCTGAAACTCCAGCAACTGTGATAGGATCATATCCCCCAGCTTTTATTTTTACATCGGTAGAAGCTTTTGTTGGATTGTAATAGGATACAGAATTACTCAATCCCGTACTTGCGCCTATTATACTTGCAACACTTACAGGAGCAGTATATGGATTAGCAACCAAATAAAATTTACTAGCAACAGTAGCAATTGAACTTGGTGCAGTATTGTTTGCGGTTCCTATTGTAGATATTGTTACATTAGTTGGAGTGGGTACATTATAAATAAGACCATCTACTTCACTTGCCAAGCCTCTTAGAAATACTTTATACGCTTGTTGAGAAACCATATCATCGGTATCTAAACCGCTAGTCCAAGTATCGGTTGCTGAATCATATGAGCCAGAGGCATTAGGCCCAAGGTCAATTAGGCTATTTGATGCCAATGTACCAAAAGTAGTTGTAGCCAGCGGATTGCTTAACAATCGCCAACCTCTTTGGTTACTCGTTAGATATCGCTCTTGTGTTACATTAGCTACACTTGAACCTCCATTACTTACCAAATATCCGGTTCCTAAATTACTTGATTTTAATACTATTGAGCCGTTATTTGTAATAGTTCCTGCGTTTGTTAGAATAACTCCTTCATTAACTGTTAAAATTGCACTAGAATTAATTGCTATCGTTCCAACCTCACTTAAAGTAAAACTAGTATTCAATATAGGATTTTCACTTGTTGATGAGATAATAATATTATCTATACCAGTAGGTAAGGCATTTCCAGACCAATTTCCTGTATTACTCCAATCATTATCTATGGTACCTAACCAAGTTGTTTCTCTTGGGGCCACTATTATGCTAACTATACCTTCATTCGGCAATGCATCAAAAATGATAAATTTTTCTAATCCCTCTTCAATAATTTTATAATCAAGTAATTTACCATTCTGTGTAACTGAAGGAGATAACCACTCCGTTGGGATCTTTCTTTTAACACTTAAAGAGGTGTTATAAATGTGATTATCTAAATCATGAGTAAGTCGAAAGCTTATTTCATTACTGTTATTTGTTAATTCCACTAGAGAAACATTATCACGCTCTTTAATATATTTAACTACCTCGGCATAGGTAGCAACCCAAAATTTTTCCTTATTCTGGCTCATATAATTAAGATGTGCATCTAACTCGGCAGAGTCAACAGGTGAATAACCTCCCGCGTCGTCTACTCCATGTAACATAAATACGACCCAACCATTTAAAAAATACCCATTTATTAGTTTGATTAACCCAGTTCGTTAAATTCATCACTCGTTTTAATCGGTCCTACTGACCCACAATTAACAGAATTAACACGCATGAAATTGACAGGTGTTTTCATTTCAATTCCATTTGAACAGATTCTGGCACTAATGTAAACTGATTCCGTTTGAGCATAATCTCCACCTTGACAAAAAGGATATGCTAAAGTGAGGCATTCTTGACCACTGACATTTGCATTAATTGCATCTTTAGAACCTTGCAATTCTGCCAATCTCTGGTTCTCATCAATTTTTCCAAAATCAGGGTGAGTTACGGTATGGCTTCCCACTTCATGTCCATTATCAGCTGCATTTTGAAGTACACCCCAATCAATATTTGCAGAATTAGTAATGACAAAAAAAGTTGTTTTAAATCCATATTTGTCAAAAATAGGCTTTGCAATAGTAAATTGTCCTACCGAATTGTCATCCCAGGTATAACTAACAGCAGCAGTTGTGAAGCCTCTCCATAAACCAATTTCATAATCAGGAGCAATTTGGCAATAAATAACTTGAACCTGAATCATGAAAAGAATTAACATGAAGGTTTGTTTAATTTGTTTTTTCATAGCATTATTGTTATTGTTTATTTATTCCATTGTTATAACAAACAACTTACTCTAATATCACCAAAAGATATCATTATAGTAATAATCCGCAGAATTAAGTACTAATGAAGCCATTAATATGTCTCTTTTCAATATTCTTAATATGTTATTTATCTTTTCCAAATCTCTTCAATTATCTTAACTAAATAAGTAAAACCTTTCCATAAAATTTGGATTTTAGCAATTTAAATTTGGGGAGAGTACTGTAAATTTAGTAATTATTCAGTAATATACAAAAACATAAGTTTAATTTATAAACATAATAAATAACAGTAAATCCATCACATTTAATCTAAAATAAATATCCAATCATGTTATATAAGAAATGCTTTTATTTTACTTCAACAAATACACATCAATTATTAAAATTACCTTAACTCAAGTAATTAATGAAATAGGTTCGAATTAAAAATTAAATTTGAACATGCCACAAATTACTACACAGTTTTATATTGATGAATTAGTTGTTTTTTAATAAAAAATACAACCTTTTTAATTAAGTTTTATATTAAATTCTTTAGTCCATTTTGCAAGTACATATAATTTCCAAATAGAAAAAGAATAGTTGTACTTACCTTTTAAATGCATCTCTAATTGAAGTTTAAATTTTTCAACATTTAAATTCGGCACATTGCTTAAAAAATCATCATTTAACTCAAATAAAACACTTGTTTTTAGTTCATTTCTTATCCAATTTTCTAATGGAACTGAAAATCCTTTTTTTGGTAAATTAAAAACACTTTTAGGAATGTATTCAGCTAAAATATCTCTAACAATTTTTTTTGACACTCCTTTTTGAAAACGGTAATTTATTGGCAATGATCGAGCAAATTCAATTACTCTGTAATCTAGAAAGGGACTTCTGACTTCAACAGAAAATGCCATGCTAGCTCTATCTATTTTAACATTACAATCGTTTTCAAGCCAAAGTTTAATATTTAAATCAGCATCCTTTTGCATAGGGTGATTTGATAATTTTTTAAATATATCATAGTACTTTAGCCATTTTAAATTTTGATTTTTTTGAAGACTGTCAAACGATGTGAAAATTTTTTCAATTAATTGATTTTCATTTTTAGATTTTAAAATTCCTTTAATTGTTTCGGGTCTAGTATTAAAAATTTTATACCAATCAATATTACTGGCTAATTTACGAATGAAGTAAGGAAAATATTTAACATATTGAAATTTATTAACCAATAATGAATGCCAATAACCAAAAAAACTTTCATCACCTCCATCGCCAGACAAAACAACCGTAGCATGCTTTTTAGTTACAGAATTAACTAATAATGATGGTAAAGAGGAAGCATCTGCAAATGGCTCATCATATACTTCTAATTGTTTTTCAAACATTTTTAATAAATCATTTGACCTACAAATAGTTTCAAAATGATTTGAACCATTTATTTTTGCAAACTCTGCAGCTGTTTTACTTTCATCATATTTTGGATCTTCAAATCCTATAGTAAATGAATTAATGGGTTCTTTAGATATTTTAGATGCAATACTTAGTACTAAAGCAGAATCTATACCACCAGACAGAAACACACCAAAAGGAACATCAGATTGCAATCTAATTTTTACAGCATCTTTTAATAATTCATGCAATTCATTTTTAGCATCTTCATAGGAAATTTTGCTAATTACTGTTTTTTTTAAATTCCAATATTCTGAAATTATTTTTTCCCTTTTATTTAAGCTGATTTCCATATAATTTCCTGGAGGAAGCTTATATACATCTTCAATCATTGAAAATGGAGAAGGAATATACCCACAATCCAAATAAATTGAAACAGCATCTTTAGAAACTTTCGATTCACTATTTATTAAAGGCCTTAATTGACTACAAATTTCAAAATCTCCTTGATTCCAATAATAATAAAATGGCTTAACTCCCATTCTATCTCTAGCGCAAAAAACAATATTTTTAATACTATCAAAAATTGCAAATGCAAACATCCCATTTAGTTTAGATAGTACTTCCTTGCCCCATTCTGAATATCCAATTAACAAGACTTCAGTATCACATGTAGTTTCAAAATCATATCCAAGAATTATCAATTCATTTCTGATTTCCTTAAAATTATAAATCTCCCCATTAAAAACTATTTTGAAGTGTTTAAAACTAAAGGGTTGATTCGCCCTTTCATCCAAGTCTAAAATGGACAATCTTAAATGTCCAAGTGTAATATCATTTTCCTTTTGGTAACCCAAATTATCTGGCCCTCTAAAATTAATTAATTTTAATTTTTCAATAACATGATCCTTTTCATAAGGAATGTTAGAAACGTATATACCACACATAAGCAAAAAAAATTAAATTTAAATTTTTCAACTCACTGATAAACTGACAATACAAGATCTATTTTGATCTTTTCAATAAACTTCTTAAGGGAATAGGGTAATTTTTAAAGTATCAATCAAATATAATATTTTTTTGATTTCAAAATCAGTAAATATTTTTATTTTTAATAAATAAAAAATCCTGCAAACTATTATGTTTACAGGATTCTTAAAATTTGCTTGTTGACCCACAAGGACTCGAACCTTGACTGACGGTACCAAAAACCGGAGTGCTACCATTACACCATGGGTCATTTTGCGGGTGCAAATTTAGAGTAAAGTTTTAATCAAACAAATGTTTTTGCTTTTTTTTTTCAAAAATCATAATACTAATTAGCTTTAGCAGTATATTAACAATCCTAATAGCGTATCATTAACTTATTTACAATTAATTTTGTTAAATTCGCAGCGATAAAAAATTTTATATGAATTCTTTTAATTTTTCAAAATGGAACACTTTATTTGGATGGACCACTTTTGCAATTGCTTTAGCAACTTACACCTTAACGTTAGAACCAACTGTTAGTTATTGGGATTGCGGTGAATATATTTCTACTGCAGTAAAATTAGAAGTTGGACACCCGCCTGGTGCTCCTCTTTTTCAAATGTTAGGCGCCTTCTTTGCAATGTTTACAACTGATGTTATGGAAATTGCAAAAATGGTTAACTTCATGTCTGCATTAGCAAGTGCATTCACTATTTTATTCATGTTTTGGACCATAACTGCATTGGGCAAAAAACTGGTTGAAAAATCATACGAATTAACATCAAGTTCATACATTGCTATATTAGGTAGTGGAATTGTTGGCAGCTTAACCTATACATTCTCTGATAGCTTTTGGTTTAGTGCCGTGGAAGGAGAAGTATATGCAATGTCCTCATTTTTAATGGCATTGCTATTTTGGTTGGGTATTCGTTGGGAAGCTGAAATGGATAAACCGCAAGGAAACAAATGGCTGTTGCTAATTAGCTTTGTTGTTGGTTTGTCATTTGGAGTTCATATTTTATCTCTACTAGTTATTCCATCCATTGTATTTTTATACATCTACAAAAAGTACAATAACTTAAATTTCAAACAATTTATTATAGCCAATATTGCAGCTGTTTTAGTTTTAATGTTTGTATTTAAAATGTTATTTCCTTACACACTAAAATATTTTAGTGCATTGGAATTGTTCTTTGTAAACTCAATTGGCTTGCCATTTAATTCAGGAAGTATTATTGCTGGTATTTTATTGGTTGCGTTGTTTTACTTTGGAATTAATTACACCCATAAAAAACAAATGGTTGAAGCAAATACAATTGTGCTCTCTGTACTATTTATTATGATTGGTTTTTCATCTTGGTTAATGCTCCCAATTCGCGCCAATGCAAACACAACTATTAACGAAAATAACCCATCAAGTGCCCGTGAATTATTGGCCTATTATGACCGTGAACAATATGGAGATGCCAATGTTTTTTACGACACTTATTACTCTTTAATTTATAATAGAGAAACTGATAGCGAAAACCCTAGCAGAGATGACAAGCCTAAGTATGAAAAAGATTTTAAAACAAATACTTATGTTATTGTAAATAATTACAAAGAGTCTTTACCAAACTGGAGCAGTAAACACAAAGGAATTATCCCTAGAATGGTAAGTACTGATGCCTCTGTAATTAAAAATTATAAATCTATTGCTGGCATTCCTCAAAACAGTAAAAGAAGGCCAACTTTTATTGAAAATATAAAATATATGATCGATTTTCAATTTGGTTATATGTATGGACGCTATTTAATGTGGAATTTTGTAGGAAGACAAAACGATGAGCAAGGCCAGTTAGATATACAAAATGGAAATTGGTTAAGTGGAATCAATTTTATTGATGAAATGCGTTTAGGTCCACAAACAAATTTACCTTCAGATGTTGCAAATAATAAAGGCCGAAACACGTATTATTTCTTGCCTCTTATTTTAGGGATTATAGGCTTGGTATTTCACTATAAAAAAGATAAAAACGATTTTTATGTGCTACTTCTTTTCTTTGCCTTTACAGGACTAGCCATTTTATTTTACACAAATCCTAAGCCTTTTGAACCAAGAGAAAGAGATTATGCCGTTGTAGGGTCGTTCTATATTTTTGCCATTTGGGTTGGTTTTGGAGTATTGGCATTATTTGAAAAATTAAAAGATTTTGCAAATCAGAAAACAATAGCAATTGCAGTATCAGTTGTTTCATTATTAGCTGTTCCAACATTAATGGCTTCAGAAAATTGGGATGATCACGATCGTTCAAACCGTTACACTTCTCATTTAAATGCAAAAGCTTATTTAGATTCTTGTGATCCAAATGCAATTTTATTTACCATAGGTGATAATGATACTTTTCCGCTTTGGTATATGCAGGAAGTTGAAAATTACCGAACCGATATGAAGTTGATTAATACCAGCCTTTTTGCAACAGACTGGTACATAGATCAAATGAAGCGAAAAACATATGAAGCCGATCCTATTCCATCACAATTAACACATGATAAATACAAGTGGGGTACACTTGATGTAGCTTACTTTTTTGAAGAAGTTCAGGAAATGAATTTTCCGCAATTTAAAGATTCAGTAGTTGACATTGAGTTTTTTATGAAATGGATTGAAAGTGAAAACAGCATCACTTATTTTGATTTAGATGATGATGGAATCAATGAAAAAGTACTTCCATCAAAAAAAATAAGAATCCCTGTAAACAAAGAGGCTGTTTTAAAAAATGGTATTGTAGCTCAAAAAGACTCGGCTTTAATAGTTCCTTTTATTGATATTGAAATTGGTTCTTCATTAACTAAAAACAGAATTTTAATGCTCGATATTTTGGCTAATAACCATTGGGGAAAACCAATTTATTTTACAGGCGGAGCTCAGGCTAATGAAGAATATATTTGGTTGAAAGATTATTTACAATTAGACGGAATGACCTTTAAACTGGTTCCAATTTACACGCCTAATCAAAGTAATTTCTTTGAAATGGGAAGAATAAATTCTGACATTATGTACAAAAATGTAAAGAATTGGAATTGGAGAAATATTACTGATGACAATATTTATTTAGATCCTGAAACCCGAAAAAACTCTGTAACATACAGAAATAATATGGAACGTTTGGCTAGGGTCTTAATCAGTGAAGGTCAAACTGAAAAAGCGAAAGAAATATTAGATATTTCATTAGAAAAAATGCCTGTAAACAAATTTGGACATTACAGTATGCTTATTTCATATATAGATTTGTATTATATCTTAAATGAAAAAGAAAAAGCTCGAACTTTAATTTCAGAATTAAATAAAGTTTTTCAAGAAAATTTAACTTATTATAGTCAGTTTGATGAATCATATTTCAGTAGTATTGAAGACGAGCTTCAAAGAAGTTTACTAATGTATGATCAGATTGTAAAAACCGCTGCTCAATTTGATGATGAGACTTATACAACTTCATTAAAAGAAGAGTATGTAACCTATTTAAAATTATTTGAATTTTTGATTAGCGAATAATTATGCAGTCTTATTTTATAAAAACTCCAAACTTTTTAAAACTCTTTTTAAGAAACTGGGTTTGGAGTATCCCTTCTGTTGAAAAGGTACTTTATTTAACATTTGATGATGGCCCTACGCCTGAAATTACAAGTTGGATTTTAGACCAATTAGAAGCTTTTAATGCAAAAGCAACTTTTTTTTGCATTGGAAAAAATGTTGTTGAAAATCCTTCTATTTATCAAAAAATAATTGATCAAAACCACGTTATTGGAAACCACACCAACAATCATCTGAATGGATTTTCTACCCCAAATTCTACATACATTGAAAATATAGATTTTTCAGAAAATAATTTAAGTGCTAACATCAATTTTAAAAACCAAAAACCAAAATTATTTAGACCTCCATATGGGAAATTAAAATTTTCTCAATCTAAAAAAATCAGAAAAAAAGGTTATAAAATTATTATGTGGGATGTTTTAAGTGCAGATTTTGACACCAATATTTCTTCACAAGAATGTTTAGAAAATGTGATTGGCCATGTAAAAAATGGCAGTATCATTGTTTTTCATGACAGTCTTAAAGCTCAAGAAAAACTAAAATTTGTATTGCCAAAAATATTAGGGTATTATACTGAAAAAGGATATAGTTTCAAAGCAATTAATTAAAGATACTGTTGCACCAAACTAATTAAGGTATTGGCATCTTGATTACCTGATTGGCGCCATTTCATTTCACCATCTTTATAAATAATAAAAGTTGGATTTCCTTTAATTCTTAGTGCATTGGCTAAAATCTCATTCTTTTCTATATCAATTTTTATTACTTTTGCTCGATCTCCCAGCGCAGCAGCAACATCTCTTAAAATTGCATGAAAGTTGTTGGAATCATCTTCCCATTCTGTATAAAAATCTATTAAAACAGGAATATCTGAACTTATTAATTCGCCAAATTTTGCCATAACCTATTTATTTATCTTGATAAAAATTCAAAAAATGATTATTTAAATATATACAAATGTAACATTTTTAATTATAAAAATAGTATCTACTTCTTTTTCAATGTAATTACTGTAATTTCAGGCCAAATTCCAACACGGCCAGGGAAGGCTAAAAAGCCAAATCCTCTGTTTACATTAATATATCGATTAAAAGACGAATATATTCCCGCCCACTGTTCATACACATATTGTACTGGGCTCCATTTTATTCCTGGTATTTCAATTCCAAACTGCATCCCATGTGTATGGCCGCTTAGCGTTAATTGGTAATTATTATTGTGTTCTTTGATTTCTGCATTCCAATGTGAAGGGTCGTGACTCATTAAAATTTTAAAATCTTCTTTTGAAATTTTTGTTGAAGCTAAATTTAAATCTCCAGCTTTTTTAAAACGAGTACCCCAATTTTCAACACCAATAATAGCAATTTTATCATTACCCTTTTCTAAGTAAACGCTATCATTCAACAATAAGTTAAATCCAATTTTTGGATGAATATCTTTTATCGCATTAAAATTATTTTCTTTTTCTTCATCATTTTTCCAACGTGCATATTCTCCATAATCGTGATTTCCAAGTACTGAAAACTTTCCATAATTGGCTTTAAGTTCTTTAAAATAAGGAATCCAAGGGTCCATTTCATCAGCCGTATTATTCACAATATCACCAGTAAACAATATCACATCAGATTTTTGTTCATTTATCAAATCTATCCCGTCACGTATTTTTAATGGATCATCAAAACTGCCACTATGAATATCAGAAATATGTGTAATTTTAAAACCATTAAAAGCGTTGGGTAAATCATCAAAATACAAAGTATGATTGATTACCTGATAATTATACTTGCCACGAGCCATTCCATAAATCACCGAGAAAAAAGGCACGGCAGCCAAACCAAGCGCCACTTTACTAACAAATTCACGTCGATCAGCTAAAAAAGTAGTTGTTTTAGATTGTGTAAAATAATTAAAAACACCTTTTGTAATTCTAAAAGTATCTTCTCCAAACATAATTAAAAGCGCAATTATTTTGGGAGTTATCGATAAAATAACCAATCCAAATGCAAACATCACCGATTGTGACATTCCTTTTGAATTGTTAAAAGTAGTGAGTTGATAAAGAACATTTCCTAAAATTGCTATAGAAAAAAGCCAATAAACTGTAAAAACAAGTTTATTTTTTGTAACCGTTTTTACACTTTGGAAAGCATAAAAGTCAATTAATAATACAAATGCAATAAATAATATCCAACGAATCATATAAAAAATTAATTTTTCAAAAAAGTAAATATAACTTATCTGTCGAAAAATAGTTTATTAACTTAATTAATGATTTGTTAAAATTCATTTTATTACTTTTACTAAAATAATCTATTCTAACAAAATCAAATCAATGTCTGCAAAAAAACGCCTTTTCCTATTAGATGCTTATGCACTTATATTCCGTGGTTATTATGCCTTAATAAAAAACCCTAGAATTAACTCAAAAGGAATGGATACTTCTGCAATACTGGGTTTTACAAATTCATTGTTAGATGTTATAAAGCGTGAAAAACCTGATCACTTAGCAGTTGCTTTTGATAACGGCGGATCTAAAATTAGATCTGAAGCTTTTCCAGCCTATAAACAAAATAGGCAAGAAACGCCTGAAGCTATAAAAATAGCAGTGCCTTATATTCATAAAATATTGGAAGCCATGCACATTCCAATTATTGAAAAAGAAGGTTTTGAAGCTGATGATTTAATTGGAACCCTTTCCAAACAAGCAGAAAAAGCCGGATATCAAACTTTTATGGTTACTCCAGATAAAGATTTTGCACAACTGGTTTCTGATAATATATTTATGTATAAACCTGCCAGAATGGGAAATGGTATTGAAATTTGGGGAATTCCTGAAGTTCAAGAACGTTTTGAAGTTGAACGTCCAGAACAAGTTATTGATTATTTAGGAATGATGGGAGACTCGGTTGACAATATTCCTGGATTGCCTGGAGTTGGTGAAAAAACTGCCAAAAAATTTTTAAAAGAATATGGCAGTATCGAAAATTTACTAGCAAATACCCATGAGCTAAAAGGTAAAATGAAAGAAAATATAGAAGCCAATAAAGAATTAGGTCTTTTATCTAAGCAGTTAGCAACCATATTATTAGACTGCCCCGTTGAATTTCACGAAGAGGATTTTGAACTAAATCACCCTGATTTAGAAAAAACTAATGAAATCTTTAAAGAATTAGAATTTAGAAGAATTGCCGAAAGCCTTCCTGCCATATTTCAATTATTTCCAAAACATGGTGAAAAAAATCAACCAAAAAATGAAAAGGCAACTTCTGAAAAACCAATAACTACTTCAGAATCACATCAGTTCGATTTGTTTTCATCACCTATTGAACAAAAAACAAACTCATTAGGCTATGAAAAATTGGAAACTTCAAATCAACTTTATCAATTTATTGACACTCCTTTTTCTAGAAAATTAACCTTTCAAAAGTTAATGCAACAAAAATCTGTAAGTTTTCATATTGAAACCTTAGGTCCTAATTGCTTTGAAGCTATAGTAGTTGGTATTTCATTTTCATTTGAAAAAGGAAAAGGTTATTTTGTTGTTATTGAAAAAGAAAATGAGCAGGAAATTTTAAATGAATTTAAATCGTTTTTCGAAAATGAAACTATTGAAAAAATTTCAGCAGATAGTAAATATTTTATTAAAATATTAAACAAATTTAATATTCAATTAAAAGGAAAATTGTTTGATACAACTTTGGCGCATTATTTAATAAGTCCAGATATGCGCCATGACATGAGCGTACTTGCTGAAACTTATTTAAATTACAGGCCAATTACCTTAGACTCCCTAATTGGAAAAACTGGCAAAAATCAACTTTCAATATTACAAATTGAAACCACAAAACAAACAAATTATACAGTTGAACAGGCCGATTTAACTTTTCAGTTAAAACAAATTTTTGAAACAGAGTTGGAAGAAAATAATTTAACCAAATTATATACAGAAATTGAAATACCATTATTAAAAGTATTGGCAGCAATGGAATTAGAAGGGATTAAATTAGACGGTAATTTTTTAAATTCATTGTCTGAAGATTTAACGAATGACATTCAAAAATTAGAAGATACTATTTATAAAGAAGCAAATGTTGAATTTAATTTAGCTTCGCCCAAACAGTTAGGAGATGTGCTTTTTGAACATTTAAAATTGATAGAAAAACCTAAAAAAACCAAAACAGGACAATATGCTACCGGTGAAGAAATTTTATCTAATCTTGCACCTCAACACCAAATTGTTCAAGATATTTTAGATTGGCGTGGATTGGTAAAACTTAAAAACACCTATGTTGATGCATTGCCAAAAGAGGTAAATTCTATCACAGGTCGCATTCACACTACATATAGCCAGTCGGTTGCTGCAACTGGAAGATTGAGTTCCAACAATCCAAACTTACAAAATATACCCATTAGAACTGAGAGAGGTCAACAAGTTAGAAAGGCCTTTGTTCCAAGAAATGAAAATTACAAGTTGGTTTCTGCCGATTATTCTCAAATTGAATTAAGAATTATTGCCGCCTTAAGTGACGATGAAAGCATGATAGAATCTTTCAAAAGAGGAGAGGATATTCATGCTGCTACAGCTTCAAAAGTTTTTGGCGTACCTTTAATCGAGGTTACCCGTGAGCAACGTGGAGATGCTAAAGCTGTGAACTTTGGAATTATTTATGGTCAAGGCGCATTTACGTTGGCACAACAACTTAATAAATCAAGAACTGAAGCCAAAGAATTAATTGACAACTATTACAAAACCTTTCCAAAGTTAAAACAATACATTGCCAATCAGGTTGAACTTGCTCGTGAAAATGGTTATGTTGAAACCATACTAAACCGTCGCAGATATTTAAAAAATATCAACTCCCAAAATGCCATTGTTCGTTCGGCTGATGAAAGAAATGCCGTAAACGCTCCAATACAAGGAAGTGCTGCCGATATTATTAAAATTGCAATGATAAAAATTCATGATTTATTAATGAAAGGAAATTACAAGTCTAAAATGCTTTTACAAGTGCATGATGAGTTGGTTTTTGATGCACATAATAGCGAATTAGAAATATTAAAACCTCTGATTAAAGAAGCAATGGAAAATGCTTTTAAACTTTCTGTACCATTAACCGTTGAAATGGGTGAAGGCCAAAATTGGCTTGAAGCACATTAAACAATTAATAATTATAAATTAATAATGAATTTTTAGTTACGGAATGTTTTTCTGCTCTATATTAACTGCTATTATATCATTTTTTTGGTCAAAGTCTACACCTTTATAATTAACTAATTAAACTTTAACAAATATACCTAATATACTGTTTGTTATATAAATAATAGTTTGTACATTTGCACTCCCTTTTTAGGGACAAAAAATAATGTTTAACTATAACAAAGAATTTAATTGTGAATAAATTAAGTTACAAAACAGTATCAGCTAACAAAAATACCGTTACTAAAGAGTGGGTATTGGTTGATGCAGACGGCCAAACGTTGGGTCGTCTAGCTTCTAAAGTAGCCATGCTAATTAGAGGTAAGTACAAAACTAACTACACGCCTCACGTAGATTGTGGAGACAATGTAGTGGTTATCAACGCAGAGAAAATTAATTTAACTGGTAAAAAATGGAGTGACAAATCATACATTCGTCACACAGGTTATCCAGGAGGCCAAAGATCATTAACTGCAAAAGAGATGTTTGACAAAGAACCATCTCGTCTTATCGAAAAAGCAGTAAAAGGTATGTTACCAAAAAACAAATTAGGTAGTGCTTTATACAGAAACTTGTATGTTTATGCAGGTGCTGAACACAATCAATCTGCACAAACACCTAAAGTTATTAACCTTAACGATCTTAAATAATGGATACAATACACAAAATAGGTAGAAGAAAAACAGCTGTTGCTCGTGTTTATGTTTCTGAAGGAAAAGGTAATATCACGGTTAACAAAAAAGATTTCAAAAATTATTTCACTACTCCTCATTTACAGTACAAAGTAATGCAGGCATTGAACTTAACTAACAATGCTGAAGCATTTGACATTAAGGTAAATGTTTTTGGAGGTGGTGTTACTGGACAGGCAGAAGCAATACGTTTAGCAATTTCTAGAGCATTGGTTGCATTAGATGCTGAAAACAGATTGATTCTTAAACCAGAAGGATTACTTACAAGAGACCCAAGAATGGTTGAACGTAAAAAATTCGGTCAAAAGAAAGCAAGAAAAAAATTCCAATTCTCAAAACGTTAATCGTTTTTTTGAATTGTGTCACCAATTTTTTTGGTGGATCATTGAAATTAAAATTAAAAACAAGTTATTGTTGATCAGTCAATGACTGTAAAATGTTTAGCATCCAAATAGGGAAGATCGATTTTTCGCTACTTCCCTATTGCTAACTCAACGGAACGTAAACTAAAATACAAATGACAAATATTGAAGTTCAAGAATTATTAGACGCAGGTGTGCACTTTGGTCACCTAACAAGAAAATGGAATCCAAATATGGCTCCATACATTTATGGAGAACGTAATGGTGTTCACATTATAGACCTTTACAAAACTTCAGCAAAAATCGAAGAAGCTGCAGAAGCTTTAAAGAAAATTGCTACTTCAGGAAGAAAAATCCTTTTTGTTGCTACAAAAAAACAAGCAAAAGAAATTATTGCTGACAAATCAAAAAGTGTAAATATGCCTTACATCACTGAAAGATGGCCAGGTGGTATGTTAACAAACTTTGTAACAATCAGAAAAGCTGTTAAAAAAATGTCATCTATTGACAGAATGAAACAAGATGGTTCTTTTGATGCACTTTCAAAAAGAGAAAAATTACAAATCAACCGTCAACGTGAAAAACTAGAAAAAAACTTAGGTTCAATTGTAGATATGACACGTTTACCAGGTGCAATTTTTGTAGTTGATGTTAAAAAAGAACACATTGCAATTGCAGAAGCTATGAATTTAAGTATTCCAATTTTTGCAATGGTTGATACAAATTCAGACCCAAGAGGTATTGATTATGTAATTCCAGCAAATGATGATGCTTCTAAATCTATCAATAAAGTTTTAGGTTACATCACTGATGCTATTGCTGAAGGACTATCTGAAAGAAAAGAAGGTAAAGATTCAAAATCTGACGAAGAAAATAATTAATGTATAATAGTTGAATTATTTCAACAAAAAATATAAAACAATGGTAAAAATTACCGCCGCAGAAGTAAATAATTTAAGACAATCTACCGGAGCTGGTATGATGGACTGTAAAAATGCACTTGTTGAAGCAGAAGGCGATTTCGACAAAGCTGTAAGTATATTACGTAAAAAAGGTCAAAAAGTTGCTGCTAATAGAGCTGACAGAGATTCATCTGAGGGTGCTGTTATTTCATATGTTAATGAGTCTAACACTGAAGGTGTTATTATTTCATTAAACTGTGAAACTGACTTTGTTGCTAAAAATGATGCTTTTGTTGCTTTAGCTACTGAACTTGCTGCTACAGCAGTAAACTATAATTCAAAAGAAGATTTTTTAAATGCTGATTTTGGAGGAATGACTGTTGCTGAAAAATTAATTGAGCAAACTGGTGTTATTGGTGAAAAATTAGAAATTGGAGGTTTCGAACGTGTTTCTGGAGCATTTGTAGGTTCTTACATTCATGCCGGAAATAAAATAGCTACTGTAACAGCTTTATCAGCAAATGTGCCTGGTGCAGATGTTGTTGCTAAAGACGTTTCAATGCAAGCTGCTGCAATGGGCGCTTCAATTTTATCATATAAAGATTTTACTCCTGAATTTGTTGCTTCTGAAACTGAAGCTAGAATAGCAGTAATTGAAAAAGAAAATGAAGAACTAAAAAGATTAGGAAAAACACTTAAAAATATTCCTACTTTTATTTCTAGATCACAATTAACTCCTGAAATTATTGCTGCAACTGAGGCACACTTAAAAGAAGAGTTAAAAGCTGAAGGAAAACCAGAAGCAATTTGGGATAGAATTCTTCCTGGAAAATTAGAAAGATTTATTTCTGACAATACAACTTTAGATCAAGAACAATGTCTTTTAGACCAAGTTTTCATTAAAGATGATAAATTAAATGTTGCTGAATATGTTAAAACAATTGGCGATGTTACTGTAGTAGACTTTAAAAGAGTTTCTTTAGTATAAAATTTCAAATTGAAGTGATTTTTAAAAACCTCGCATAATTTGCGGGGTTTTTTATTTTCAAATTTTTCATCAAAAAAAAATATACACAGAACTAATTATCAAAGTTACTTCTAAACATTTTGTTATATTTGCATAACTTTCAAATAAATTATGTCTTACAAAAGAATTCTTTTAAAATTAAGTGGTGAAGCCTTAATGGGTGAGCGCCAACACGGAATTGACCCTGCACGTTTAGCTGAATATGCTGAAGAAATCAAAAAAATAGTTGATCAGGGAATTGAAGTTGCCATTGTTATTGGTGGTGGTAATATTTTTAGAGGCGTTGCTGGTGCAAGTAACGGTATTGACAGAGTTCAAGGAGATTATATGGGGATGCTTGCAACTGCCATTAACGGACTTGCTTTACAAAGTGCTATTGAAGCTATTGGCATTAAAACTAGGCTTTTAACAGCAATAAAAATGGAGCAAGTTGCAGAACCTTTTATTAAAAGAAGAGCAGTACGTCATTTAGAAAAAGGGCGTGTTGTAATTTTTGGTTGTGGAACTGGAAATCCATATTTTACTACTGATACTGCTGCCGTACTTAGAGCTATAGAAATTGGTGCCGAAGTAATTTTAAAAGGAACTCGTGTTGATGGTATTTACAATGTAGATCCTGAAAAGCACAAAGATGCCATTAAATTTGATTCAATTACTTACAAAGATGTAATTACAAAAGGGTTGAAAATTATGGATATGACCGCATTTGCATTGAGTCAGGAAAATAATTTACCTATCATAGTTTTTGATATGAACACGAAAGGAAATCTTGAAAAAGTAATTTCAGGAAAAAATATAGGAACAAAAGTTGATAAATAAATAATAAAAGTTTTTCACTTATGAATGAAGAATTAGACTTTATAATTGATAGTACAAATGAATTAATGCAAGATGCAATTACGCATTTAGAAAAGGAATTCAGAAATATTAGAGCTGGCAAGGCAAGTCCTGCAATGATTGGTGGTGTAATGGTTGACTATTACGGGGCATTAACTCCAATAACGCAAGTAGCAAATATCAGCACCATGGATGCACATACCATTACCGTGCAACCTTGGGAAAAAAACATGTTACATACCATTGAAAAAGCAATTATGATTGCCAATTTAGGTTTCAATCCAATGAACAATGGTGATATTATTATTATAAATGTACCTGCCTTAACAGAAGAAAGACGAAAAGAGCTTTCTAAGCAAGCAAAAGCAGCAGCTGAATATGCAAAAGTTAGCATTAGAAATGACCGAAGAGAGGCAATGCACGAAATTAAAAAAGCTGAAGCATCTGAAGACATGAAAGCCAATGCCGAAGTTGATATTCAAAAATTAACTGACAGTTACAGTAAAATTGTTGATGACCATTATAAAATAAAAGACGAAGAGATAATGAAAGTTTAACCGTTATAAATGGTTACTTCATAAAAAAAGCACTCCTTAGAGTGCTTTTTCATTCACTTACACTTGTAAGCCTACTTTTTGCAATATGAAAAAAATAGTATTTCTATTATTAATAATTCCTTTTTTAAATTTTTCACAAACTCAAATTCATGGCGTTGTAATAGATGCAAACACCAAAAAACCTTTACCTTTTGCTTCTATACTAACTGATACCAATGATGGAACATTGAGCGATATCGACGGTAAGTTCTACTTAAAATCAAATAAAAATTGTCAAGAGCTAACCATTTCCTATGTAGGTTATAATGCGTTAAAAATTCCAATTACATCTAATAACAATTTTATAACCGTAAAATTAGTACCTTTTATTGAAACCTTAAACGAAGTTTTAATTACTGCAACTGAAAATCCTGCATTACAAATTATAAGAAATACCATTGAAAATAAATCCAAAAACAATATTGAAAAGGCATTAAATTCCTTTCAATTTAACACCTACAATAAAATATTAGTCACTGCAAATCCAGATTCAATCAGCGGAAAATTAGATACTGTTTTTATCGTAAAAAATGGTGAAAAACGTTTTAAAAAAATAGATTCTACCAATTTCAAATTCAAAAAAGAAATTGACAAACAACACTTATATATTTCAGAAAAAATTTCAGAATTTAAATTTGAAAAAGGAAAAAAAACAAAAGAAGTTATACTTGCCTCCAGAATGGCTGGTTTAAAACAACCAATTTATGAGTTGTTTGCAATTACTTTTCAAGACTTTTCTATTTACAACGAGTTTTATACTGTGGCTGGGGTAAAATATACCAATCCAATTGCTAACAATGCCATAAAACAATACAGTTATAAAATATTAGATACGGTAAAAAATGAAAAAGGGAATTCATTCGTCATTTATTTCCGACCATTAAAAAAGAAAGAATTATTAGGAATTGAGGGTGTTTTATATATTGACTCTGAAAATTTTGCAATTACCAAAGCTATTGTTGAAATTAAGGGAGTTGTTAATGTAAAGGCTACACAAAATTATACTTATCTGGAAACAATCAAAAACTGGTTTCCGACCAATAAAAATGTTGAATTAAAAAAAGGAAATAACAACGAAAGCATTGCATTATTTGGTGGAGTTGTAAAGTTTAGTGACGACAAACCTAACGATTCAACAATTGTTACTTCAAAAAACAAACCTGAAGATATTATTTATTTCATCTCTAAATCTGAAAATTCTAATATTGAAGTGAACATACCTGTTGAAGTTGTACGAGCCTCTTCAACCATTCAATTTAAAGATGATGCAAATGAAAAATCCGAAGAATTTTGGAATACTTACAGAACAGACTCCATCACAAAAAGAGGAAAAACTACTTATATATATTTAGATAGTATTGCTGAAAGTCAGAAAATTGAAAAGAAAATAGATATTGCAAGAAATATTTTAAAAGGCTATTACCCAACTAAATACATTAATTTAGATCTGGGTAAAATTTTAAATTTAAACAACCATGAAGGTTTTAGAATAGGTTTTGGTGGGATTACAAATTCCAATTTTTCAAAAAAATTCAAAGTTGAAGCTTATGGTGCCTATGGAACAAAAGACACTAATTTTAAATACAGTTTTGGAGGAGCCATTCGTTTGAATAGGGAAACCAATACTTGGATTGGCGCAAAATATACCGATGACATTATAGAATCGGCTTCATTTCATTTTATTGCTGAAAACACTACATTCTCACCAATAAATCCAAGAAATTTAAACATCAGTCAGTTTTATAATTACAAAACAGCTAATATTTTTTTAGCTCATAATTTACAACCAAATTTAGAAGCAAAATTGATGTTTAGTTCCGGTGATTATAAAAACTTATTTGATTATCAATACATTTCGCCTGATAAAAATTACACAGAATATACTTTGTCAACTTTTATTTTAGGATTGAATTTTGCTCCAAATAATGAATACATGGATTCACCTTTAGGAAAAATAAATGTAAAAACTGGTTTTCCTCAATTTACATTGCAATTAACCCAAAGTTTAGAAAATATATTGGATAGCGATTTTAATTTTACACAGTTAAATTTACGTTTATTACACAAAATCCAACGACTAAGAAGATCAACAACTAGTTTTATGGTTGAAGGCGGAATTGTATTTGGTGAAACACCAATATCACATTTATACAATTCAACACCCAATTACACTTATAAAAACCCTTGGTTTAAAAGAGTCACATTTGCAGGAACAAATAGTTTTGAAACCATGGGATATAATGAATTTATTTCCGACAGGTTTTCAGCCATTCACATCAAACACCAATTAAGATATTTTAATTTTGGGAATAAATTTAAACCACAATTAACAATTGCAACAAGGGCTGCCATTGGCGATATTCACCACCCAGAATACCAAACAGATATTACTTTTAAAAGCATGAATAGAGGATATTTTGAAAGTGGATTAGAAATCAATTCGCTATTAAAAGGCTTTGGAGCAAGTGCTTTTTATCGTTATGGTCCTTATATAAACGCCGAATGGAGTGATAATATAGCCGTAAAAATAACTTACAATTTTCGATTAGGATTTTAATAGTTAATCACCTGAAAGATAAAGTATTTTTATACCTTTGCGAAAATTTTTTTTATGGGTTTTTGGACTAAAGTATCCCGATTTATTTTAACAAAAAGATATCTTATTTTAATACTTATTGCAGTTGCTACCGCATTTATGGCTTCTCAAATGCAATACATGCGTTTCTCAAATACAGAAGCCAACTTATTGCCTGAAAATCATAAAATTAACATTGAATACGATAGATTTTTAGAACTTTTTGGAGAAGAAGGCAATCTAATTATTTTAGCTACTGAAGATCCAACCATATTTACTCCGCAAAAATTCAATGCTTGGAACGCCTTATCAAAGAAATTAGATAGTTTTTCTGAAGTTGAATTTTCAGTTGCTGTTGGTGATATCAAAAAATTGGTAAAAAATACCGAAACTGAGTCTTTTGAATTAGAACCTTTATATGACAAAATACCTGAAACAAACGAAGAGGTACAAGCGTTAAAAACTGAGTTGTTTGAAAACCTTCCTTTCTTTGACAATATTTTATTCAATAAAAGTTCAGGTGTTATTAGAACAGTTGTTTACATGGATAAAGGCATTGTAAATACCGCTGCGCGTAAAGCGTTTATTTTTAACGTTTTAAATCCTGAAATTGAAAAATATGAAAAGGAATATAATATAGATGTTAGAGTTTCTGGCATGCCTTATATACGCACCATGAATGCCCAAAATATTATTGATGAAATTGGGCTTTTTGTAGGATTGGCATTAGGAATAACTGCTTTAATTTTCTTTTTCTTTTTCAGGTCTATTCGTGCCACACTTATAACACTTTTAGTTGTTAGTATTGGAGTAATTTGGGCTTTTGGTTTTATAGGTTTATTTAGGTATGAGATTTCAGTATTAATGGCTTTAATTCCACCATTAATTATTGTAATTGGAGTTCCCAATGCTATATTTTTAATTAATAAATATCAACAGGAGGTTAAAAAACACGGAAATCAGGCAAAATCATTGCAACGTGTAATTTCAAAAGTTGGGAATGCCACCTTAATGACAAATGTTACAACAGCGGCAGGATTTGCAACATTTATTTTCACTAAAAGTCAGTTATTAAGAGAGTTTGGTATTATCGCATCTATTAATATTTTAGCCATTTTTGTCCTTGCCTTGTTAATAATTCCTATTATTTATAGCTTCTTGGCGCTTCCAAAGGAAAAACATCTTAAACACTTAGAGCGCAAATGGATCGATTTTATTGTTAGCTGGATGGAACGTGTTGTAAGATACCACAGAGTTGCAGTATATACCATTACAATTATATTAATTATTGTAAGTATGATTGGTATCTATATGATTAAAATTTCTGGCAGCTTAATAGAGGATATGCCTAAAGGGAAACAATTTTTTAAAGATATTGAATTTTTTGAAGAAGAATTTGGTGGAATAATGCCTTTAGAGATTATAATAGATACTAAGGAAGAAAAAGGTGTAATGAAACTTTCTACGCTGAAACGAATGGAAAAGCTTGAAGAAACTATTGAAGAAATCCCTCAACTTTCCAAACCTATTTCAGTGCTAAACCTTGTGAAGTATTCTAAGCAGGCTTTTTATAGTGGAAAACCAGATTATTACCAATTACCAAATAATCAGGAAAAAAACTGGATTTTATCATACACAAAAAACTCAGCATCTAATGTTAAGTTAATGGATAACTTTGTTGATTCTACTGGTCGTTATGCGCGAATAACTACATTTATGAAAGACATTGGTACTGATAAAATGGAATTGATTGAAAACAGCTTAAAACAAAAAATTGATAAAGAATTTCCAAAGGAAAAGTATGAAGTGACTATGACAGGAAAAGCATTGGTATTTTTAAAAGGCACCAATTATTTAATCAACAATTTAGTAATATCGCTTTCTTTGGCAATTTTGCTTATAGCAATTTTTATGGCATTTATGTTCCGTTCGTTTAAAATGATTGTGGTTTCTTTAATTCCAAATATATTTCCATTATTAATTACCGCAGGTTTAATGGGTTATTTAGGGATTCCTATAAAACCTTCTACAATTTTAGTATTTAGTATTGCATTTGGAATTTCAGTTGATGATACCATTCACTTTTTAGCAAAATACCGTCAAGAATTAATTGCCCATAACTGGCGAATTAAACAATCCGTTTACGCTGCACTTCGAGAAACAGGTGTAAGTATGTTTTACACTTCAATTGTACTGTTTTTCGGGTTTTTAGTATTTACGGTATCTAGTTTTGGAGGTACTATTGCCTTAGGTGGATTGGTTTCAATAACACTTCTGTTTGCAATGACTTCAAATTTAATTTTATTGCCCTCTTTGTTACTTTCACTAGAAAGAAATATTGCAAACAAAGAAACATTTTTAGAACCGGTAATAGATATTTTGTCACCTGAAGAAGACGAAAACGGCGATAAATAATTTTTAAAAGCACGATTAAATAGTTGAAATGTTAAATTTAATATTATTTCAACTATTTTCATTTTTAATTAAATTTTACAGTATCAAAGTAAACTTTAACTAAGTTAGATTTTCCAACTTTCATATACTTCATGTATCTTTACAACTATTAAAATTAATAATAATGAGAAGCACTGTTGCAGAACTTTTAAGTTCAAATATATTTTTACAAGAAGTAACCATTAAAGGTTGGGTTAGAACATTTAGAGCAAATAGATTTATAGCTTTAAATGATGGTTCTACAATAAATAATATTCAATGTGTAGTAGACTTTGAAAACACCAGCGAAGCAACTTTAAAACGCATTACTACTGGTGCCGCCATTGCAATTAAAGGAACCTTGACCGAGAGCTTAGGAAAAGGGCAAAACGTTGAAATACAGGTTTCTGAAATCACAATTTTAGGAGATTGCAATGCTGACGAGTACCCTATTCAACCAAAAAAACACAGTTTCGAATTTTTAAGAGAAAATGCACATTTACGCATTAGAACCAATACTTTTAGTGCTGTAATGCGTATGCGCTCGGCATTGTCGTTTGCAGTTCATAAATATTTTACAGAAAATGGATTTTACAATTTTCATGCGCCAATAATTACGGGTTCTGATGCTGAAGGTGCTGGTGAAATGTTCAATGTAAGCACTTTGGATTCGTTAAATCCTCCAAAAAATGAAGATGGAACTATTGATTATACTAAAAACTTTTTTGGAAAAGAAACCAACCTAACAGTTTCTGGACAATTAGAAGCAGAAACTTATGCGATGGCATTAGGTAAAGTTTATACTTTTGGACCTACATTTAGAGCTGAAAATTCTAATACAACTCGTCATTTAGCCGAATTCTGGATGATTGAGCCTGAAGTTGCTTTTAACAATTTAGATGACAATATGGACTTGGCTGAAGATTTTATTAAATCGGTTATTAAATATGTAATGATCAATTGTAAAGATGATTTAGCTTTTTTAAATGATCGGTTAGCGGATGAAGAAAAATTGAAACCAGCCAATGAAAGAAGTGAAATGTCGTTGATTGAAAAATTAAACTTTGTAATTGATAATAATTTTAAACGCGTAAGTTATACAGAAGCAATTGACATTCTTAAAAATTGCAAACCAAATAAAAAGAAGCAATTTCAGTATATTATTAATGAATGGGGAACCGACTTGCAAAGTGAACATGAACGTTTTTTGGTTGAAAAACATTTTAAATGTCCCGTAATTTTATTTGATTATCCAGCAAACATTAAAGCGTTTTATATGCGTTTAAATGATGATGGCAAAACTGTAAGAGCTATGGATGTATTATTTCCTGGAATTGGTGAAATTGTTGGAGGAAGCCAACGTGAAGAACGTTTAGACGTACTTAAACAAAAAATTAAAGATTTAAATATTGATGAAGAGGAATTATGGTGGTATTTAGACACTCGCAAATATGGAACTGCTGAACATAGTGGTTTTGGCCTGGGCTTTGAGCGCTTGGTTCAATTTACAACTGGAATGGGAAATATACGAGATGTAATTCCATATCCCCGAACACCTCAAAATGCAGAATTTTAAATCAACAAATTAAATTATAAAAAAAAGTACTTTGTTTTTTTGTATTTTTATATAATGCTATTTTATTATTTATGTTAAAACAGAGCCTTAATTTTAAATTATTACAAAAACTCTCTCCTCAACAAATTCAATTGATGAAGTTGATTCAATTGCCTACACAAGCTTTTGAACAAAAACTGGAACAAGAATTGGAGGAAAACCCTGCATTGGAAAGTGGTAAAGAGGCAAATGATGAATATGAAATTTCAGATGAATATGATGATAGTGGAAATGATAGTATAAATGCTGACGACATAAATATAGATGAATATTTAAGTGATGATGAAATTCCTAATTACAAAACTCAAACCAATAATTATTCTTCAGATGATGAAGAGAAACAAATTCCATTTGCTTCAGGAACTTCTTTTACCCAAACTTTAAAAAATCAAATAAGCACTTATAATTTTACAGAAGACGAAGAATTAATTGTCGACTTTTTAATTGGAAGCATTGATGATAGTGGTTATATTAGACGTGATTTATTAGATATATTAGATGATTTAGCTTTTACTCAAAATATATATACTACAATCGAAGATTTAGAACGATTGTTAAAAATAGTACAACAATTAGATCCCCCAGGTGTTGGTGCCCGAGACTTAAAAGAATGTTTAATTATTCAATTAAATCGGAAAGAGAAAAAAAAGAGTGTTCAATTGGCTATAGACATTTTAGAACAGTCTTTTGATCATTTTGTTAAAAAACACTATTCAAAATTATTACAAAAGTTTCATGTTTCTGAAGAAGAATTAAAGGAGGCAATTGGGCAAATTGAAAAATTAAACCCCAAACCTGGTGGTTCATTTTTAGGAAATAATAAAATAGCCGAACAAATTGTGCCCGATTTTACCATACGAATTATTGAAGGAGAATTAGAATTGACCCTAAATTCCAGAAATGCACCAGAACTTCATATTTCAAACGAATATAATAATTTATTAAAAGGATATAAAGATTCAGCTGAAAAAACAAAATCTCAGAAGGAAGCTGTACAATTTATCAAACAAAAATTAGATGCCGCCAAATGGTTTATTGATGCTATTAAACAGCGTCAGCAAACACTTTTACTGAATATGAATGCTATTATGCAATACCAAAAAGAATATTTTTTAACGGGTGACGAACGCAAGTTAAAACCTATGATTTTAAAAGATATAGCTGATGTAATTGATATGGATGTTTCAACAGTTTCCCGAGTTGCTAACAGCAAATACGTATCTACACCTTATGGCACAAAATTAATAAAGGACTTCTTCTCTGAGTCAATGAAAAACGATCAAGGGGAAGATGTTTCAACAAAAGAAATTAAGAATATTTTAGCAACAGTTATTGCAGAAGAAAATAAAAAGAAACCTTTAACTGACGATAAATTAGCACTAATCTTAAAGAAAAAAGGATATCCAATTGCTAGAAGAACCGTTGCGAAATACAGAGAACAATTAGATGTCCCTGTTGCTCGGTTAAGAAAGGTTATTTAACCAAACGATTGAAAAAAAACTATGAAACTAGCAAAATTTATATCCTACTTTTTTCACCCCATTAATTTTTCAATTATTGGAGCGCTGTTATATTTTCTATTTATTCCTAAATATATTTACAAACCATTGGAGCACACCATCCTTATTGTGTTATTTATAGGAACATATGTATTCCCTATGCTTCTTTTGTATCTTATGAAAAAATTTGGATTGATTCACAGTTACCACATGGCAACTATTGAGGAAAGAAAATTTCCAACATTACTATTTATTTCTATCTCAATTTTTATGGGGTATTGGCTTTATCGAACTACCGTAGTTAACTTATTATCACTTTTTTACTTCGGTTACGGTATGTGTTTGATAGGATCGTATATACTTTTATACTTCAATCTTAAAATTAGTTTACACACAGCAGCAATTGGGGGTTTAATTGGCTTTTTAATTTACTTCAGTTACCATTTTAAAATAAATTTAATTGTTTTATTTATGGGGTTATTTATACTTTCCGGCATTATAGCATCAGCAAGGTTAAGGTTAAATGCACATATTTTAAGTGAAGTGTTTTGGGGATTTTTTATAGGAATTCTATCTCAATTGATTGTTTATAGTATTTACAGTATATAAAATTTCAGTCCTATATTAAAATCTTTTACATTTAATTCTTCACCATTGAAATTTTCAACATTAAATAATTTGCTTAAGCCATAATAGGCAAATATATTCCAGGTTCCATGACCAGCCGATAATATAGCGCCATATTGAAACTTGTTTATCGCATCCCAGTTCTTTTCTGAATTAGATTCTCCATTATAATCTACCTTTGATTTAGAATAGAATGTGTATCCCATTTTAACACCTCCATAAATTCTCCAAAAATTATATTTACTTGCTGTTGAAGTTCTCCATCTAAATTCAATAGGTAATTCAACTAAATTAGTTTTAAATTTATTTGTTAGATATTCTTCAACAACTAAATTATTTCCCTCTTCATAGTTAAAAAAAGTTATTTCATTTCTATATGAATTGTAGGCATATCCCAGCCCAATTCCAAAGCCAATATTACGCTTTTTATTCAAAGGAATATCTTTAATAAAACCAAGTGAAAAACTACCTGAAAATACAGCACTTGAGTTTTCGGTTAGTTTATTCCTTAAAACATTATAACTGATAGAAACATAGATTTGATCTTCTAAATATTTATAATCTAAAGTATCGTTTTCAACTTGAGACCAGCTAGTTGAAAAACATGCCAAAAGCAATATTATAAACATTTTATTTTTCATAAAAACAAAGATACTTTTTATTATAATAAAAAAGGCAATCAAAATAATTGATTGCCTTAACTTTATAAATGTTATATGAAATTAATAATTCTTACTCAAATCATTGCCTTTAGTAGTTGAGAAACTTACTTTTAAAGCATTCATATCCCTTAATTGTTCTTTAATATCTAATATTGTACCTACGTTAGCTTCTTTATCAGCTTTAATTGAGGTTGTCATATATTTAACTTCTTCCTCTTTTCTTAAAGCTTGTTCTGATAAAATAAAATTAGGAACATCCTTAACGTCAATGATTTTGTCATTTACTTGAATTTTATCCCCTGCAATTCTACTATCTTTAGATTTACCAACATAAATTGTACTAACCAAACTTTTCATTTCTAACTTCTTCACTTCATTTGCTGTTGGAAGCAATGGTTTCTTAATTAACAAATCAGTTTCCCTCATTGTTGTTGAAACCATGAAAAAGAATAACAACATAAATACAATATCAGGTAAAGATGCTGTAGAAATGGCTGGTAAACCTTTTTTCTTCTTTTTAAATTTACTCATGTCTGATATTATTTTATTGGTTCTGGTTCTGAGATAATTTGAGGATATGCTTCCTTCAAAAACTCAATTTTTTCATTTATGCTTTCACTTGGATTGTCCTTATAATCTTTTAATAAGTCATCATAAGATCTTTTATATTTTTCCAAACCAAGTCTATTTCTTAATTCTGTATAGGCTCCTTCAATTTCATTTTGAATAGAAATATACATTCCATAAGTAGTTCCTCTATCACTTTGAAGCGATATAATTGCTTTAGATGGATGATCTGAAGATAATGGACTTCTAGCGCCTTGACAATAATCACACGGACCTCCAGGAGTCCCATCTGGTTTCGGGTTACCTATCCCACCACCATTATCAATAAACTCAACAGCTAAACGTTTTATATCAGATACTTGAACATACTGTTCGTTTTCAACTAAAATTTGATTATTTCGGTTAACAACTATATCAAATACATTCTTTTCCTTTACAATTACATCATTTTTTTGATCCGGAGGTGTTTTTTCTGGTAGCTTACGTGCAATTCCAGAATCAACATCCATCGTAGTTGTAACTAAGAAAAATATTAAAAGCAAGAACGCAATGTCTGCCATTGAACCAGCATTTATTTCTGAATTTTCTCTTCTTGCCATAGTTATATTATTTTACTAGTCCTTTTACAAAGTCTATGGCTACGAAAACTAAACCAATAGCACCTAAAATAAAACTATAGTTAATTAGTGTACTTACCCATTTAGAAACACTTCCTGCTTCTCCATCAGGTAAAATCTTTCCAATTCCATCGGTTACTGCTCCATCAGAAGCAAATGAATAAGCAACTATTAAAAGGCCACCTAATATAGCTACAGCTATTAATGATCTTTTTAATACATCTGGATGTTTTATTAAATTTAATACTGAGAATACAACTGCCATACCAGCTGTTGCAATCAATATAAATCTAGCAAAAGTTATAAACGGAGAAACAATACTAGCTTGTAAATCCGGGTCTGTTTCTAAGGCATCATCACCAGCCATTACGATACGAACGAAAAAATAGAAACCTATAAATCCAATTACACTTGTAACAGCTGTTAATATTCCTGATAATTTATTACTCATAATTTTTATTATTTTTTGTATCTAACCAAAAGGTCAACAAGTGAAATTGAAGCATCTTCCATATTATTTACAATACTATCAACTTTAGAAATAATATAATTGTAAAATACCTGAAGAATAATCGCAACAACTAAACCAAATACTGTTGTTAATAATGCAACTTTAATACCACCTGCAACAACTGTTGGAGAAATATCCCCTGCTGCTTGAATTGAGTCAAATGCACTAATCATACCAATTACAGTTCCCATGAAACCAAGCATTGGTGCCAAAGCAATAAATAAAGATAACCAAGAAATATTTTTCTCTAGTAATCCCATTTGAACTCCACCGTAAGAAACAACAGCTTTTTCAGCTTCTTCAACGCCTTCGTCCATTCTATCTAAACCTTGATAAAATATTGAAGCAACTGGCCCTTTTGTATTTCTACAAACTTCTTTTGCAGCCTCTACTCCACCTGATTGTAAAGCTTCATCAACTTTACCAACTAGCTTTTTAGTGTTTGTAGTTGCCATGTTTAAATAAATAATTCTTTCAATAGCAATTGCTAAACCTAAAATTAAGGTTACTAATACAATTCCCATAAAGAATGGACCACCTTCAATAAAACGTTGTTTTAATTCTTGGTGAAATGTTTTTGTTTCAGCTGCATCAGCAACTTCTTCAGTGTTTGCTGCATCTTGTGCTATAGCTCTAGGTGCTGCTCCAAATAACAATAATCCTGTAATTGCAAGGATAGTAAATACTCTTTTCATCGTGTAATAGTTAATTTATTAATTCTTTTTACTGGTTAAATATATAATTATTTTCACAAACCGAACAAACCTATTGAAATGAAAGATTTTTAAATCTTTAACTTAGTCGTTACCTCTATGTTTTGTCCTTAATTGCGAATGGCAAGTAACAAAAAATTGTTGAATTCTGAAAATTTTACAATGACTAAAAATTATTTTTTTTAAAATTCTTGTTTTTTTAAAAAAAACTCAATAATTATACCATTTCCGCCTATTTCATTAAAATATTATTGAAGAACATTCAGATTATTTAATAAAAATACTATTATTCCTTGGTGATTTCACCCCTTAGTGAAGTTTCAAAAATAGATTTGAATTCATTTCTAGGAATATTCTCTCCTAACAGGTACATTAATTTAGTTAAAGCTGATTCAGTTGTAATATCAAATCCACTAACAATTCCAATTTTTTCTAATTCAATGCTTGTTTCATAATGCCCCATTATAACACTGCCAGCTGCACATTGCGTTACATTTACAACTTGAATTCCATTACAAATTGCGACTTCAAATAAATCCACAAACCATTTTTCGGAAGGCGCATTTCCTGATCCAAATGTTTCTAAAACTACACCTTTTAACCCTTTAATTTGAAGAATACTTTTGATAACATTTTTTGTAATACCTGGAAAAATTTTTATAATAACAATGTTTACTTCTAACTTTTTTCTAACTTTTAATGTTTTATTTGCAGGAAGTTGTAGAAGATTTTGTTTGAAAAATTTCAAATGAACACCGCTTTCTGCAATAGCTGGATAATTAGGTGACATAAATGCCTGAAAATGTTCTGCATTAATTTTTGTAGTTCTATTGGCTCTGTATAACTTATATTCAAAATACAAACAAACTTCAGAAATTATTGGCACACCATTTTCTTGAGCTGAAGCGATTTCAATTGCTGTAATCAGATTTTCCTTTGCATCGGTTCTTAAATCTCCTATTGGTAATTGAGAACCTGTAAAAATAATTGGTTTTGATAAGTTTTCAAACATAAAACTTACTGCAGACGCGGTATATGACATAGTATCTGATCCATGTAAAACTACGAATCCATCAAATTTGGAGAAATTTGATTCAATTATTTCAGCGATATTTATCCAGTGTTTAGGATTCATATTTGATGAATCAATTGGAGCATTAAATGAAATACTATTTATATTACATTTTAAATGATTTATTTCAGGGATATGCTCTAATAATTTATCAAAATTAAACGTACGCAAAGCGCCAGTTTTATAATCTTTAACCATTCCAATGGTCCCGCCTGTATAAATTAATAAAATATTGGGTGTTTTTGTCATTTTGTCTGTCTTCAAAATTTGGAATAATTTATGCTATATATTTGTAAACAAAAATACATTAATTAAAAAAGAAACAACTATGGGATTTTATATTTTAATTGGAATTATTTCATTAATAAGCTGGCTAGTAAGCCGAAAACTAAAAAGTAAATTCAAATATTATTCAACAATTCGTTTACAAAATGGATTAAGCGGTAGAGAAATTGCTGAAAAAATGCTTCATGACAATGGCATTTATGATGTTAAAATAATTTCTACATCAGGACAATTAACTGATCATTACAATCCAGTTGATAAAACTGTGAATTTAAGCGAATCTGTTTACAATGAAAGAAATGCTGCTTCGGCAGCTGTAGCAGCTCACGAGGTAGGACACGCTGTTCAACACGCACAAGCATATGAATGGTTAAACCTTCGTTCAAAATTGGTTCCTGCTGTAGGTATTTCCTCAAAATTTTCTCAATGGCTTGTTATTGGTGGATTGATTTTAGGTGCAGCATCTGGTGACTCTGGAATTGGATTTACAATTGCAGTTATTGGATTAGGAATGATGGCTATTGCCACGCTATTTAGTTTTGTAACACTTCCTGTTGAATATGACGCCAGTAATAGAGCACTTGCTTGGTTAAAAACAAACAATATGCTTACTGATGCAGAACAAGATGGTGCAAAAGATTCTTTGAACTGGGCGGCTAGAACTTATTTAATAGCAGCAATGTCATCATTAGCGATGTTATTGTACTGGGGATTACAAATATTAGGCTCTAGAGATTAAGTAAATTTTAAACTCTAATGCTAGATAAAATTAAAAAAGGATATGAAAAAATCATATCCTTTTTTAATTATTATCACTGGAAAAGTTTAATCTACTTCTTTGTCAATTACAAAACTTTCCATAAATTTAGTTGTGTAATTTCCTGCTAAATATTCAGGATGATCCATTAATTGTCTGTGGAAAGGAATTGTGGTTTTTATTCCTTCAATAACAAACTCATCCAATGCTCTTCTCATTTTAGCAATCGCTTCTTCGCGTGTTTGTGCAGTAGTTATTAGCTTGGCAATCATAGAATCATAATTCGGTGGAATTGTATAACCTGCATATACGTGCGTATCAACTCTTACCCCATGACCTCCCGGCACATGCAATGTGGTAATTTTACCTGGAGATGGCCTAAAATCATTAAACGGATCTTCTGCATTGATTCTACATTCAATTGAATGTAATTTAGGCGTATAGTTTTTTCCTGTAATTGGAACTCCAGCTGCAACTTTTATTTGCTCAAAAATTAGATCATAATCAATAACTTGTTCTGTAATTGGGTGCTCTACTTGAATACGAGTATTCATTTCCATAAAATAGAAATTTCTATGCTTATCAACCAAAAACTCTATAGTTCCAGCACCTTCATATGAAATGTATTCAGCAGCTTTTACAGCAGCTTCACCCATTTTATTCCTTAATTGAGTTGTCATAAATGGTGATGGCGCTTCTTCAGTTAATTTTTGATGACGTCGTTGAATTGAACAATCTCTTTCAGATAAGTGGCAAGCTTTCCCAAATGAATCACCAATTATTTGAATTTCAATATGACGAGGTTCCTCAATTAATTTTTCCATATACATGCCGTCGTTTCCGAAACATGCAAACGCTTCTTTACGAGCTGAATCCCAAGAATCTAATAATTTTTCCCTTTTCCAAACAGCACGCATTCCTTTACCTCCGCCTCCTGCAGTTGCTTTTAGCATTACAGGATAGCCCATCTCATCAGCTAATTTTTCAGCTTCTTCATAAGATTCCAACAAACCGTCTGAACCAGGAATAGTAGGAACTCCTGCTGCTTTCATTGTTGCACGTGCAGAAGCCTTATCTCCCATTTTGCTAATCATTTCAGCTGTTGCTCCAATAAATTTGATATTATAATCTTCACAAAGCTTCGAAAATTTAGCATTTTCTGACAGAAATCCATAACCTGGATGAATGGCATCGGCATTTGTAATTTCTGCTGCTGCTAGTATTGCAGACATTTTTAAATAAGACTCACTGCTTGCTGGTGGCCCAATACAAACAGCTTCATCAGCAAAACGTACATGCAAACTTTCTGCATCAGCAGTTGAATAAACAGCCACCGTTTTAATACCTATTTCTTTACAGGTTCTTATAATT
>CAVQGP010000009.1:0-109678 GCA_963712085.1 uncultured Flavobacteriaceae bacterium | reverse complement strand
TGATGTTGGCGTTGGCATTGACTTCCGATGGCAGGTACGACCAGGATTTTCTTGGTAACTATGCCCTGATCAATATCAAAGACAGGCTTGCTCGTATTCGAGGAATCGGAAGGGTGGACGTACTAGGATCATCGGACTATTCGATGCGGATCTGGGTGAAACCGGACCGACTTTCTAAATTAGGCATTACGGTACCGGAAATTCTTCAGGCCATCAATGAACAGAACGTTGTTGTTCCCGGAGGTAAGTTCGGAGCTGAGCCGGCGCCTCCGGGCACAGAATTCACGTATTCAGTGCGTTTGCCCGAGCGTTTTAATTCCCCCGAAGCTTTTCAGGAAATTGTTGTGCGAACAAATCCGGACGGATCTCAGGTAAAAATCGGGGATATCGCCACCGTCAATCTGGGTGTAGAATTGTACAATATGCTCCCGCGCATCAATAAAGAAACCTGCGCCATTATTACTATATATCAAGCCCCAGGGTCCAATGCAGTAGAACTCGCTGAAAATGTCATTTCAGCGATGGACGAAATGGCGATGAACTTTCCTGAAAGTGTAAAATATGTAGTAGGATTGGATTCAACCCTTCCGATCACAGCAGGTATCCGTGATATCGTCATCACGTTGATAGAGGCATTGATATTGGTCGTATTGGTGGTATTTATATTTATCCAGGACTGGAGAGCCACGCTTATTCCTACGATGGCCATACCGGTTTCATTGATCGGGGCTTTTATAGTTTTTCCCCATTCTGGGTTTTACCATCAACGTACTTTCGCTGCTTGGGCTTGTTCTGGCCATTGGTATTGTGGTAGATGATGCCATCGTGGTGGTGGAAGCCGTTCAGGTAAATATTGACAAGGGCATGAATGCCAAAGAAGCGACCCTGGATGCTATGAGAAAGGTAACGGCTCCGGTCATCGCTACTACCCTGGTGCTGGTTGCTGTTTTTATACCTGTTGCCGGGATGGCAGGAATTACTGGCATTCTATATCAGCAATTTGCGATTACAATTGTAGTTTCGGTTTGTGTATCGTCCGTCAACGCCTTGACCCTTAGTCCTGCATTATGTTCCATATTACTCAAGAAACCGAACACCCTATAAAGGCCCATTGGGGTGGTTTTTTGGAAAGTTCAATAAAGGAATGGACCGAACCTACTGACATCTACATGAGCTTTACGAATATAATAACCCGAAAGCTTAAAAGAGGCGTAGTCATTTTTATTGTATTAACAATTGTTGCCGGAGTATTTGGAAAACTCGTACCGGGTGGATTTATCCCCGAAGAGGATATGGGATATTTCTATGTAAATATGCAATTGCCCAATGCAGCTTCCCTTCAGAGAACGGATGTAATTTCGAGATGAAAGTCGAGGATATCCTTCTTAGACCATCCGGAAGTTCAATTTGTACTAATGCCACTGGATACAGCATGCTTACCGGCTCATATATTCCTAATAATGGGTTTATGTTCGTCACGCTTGTGGATTGGTCAGAAAGAGAATCCACCGCGAAAGAAATGATCCAATCGAGTAAATGCGCGTCTTGCCCAAGAAATAAAAGGAGCACAAGTATTTGCGTTTGGACCTCCTGCCATTCCAGGTTTAGGGAATGGTTCTGGATTTAGTATCATGCTGCAAGACAAAGGGGGGAATACGCCTCAATATCTTGCTGAAAATACAATGAAGTTCATAAAAGCAGCAAATGCAACGACCAGAAATAGGATGAGCTTCACCCTACATTTCAAGCAAATGTTCCACAGCGTTTTATGGATATTGATAAAGAGAAAGCTTTAAAGCTTGGGTGTGAATTTAAATGATTTTTATACCACAGTAGGAGCTTTTATGGGGGGTGCTTATGTGAATGATTTCACCCGATTTGGACGATTATATAAAACATACATTCAGGCTGAACCTGAATATCGAGTAGATGAAAGTCAAATCAATAATTTCTTTATAAAAAACAGTCAAGGAGAAATGGTTCCACTAGCTACTATTGCAACTGTAACACCAATATCTGGTCCTGATTATACAACACGATTTAATTTATATAGATCTGTAGAAGTAACAGGAACTCCTGCAGAAGGATTTACATCTACACAAGCAAGAGCAGCTTTAAAGAGGTTGCTTTAGAAGTTCTGCCTCAAGATATGAGTTACACCTGGAATGCTATGTCTTATCAAGAAGAAAAAGCTTCTGGATCATTAGGGATGATATTAGTATTCTCTTTAGTGTTTGTATTTTTAATATTAGCAGCACAATATGAAAGTTGGTCGTTACCTTTTACTATTTTATTGGGAACACCATTTGCTATTTTTGGAGCATTGTTTGCGCTTTGGATATCAAGGTTGTTTAGTCCAACTTTCGAAAATAATATTTTTGCACAAGTATCCTTTGTTATGTTAATAGGAATGGCTGCTAAAAATGCCATTTTAATTGTTGAATTTGCCAATGATGAGTTTAAAAAAGGATTGAGTTTATTTGATGCAGCTATGGCTGCATCTAGATCAAGATTTAGACCTATTTTAATGACAGCCTTCTCGTTTATTTTAGGAGTATTTCCATTGGTTGTTGCAACTGGAACAGGTGCTGAAGCAAGAAAAGTAATGGGAATGGCTTTATTAGGAGGAATGAGTATTGCTACTTTCTTAGGTGTATTTATGTATCCAATGCTATTTGTCCTCATTGGAAAAATTGCAGGGTATGAAAAGAAACGAGATCAAGAAAAAGCACTTGAATTAGAAACTGCTAAAACAGCTGAATAATGAAACATAAATTAATTACATATATAAGCATTTTCTTAGTGATTTTAACGGTTACCTCTTGTAAAGTAGGGCCAAATTATCACGAACCTAAAATTACAAGTCCAGAAATTTTTCGGTATGAAAATAATCAAATCGATAGTATTATAGATTTAAAATGGTGGAATCTTTTTCAAGATCCTGTTTTAGACACTTTAATTGCAAAGGCACTTCGTGAAAACAAAGATGTATTAATTGCAGCAAGTAGAATTGAAGAATCCAGAGCTAATTTAGGATATAATAAAGCCGATTATGGTCCAAAAATTGGGGTTCAGGCTTATGCTGGTGGTACCAATAATGTGAATGGAGATGTTGTAGATAATAATATAAGTAGTTATGGTGCTTCAGCAACTTTTAATTGGGAGCTAGATTTTTGGGGTAAATACAGAAGAAGTTCAGAAGCTGCAAAAGCTTCATTATTAGGCTCGTTTTATGGGAAAAGAGCTGTTGAGATTGGGATAATAAGTGAAGTAGCTCGAAATTATTTTCAATTAATTAATTATAAAACTTCTTTGAATGTTTCAGAAAACACTTTGAAGATAAGAGAAAATGCGCTCAAAATTATTCAGGATCGATTTGACAATGGATATACCAATATTATTGATGTAAATCAGGCTCAAATTCAAAAAGCCATTGCCCAAGCAACCATTCCCGTTTATAAAAGAAATATAGCTTTTACTGAGCATAATTTAAGTGTTTTATTAGGGGAGAATTCAAGAGCTATTACAATCAATAATAGCTATGATATTTATCCATTGCCAGCATCTATCCCAACAGGAATTCCTTCCGAATTATTGCAGAGAAGACCCGATATCCTTGAAAGTGAGCAGTTGTATAAACAACAAAATGCTTTGGTAGGTGTGGCTACGGCTATGCGATTTCCTTCTATTAGTTTAACAGGTTTGTTAGGTGTTGGAAGTTCGGATATTTCAAACTTATTTTCAAATGGATTAGGTTGGAGTGCTGGTGCAAATTTGTTGAGCCCTTTGTTTGAATGGGGGAAAAATGCGAGAAGAGTTGACATTGAAAGAGAAAGAGCCAAACAATATATGTTGCGTTATGAAAAAACAGTTTTATTGGCCTTTAACGATGTGAACAATGCTTTAACCGAAATAGCTACTTATAAAGAAGAATTAGCAGCTTATAAATTAATGTTAGCAGCTGCTGGAAATGCTAGTAAATTATCTTACGAAAGATATTATCAAGGTGTTACAAGTTATTTAGAAGTTATTGAAAATCAACGTCAGGAGTTTGATGCTGAATTGCGGTATTCTAAAAATTATCAAGATTTATTGATTGCTTATGTGAATTTATATCAATCATTAGGAGGGGGTTGGATTACTCCAGGGGAAATTAATAAATATGCTATTCAAGTTGCAAATGAAAGGGGCGTAGACGTGAATACAATTGATAAGAATTCATTGATTTATCAAGGTCAAGTAGTAGATTATTATTTAACACCTGAACAAGAAAAAGCTAGAAAAGAAAAAGTGAAAGAACAAAGAAAGTTAGCGCGGGAATTAAACAAGAAATGATATACATATTTTATAAAAGATAGATAATGTTTAATAAAGTATACAAGTACCGTTTCGAAATATTTTTTTTAAGCATATTGAGTATATTGTTTGGCGGAATTTTATTTCCTGAAAGTTTTTTCGATAAAGTATTAACACCAATGTTTTATTTGATAAATATTGCTGCAGGGATAATTCTAATTTCTAAGAACAAAAAACTGTTCTTGTTTTTTATAATGCTTCTGAGTGGTGTAATTTTAATTAATATCCTTTTATTTTTTGTTAAAACAGAAATTGAAAATTATGAATTGATTAGACTAGCCATTTACTTTGTTTTTTATTTAATAGTAACATATGAATTGATGAAGCAAGTTTGGCAAGCAACAGTTATAAGCAAAAATGTAATTATTGGAGTGATGTGTGGCTATTTTTGTTTAGGGCTTATTGGGTTATTTATGTTTATAACAATAGAAATGTTACATCCTGGCTCGTTTAATGGAATTAATATGGTTGAAGGGGAGATTGATCAAGAATCATTACTTTATTTTTCATATGTTACCCTATTAAGCATTGGGTATGGTGAAATTACACCTATTACAGTTTTAGCAAGAAAAGCTTCATTGTTAACTGGTTTTTTAGGGCAGTTTTATATGGTAATATTAACAGCCGTAATTGTTGGAAAATATATAAATCAAGCTGAAAAGGAAAAAAGGTTAGATTAATTGAAACCATAATATATAAATTTAAAAACGCCTCAAAAATTTTCTTAGAGGCGTTTTAGTTATAGCTAAAAGATGTTTTTATTTTTTTGATTTCCAAGGTATAAATCTGGATACTTTTTTTTGATAAGTTGCATATTCAGGATATTTTCCAGCACTTATTTCTTCACTAAAATCTGAACTTCCCTGAAATAAAACCAACAATAACAAGCAACCGGCAATACTCCAGTTTATCCATTGACCTGAAGCTGATACGCTAAATAGATAAAAGGCAACCCAAATGCTTTGTTCAGCCCAATAATTTGGGTGACGGGAGAAAGACCATAAACCTTTGTCTAAAAACCCCTTTTTATAATCGCCTGTTAACTTCTGATTAGCATTAATTAATTCGTATTTTTTTGTTTGAAAATTCCATTGTTGTTGATCAGCAATGGTTTCATAAACAATAAAAAACAACATCAATACAGCAGCCAAATAATCCAATAATCCTAAAGGAGTACCGTTAAACTGCAAAACAACTAAGGCAGGCAAAGTAAATAATAAAATCAATATATTTTGATACCCAGAGATGAAAAATAAATTAAACAATGTCCATACCCATTTTTTTTGAAATTCAGGTTTTTCTCTTAAAACCTGCCAACGATAATCTTCTTCACCTTCCCAAAATTTAATCGAAAAAGCACCAGTTCTAGAAAAATTATAGGTAAGTCTAATTCCCCAAATAGCCACTAAAATGGTCATTAACAATAACCTTGGAGAATAATTTCCATAATCAGCAATAATCCATACATAAAAAATGGGAATAATACTCCAAAGTTTATCTACTTGACTTTTATTATCTGTAAGTTCTCCAGCAACAAAACAATATATTGCAACTCCTAAAGTAACAAATAAAACACTTTTTAAGGCCAACCATTCAATTTCTCCTAATGGAGTTCCAAAAAAATAACTTATAATTGGCACAATTAACAATGTAACAATAAGTAATGAGGCAACTTTAATAATATTCATATTTTATGTTTTTTGATTAGTAAGCTAAAATATTAAAAAATGTTGTATTCAAAGATTATTCGTTTAGAATAATTATTTATTAAAATGTTACTTATCATATTTATTGGAATACTTATATTTAACTAATATTTTAAAATTTATTTTATGAAAATAGTTTTGTCAATCACAGTATTATTTATGTCATTATCAATTTCAGCACAAAAGAAAATGTTGGATCATTCAGATGTTGAACTTTGGAATACAATTAAAAACAAAACCATTTCTTCCAATGGAAATTTTGTAATGTATTCTTTAGAGAAGGGAGAGCAGAATCAATTTTTAAAAATAAAAGATGCCAATGCCAATACCATTTTTGAATATGGAAGAGGTGAAAATGGAAAATTTACATATAATGATACGTTTGCAATTTTTGCAATTAAGCCGAATAAGGACAGTATTAGAGCGTTACAAAGAAAAAAAATTGACAAAGAAAAACTTCCGAAAGATACTTTGGGTATTTATAATTTAAGCGATAAATCTTTTGTTAAAATTGCCAATGTAAAGTCATATAAATTGCCTGAGAAATGGGAAGGTTATGTAGCATATCTATTAGAGGACATAAAAACTGATAAAAAGAAAAAAAGTGACAGTAAAGAAGCTGATAGTATTAAACCAAAAACTATTAAAAAAATTAAAAAAGTTGGTAAAGATTCAGGTTATCATTTAGTTGTTAGAAATCTGAATTCAGGAAAACAAGACACTGTGAAATTTGTGAAGGATTTTATTTTTGCAAAAGAAGGAAAGCGCTTGGCATATATTACAACCGGCGTAGATTCAACTTTAAGTGAAGGTGTTTATGTTATAGACCTTCAGAATAATAGTAGTAAAAATATTTTCAAAAGTGACAAAGCAAAATATGCAAAATTAAGTTTTAGCGACTCAGGTAAAAACTTAAGTTTTGTGGTTGATATGGATACTACAAAGGTTCAGATTAGACCTTATGAATTGTATGTTTGGAGGGAGGGAAATGATGTGGCTAAAAAACGAATGGACAATACTTCTACTCCAAAAAATTATTTGATTTCGGCTGATGGTGAGATTACCTTTTCAAAAGATGAGACTAAAATGTATTTTGGCTTAGCAAAACCTCCAGTTGTTAAAGACACTACTTTGTTAGAAGAAGAAATTGTAAATGTAGAAGTTTGGACCTACAATGAGCCTCAATTGTATACAGTTCAAGAATTACAGCTTAAAAACGATTTAAAGAAGTCTTATGCAGCTGTATGGCATTTACACAATGACAATATATTTCAGTTGGCAACTGTTGATTTTCCAGATGCTGAAATTGGAAATGAAGGAAATGCTATCTATGCTTTAGTTAACAATTCAACACCGTATGAATTGGAAAGTCAATGGACAGGTCAAAATGCAAGAGATTATGCAATTGTAAATTTAAATACTGGCGAAAGAACAGAAATAATTAAAAAAATGTCGGGTAGGGTTAGGTTAAGTCCAAATGGAAAATATGCCTTTGGTTACGACCCTGTTGAACGTACTTGGTTCACTTTTGACTTAATTTCTAAAAAGTTACTAAAACTTACTTCTGGAAAAGTTTTTTATGATGAATTAAATGATTCTCCAAATTATCCAAATTCTTATGGAATAGCTGGATGGACAACTAAAGATGCCTCAATAATTATTTACGACAGATATGATATTTGGGATTTTAATCCCGCTAATGGCCAAAGTAGAAAATTGACCAATGGACGTGAAAATAAAATAATTTTCAGATATGCAAAAATTGATGCCGAAGAAAGGTCTATTTCAACGAATTCTGATTGGTTATTAACCAGTTTTAATGAAGTAAATAAGAACTCAGGCTATTTTAAATTGAATTTAAAAAATTTAAAAAACGAGCAGCTTATTATGGAATCTTTTAGTTATTCAGTTCCTATGAAAGCAAGAGAAAGTGAAAAAATAATTTTTTCAAGAGAGTCTTTTATGAAATTTCCTGATATTATATATTCAGATTTAAGTTTTAAAAATCTAGTTGTTTTAAGTGATGCAAACCCACAACAAAATCAATATAACTGGGGAACAGCAGAACTAATCAATTGGACATCATTAGATGGTATTGAATTAACGGGAATGCTTATTAAACCTGAAAATTTTGACCCAAATAAAAAGTATCCATTATTGGTTAATTTTTATGAAAAAAGTTCTGATGATTTGAATAATTATAAAGCCCCGTCGTATGGCCGTTCTTCAATTAACTATAGTTTTTATGCAAGTCGTGGTTATGTAATATTTAACCCTGATGTGCATTATAGAATTGGTTATCCGGGCGAGAGTGCTTATAATTGTGTGATTCCTGGAATTACTTCATTAATTGAAAAAGGATTTATCGATAAAAATAATATTGGGGTGCAAGGGCATAGTTGGGGAGGTTATCAAATAGCTTATTTAGTTACAAAAACCGATATTTTTAAAGCAGCCGAATCTGGTGCTCCTGTTCCAAATATGATAAGTGCTTATGGTGGAATTCGCTGGTGGACTGGTTTAAGCAGACAGTTCCAATATGAGCATACTCAAAGTAGAATAGGAGGAACTCCATGGGAATATCCAGCTCGTTATATTGAAAACTCACCTATTTTTAATATAGACAAAATAAATACGCCTTTGTTAATTATGCACAATGATGCTGATGGACATGTGCCTTGGTATCAGGGAATTGAATTTTTTACGGCTCTTAGAAGATTGGGAAAACCGTCTTGGTTTTTAAATTATAACGATGAGCCACATTGGCCAGTCAAATATCAAAATCGTAAAGATTTTAATATTAGATTGGCGCAATTTTTTGATTATTATTTAAAAGGTGCTGCAAAGCCAGTTTGGATGGATCGTGGTGTGCCTGCAATTGAAAAAGGAATCAATCAAGGTTTAGATCTAATTGATGTCAATTCTCAGAATTAAAAGTTTACATTTGCCAATTGAATTTTTATTATTTATCACATAAAAATGAATAAACCAAGTAATCCAGTTTTAATTGTTCTTGCTTTTTTTTCAATTTATGTAATTTGGGGTTCAACCTATTTGTTAAATAAAATAGCAGTTACTGAATTACCTCCATTAATGTTGGCATCTACTCGGTTTTTAGTTGCGGGTGTATTGATATTTTTAATTGCCAGAATTTTAGGTTACAGTCTGTCAATTACTAAAAACCAACTTAAAAATGCTGCAATTGTAGGTTTTTTGTTTTTAACTTTTGGTAATGGAGGGGTAGTTTGGGCATTAAAATATGTCGATAGCGGTTTTGCTGCTTTAGAAATTTCTGCACAGCCTTTAGTGGTATTATTAATGATGCGATTTTTTGAAGGTAAAAAAATATTACCAATGTCAATGGTAGGTGTATTGTTAGGTATTATAGGTATATATTTATTGGTAGGCCAAAAAGAATTAATCAGTCAGGAAGGTAGTGCGTTTGGAATGATCATGATTTTTGCCTGTATGTTAAGTTGGGGATATGGAAGTTTATTTGTTGCAAAGGCCGATTTACCTTCTAACTTTTTTATTAATACGGGTTATCAAATGGTTACTGGAGGTATTATGTTATTAATTGCTAGTTTGGCTTTTGGAGAGACCTGGACTTTTCCTTCACAATGGAGTGAGTCTGTTCAAATATCTATGATTTTACTGGTTTTGTTTGGCAGTATTGTGGCTTTTACATCTTTTAATTATTTATTAAGAACGGTTTCACCGGAAAAAGTTGCAACTTCAACTTATGTAAATCCTGTAATTGCAATGGCTTTAGGTTGGTATTTATTAAATGAGAATATAACATTACAATCTGTTATTGCCGCAACTGTTTTATTAACAGGTGTTTATTTTATAAACACAAAGAAAAAATTAGTCATGTTTTCAAGATTTAAAAAGTAAAATACTTTGTGAAAATCAATATTTTTTCAAATTAATTTTAGGTTTTAAAATATTTTTTAAAAAAAATGGTGCAATTACCCTTTTAAGGCTGTATTTTTACAAGTTTTTAAAATTGAAATGTGCGCTTATCAAAAATTGAAATAGAAGACAGAAAAACTGGAAAAGATTTATATAGTTATCAAAAAGAGGCTATTACAAAAATTTTTAAAAGGTTTGAAGAAGCTCCTGAAGATTATCATTTATTATTTCAATTGCCAACAGGTGGAGGTAAAACCGTTATTTTTTCCGAAATAGTTAGACAGTATTTAAAACATCATCAAAAAAAAGTATTGGTTTTAACGCATAGAATTGAGTTGTGCAAGCAAACATCAAATATGCTTTCTGAATTTAGTGTTGTGAATAAAATAATTGACAGCAAAGCAAATTTAGATGATCATCAGGTTTATAGCTGTTATGTTGCGATGGTTGAAACTTTGAATAACAGATTGAATGATAATAAACTGGATATTTCAGATATTGGTTTGGTAATAATTGACGAAGCGCATTATAATTCATTTACCAAAATATTTAAATTCTTTAGTAAATCGTTTTTTTTAGGGGTTACAGCAACACCTTTAAGCTCAAATATTCTGTTACCAATGACAGATAATTATGAAGAATTAATTGTTGGAGAAACAATAGAAACTTTAATAAAAAATAAATTTTTAGCAAACCCAATTACGTATTCGTACAATGTTGGATTAACTTCGCTTGTTGTTGGTGCGAACGGGGATTATACGGTAAAATCATCTGATGATTTATATACCAGTGGAAATATGTTGGGCAAGCTAATGGAAGCATATGAAGAAAGGTCAAAAGATAAGAAAACCCTTATTTTTAATAACGGAATTAGTACATCCCTTAATGTTTACCATACTTTTAAAGCAGCTGGATATCCAATTAGCCATTTGGACAATACAGCAACTAAAAAAGAACGTGAGCAAATTTTAAAATGGTTCAAACATACTCCAAACGCCATATTAACATCAGTAAGTATTTTAACAACTGGTTTTGACGAGCCTACTGTAGATACTATTATTTTGAATAGAGCTACAAGATCTTTAACACTTTATTATCAAATGATAGGTCGAGGTTCACGTATTTTAAAAAATAAACCTTTTTTTAATATTATAGATTTGGGAAATAATTTTCACAGATTTGGAATGTGGGGATCTAATTTGAATTGGCAAAAAATATTTAAATCACCAAATTATTATATTGATAATATTTTGAATGATGAAGAATTGGAAAGCAATTTTAGGTATGAAATGCCAGAGGAAACTAGGAAGAAATTTTCTAATTCAAATGATGTGTTTTTTAACATTAAGGAAGCGTATGTTTCAACAATTCATAGCGGAAAATCTTCAAAAGAGGTTTTAAAAGAATCAATTGTGCAACATGCTAAAATTTGTATTGAAAACAGCGAAGATATTTATGATGCGTTAGCTTTGTCTGGTTTGTTAAACGATGATATTGAATATCGAATAAACCAATACATTCGCTGTATTTGCAAAAGCACAACTAGTTTTATTGATTGGCTTAATGAAGATTATAAGAAAAAATTACGGGTTTACTTATATGCAAACTTTGACACTGTTTATAAAAATATTCATGGCAAACTTCCTGAAGATTAAATTGTGCTAATTCTTTCTTTTTCAATTATATAACAATTTTTTTTTAAAATTTAGAACCACATGATAATGTAGTCTAAAGTATTTCATTTTTTATATACATTTAGATTTGTTAAAATTATGTTAAGAGATTTGTGTTTTTATAACCAGATTTCTTTTCAATCGTTGAATCAAATTTTTTTATAACAAATTTATTCATAAAAACATGTGATATGAAAAAATTAATTGTTTTAACCATACTTTTTTTGTCAATATTTTTTAGTTCTTACTCATTTGGCAAAACATATAATTATCATTTCGGTTATTTAAACAATCAAATTGTTTGTTTACCTCAATTTGTTAACTTACAAGTTTCTGATGAAATACAAAAAACTAAATTAATTGAAACTTCCTTTATTTATAAAAACACAATAAGAGTCATATTAATATTTATATTGGTGGTTATAGTTTTAGTAATTATTTCAGTCCCATTGATAATGGCTTACAATTTATTAACCAATTTACTTGAGTACAATAAGAAATTTAAACATAAAATTCAAACAAATTTTTGGCTTAATGAAAGTGAAAAGAACAATTTCAAAACATTAAAAAGAGATATTAAAAAAGCTGTTAAAAATATTAAAAAGGCTAATAAAAATAAAAGTTTAGAACAATTAGAATATAATGAATTTGGAAAAATCATTCAAGAAAATAATAATACCATTTATGAAAAAAAATCAAAATTGTTAATGCTTAAAGAATTGCCAGAATCAATTTGGAAAGAATATTGTAAAGTGTTTACAAATATAACGGGTTTTGGATTAGGATTGATTACGTGGGTATTATCTTCTTATTTTTATATAGTTTTAAATTATAGCTCATTTGAAAAGGGTTTAATCGATTATTTTAGGTTTCCGTTTAAATTTTTAAAAAGCATACCATTGTCTGCAAATAGCCAATCTTTAAATCAGGAATTACCTATGGAGATTTGGGTAAATATGGTTTTTATATTTTCAGTGACTGCTTTGGCTTTTTTTATTGGAAAATTTATTGGATTGATTCTTGTTTTTATTGAAAATGAAAAACCTCCAATAATTAAAATGAACAATGTAGATTTACATTAATGTGTAATATTCTATTATGCAATTTCAATGAAATAATATTAAAAACTTTATTCGGTTTTTAATTAATTTTTAGTAAAATACTAGAATTATGATTGTTTTGAATGACTACAATGTATAAATTAGAATTGTTGTTATCATCGATTTCTGGGTATCTATCTTCTTTTAAAATATCGTTTACAAATTGAGGTGTTGTATTACTATGACCGATAACTAAAACTGTTTTTCCTTTTGTTTTTAATTTGAAAACTTCATTATATAAATTATTTGGACTATAATATTGGATTTCCAATTGTTGTTTTAAGGCGGTAGGTTGAGCTGTTTGTAAGGTTCGATTGTATTTAGTTGAAAAAATAAAATCAAATTTAACGTTTTCAAATACATTACTCCATTTTTCGGCTCTTTGTATCCCTTTTTCAGTTAAATCAGGATTTTTATTAGAAGAATCGCTTCTATCTTTTTCAGCATGGCGGATAAAATAATAAGTTGTAGTCTCATTTTCTTGTGCTTCAATATTTATTGAAAAAAGAAATACAGATAATATTAAAAAATATTTTACCATAATAAAATTTTTAAAAATGAATATACATAAAAATAGGCTGTTTGAAATTATTCCAAACAGCCTATATAAATTATTCTATAAATGCTTTTTTACATTTATCCATTTCTTCTTTTTGAAGGCTTTGTATTACCAAATGCACTTTTGTTGTCAGAACGTTTTCTTCCAAAGCCGCTAAAATCACCACCACCGGCAGATTTGCGATCTTTACTTCTTGGTTTTCCACCACCACTTCTAGAAGGTCTGCTATTGCCTTCACTGCTTTTATCACTCTCTCTCCTTCCGCTATCACGTCTTGAGCCTCCGCTTCTTTCTCCGCTATCTCTTCTAGATCCACCACTTCTTCCTGAGCGTTTTTTCTCAGTAATCTCAACATTTACATTTCTTCCTTCAAAATCTACATCACCTTTTTGAAAAGCAGAAATGGTTTCATTTTGATAATTTTTATCCAATTCAAAGAATGAAAAAGTATCTAAAATTTCAATTTGTCCTATTTCAATGTTTTTTGCAATCTGCTGATCGTTAATTAAACCAATTAAACGTGCAGGATTTAATTTATCTTTTCTTCCAATATTGATAAAGAATCGAGTCATGTTTTCATCATCTCTTCTTTTTCCTCTACTATCAGAGCTCCTCATACTATCACTATCATTTAGATCTGGAGCATTTTCATAGTATGTTAAAAAGGTGTTGAATTCTATAGAAACAAATCTTTTGATTAATTCTTCACGATTCAACCCTTCTAATTTTTCGTAAATAGAAGGTAAAAAATCTTTAATTTCTGCTTCATTTACTTTAATATCATGAACTTTATCAATTAGTTTTAATAATTGATTTTGACAAATTTCTTTACCAGTAGGAACAGGAGTGCTAACAAATTTTTTGCCAATAATTCTTTCAATTGGGTGTAATTTACCTTTTTCTCTTCCTGTAACAATAGCTATAGAAATACCTTCTTTACCTGCACGACCGGTTCTACCGCTTCGGTGCGTATAAGATTCTATTTGATCAGGTAATTTATGGTTGATAACGTGTGTTAAATCGGTTACGTCCAAACCTCTGGCTGCAACATCAGTAGCTACAAGTAACTGTAAACTTTTATTGCGAAATTTTTCCATAACACTGTCACGTTGCGCTTGAGATAAATCGCCGTGAAGTGCATCAGCATTGTAACCATCTTGTATTAATTTATCCGCAATTTCTTGAGTTTCTCGTCGAGTTCTACAAAATATAATACTATAAATATCAGGATTTACATCTGCAATTCTTTTTAATGCAGCATATCTGTTTCTTTCTGAAACAACATAATATTGATGAGATACTTGATCAGAACCTTTATTTTTTTGACCAGAAGTAATTTCAATAGGTTTGTTCATGTAATTTCTGGCAATACTTTCAACTTCTTGAGGAAAGGTTGCTGAAAATAACAAGGTTTGTTTCTCTTTTGGAGTAACTTCCAGTATTTTATCTAATTCATCTTTAAAACCCATATTCAACATTTCATCAGCTTCGTCTAAAACCAGCCATTGAATATTTTCAAGTTTTAATTGTTTTCGGTTGATAAGATCAACTGTTCTACCTGGTGTTCCAACAACAATTTGAACCCCTTTTTTTAGCTTCCTAATCTGTTCTTCAATACTTGCACCTCCATAAACGGCTTCAGTTTTTACACCTTTTAAGTATTTTGAAAATTCATTGATATTGTTAGCAATTTGTAAAGCCAATTCACGTGTTGGAGATAATATAACAGCTTGTGTATCGCTGTTATTTGCATCAATTAATTCCAAAATAGGTAAACTAAATGCTGCAGTTTTACCTGTTCCAGTTTGTGCAAATGCTTTTAAATCTTGCTTTGAAGCAATTACTTGTGGAATTGCTTTTAATTGTATTTCTGTAGGATTTTCATATCCCAAATCGGTAAGAGCCTTAATGATATTCTCATTAAGACCTAAGTCTTTAAATGTTGACATTCTGTATAAATTATTGATCTACAGACGCCCATCTATAAACCGGTTAAAAAACGTGCAAAGGTACGTTTAATATTGATGCAAAAGATATTTAATTAATTTATTTCTAATTTATTTAACTCTTCATCTAAGTTTTTGGCATCTAAATAAGTAAAGCCGTTAATAACCAGTCCATTATCATTCATAATGATGATGCGAGGATAGCGACTCGTTAAAAAGTTACGGGCAAAACTGGTGTCAGTTAGTTTAAATTGTTGATTAATATCCAAATTTTTAAACTTTGGTTCGTTTAAAACATTAGAATATTCTGGTTTCATTTGGATACCAATAAACAATATTGACGGGTACTTTTGTTCTAAAAATTTTATTCGACTCACCAAATAATCTATAGACATATATTCTGTAGACCAAAAGTATATAACTGCCTTTTTGCTTAATATTAAATCACTAATATTATCTATTCTATTATCATAAGATGCTACCTCAAATTTAGGTAAAGGCTTATTATTTTCGACAAATTTACTATCATTTACTAAATTTTGAACCTGGGTAATATATTCTTTGTCAGTACAATTTTTTAAAAAAATTGCTAATTTTTCATTATCAATAGTGCAAGTTCTTTCACTTTTCAAAAAGTCGTTCACAACAATTCTTTTTAATAAAGTATTTTTAATTTCTTCAGAAGAAATATTTTCGATAACAGCATTAAGCACATTCAGTGTTATGTCACTTTTTGTACTGTCTTTTTCTTTAAGTTGATAGCTTATGTTATACAGATAATTTATAACATAATTTTGGTAAGGATAAAAAGATAATAAACTGGTTTCATTTAAGTCAATTGCATCTCTGTAGCCATAAAAAAGATCAGAAACTTCGGGAAATTCATTTAATTGCTGGGCTTTTTTGTGATAATAGGGGTAAACTTCCTTTAAACGATAAATTGGAAAGTGAATGGCTGCATTTGATAATTTTTGAAACCCTTCCGAAATAGATTGTTCATTTGTTATAAAACCTTCATAAATATTTTCTCTTACTTCGGTTAGTGAATCTATTTTTGACTGAAACAACTCTTCATCTAAATTAAAATAATGATACATTGTTTTTTCTTCAACTTCATTTTGCAGAAATAAATTGATTAAAAATTCATTTTTACTACTACCTTTTCCACTAAACACAATTGATTCATCAAAATCCCAAGCATTTAGTCTAACTAAAACACTATCAGTTGGTTCTAAATAAATGTATTGGAATTCCAATCCATGTTTAAAAGTATATAAACCTTCATCTAAACTTGGTAATTCAGCAATAAACCGATTGTTTTTATCTAATAAAAGGGTGTCAATTACTTTCTCATCTTTTAATAATAGTACAAAATTTGACCTTGGATTTACAATTTCACCACCAAAATATGTTGCAGTATTTTCAATTATAGCTGGTTTACAACTAAAAATTGAAATTAAAATAATATTTGCTATTAAATATCTCATTGGAATTGGGTTAAAACAAATGTACTTAGTCGTATTATGTTTACTTGTTAATAGGATGTTAAATATAAAAGAGGGTTGCAGTTTATAAAAGAAATTAACTAGAATTTAACAGTTCTATACTGAATTGAATTTACTACTTTTGCAAAAATTTTAAAATTAAAAATTAAGTATGCTTTCAGTATCAAATTTATCTGTTCAATTCGGTAAACGTATTTTGTTTGACGATGTTAATACAAAATTTACAGTTGGAAACTGTTACGGAATTATAGGTGCCAATGGTTCAGGAAAATCAACTTTTTTAAAAATCATTTCAGGAAAAATGGATCCTACTTCAGGACAAGTGAACCTTGAAGCAGGAAAACGTATGTCAGTTCTTTCGCAAGATCATTATGCTTTTGACGAATATGCCGTTCTGGATACTGTAATGATGGGAAACAAAAAGTTGTACAAAATTAAGAATGAAATGGATGCCATTTATGCGAAAGAAGATTTTTCTGAAGCTGATGGAATAAAAGCAGGAGAATTAGGTGCCGAATTTGAAGAAATGAACGGCTGGAATGCAGAAAGTGATGCAGCAACTTTATTGTCGTCTTTGGGAATCAAAGAAGAAATTCATTATACCTTAATGAGTGAATTAGATGGTAAATCTAAAGTGCGTGTATTGTTGGCACAAGCATTATTTGGAAATCCTGATGTGTTAATTATGGATGAGCCTACCAACGATCTTGATTTTGAAACCATTGGTTGGTTAGAAAACTTTTTAGCAAATTATGACAATACCGTAATTGTAGTATCGCATGACCGTCACTTTTTAGATGCTGTTTGTACACATATTTCTGATATTGATTTTGGAAAAATCAATCATTATTCAGGAAACTATACGTTTTGGTATGAATCTAGTCAGTTAGCGGCTCGTCAAAGTGCCCAGCAAAACAAAAAAGCTGAAGATAAAAAGAAAGAATTAGAAGAATTTATTCGTCGTTTTTCTGCAAACGTTGCAAAATCTAAACAAGCAACCAGTCGTAAAAAAATGATTGAGAAATTGAATGTTGATGATATTAAACCTTCAAGTAGAAGATATCCAGCCATTATTTTTGACAGAGATCGTGAAGCTGGTGATCAAATTTTAAATGTTGAGCATTTATCAAAAAGTGTAGAAGATGAAGTGTTGTTTAATGATGTACATTTTAATTTAGCAAAAGGCGATAAAGTTGCATTAATTTCTAGAAACTCAAGAGCGGTAACTGCTTTATATGAAATTTTAAATGGAAATGCAAAAGCAGATAGCGGTAAATTTCAATGGGGAGTAACAACCTCACAATCATATTTACCACTTGATAATGCTGAATTTTTTAAAGATGCATCGCTTAATTTAGTAGATTGGTTACGTCAATATGCTAAAACCGAAGAAGAACGTGAAGAAGTTTTTTTAAGAGGCTTTTTAGGTAAAATGATTTTTAGTGGTGAAGAAGCGTTGAAGAAATGCAATGTATTGTCTGGTGGGGAAAAAGTAAGATGTATGATGAGTAGAATGATGATGATGAGAGCCAATGTGTTAATGTTAGATGAACCTACAAACCATTTAGATTTAGAGTCTATTCAGGCATTTAACAATTCATTGAGCAACTTTAAAGGGACCGTTATTTTTACAACACATGACCACGAATTTGCGCAAACAGTCGCAAATAGTGTAATTGAAATTACTCCAAATGGCGTGATTGACAGGTATACAACTTTTGATGAATATTTGGATGACCCAAAAATTAAAGAATTAAGAGAAAAGTTATATTCTTAAATAGTGAATATTTTTAAAAAAAAGCAGGTTATTTAAATGGCCTGTTTTTTTATTTCCCTTGCATTCCTTTTCTTCTTCCATATTCCTGTAAAATTCTACGATTAAAATCTTTTTCAGCTTTTTGTAGCTTTATCACTTTTGTTGCTGGTAAAATTTTGGTTAATTCACGTAACATTTTAGTTTGATTGACAGTAATACTTTCTTCAAGCTGTATAGATTTTTCAATAAATTCTTGAGCTTGTTTTTCGGAAATATTGTCTATTCCACCTTGTGAATTTATTTGTCTAAAAATTTCATTTTCCAATTTAAATTTTGAGGCTTGTATTTTATCTGTATATAAATTATAAACTGGCCAAAATTTTTCAGCTTCAGCAGGTGTTAGACTTAAAGCATCTGTAATAAATGATGTTTTTAATAATTTAATATTTTCTCTATTCATCATTTGTTGCGCATTTGTTGTTGCAATAACAAAAAGTAAAAATGTTAGAAATAATAACGATTTTTTCATTTTAATAATTTTAGTTTTCATAAATTATAGTTTCCAAATCTTCAATTGTTAAATATTCTAAAACTTCGTCATCAGTAATAGAAGTAGTTAAGTTTTCAACAGGGTATTCAAAATCAGAAAAAACTGCTGCTAAATTTTCCATATTTATATCAATCATACCACTTTCAACAAATTGTTCAATTTCTGTTGTTGCAAGAGAATCAAAAGTGACTGATTTTTTAGCTGTATTTAAAACAAAAATAAGTAGGAGTGAAGCTGCAATAGCCAAAGGAGCAACATATTTTGTAATTCTTTTTATAGTAATAACTTTTTGTTCTTTCTTAATTTTGGTTAAAATTAGATCTTCAAGAGTATCAAAATAACCATCTGGTAATTTTGATGTATTTGTGTTTTGTAAAACTTCAGCTTTTAATTTTGTAATTGTAATTTCTTCAATATTATCAAAATAATTTTGAGGTGTTTTATATGTTGATTCATTTTCTTTTGGTTGAATATTTTGTAAATTTAATTCTGAAACGATTTGATTCTCAATAGTTTTAAAATAATTTTCAGGCACCTTAAAAGGATTCTTTTTAAGCAAATTTTTACTTAAAAAAGTTTTTTCAGTATGTGGCTTGTCTCTTTTCATGATTACCTTTAAGACTGTTTTTACTAAGGAAGGTTTAATTTGATATAGTTTTCAATTTTTTTTACTGCATGAAAATAAGAAGCTTTTAAAGCCCCAACTGAAGTTTCTAAAATTTCAGACATCTCGTCATACTTCATTTGATCAAAGTATTTCATGTTAAAAACAATTTGTTGTTTCTGTGGCAATGTCACAATAGCTTTTTGAAGTATTAATTGAATTTGATCTCCTGAGTAATTTTCATCGCTTTCTAAGGTTTCAGCCATTGCGTATTGCAATTCACTAATATCAACATTTAATTTTGATGCTTTTTTATTGATAAATGTAATGGCTTCATTGGTTGCAATACGGTACATCCAAGAATATAATTTACTTTCCTGATTGAAAGTATTAATATTTCTAAAAATTTTGATAAAAGTATTTTGAAGCACATCATCGGCATCGTCATGTGAAAGTACAATTTTTCGAATATGCCAGTACAAACGTTTTTTATACAAAGACATCAGATTTCGAAATGCAAGTTCTTGTGTACTGGTGTTTTTAAGTTGCTCAACTAATAATTTCTCGTCTGTCACTCAAATTGGGTTTATACTATGACGAATAAAGTTAAAAAAGGTTTAATTGAATTACAACATTATTTTTTTTGTTCAAATTTTCTTCTTGAATATCCAAACAATCTTTCATCTTTAATAATATCAGCAATTCCCATTGGAACCATTTCTTCCCAGCCACGTTTCCCATTTGCTATCATATCTACAATGGTAGCAGAAAACACATTTAAAATGTCTGGATCATAGTCTTTAATATCCACTACTTTACCATTGTATTTGAAGAATTTGTATAATTCTTTCATTCGGGGATGCACTTTTAAGTTTTCGCTCGTAACAATTTCACCTGTTTTTGAGTTTTTAAACGGATATAAATACACCTTTAAATCTTTGAAAAATAACTTACCAAATGCTTCTAAAATACCACCACTTAAATTTCTGTAATATTTTTCGTCAAAAATTTGAATAAAACTAGCAACTCCCATTGCTAAACCAATACGGGCTTTTGTAAATTCTGAAAAATATTCAACTAATTTATAATATTCCTGAAAGTTGGTAATCATTACATTTTGTCCTAGCGATGAAAGTAACTCGGCCCTGTCTAAAAAGTCTCTTTCATCAATTTTTCCTGCTGAACTTAAATTGGTTAAAGTAATTTCAAAAATAATTTTAGTGTTCTCTTTTTGAACTTTATTTTCGTTTAAAAAAAGTTGTTCCGCCAATTTATACATATCCATATTCACCTTGGTAACAGGTCTAAAACTGCCTCTTAAAGCTAAAATATTTGCTTTGTATAATTGTTGTGCTGGTAACAAGTTATTTCCATCGGGGCCAAACATTACAGCATTGGTCATGCCGTTTTTTACCAATTGCAAGCTCATTAAGCGGTTGTCTACATATGAAAACCGAGGTCCAGAGAAATTAATCATATCAATTTCAAGCTGAATCTCATGCAAATTGTCATATAAAGATTTTAAAAGTTCTTTAGGTTTGTCATTTAAATAAAAGGCTCCATAAATTAAATTTACACCTAAAACCCCAAGTGTTTCTTGTTGCAGTTTAGCATCGTTTTCTTTAAAACGAACGTGTAAAATAATTTCATTATAAGGTTCTAGTGGATCTAATTGAAATTTGACACCAACCCAACCGTGACCTTTGAATTTTTTTGCAAAATCTATAGTAGTTACAGTATTGGCGTAGGAAAAAAACATTTTCCCTGGGTGGTCTTTTCTATTCAGTCTATCTTCAATTAATTCGATTTCATATGAAAGCATTCTTTTTAAACGATCTTCAGTAACATAACGACCTTCTTCTTCAACACCATAAACAGCATCTGAAAATTCTTTATCATAAGCACTCATTGCTTTTGAAATAGTTCCTGAAGCCGCGCCAGCTCTAAAAAAATGACGAACAGTTTCCTGACCAGCACCAATTTCGGCAAAAGTGCCGTAAATGTATTTGTTTAAATTAATTTTTAAAGCCTTTGCTTTGCTTGGCAGAATATCATTAATTTCAGTATCACCTTTTAATTTTAGAGCCATTTTTCAATTTTTTTAGTGCTGCTAAATTAGTAAATTTTGTTATGATTGTAATTGATTTCAAACAGAAAGAGGATAAAAACCTAAGTATTTATCCTCCTTTTATGAAATTGTTAAAAAATGTTTACATATTTTTTAATTCACTAACCAGTTCTGTTAAAGCAGACTTAGCATCTCCAAATAACATTGAGGTTTTTTGATTGAAAAATAATTCGTTTTCAATACCTGCATAACCGGCATTCATACTTCGTTTATTTACAATAATATGTTTTGCATTTTCAACATCTAAAATAGGCATTCCGTAAATTGGACTGGAAGGATCGTTATGTGCTGCCGGGTTTACAACATCGTTTGCACCTACAACCAAAACAACATCGGTATTTGGAAATTGAGGATTGATATCATCCATTTCAATAAGTTTGTCGTACTCAACATTACTTTCAGCCAAAAGTACATTCATATGTCCTGGCATACGGCCAGCAACCGGATGTATGGCATAAGAAACATCAACACCTTTACTAGTTAATAATAATTCTAGTTCGTGAATAACGTGTTGCGCTTGAGCAACTGCTAAACCATAACCTGGAACAATTACTACTTTGTTTGCATAATTTAATAATACTGCTGAATCGCTGGCTGTAGTTTTTTTGATAGTTCCACCAGTTTTACTTCCTGGTCCAGAGACAACTGTATCACCACCAAAAGCACCAAAAATTACATTCGTTAATGAGCGGTTCATCGCATTACACATAACAAAAGTTAAAATTAACCCAGCTGACCCTACTAAAATACCACCAACTATCATAACCATATTTCCATAAAGAACACCCGTAATAGCGGCAGCAATACCTGTTAAAGAGTTTAATAAAGAAATGACTACAGGCATATCAGCCCCACCAATTGGTGCAACAAATAAATAACCATAAATTAAAGAAGCAAGTAATAGAATGTATACTAATAATAAACTATCAGTATTCATTATTACAATATAAGCTGAAAAAGCAACAAGTGCTAGAAATAAAATGTTGTTAATTAAATTATATTTTGGCAATCTTAAATCTTTCATAGATCCATTTAATTTTGCCCAAGCAACTAAACTTCCTGTAAAAGTGATACTTCCAATAGCAACTGCAGATAAAATAGTTGCAATTATTGCAGAAGAAGGTTTTGAAGCAGCATCTACACCAACAATTTTGCTAAATTCAACCAATCCAATTAGTAGCGCACTACCACCACCAAAACCGTTAAATAATGAAACTAACTCAGGCATTTTGGTCATTGCTACCTTCATAGCAATAATCCAACCTAAAATGGTTCCTATTAAAAGTGCTGCACCAATTAAAATGTAATTAATTGTTGGAACTTCAAAATCATGTAAAAATAGGGTGCCAATAATGGCTAACACCATACCAGCAGCCGAAATTAAATTTCCTTTTTTAGCAGTTGCCGGATGACCTAACAATTTCAAACCAATAACAAAAGTTACTGTTGAAATTAAATATATAATACTTAAAGCTATACTCATTATTTTTTCTTTTTAAACATTTCTAACATACGGTCGGTAACAGCAAATCCACCAACCACATTTAATATTCCTAAAATCACAGCAACAAAACCTAAACCAAGCGATAAATAATCAGTTGGGTCAGCTTGTAACATTACCAAAAGTGCTCCAACAATTACAACGCCACTCAAGGCATTTGCACCTGACATTAAAGGGGTGTGCAGCACAGATGGTACATTTTTAATAAGTTCTACACCAATAAATATCGCAAAAATAAGGATGTATATTAAGTATAGATTTTCCTTTTGACCTATAAATTCTATTAATTCATTCATAATTTATTCAGTTTTAGTTTTTTCTAATTTTTCCTTCGTGAACAATCAACGTACCATCTGTAATTTCTTCTTCCAATTCCCATTTAAAAGCATTGTTTTCATCTGTTAAATGCATTAAAAAGTTGTACATGTTTTTTGCGTACAATTCGCTTGCATTTGTTGATACACTTTCTGGAGCCATAGTAGTTCCTATAATTTTAACACCATTTACAACAACTGTTTCACTCATTTTACTTAATTCACAATTTCCACCTTGTGCCGCAGCCAAATCAATAATAACAGCGCCGTTTTTCATTTGTTTTACTTGCTCTTCAGTAATTAGAACAGGAGCTTTACGACCAGGTACCATAGCTGTTGTAATTACTAAATCAGCTTCAAAAAGTGATTTATTAACCGCTTCTTTTTGTCTACGTGCATAATCTTCTGAAGCTTCTTTTGCATAACCGCCTTCTGATTCTTCTCCGGTATTGTCAACCATAATAAATTTAGCGCCAAGTGACTCAGCCTGTTCTTTGGTTTCCATTCTAATGTCGGTAGCCATAACAACTGCACCTAAACGTTTGGCTGTTGCAATTGCTTGTAAACCAGCAACACCAATTCCATAAATTAAAACTTTTGAAGGAATAATTGTTCCTGCAGCAGTCATCATCAAAGGAAAAATTCTAGTCATTTCATTTGCGCCAACAATAACTGCTTTATAACCAGCCAGGTTACTTTGTGAACTTAAAACATCCATATCTTGTGCTCTAGAAATTCTAGGCATTGCATCCATAGAAAAAGCAGTAGCACCTGTTGCTGCAATTGCTTCAATAAGTTCGGGTTGTGATTTATAATACAACTGACTCATTAGAATCTGTCCTTTATGAACTAGTTTTAAATCATCATTATCAAAAGGGTTTATTTTTATAAGAACATCAGATTCTTTAAAAACAGTAGCTTTCGATTCAACCAATGCGCCAATTTCACTATAATCTGAATCTTTAAATGAGGAGGCTGTACCAGCATCTTTTTCAACTAAAATTTCAAACCCTTTAGCAATTAACTGTTTGGCTATATTTGGTGAAACTGAAACTCTTTTTTCACTCTTTTGGGTTTCTTTTAATATGCCTATTTTCATATTTATTTGGTTTTTATTCTTTTAAATTGTTATTTTAATTTGTCTAGTAATCATTCATCACAAAATAAAACAGGCCAAATACCTGTTTCAGAATTTAATTAAACTTTCAAATATAAATCTTAAAAATAAATTTTATGATTATATAGATTACCTTCATTAATTTGTATTAAATATTTTTTAAAGCTGTAAATATAATTAATTATAAGGTTGCATTGTGTGATAAAAGTTAGTTTTAAGTTGTTTTTTACTTATTCAAGTATAATGTGAAATATCTAACAAAATAACCGTTTTTTATACATTTTTGATTTAATCAGTAATAATTGTTGCTTTGAAAATTTTGATTTTATGTCAAACAATTTAATTTATACGAGAATACTTGTATTTTTATAAAAAATTAAAAAATTTTGAAAATCACTTTTTTAGGGACAGGTACTTCACAAGGCATTCCTGTTGTTAGCAGTAATCACCCTGTTTGTTTATCAACCAATAAAAAAGACAAACGTTTACGCGTGTCAATTTTAATTGAATGGGATGGTTTTGCATATGTAATTGATTGTGGGCCTGATTTTAGATATCAAATGTTACGAGCCAATGTTCAAAAAATTGATGGTGTTCTATTTACACATGAGCACGCAGATCATACTGCTGGGCTAGATGATTTGAGACCATTTAGTTTTCAATTAGGTGCAGTACCAATTTATGCTCAAAAAAGAGTGTTAGAAAATTTATCCTATAGATTTGATTATATTTTTAATGATGAAAACAAATATCCAGGAGCGCCAAGTGTTCAGCAAAACATTGTTTTTAACAACCCTTTTTATCTGAAAGACTTAGAAATAATTCCTATTGAAGTACAGCATGGTGAATTGACAATATTTGGTTATAAGTTTAACAATATTGCATATTTAACAGATGTTAAGACGATTTCTTCAGTTGAAAAAGAAAAACTGAAAAATTTAGATATTTTAATAGTGAATGCTATAAGGCATAAAGCGCATCATTCTCATTTAAATTTAGAAGAAGCACTTACATTGGTAAAAGAATTAAAACCAAAAAAAACCTATTTTACGCATATCAGTCATCATTTAGGTTTTCATGTTGAAGTTGAAAATACCTTGCCCAAAAATGTATTTATTGCCTATGATGAATTGGAAATTGAGATTTAATCTAAATGATAAATTTCACGAATATCTTCTAATAGTTTGTCAAAATTAATTTTTAAATCAATCAATTTTCCACTGTGAATATCAAAAACCCATCCATGAACGGTAAGATTTCGTTTTCTTATTCCTATTTGAACGTCAGCAGTTTTTAAAACATTGATACACTGCTCTTGCACATTTAGTTCTACTAAACGTTTGTATTTTTCTTCTTCGTTCGAAATGGAATTTAGTTCATCTTTATGAATCCTATAAACATCGCGAATATTTCTTAGCCAAGGGTTTAGAATACCTAAATCTGTTGATAACATTGCAGCTTTTACACCACCGCATTGGTAATGTCCACAAACAATTACATGTTTAACCTTTAATTCGCTGACAGCATATTTTATAATAGACATTGCGCTAACATCTAAACTTGAAACCATATTGGCAATGTTTCGCATTACAAATACATCACCAGGGTTTGCACCCATTAATTCTTCTGATGAAACACGGCTATCTGAACAACCAATATATAATATGTTAGGGTTGTGATCATCAGATAATTCTTTAAAATATTGAGGATTATTACCTAGTTTTTCATTTACCCAGTTTATGTTGTTTTCAAATATTTGCGATATTTCCATTATTTGGTTTTGTTGTTTTTGTGTATTACAATAGTATAAAAATAAAATTACAATTAAAATTTAATAATCAAGTTGAATGTTTTTTACAATCATGATAATATTGAATTACTTAATAATCACGCTATTTAGGTTGTCTTATTTATTTTAGTAGTGTATATTCGTAAAATGTTTTTAAAAGTATTTAATTTAGAATTCTTAGCATGAAAAATATGGTAAAAGTTATGACTCAATTTTTGAAATTGATTTTATTGTTGTTAATTTTTTCTAATTCGAATAGAGTATCCGCTCAAGACGTGCAGGATAAATTAAAAAAACCTGAAACTAAAACTGAAGATGTTCAGAAAGTGGAAGCGCTTACACTTTCAGAATTAATTCCTGAGGCATCACTATTAGCTGAGAAATCAACAGTTTTAGAATATAGTATTGGAAATTTAATAGATGATGAATTTATAAACAAAATATATAAAAAAACTACAGATGGTTTAAAAAATGTTGAAGTAAATTTTAAGTTGTTAATAAAAGAAGAAAGTTTTAGTACAAATGAATTAGACAATGTAAAAGGTGAATTAGAGCAGTTGGGTCAATCATTTAATGAAGCAAACAAAAAGTTAACAAGTGCAATTGAAACATTAGAAAAATCTAGAATAGAATGGCTTCAATATAAAAGTAAATGGGCAACATATGAAACCTTATTATTAGAGCAGGAAGTTCCAGAAGAAGTAAAAATAACATTAAAAAATGCTCATGATACAATTGAAAAAGGGTTGGCGATTGTTATTAAAGAGTTAAATATTTTAATGAAATTACAACAAAACGGATATACTAATCAATCAAAAATTAATGATTTAAACAATCAAATTTTACTATTACGTCAAAAGAAAATTGTCACAGCCTTTGAAGATGGTTCAATCCCAATGTATTCACCAAAATTTTTCGCACAATTTGATAATAAATTATGGTTTAAAATTAAAAGAGGTTTCAATAAAGTTATTTTACCAAATATAAGTTTTTTGCAGAATATTTTGGTTATGCATTTTTTTCAAATAGTAATTACATTACTTGTAATTTATTTAATTAGAAAGAATAAATCGTTTCTAAAAAGTAAAAAAGAATTTGAATATGTTATTAATAGATCAATTTCAGCAGGCTTGTTTTTTGGAGCTATTTCGGTTTTTATGTTTCAAATAGATTCAAAAAGTCCTCCAATTTGGAGTTGGTTATTTTTTATATTAAGTGGATTTTCATTTTGCAGACTTATAAGTAACAGGAATATTCAAGTCTGGAAAAAACAATTTGTTTATGTGTTAGTTAGTGTTATAACAGTCACGGGATTTTTTCATGTATTTAATATCCCGGTAGTTTTGTTCAGATTATTTGTATTAATTGTAGCATCTATTGGGATTTATCAACTGTATTGGTGGAAAAAGAAAAACAGATTAACAGCAAAAGCCAAAAAATATACTTGGTTGTTTAATTTGTTAATAGTTTATTTATGCATTGTTGTTGTTACTGAAATATTAGGCAAAGAAGTTTTGGCTTTATATATGTATGAGGCTTTGTTAAAAACATTTATGATTTTGGTATTTACCTATGTATTTATTAAAATGATAAAAGTAGGGGTTGAAGGTGGTTTAAAATTTGTTTTAAAAGAAAATAGCAATATTTCTGAAGAACTTATTGATAAAACTGTAAATAGAATAACTATTTTAGCAAGCATTCTTATAATATTGCTTGGCTTAATACCACGTTTACTTGTTTTTTGGAATGTACATAATAATAATGCTGAGGCTTTTGATAAATTAATAAGTATAGGTTTTCAAATTGGGAAAACTAATGTTTCAATTGGTGTAATAATTACTGCAATTTGTATATTTTATGGATCTTATATTCTATCTACCCTTGTAGAAATGTTTTTAATGAATGATAACTTTGATAAAAAATTAGATAAAGGAGCTAGATTGTCTATAGGGCAGCTTGTTCGTTATTTTTTATTGTTTTTTGGTTTTTTAATAGCCATTGCATCAATTGGTTTTGATCTTACAAATTTAACCATAGTATTAAGTGCCTTGAGTGTTGGTATTGGATTTGGGCTACAGGGATTGGTTAATAATTTTGTAAGTGGATTAATTTTGCTTTTTGAAAGGCCTATTAGAGAAGGTGATACTATTGAAGTAGAGGGTTTGTGGTCTGATGTAAAAAAAATTGGTTTACGTTCAACAACGGTTCAAAGTTTTGATCAGTCTGATATTATTATTCCAAATGCAGATTTAGTTTATAATAAAGTAACTAACTGGACATTAACCAATCAAAGAAAAAGATTAAAAATTTCTGTGGGTGTTGCCTATGGTTCAGATGTTGCTTTGGTGATTGAAACATTAAAAGAAATAGGCAGTACAAATACCGATTTAGTTAAAAACCATAAACCTGTAGTACTATTTGTTGATTTTGCCGATAGTACATTAAATTTTGAATTGCGTGTTTGGGCAAAGGATGCAAATTTATCCATGCAGATTGAAAGTGATTTACGTCAGGAAATTGACAAGCGATTCCGTGAAAATAATATTGAAATTGCTTTTCCACAAAGAGACTTACATATTAGAAGTGTTGATGCTTCAATTTCTGGATTGACAGTTTCTGAAAAGAAATAAAAATAATTTAAAATAGTGGTTATGAAAAATCAAAATGGTTCAAATGGTGTTATCCTAAATCTTATCTTTTTAAAAGGAATTGTATTACTTATTGTAGGACTTATACTGGTAATTTTTCCACAATCAACGTTATCTATGTTAATGTTAATTATTGGTATTTATTGGTTAGTTGATGGAATTGCTACAATTGTTAGAGCTAAAAACAGAAAGGAATCTATGAGTTCTTGGGGATCAATTTCTGGAATTATTGGTGTGGTTGCGGGTTCAGTGGTATTGTCTAAGCCTTATTTATCTTCTGTTTTTACAACTTCGTTTTTTATGTGGTTTATCGGAATTTCAGCATTGGTTTACGGAATTAGCGGTTTGTTTTCAGGATTAAAATTTCCCAAAGATACTATTGGTAAACAAGCTATGATTTACGGAGGTTTATTTTCAATCATTTATGGTATTGTTTTAATTTCTTCATCTTATTTTTCAGCTTTAATAGTTGTTTATTTGATAGGCTTTGTGGCAATTATAGGCGGATTAAGTATTCTTTTTTTAGCAAAAAATATTCGTAAAAAATTACATTCATAAAAGTACGTGACTAATTTTTTCTATGATATAAATTGACTAAAAGTTGATACAAATGAGCAAGCGTATTTGAGTTAGATTTGTTACTTTTATGCGCTTAAATTAATATTTGAATCAAGAACTTGTAATTGGTGGAATTCAAATAATTTTTCATGCTTAATTATATTTAAATGAAATTTTACATAAAGCTTTTACCTCTTTTTTTACTTATTGTTATTTTAATAATTTCTTGCACATCTCCTGAAAAAAAAGGTTTGGCAGGAATTGATCACGCTGATAAAGAAGCCGCCTTTATGGGGTCTGAAAGTTGCAAAAGTTGTCACGAACCAGAATATGCACTTTGGAAGAATTCCCATCACGATTTGGCTATGAAATTGGCAGATTCTGTTTCTGTTCTAGGCGATTTCAACAATACCGTTTTTGAACACAAAGGAGTTAAACATACTTTTTTTAAAAAGGATGGCGATTATTATATGAATACTACCAATAAACAAGGTGTATACGAAGATTATAAAATTGTATATACTTTTGGCTATTACCCGTTACAACAATATGTGGTTGCTTTTCCTAACGGAGAATATCAATGTTCCATTGCGGCCTGGGATTCTAAGGATAACAAGTGGTTTCATTTACAACCAAACTACGACGATTTAGCACATGGAGAATGGTTGAACTGGACTGGTAGAGCAATGAGTTGGAACACAATGTGTGTTGATTGTCATTCAACAGATTTAAAGAAAAATTACAACCATAATACAGACACTTTTAATACTACTTTTAGTGAAATAAATGTGAGTTGTGAAGCTTGTCACGGACCAATGAGTGCTCATAATGAGTTTTATGAAACACATAAGGATAATTATGAAGGTTTAACACCTCCAAAAATGTATATGCCAGCAGGTTTGCCTTCAAAAGAACTGGTTGATAAATGCGCGCGCTGTCATTCGAGAAGATCACAATTAACAAATAATTTTGATTATAAAGGTGAATTTTCAGATCATTATATGGTTAGCTTACCTGAAGATCCGTTGTATTTTGTTGATGGTCAGATTTTAGATGAAGATTATGTGTATGGTTCGTTTGTGCAAAGCAAAATGTATCATAATGGTATTTCGTGTAGAGATTGCCACGATATGCATTCATTAAAATTAAAAAAATTGGGTAACGATTTATGTATGACTTGTCATGTTCCTAAATATAATACACCTGAACATCATTTTCACAAACAAAATACAGAAGCTTCTGCATGTGTAAATTGTCATATGACCGGAAGAACTTATATGGGAAATGATTTTAGGAGAGATCATAGTTTTAGAATTCCACGACCTGATCAGTCTGTAAAATATGATACCCCAAATGCCTGTAATGGTTGTCATACAGATAAAAGTAAAGAGTGGGCAAGAGATTTTGTTATTGAAAAATATGGCCCAAATAGGGCTGATCATTTTTCAGATCATATGTTAACAGGTTTTTTTGAAGATTACCATCAATTTAAAGTGGTGTTAGAAAATAACTTATATCCAGATATTATTAGAGCCTCTGCTTTAAATCAATATACGAATGCACCTTTAACACAACAGGAGTTGGACGCTTTGAGCCTGTATTTGAAAGATTCTTCTGCATTGATAAGAAATCAGGCAGTGATGGCTTTTCAAAAAAATAACCAAGGCAGTGCAAAGGATAAAATTGCACCCTTGTTAAAAGATTCAGTTAGATTGGTTAGAATTTCAGCAGCTGATTATTTCAATAAAAGTTTTGTTGATGCGAATGGGGTTTCTAATTTTGAATCGGCAAATAAAGAATATCTTGATTATATGGATATCAATGCTGATTTTGCTTCGGGTCAACACCAAAGAGCCATTTATTTTCAGGAAAAAGGAAATATTGAAGCTGCTATTGATGCTTACAAAAAGGCACTTAAAATTGACAATAGATTTAACCGATCACGGATCAATTTAGCTTTAATTTATTATCAACAAGGTCTGGTAAAGGAAAGTGAAGCACTGTATTTAAAAGTAATTGAGCAAGAACCAGCGTTTAGTTATACTTATTATATGCTGGGCTTATTATATAATGAATTGGGAAATAGCGATAAATCTATGAATTACTTAAAATTAGCATGTGAAAAAGCTCCTTTTAACGCCAATGCTTTTTACAATTATATAGTAATGTTACAACAAAAAGGTCAATATAAAGAATCTATAGCATTTGCAAACAAAGCTTTAATACAAGATCCTAATAATGAGCGTATTTTATATGTGAAATTAATTGGATTAATGAACACAAATAAACTACAAGAAGCTATTAATGTTTGTACACAATTGATTCAGATAGATCCATCCAATCAAAATTATCAACAAATAATGGTAAATATGAATCAGAAAATGAGAAAGTAAAACGATAAAATAATTATTTTAAAACAGTTTTTCTTCCTATAGTTTTGGTAATAATATCTTTTTCAATGTCCCACCCACGTGCAGGAGAATATTCACGACCATAATAAATAATTTGTAAATGAAGTTTGTTCCATAATTCCTTTGGAAATAGGCGTTTTGCATCTTTTTCAGTTTGAACAACATTTTTGCCATTTGTCAAATTCCAGCGATACATCAACCGGTGTATATGCGTGTCAACGGGAAATGCAGGTACACCAAACGCCTGACTCATAACTACACTTGCAGTTTTATGCCCAACCGCAGGTAATGCTTCTAAATCTTCAAAACTTTGTGGCACTTTCCCTTGATGTTTGTCAATTAAAATATGTGAAAGCCCATATATACCTTTCGATTTCATAGGTGATAAACCAACTGGTTTTATGATCTCTTTAATTTCTTCCACTGATAGTTTTATCATATCATATGGGTTGTCGGCTTTTGCAAATAGGAGCGGAGTTATAATATTTACGCGAGCATCTGTACTTTGTGCAGAAAGTAAAACAGCAATTAATAAAGTATATGGATCTTTATGAACTAAAGGAATAGGTGTTTCGGGGTATAATTTTTCAAGTATGTTTATTATAAATTGGACTTTTTCTTTTTTTGTCATTTTATGTATCTTTACAAAAAGCTAAAATACAAATTATGACAACATTAAAAGCAGGTGATAAAGCACCAAATTTTGAAGCGTTAGATCAAAACGGAAATACAATAAAACTTTCAGATTTTAAAGGAAAAAAACTAGTATTGTTTTTTTATCCTAAAGCAAGTACACCTGGTTGCACTATGGAAGCCTGCAATTTACGAGACAATTATCAAATGTTTTTAGCAAAGGGTTATGATGTTTTAGGTGTTAGTGCAGATTCAGCCAAACGGCAACAAAATTTTATTGAGAAGAATAATTTGCCATATCCTTTATTGGCAGATGAAAATAAAAAAGTAATTGCTGCTTATGGTGTTTGGGGACCTAAAAAATTTATGGGTCGAGAATTTGATGGTATTCACAGAGTTACATTTATTATTAATGAAAACGGAATTATAGATGAAGTAATTACCAAAGTAAAAACCAAAGAGCACACTTCTCAAATTTTGAAATGATAAAAGCGAATAAATAACGAATTAGTTTCAGTCTAAATAATATTCATGATTCATTTTTGCGACTGTGCAATTCCAATTTAGACTCGTTCTAATTTTTGTTTTTAATGCTTGACTTTGATGTGGTTCACCATGGTTTATGAATGTTAAGGTTGGAGGAGCCTTGAAATGACTGAGCCAATCTAAAAGTTCACTTTGATCGGCATGACCAGAAAATTCATTGATTTTAAAAATTTCAGCATTTATTTTATGGTATTTTCCAAAAAATTTAATTTCTGAGTCACCTGAAAGTAGTGCTCTTCCTCTAGTGCCTTCAGCCTGAAAACCAACTATTAAAACGGTATTTCTTTTTTGACCTATAAAAGCTTCCAAATAATGTAAAACTCTTCCACCCGTTATCATACCACTTCCAGCCAGAACAATTTTTGGATTTGTATCTGAAACTATCATTTTTGAAGCCCTTACATCACTAATTAAATGAACAGTTGAAGACATACTTTTAATATCTTCTGAAGTTAATTTATGATTTTTTGGGTGTGAAAAATATATTTCAGTAGCATCAACACCCATTGGACTGTCTAAAAATATTGGGATTTTTGGTAAGCGATTGCTCCTTTTTAGAATACTTAATAAATAAATAATTTCTTGAGCTCTCTCAACTGAAAAAGTTGGGATTATTAAAATACCTCCTTTAGAATAGGTATGCTCAATACAATTTAGCAAAGCATCAATAATAGAAGTGTTTTTATGATTTCTATTGCCATAGGTAGATTCTATTACAACATAATCGGCACGGTCAATATACTCAAATGGATGTAAAAGAATTGGGTTCTTTCTTCCAATATCTCCTGAAAACACAATTATTTTTTCATAAACTTTTAGAATAATAAAGGCACTTCCTAAAATATGACCACTATTTACAAATTTAAATTGAATATTTTCATCAATACTATGCCATTTGTTAAATTCAAATGTTACAAGTCTTGTTATTGCTACTTTTGCATCTTCAACATCATATAAAGGTTTGGCTGGGTCATGTTTTGTATAATGATATTTATTTGCTCTTTCAGTATCTTCTTCTTGAATTTTACCGCTATCTAACAAAATTATTTCTGTTAAATCTTTAGTAGCAGATGTACAATAGATTTTACCCTTATAACCATTTTTCACTAATAATGGCAAATAACCTGAATGATCTAAATGGGCATGGGTAAGTATAACTAAATTTAAATTGTTTAAATCAATAGGTAAGGTATCCCAGTTTTTCAGCCTTAATTCTTTTAATCCTTGAAACAGGCCACAATCAATTAATATTTTTTTATATCCAATTTCAAGTAATGTTTTAGATCCTGTAACGGTTCCAGCGCCTCCCAAAAATGTAAGTTTCATATTAATTTAGTTTAGGTTAAATTAAATAACGGAATTTGAGGTGCAATTCACTAACTAATTTACAATAAAATAGGCTAAAAATGGAATATATAATGCTTAATTTTTAGTATTTTTATTTCCACTAGAAAAAACATTTAATCTAAGATTTTATTTATGAAAAAATATAAAATTCAAAAATCGCCTTTTATTGTTCCAACTGCCGACGGGAAATTAATTGAAGAACATTTTGGACATGCAACGATTCCTTCGGAATTAAGTATTGCACATATGGTTGCTCCCCCAAAATGGAGTGAACCTTTTCAAACACCTGAATTTGATGAGTATACATATATTATTAAAGGGAAAAAACAATTTACTATTGAAGGTGAGAAAGTGGTGCTTGAAGCTGGACAATCCATTAAAATCTCAAAAGGAGCCCGTGTACAGTATTCAAACCCTTTTGATGAAGCGTGTGAGTATTTGGCTATTTGTTTACCCGCTTTTTCAATGGATTTGGTTAATAGAGAAGCATAAAAAAAGCATCTAATTAATAAGATGCCTTTTATGAAATATTTTTTAAATTAGTTTTTTCGTTCACAAGCTAACAAAGTATTTTTCAGTAGCATTGCAATAGTCATAGGTCCAACACCGCCCGGTACAGGTGTAATGTAAGCAGATTTTGGAGCAACACTTTCAAAATGCACATCACCGGCTAAACGGTAACCACTTTTTTTGGTAATATCTTCAATTCTTGTAATTCCAACATCTATAATTGAAACTCCATTTTTTACCATATCTCCAGTTAAAAACTCAGGAATTCCAAGTGCTGCTACAATAATATCAGCTTGTAAAGTCAATTCTTTTAAGTTCTTAGTTCTACTATGTGCCACAGTAACGGTAGCGTCGCCTGCTTTGCGTTTCTGGCTCATTAAAATACTCATTGGGCGGCCAACAATATGACTTCTCCCAATTACAACAACATGTTTTCCGGAAGTTTCAACCTTGTAACGTTCTAATAATTCTAAAATCCCAAAAGGTGTAGCAGGTAAAAATGTAGGTAAATCTAATGTCATTTTCCCAACATTTGTTGGGTGAAAACCATCAACATCTTTATCTGGATGCACAGCCATTAATACTTTTTGTTCATCAATATGTTTTGGCAAAGGTAATTGCACTATAAAACCATCAATATCAGCATTGTTATTTAAGTTTGCGATTTCTTGTAATAATTTTTCTTCGGAAGTTTCTTCAGGTAAATCAATTAGTGTAGAATTAAAACCTACCAGCTCACATGCCTTTACTTTAGCGTTTACATAAGTCATACTTGCGCCATCCGTTCCAACTAAAATAGCAGCTAAATGAGGTGTTTTTTTACCATCTGCTTTTAACTTTTTAACCGATTCAGCTATTTCAATTTTTAAGTCACTCGATGTTTTTTTACCGTCTAATAAAATCATTTTAAGTTTTCAGTATGTCAGTTTCAGTTCACAGTTTTTCACTTAGAATTTTAATTAATTGTTTTATTAACTAAAATAATACGTTAAATTGTTTTAACTTAATACTGAAGCACTATTTACCCATACCTTTCATCATTTGCATCATTTGACGGCCACCACCACCTTGCATCATTTTCATCATTTTACTCATTTGAGTAAATTGTTTTAATAACTGATTTACTTCTTGAATTGTAGTTCCAGATCCTTTTGCAATTCGCTTTTTTCTATTGGCATCTAATAATTTTAGGTTCAGTTCTTTCACTTGGTGTCATTGAGTGGATAATAGCTTCAATTCCTTTAAAAGCATCGTCATCAATATCAACATCTTTCATCATTTTTCCAGCACCTGGTATCATTCCCATCAGATCTTTCATGTTACCCATTTTTTTGATTTGCTGAATTTGTTTCAGGAAATCATCAAAACCAAACTGATCTTTTGCAATTTTCTTTTGAATTTTACGGGCTTCCTCTTCATCATATTGTTCCTGAGCTCGTTCAACCAATGAAACAACATCACCCATTCCCAAAATTCTGTCGGCCATACGATCAGGATGGAAAACATCAATAGCTTCCATTTTTTCGCCTGTACCAACAAATTTAATAGGTTTATTTACTACAGATTTAATTGATAAAGCAGCTCCACCACGGGTATCACCGTCTAATTTTGTTAAAACAACACCGTCAAAATTTAAGATATCATTAAAAGCTTTAGCAGTATTTACAGCATCTTGCCCAGTCATAGAATCCACTACGAATAACGTTTCTTGTGGATTTACAGCTTTATGAATGTTTGAAATTTCTGTCATCATTGCTTCATCAACAGCCAAACGACCAGCAGTATCTATAATTACAACATTTTTACCTGTTGCTTTTGCATGTTTTATAGCATTTAATGATATTTCAACAGGATTTTTATTTTCAGTTTCGGCGTAAACTTCAACACCTATTTGTTCTCCAACAACTTGTAATTGGTTTATTGCCGCAGGTCTGTACACATCGCAACCAACCAATAAAACATTCTTATTCTTTTTAGTTTTTAAATAATTGGCTAATTTTCCAGAAAAAGTAGTTTTACCAGAACCTTGTAAACCTGACATCAAAATAACTGTTGGGTTTCCTGAAAGGTTTATTCCAACAGTTTCTCCACCCATTAATTGGGTAAGTTCGTCCTTTACAATTTTCACCATTAATTGTCCAGGATTTAACGTAGTTAAAACGTCTTGTCCTAAAGCTTTTTCCTTAACGGTTGTGGTGAAATTTTTGGCTATTTTAAAATTAACATCGGCATCTAACAGCGCTCTTCGAACTTCTTTTAAAGTTTCGGCAACATTTACTTCTGTAATTTTTCCATGTCCTTTTAATATGTGAAAGGCCTTATCTAATTTGTCACTTAAATTATTAAACATATACTTACTTCATTTTTTAGAAATGCAAATATAATAAAAACTGCTTAAAAGTAGCGGTTAAATTTGGATTGATATAAGCAATAAGTTTTTAAAAAAGTATCAATTATTACAAAAACGTTATAGTGATAAAAATTACCTTTTGTTTCATAAAAAGGTCTCAAATTTGCCCAGAATTTAATAAAAATAACATGAATAAAATTGTAATAATAGGAGGGTTGTCCGCAGGGCCATCAGCGGCGGCAAAAGCAAGAAGAGAAGATGAAAATGCTGAAATTATTTTGTTTGAAAAAGGTGCAAATGTAAGTTATGCAACCTGTGGAATGCCTTACGCATTTTCAGGTGTTATTGAAGATAGAAGTAATTTAATAGTAGTAAAACCTGAATTATTGCAAAATAGGTTCAATATTGATGTTCGCTTAAACGAAGAAATAATTAAAATTGACACCGAAAATAAAATAGTTTATTCAAAAAAAGGCGACTATGAATACGATAAGTTGGTTTTTGCAACAGGAGCAAAATCTATTGTACCACCCATAAAAAATATTGAAAAAGCCACCAACTGGTCAACTTGCAGGTCTATGGTAGATTTCGATAAAATTACTAAAGAAGGGTTGGCTTCAACTTCAAAGCACATCACAGTTATTGGTGCAGGTTTAATTGGGGTTGAGGTTGCTGAAAATTTAAAAGAAGCTGGTAAAGAAGTTACTTTAATTGAAGGTGACAACCAAATTTTAAATATGTGGCAGCAAAAATTTGGCAATTTTGCCGAAACAATATTGAAAGATAAAGGCATTGAAGTGATTACTTCAGGCTTGGTTGCAGAATTTGAGATTGATGAAGAATGGAAAATTAATGCAGTAAATATTAAAAATGGTAAAACGGTGAAAACCGACTTTGTAATTTTAAGTGTTGGAATAAAACCAAATACTGAATTGTTAATTCAAAATGGCGCTGAACATATTGGAAATGGTGCTTTAATTGTGAATGAACACATGGAAACTTCTATAAAAGATGTTTTTGCAGCGGGTGATAATGTGGCAATTAAAAATTTACAAACCAATGCGTTCGATTATTTTCCATTAGGAACACATTCAAACAAAGCTGGTAGAGCCGCTGGAGCCAATGCTGTTGGTGGTGATGTTATTTTTAAAGGTGCATATAAAACTGCCATTGTGAAAATATTTGATTACACATTGGCTAGAACTGGAATGAATCCAAGAGCTTTAAATCAGTTAAATATTCCATTTGAAACGGTATTAACAGTTGCTGGTTCAACGCCTGGTTATTATCCAGGTCAAAAAGATTTAATTATGGAATTGTATTACCATGCCGAAACTGAAGAAATTTTAGGAGCTGAATTGTTTGGTGAAGTTGGAGTTGATAAGCGTGTAGATGTTTTAAGTACAGCGATTTATGCGAAGTTAAAAGTGTCTGACTTATCGCAATTAGATTTGGCTTATGCACCACCGTACTCCCCAGCAAAAGATCCGGTAGTAGTTACAAGTTTTGTAACTGAAAATATTTTGAATAGAAAAAGTGCTCAAATTTCAGTTGAAGAATTAGAAGATAAAATAAATTACAACCAAATTTCAGAGTATTTGTTAATTGATACTAGAACAGTTGTTGAATATGAGAATGGAACCATTCCAAATGCAGTAAATTTCCCATTAGATGAAATTAGAAACCACACTGAATTTATCAGAAATCAACAAAAACCAGTGATTATTTTCTGTCAGAAAGGGTTAAGAGGTTATTTAGCTGAACTAATTTTAAATCACAACGGAGTAGAAAATATTGAAAACGTTGCGGGAGGCTTTAAACTATGGTCAATGTTTAGTAACCAAGTTGAAATTCCTGAACCTGTTCTGATTGATTAAATTAAAATTATATTAAAAAAAATCCGTTAAAATTACCTTTAAACGGATTTTTTAACATTTACCATATTGTTCATGCATTTTTATATTTTGCTCTAAATTTGTAATGACTTTTTTTAGTCGACTTATTTTAGTTGCTTCTCTTTTTGCTTGTGATATGTGTAAAGCATACTCTTTTTGATAAGTATAAGCCATATTTTCAAAATTAGTTTTGGCTAGCAAATTATTTTTTAATGCTGCTTGAAGTAATATAGGAATTTCGAATGTTGTCTTTTTTGATATGCTAGTATTTGGTACTTTTTTTAATAAAAAAGCTTCTTTTAAATAAGCTAAAAGAGATTGCTGATTTATTTCTGAAAGTGAATTAAACTTTATGGTTCGTGTTTTTTGACCTGAACAATCTTCTGAAAACAGTTTGTGCTGGTCATTCATTTGGGCACCATTAAAAAATGTAAGTGAAACATGTTTTTTAAATGCTGCAAAACCACAAATCATTTCATTTTCATTATAAAAAATTGGTGTTTTCCACTTCCAATCTTCAACAATAGTTTTTTCAGAGTTATGAATTGTTTCACGAAGCAACCAGCATATTTCATGTGAAAATACAGGTAAACTTTCAATGTAATCATCAATTAGTAAAGAAGCATTTGGGTTAGTTTTAGCCATTTTTAAATACTTTCAATTAAAATTTACTAAAAATAATTAATCGCCTTTAACAAATTTTATTGAGGTTGTATTTACGCAGTATCTTTCGCCGGTAGTTTCTTTTGGGCCATCGTTAAAAATATGTCCTAAATGCCCGCCACAACTTGCGCAAACAATTTCAGTTCTAATCATACCGTGACTTTTATCTACAACATACTCAACCGTTCCTTCAATTGAATCATCAAATGAAGGCCAGCCACAATGTGATTCAAATTTACTGTTCGATTCAAAAAGTTGCAAATCGCAGGCTGCGCAATGGTAAGTTCCTTTTTCAAAATGTGAAGTATAACCACCTTCACCAGGTAAATCAGTTCCTTTTTGACGTAAAATTCTGTATTGTTCTGGAGTTAAAATTTTTCTCCATTCCTCATCTGTTTTTATTACTTTTTTGCTCATAGTTTTAGTAGTTGTAGCCTGTGAATAGTTGCTGTGCGAGACTAGGCTCAGCAATATTATTGTTAGTATTATTTTTCTCATTTTGTGATGTTGATTTAACAAATTCAATAATTCTTGAAATAACTTGGACATCATTTAAAATACGATTATGCCCTAAATCATTGGTTATTAATATTTCACCTTGTTTTAAACTTTGACGAATTTTATGAGCACAACTTACAGAAACTTCTTGATCATCAGTGTCGTGAATAACAAAACAAGGGATGTTTACTTCTGAAGCGGCAACACTTCCTGAATAATCATCAATATTCACTTTGAATTTTTTATAAAAATGTTGCTTTATTTTATCGACTAATTTTAAATTCAACTCCAATTTATTAACAAAAGCCTTGATAATATCTGTGATAATATCTCCAGACCCAATTGTAATAATTTTTTTGAATTGAAGACCTTGTTTTGTACTGTTTAAAACTGCCATTCCGCCTAACGAATGCCCAATGCCAATTTCAAACGGTCCCATTTTTTCTTCCAAATATTTTGCTGAAGCTATAAATTCTGTCATCATAGTAGTTTTACCTTGCGATTTGCCATGTGCAGGGGCATCAAAACTAATAGTCATAAATCCATTTTCCAATAGTTTATCTGCAATGTTGAATAACTGTGTGCCTCTGCCTGACCAACCATGAATTAAAAGAACTTTTCTTTTTGAATAGCCATATGTATAAACCATAATTTCTTTTTTTAATTCAGGAACAAAAATCAGTTCTTTCTTAGCACTTTTTGCCATCATTTTTTCTCTTTCAGGTGTTTTAAAACGGAAAGGAGTTTTAAATAATTTCACAGCATATAAAGTAGCTAAATCTAATGAAATGAATTGTAATACTTTACCTACTAAAAGAATAGATTTTTTTATTTGGGATGCATTAACTTGAGTTTTATTTATTTTATGAGGCATCTTTTAATTGGGATTATTTACTTTTGTAGGTAAATATAAAATATGTATTTTTAAAACCATATAAAATTATTGAAAATGAAAAAAACAATCTCTTTAGTTTTAGTTATATTGATTGTATTAAGTTGTAGTACAGTGCCAATAACAGAACGTAAACGGATAAATATTGTTAGTGATGAACAGATTTTACCAGCAAGTTTTGCACAGTATGAAGGTTTTTTGAAAGAAAATAAAATTTCAACAAACGTAAAAATGACCAATGAGCTTCAATCTGTGGGTGTAAAAATTTCAAAAGCTGTAGATAAATTTATGCGAGCCAATGGAATGGTAAATGAAGCCAATATGTATCGGTGGGAATTTAATTTAATTGACGATCCAACTGTAAATGCTTGGTGTTTGCCTGGCGGAAAAGTTGTTTTTTATACGGGAATAATGCCAGTTTGTAAGAATGTAGATGGAATTGCTGCAGTTATGGGACACGAAATTGCACATGCCTTTGCTAAACACGGACAAGAACGTATGACATCTGCTTATGGTCAACAATTAGGAGGTATAGCTGTTGCTTTAGGAACTTCAGGCAAGAATGAAGACACACAGTTGTTATGGAATACTATTTACGGTGTAGGTTCACAAGTTGGAATGCTGGCCTATAGCAGAACACACGAAACAGAAGCAGATAAATTAGGAATGGTATTTATGATAATGGCAGGATATAACCCCGAAGAAGCAATACAGGTATGGATTAGGATGAGTGAACTTTCAACTGGGAGTAAACCACCAGAATTTTTAAGTACACACCCTTCAAATGAAACAAGAATCGCAAATTTAAGAGCTTATATGCCTACAGCCATTGAGATGGCAAAAAAATACAGCATTCCATAAATTGGTGAAAATAATTAATTTTAGTAATAAAAATATATATAGTAACTTGTTAACCACTCTTATTTTAGAGTGGTTTTTATTTTTCAAGAATTATTACTATTGATTTTAAATCGACTATTAAAATTAAATTCATATAAATGAAATTAAAAAGAGGTGATAAAAAATTAATCAATGCCTGGGCATTTTACGATTGGGCTAATTCGGTTTATTCATTGGTTATTAGTACTGCTGTTTTTCCGATTTATTATAGCAGTTTAACAGAATCATTTTCAAATGTTGAAGGTAAAATAGGGTTTTTAGGAACTTTATGGACATCAACAACTTTATACAATTACACCTTGGCATTTGCTTTTTTAGTAGTTGCTTTTTTTTCGCCAATGTTATCTGGAATAGCAGATTACACAGGTAATAAATTAAAATTTTTGAAGTTTTTTTGTATGCTTGGCTCTTTATCAGTGATGAGTTTGTTCTTTTTTAAAGATGAAGGCACACTCTGGGTTGGAATTGTTTTTACCATTTTAGCAAGTATTGGATTTTGGGGAAGTATTGTGTTTTACAATGCATACTTACCAGAAATCGCTTTTCCCGAACAACACGACAAAGTGAGTGCTAAAGGATTTATGTTGGGTTATACAGGTTCAATATTATTGTTGTTATTTAGTTTGGTAATGGTTAACAAACCTGAACTTTTCGGATTGCCAAATGCTGCTTTTGCATCGCGACTCACATTTGTTTTGGTTGGATTTTGGTGGCTAGGATTTGCTCAAATTACGTATAGAAGTTTGCCCAATAATGTATACGACAGAAAACCTACCAATGATTTTATATGGAAAGGTTTACATGAATTGAAAGCAGTATCAATCGAAATTAAGGAGTATTCATCTTTAAAATATTTTTTATATTCATTTTTTTTATTTAGTGTTGGTGTTCAAACCATTATTTTAATGGCCGGTATTTTTGGAAGTCAAGAGTTAGGTTTACCAACATTAGATTTAATTGCAGTTATTTTATTGGTTCAAATTGTTGGTATTTTTGGCGCATTTGCATTTTCAAGATTGTCAAATAAAATAGGAAATCTTGCTTCGTTAAAAATTACCATTGCTACTTGGGCCTTGGTCTGTTTGGTTGCTTTTTCATTAGATAAATCACAAGAGAATGTAAATCTGTATTTTTATAGTTTGGGTGCTCTTATTGGATTGGTAATGGGGGCAATTCAGTCTCTTTCCCGATCAACCTATTCTAAGTTATTGCCTGAAACTAAAGACCACGCAACCTATTTTAGTTTTTATGATGTAACTGAAAAAATTGCCATTGTTTTTGGAATGCTGGTTTTTGGATTTTTAATTTCAATTACCGGTTCTATGCAATGGAGTGTATTGTTTTTAGCAATTTTCTTTATCGGATCATTTGTGCTTTTAAATTTTATAAGAAAAACAAAGTATGTCCAATAATTTTGATTTTATTGTTGTTGGTGCAGGGATTGTTGGACTTGCAACGGCTTTTAAATTACAGACAAAATTTCCTGAAAAATCAATTGCAATTATAGAAAAAGAATTTGAAGTAGGATTTCATCAAACAGGGCGAAATTCAGGAGTGATACATTCTGGAATTTACTATAAACCAAGTTCTTATAAAGCTAAAAACTCTAAATCTGGGGGTTCTCAATTGGTTGAGTTTGCTAGAGAAAATAATGTAAAATACGATGTTTGCGGAAAAATTATTGTGGCTACTAAACCTTCAGAAATTCCTATTTTAGAAAGTATTTTTGAAAGAGGAATTGAAAATAAAACAGAAGGTATCCAATATTTGAATTCACAAGAAATCAAAGAAAAAGAACCTTTTATTGAAGGTTTAAAAGCAATTTGGGTGCCAACAGCAGGTATTATTGATTATGTTGGAGTTTGTAAGGCTTTTGTGTTTAAAATAAATAAACTAAATCCAAAAAGTAAACTCATTCTATCTTGTGAAGTTCAAAAAATAAATGCTACAAAAAATAATACCATTCTTAAAACTTCATTAGGAGATTTTTCATCCAGTAAAGTGATTTTTTGTGCTGGTTTACATTCAGACAGAAATGCTAAAAAAGACAACTTAAAACTGGATGTTAAAATAGTTGGTTTTAGAGGTGATTATTTTGAGTTAAAACCAGAAGCCGCTTATAAAATAAAAAACCTTGTATATCCTGTTCCAGACCCTAAATTTCCATTTTTAGGTGTTCATTTTACCAGAATGGTTGATGGTAGTATTGAATGTGGACCAAACGCAGTATTTACCTTTAAACGTGAAGGATACAATCGTACAAGTTTTAGCTTGAAAGATACTTTTGAAGCTTTAACTTTTAAAGGTACCTGGAAATTATTTGGAAAGCATTGGAGAAAAGGTATTGACGAATACAAAAGAGCATTTTCTAAACGTTTATTTGTGAAAGAATTACAAAAAATGATGCCTTCAATTACTGAAAACGATGTTATAACTGCCAGATCAGGTGTAAGGGCGCAAGCAATTGATTATGAAGGTAATATGGTTGATGATTTTAAAATTATGAAACACAATAATAATATACACGTAATTAATGCACCATCTCCAGCGGCAACAGCCTGTTTGGCAATTGCTGATGAAATTGTAAATGTTGTGCTAAACTATAAAGAATGAAATTTTATCAAAAAGAAATACATTTACAAACGTTAAAACGAGGTTTTCATTTAATGACAGATGAAATTATTGCTCAATTACCAGAAATAAAAAATATTCAAATTGGTCAGTTGCAGGTTTTTATAAAGCACACTTCAGCAAGTTTAACTATTAATGAAAATGCTGATCCAACTGTAAGAACCGATTTTGAAAGCCATTTTAATAAAATGGTTCCTGAAAATATGCCGTATTATATTCATACTTACGAAGGAAGTGACGATATGCCTGCCCATATAAAAACTTCTTTGTTGGGAAATTCTGTTATACTTCCAATAACCAATGGTTGTTTAAATTTGGGTACTTGGCAAGGAATTTATGTTTGCGAACACCGCAATTATGGAGGCTCTAGAAAACTGGTTCTTACTGCTTTTGGAAATTAGTTACTTCACTGTTTTTTGATATTTATACATTTTTAACTTCAACAATAAATAACTTAATAGCGCAAAAATTACAGTTAGAATTAAAAGGCTTTTTATTTCGGGCCATATTTCTTGGGCGTTTGCTTGGTACATCAAGACTTTTCGCATTCCAATTAAAAAATGGGTTGAAGGAATGGTGTTTGCTAAAGAAACAATGTAACTGGGCATTTGACTTAAAGGCCATGTAAAACCGCTAATTATAAAACTTGGAGTGGCTACCACCATTAAAACTTCAGTAGCTTTTAATTGATTAGGAATGGCAATACTCACCAAAATGCCTAAAAAAGTAACAGATACAATAAAGGTTGTAACTAAACCAAGCATTGCTATACTGTTTACGTTAAAAGGAACTCCAAACATTGAAAAAAGAGCACGTAAAAAAAGCAAGATAAAAATTCCAATGATCCAAAATGGCAATGCTTTTAAAAACATAGCATTCCAACTATTTTTTGCTCTTGGCATAAATTCAGTGAAAAATGTTTTTTCTTCAAATTCACGTGCAAAACTTAAAGCAAGTGCTAATAAAAAAACTTGTTGAATAATAATACCCAGTACTCCTGGCCATAAAAACGACATATAATTGGCTGAAGCATTAAAAAACCGAGCATAATTAACTCCAAAAGCTTCATATTGAGTTTGCGCCGTAACTAAGGGAACACCAGTTTTTTTCAGCGCTTCAATTTCAATACCGGCATTTAAGGTACCTAAAATCTGTTGAATGGCTTTTGCTGCATAATTTGCAGTTAAAATATTGGCAGTATTAATATCAACACCAATTTCAGGATGTCTTTTCTGAATAATTTCGGCCTCAAAACGTTCTGGAATTGTAATAATGGCGCTGTATTCGTTTTCAATGACTTTAGCTTTTAAATCGTTTTGATTTTGAAGCAAAACAGCATCAATAACTTCGCTGTCGTCAATCATGTCAATTGCCTTTTGACTCATAGGTGATTTATCCAAATCTATAACCAATACGGGCAAATGATTTACTTTTCCTTTTTTGTAAACAGCTCCAAGTAATATACCGTAGAGTAGTGGTGCCCCTATAAAAATAGCAATTACTACCGAATTACTTTTAAATAAAGAAAACTCTCTTTTTAATAATGAAATCCAATTTTTCATAGTTTATTTTTCTTGTAATAGAACAGTTATATTTGTATATAATTCATCGCCTTTCACTTGGTCTGTAGGAATTAGTTTTAACTCATAAGTGGCTTCACCTAATTCATAATCTGGAAAGGCTGAAGTAATATCAGCATAGTGTGTTAATTGTTTAATACTGATAAGCTTACCTTCAAAGTTACTTTTTGAAAAAGGAGCAAGAATATTATAAAGCTCATTAATTTTATAAGTAGCAATTTTACTTTCGGGTATGGTAAATCTGAAGTAAGTACTATTTAATAAATATCCAGTTATAATGCCATAACCAGGAAGCGCTAATTCACCATTTTTTAAAGCAATAGTTTCAATGGTCATTTGTTGAGGTGCTATTACAAAGCGCTCTTCAAAAGCAACATTTGCTTCTTTCAAAGCACCTTTTGCCCGTTCGTAAGTTCCCAAAGCCATTCTAATTTTTTCATTTCGCACGCCTTTTTTAACTTCATTATATTTGGCTAAAACCCCTTCGTATTGTGCTTTTGCAGCTTGATATTTCATATAAACTTCATCGTGTTTTTGATCTGAAATCAAACTGTCAATGTGCATTGCATTGATTCTGTTATACGATTTTTCAGCGAAAGTATATTGTTCGGTTACGGCATCTAATTTTGCTGAAACTTGTGCTAGCTGGTCGTTGGTAGCACCATTTAAAGCCATTTCATATTGTGCTTTTGCAGTTTCAACAGCTCCATTTGCTTGTTCTAATTTAGCTTCAATTTCTGGAACGTTTAATAAGGCTAGTGTATCTCCTTTTTGAACAATTGCTCCTTCTTCAATATAGGTTTCTACAATACGGCCTGCATATTTGCTAGCAATTGTAATTGCATCTCGCTTTGCTTTTCCCTGAATACCTTCAATTTTTTTGTTTGAACAAGATGAAAGTAAAGCAAGAACCGATAAAATTGTAATTAAATTTTTCATTATATTTTTTGATTGTATAGTTTATAATTTTTGAATTTGTAGGCTCCCAGTTGCTTTTAATAATTCTAAAGCACTGTTTCTTTGTTCCCAAACAGTTTGATAATAATCTAGTGTTGCAGTGGTATATTCAGCTTGAGATTCTAAATAATCAGAGATTTGTATCAAACCATTTTGATATTCTTTATAACTAATTTCCATGGATTTATTGGAAACTTCTTGTTGTTTATCTTTTAATTTTGTTTGTGAAGTAAGGTTGTTAAATTGAGAAACACAATTGTGATAATTGAGTTTTAGCAATTCTTGTACTTCTTCTTTTTTGTTTTTATTTTTTTCTAATTCAATTTTAAGTTGCTGGCGTTTTCCTTGGGTATGCAAGCCGTCAAAAAGCTCCCATTTCATACCAATTCCCAAAGCATTTATAGGATAAGCGCTAACTTCATTAAACCCTAAATTACCTACATTTCCATTGGTCATTCCGGCATATTGATGAGTAGCAAAAGCTTGTATTTTAGGCAAATAACCATTGATTTCAGATTTGTATTGGTATTCAGTTGCTTTTGCTAATTCATCTAAAGCAGTTAATTCTGGTCGGTCAAAATAGCTATTTCCAGTTTTGCCTTCTAATCTTGGTTTTAATTCAACTTTAATAGCGGAAAGATCAGCAATTGAAATGCCAGTAAGTTGATGTAGTTTTAGTAACAACAATTCTTTTCCTCCATCAAATTCTAATTGTTTTGAAGCTAATTTTAATTGTGCAATTTCAACTTTTTGAAATTCATGATTTGTTATTAAACCTTGCTCCAAAGCTTTTTTTGCAAATACAGTTTCTTTTACTAATCTTTTTTGCTGAATGTCAAGTACTTTTTTTGTTTGTTCTAAAAGTGCTAGTTTGTCGTAATAGCTTGCAACTTCAGTAATTAAATCTGCTTCTTCATGCGCATACATTTGTTCTTGCGCCTCAATTTTATGATTCATTGCTTTTGATAAATAAGGCACTTTTAAACCAGTAAACAAGGTCCATTTTGCCGTTAAACCTCCCATCCAAACATTACCTTTAAAATCAATATTTTGATCTAATGCAGGTATATTTAAATTGGTTGAAGGCACATCAATGGCAGGAATGCCTGGTACAAGTGCTGGTAATGAAAAACTCGGAATAGTAATTGGTAAGGTCTCTGTATCTAAATTTAATTGTCCAGATGTGTAAGCATAAGAACCACCTAATTCTAATGTTGGAATATAAGTATGTTTTATACTTTTTTGTACTTCTTTACTTTTTTCAATTTCAAGCAAATTATTTTTTAACGATTTATTATGGTCTAATGCAGCATATAATACGCTGTGCAAATCGAGCGAATCTTTTGAATTTTGTGCATAAAGTGAAGTTGCACACCAAACTAATAGGAAACAAAATCCAGTTGAAATATTATTTTTAAATGTCATTTTTAATTTTATTAATTTATTTTAATCGCATCCCAGCAAGCTTCTGCATATTTTGTAACTTCAATATGATCCAATTGAATTTGTTCGTATTTGGCCATTCTTACCAATGAGGTGATTGGACTATGAGATAATGCAATTAAAGCTGAAGTTGGTAGGTTTTTAATAATGTTTGTACGTTTCCCTTCTTCAAAGAAATTTTGAATTGGCAACAGGAATATATTAGAACTGCTGTCGTACTTACTTAATATATAAGGTGAGTAGGTGTATTGGGTTATAAATTCTGGCTTTCGAGGATCAGCAATATAAAATTCTAAAATTGCTTCCCATATATTTATAAAATTTTGATGAAGTGTAAGTATATTTGAAGAATTATTTTGAATAATTGTATTAATTTCATTACCAATTTTTTCATACAATTCAACAATCATTTCTTCTTTATTGGCAAAATGAATATAAATTGTGCCCACTGCAATTTGAGCTTCAGCAGCAATTAATTTTATACTAGTACCATGGAAACCGTTTGTTGTTATTAAAGAAAGTGCTGCATCTAATATTACATTTCGTTTGTCTTTTATTTTACCTCTTGTACGCATTAGTGATTAATTTGTGAGTACAAAAGTATTATTATTTTCTTAATGAACAAACGTTCATTAAGAAAATAATAATAAATATTAAAAAAAATATTATGATAATGTATCTAAATGTTGCTTGGCTTTTGAAACGGCCTTTTGTATGTCCGTTACAATATATTTTCTTTCAATAAGTTCATAAACACCATTTTGCCTAAAACTTTTCCTGAGATCAACACTAATTCCAGATAAAATAATAAGAATACTTTCATTTTTAAAAGTTTTAATAATTTCTTTTAAACTTTGGAAGCCTGTTGCGTCAATTATAGGTACATAGCGCATTCTTAAAATAATTATTTTTGTTTCAATGTTTTGATTGGTAATTGTTTGCTGAAATTGCCTTGCAGCACCAAAAAAAAGAGGACCGTTAATTTCATAAATTAAAATTTCCTTTGGTAAATCCTTTAATTCATCATCAAATAGCTTTTCATTTGTTTTTATTTCAGTAGAAATGTTTTGAATTTGAACAGATTCACTCATTCGTTTCATAAACATAAAACTTGAAAGAATAATTCCAATTTCAATAGCGATAACCAAATCAAAAACAACGGTTAAAAAGAAAGTGGTTAATAAAATAATGATATCCATTTTATTTCCTCTCAAAATTGAAACAAATTGTCTCCATTCACTCATGTGATAGGCAACTACAACTAAAATTCCTGCCAAACAAGAAAGAGGAATTAATTTAGCGTAAGGAGCAAATAAGAGCATAATTGCCAGTAATACCAATCCATGAACAATACCAGCAACAGGTGTTCTTCCTCCATTTTTAACATTTGTAGCGGTTCGTGCAATGGCTCCAGTTGCAGGAATACCACCAAAAAGAGAAGAAAATATATTTGCAGCCCCTTGAGCAATCAACTCCATATTTGATCTATGTTTTGCACCAATCATGGCATCTGAAACGACTGCCGAAAGTAATGATTCTATACTCCCTAATAAGGCAATGGCAAAGGCTGGCTGAATAAGTGATTTTACTGTTTCATAATTGAAATTTGGAAGTGAAGGAGCACTAAAAGTACTTGGAATTTCGCCATAGTTACTTTCAATAGTTTCAACAGGAATTTTAAAAATAAGAACTACTATAGTTGCTAAAAATATTGCAACAATTGAACCTGGAATTTTATTGGTAATTTTTTGAAAAAACAAAGAAATTAACACGGTACTAAGTGCAATTGTTATTGCATACCAGTTTATTTGATTTAACTGATAGAAATAAACCTTCCATTTATCTATAAAATCTGCAGGAAGCGATTGAATTTCGAGTCCTAAAAAGGCGTTTATTTGTGATGAAAAAATAATTAAAGCTATACCACTGGTAAAACCAACAATTAAGGAATAGGGAATAAATTTAAGTAAATTACCTAGTTTTAAAATGCCCATTCCTATAATAATAAAACCAGCCATAAAAGTAGCAATGGTTAAACCATCAACCCCAAATTCATGAACTATTCCATAAACTATTACAATAAAAGCACCAGTTGGACCGCCAATTTGAACCCTACTTCCACCAAAAGTTGAAATTATAATTCCGGCAATAATAGCAGTTATTATTCCTTTCTCGGGTGAAACTCCAGAGGCTATGGCAAAAGCAATTGACAAAGGAAGTGCTACAATTCCAACAATTATTCCAGCTAAAAGATCATTTGAGAGTGTTTTTTTTGGAATCCTTTGCTTTAGAAGTGAAAATAATTTAGGAGTAAAATCTTGTTGCATTTGGTTGTAAATTTTACTCTAAATTAATCAAATTTATGAAGCGAAATTATTAAAAAATTTAATTGATTTTTCTAAATTTTCTAAAGCGTTCTCCGTTAATCCGATTTTAAAATCCCATTCATAACCTTGAATTTTAACAACATAAGTTTTGGGATTTTTATTATAGATAGTTTCACATAAATTTAATATTTGATTTGGTGGAACGTTGTGCGTTGAAAACGAAACATTTTCTGAAGGATAAATTCGTTCAATTGAAAAGCCATTTGTTAAACCAGTTTTATTGGCATCAACAAAAAAAACAGTTTTATAATTACTAATTAATTCAGCATCTTCAACCATTAACTGATATTTGTAAAGTAAATTATCCTCGTTAAAACCTATTTTTTCGAGTAAATCTAAAAAACACCAGCCAAGACCGTCATCTTGACGGGTGTTATTTCCAATTCCAATTATAAGAGTGTTATCTAATTTTTTCATCAATTAATTTTCCATTGTGATCTTCTAACTGCACTATTAGAGGCATTTCTCCTAAAGCGTGCGTAGCACAACTTAAACAAGGATCATAAGCTCTTATGGCAATTTCAATTTGATTGAGCATTGGTTCAGTTATTTCAGGTTTTTCACTTAAAATTTCGTTGGCAACAACTCTAACACCTCTGTTCATTGCTTCGTTATTGTGTGTTGTTGAAACTATTAAATTACACTTGGTAATTAATCCTTCATTATCAGTGTGATATTCATGAATTAAGGTACCTCTTGGAGCTTCAATAATTCCGATTCCTTTGTTTCTTTGAGTTCCTTGTCTTACTAAATCTTTTCCCATTAATTCATCATCAATTAACAATTCTTTCATTAACTCTGCACAATGTAACATTTCAATTAAACGTGCCCAATGCGTATGCATTGTCATATTATTTGGTTTGTTCTGTGTATTTGACTTGAAAATTTGACGTTCAATTTCTGCAAGTGGAGTTGTAATATATTTGCATGTATTTAAACGTGCCAATGGTCCCACCCGGTTCCATCCATTTTCTCTTCCATATTTTGTCATGTATGGAAATTTTAAATATGACCATGGTTCAACAGCTTCTTTAAAATGATAGCGATATTCAATGTCTTCAATATTTAATAGTTCATTTCCTTCAAAATCAACAGATCTAAGTCTGCCGTTGTAAAATTCCAACGCACCTGTTTCTTTGTCCACCAAGCCTAAATGATTTGATGGATATTCAGCAAAATGGTCAATCCATTGTGCATTCTCTATGTGATAAGCTTTTATAAAATCAATAATTTCTTTCGACCAAGATATCATTGTATCAATATTCGGAATTTTTATTCCTTCTAAAAAATAGGCACGTTCTTCTTTGGTGAAAGTTTTGTGAACCCCTCCAGGAACTGCTAAAATTCCGTGTATTTTTTTACCGGCTAATGCTTTGATAATTTCCTGTCCGAATTTTCGCATTAAAATTCCTTTTTTTGCCAATTCCTGATTTTCTGTAGCTACAGCAACAATGTTTCTTTTTTCGGCTGGAGCATTAATACCAAAAAGCAAATCGGGAGATGCTAAATAAAAAAAATGTAAAGCATGCGATTGAAATACTTGTCCGTAATGTAATAATCTGCGCAATTTTGTTGCGGTAGGTGATAAGTTTTCAGGGTCAATACCCACCAATTGGTCTATTGCCTTCGCTGCGGCCAAATGATGGCTTACAGGACAAATGCCACAAAGACGTTGAACTAAGACTGGAGCTTCCCAATAGGGATGACCTTGAATAAATTTTTCAAAACCTCTAAATTCAACAATGTGTAAAAAAGCGTCGTTCACTTTTCCGTTTTCATCTAACTTAATGGTTACTTTGCCATGTCCCTCAACTCGTGTAACGGGTTCTATAACTATTTTTCTTGAATTCATTTTTTAGAACTTTAAAGTTTTTAATCATATTTAAATTCTGGATATGCAATAGAATATTCCTCTTCAAATAAAATGTTTTTAACAACATTCCAAATGTGGTTTGCATTTGGCGGACAGCCTGGAATATGATAGTCAATTTTTACAACCTCATGATTTGGATAAACTTTATTCAATATTTTAGGAATATCTTCATGATTTGGAATGGTAGTTTCGTTTTCTTCGCCAGTTAAAGAATCTAAATAGGTTTCTCTCAAACATTCTTCTAGTGGAATGGTGTTTCTAATGGCAGGAACGCCACCCCAAATAGCACATTCACCAACAGAAACTAAAATGTCACAATTTTCTCTGAAGGCTCTTAAAACCTCAATATTATCGGTATTGCAGCAACCACCCTCAACTAATCCAATATCGCAGTGTTTTGTAAATTTTTTTATATCGGTTAAAGGAGATTTATTAAATTCTACCAGTTCAATAATATCTAAAATACCTAAATCAATATCTAATAGTGACATATGACATCCAAAACAACCCGCCAATGAAGTTGTTGCAACTATCATTTTACGACCTTTAGGATTGCTTATTTTATTGAAAGAAATGCTTTTACCTTCTGAAACTTTATCGTATAAGCGATCTCCAAATGGTTTGCTAAACGATTTTCCTTTGACTAAAATGGAACCTGTTGGGCAAATTTGCATGGCATATTCGGCTTGCGCTTGAGAAAGTTTTGCTTCTTGCTCGTAATCAATTGAAACAATGGTTTTATTTCCTTTGTTGGTGAAATTAAATACTTTAAAACCATCGTTTGTTACAACTTCTTCAAAACATCGTTTGCATTTAATACACCTATTTTGGTTTACTACAATACGTTCAGGTCTTGCATCTACAATTCTATCAACAAATAAATGTGGAAATCGAGTGTATCGAATACCTGTTTCATATGCTAAATTTTGCATTTGGCAATCGCCACTTTTTTCGCAGGAAGGGCAGAAGTGATTCCCTTCAACAAACATCATTTCTAAAATTCCTTTTCTTGTATCTAACAATTCAGGAGTATTAACTTCAACATTCATTCCTTCATCAACAAAAACTGAACATCCTGCAACTGCACGTCCGTTTAAACTAACAGTACATACTCTGCAGCTTCCAAGTGGATTTAAATGTTTGAAATGACAAAGTGTAGGGATAAAAACTCCATTTTGTTTTGCAGCTTCAATTAAGTTTTCCCCTTTATTAGCTGAACAAACTCTACCATCTATATTAAAGGATATATTTTTCATAAGAATTGGATTTAAAATCTAATTTTGGGTATTTTTAATCAATAAATTATAGTCGTAAACAGCTTTTTCCATATCAAACTCAACATTGCAATTTTCAGAACATGAAGTTACAATGGCATCAAAGAAATTTTGAAATTTAGAAATTGACTGAATAAAAGTATTGGTTGAGTATTGTCCTAAACCACAACGGCTTCCCTTTTGCATAATAGCACCCCAATCAGCAATTTCTTTCAAATCTTGAGTGGTACAAATACCCTGTTTTAATTTTTTAATTTTTGCATAAATTATTTGATTTCCTGCTCGACAAGGAGTACAGGAACCACAAGATTCAGTTAAAAAGAATTTTGTGTAATTTTTTAAAATTTGAAGTAAGTTTCTATTTCGATTAAAAACCATTAGTGAGCCACCACATAATAAATCTTCTTTACATATTTTTCGGTCAAAATCACTTTCATTTAGGCAATCACCCGATGGGCCGCTGCTTTGTATATAATATGGAGCAGTAGCCTGACTTAAGGCTAGCAACTCTCTTACTTTTGTTCCCCATTCAACTTCGTAAATTCCAGGTTTTGCAACATCACCAGAAATGCAAATAATTTTTGTTCCTTTGCTTTTTTCTGTACCAATTTTTTGAATATAATCAGAACCAAGCTCCATAATTCGAGCTGCTTTCGCAAAAGTTTCTACATTGTTTACTATTGTAGAACTGCCTAAATAACCATCTTCCGTTGGATATTTTACCCTTAATCTTGGTTCACCTCTTTTACCTTCCAATGATTCTATCAAAGCAGTTTCTGCTCCGCAAACATAAGCTCCAGCACCTAATTGAATTTGAATATCAAAATTAAAATTAGAGACACCACAACAATTTGCGCCCAATAGCTTGTGATTATAAAAATCTATTAAGGTGTTTTCAAGTTTAGATTGTAAGTATTTGTACTCTGCTCTTAAATAAATAAATCCTTTATTTGCACCTGTTACAAAGGCAGCAATTATCATACCTTCAATAATTAAACCTGGCAAGTTTTCAATGATTGTTTTATCTTTAAATGTGCCCGGCTCACCTTCATCAGCATTACAAATCACTACTTTTTCTTTATTTAGAGCATTCCTGCTAATTTCCCATTTTAATGCAGTTGGAAAAAATGCACCACCTTTTCCAGCCAACTCAACTTTCTTTATTTCTTCTAAAACCCCTATCGGAGTATTCGTTTTTAAATTTTTTAAAGATTTTCCAAGTTCATATTTTCTAAAAAATACCGTTTTGTCTGGTTGAGGGATATATTGTATTTTACTTGTAACATTGTCTGAAATTAATTGAGGACCTACACCATTTTTTAATTGGTTTACAATGTTTTTAACACTTTGAGGTGTTAAATGAGTCACTGGATAAAAGTTAATCAATGCTGCACATTCCTGATCACTTAATCCAATACAGGAAGTTTCAAATAGTGAAAATAGATCACTTTGACCATATTTTCCAAAAGTACATCCGGTTTCAAACTCAAAAGCCGATTTAACCTTTTTGAATCCTTTAAACTCTGAAAGAATGCTGTTGTTTAAATAAATAATGTACTTTCCTGTTGGTTGTCTGTGAAAAAAGTGATAAAAGGTAACCACTCCTTCAATATCAGTTTTTGAAACCCGTAATTTTTGGGAAAGTTCCGATATGGCTTTATCAGAGATATAACCTTCATTATTTTGAAACTCCCAAAGGTGGGTTAATAGCCTTGACCGTTCCATATAAATATTTGTTTTTTATTCTTCTAAAGTTACATGATAAGTGTTTGAAAATCAATAAAAATGACAATGATTTGTTTAATTTATTAATTTGAAAAGCGAACTAGGCTTGTGTTGAATTTTCAATAAGAATCCTTAATTAAATTTCACAAATATATTTAAAAGGAACATTTTTGTTACGGGATTAGTTTAGGTTATTTTAGTTATAATACAGATAAATGCACTCAATAAATAAATGAACTTGATGGAATTCCCCTTTTAAATATTTTTAGAGCGTAAAATAATGTGTGCTTTTAAGCTTTAAAAAAAACTTTTGAAGCCGAAAATTTCCTTGTGAAGTATAGAATATCTTTAAAATTCAATGTTTTTTCAATGAAAATGACTAAAAAAACTTAAAAAATAAAAAATATTTTAATTTTTTTTAAGCTTTTTTTTAAAAGAAAATTTATATAAAACATGTAAAAGCTAAGCACATTTTTTTGCATTTCGAAAACGTTGTAAATAGCATTTTTTTTAGTAAAAAAATGAAAGTAATTTGGAGAAATATTTTGTTTTTATTGCACTTTCATGGTTTCAATTTAGTGAAACTAAGTAAATTTGTTTAATTATTGAATATTCAAAAAAAATGATTATTAATTGAATATAATATTTATATATTTAAAATAAATAATATATTATTTTTATATTTCAATTATAATTATATAAAATGTAATTTAAGAAATTATCTAATCCTTTAAAAACTGATAATTATCAGTTTTTAAAAACTACATTATGGCTACATTTGTTACAATGAGAAACTAATAAAATTGACACCAAAATTTAAGTATTTTATTAAAAAAAATAAATCATAAATATGAAAGTTATAGATAAAATTGCCTTACTAAAATCTAAAAGAGAAAAAACTCTTAAAATGGGAGGTGAAGAAAGAATTGAGAAACAACATGCAAAAGGTAAATTAACTGCTCGAGAACGTTTGGATCTTTTATTTGATGAAGGAAGTTTTCATGAAATTGATTCAATGGTAAAACATAGATCGGTTAATTTTGGAATGGAGAAAGTAGAAGTTCAATCTGATGGTGTTATTGTTGGTTATGGTTTGGTAAATGGTAGAACTGTTTTTGCTTATTCTCAAGATTTTACTTCAATTGGAGGTTCATTAGGGGAAATGAACGCTGCTAAAATTTGTAAAATAATGGATCTGGCTATTAAAGTTGGAGCTCCTATTGTTGGATTGAATGATTCTGGTGGTGCAAGAGTTGAGGAAGGTGTAGATGCGTTAAAAGGTTATGGAGACATTTTCTTTCGAAATTCAAGAGCATCTGGAGTAATACCACAAATTTCTGCAATAATGGGACCTTGCGCAGGTGGAGCAGTTTATTCACCAGCAATGACCGATTTTGTATTTATGGTTAAAAAAACAAGCCATATGTTTATTACCAGTCCTTATGTTATTAAAACTGTAACTGGTGAAGAAACTACATTTGAAGAATTAGGAGGTGCAATGGTTCATAATTCAAAAAGTGGAAACGCACATTTTGCTTGTGAAAATGATACTGACTGTATAGAACAAATTAGGGAATTACTAGATTACCTTCCAAATAATAATATGGAAAACGTTCCTATTATTGAAATGGGAGATGACCCTAAAAGATCTTGCGATATATTAGATACTATTATTCCTGATGATTCAAAAGTGCCTTATGATATGAAGGCTATTATAGAAGAAGTATTAGACGGAGGTGAGTTTTATGAAATACACGAATATTTTGCAGAGAACTGCATTATAGGTTTTGGTAGATTAAATAATAAAACTGTAGGTATTATTGCAAACCAACCAATGTTTTTAGCAGGATGTTTAGATATTGATGCATCTGATAAGATTGGTCGATTTATGAGAACCTGTGATGCCTTTAATATTCCAATTATAACTTTTGTTGATGTTCCGGGGTATTTACCAGGAGTTCAACAAGAATGGGGAGGAATTATTAGACACGGGGCAAAATTATTATGGAGTTATTCTGAAGCAACTGTTCCAAAAATAACGGTGGTTGTTAGAAAAGATTACGGAGGTGCTTATTTAGCAATGAGTTCTAAACATTTAGGAGCCGATATGGTTTTTGCTTGGCCAACTGCTGAAATTGCTGTAATGGGTGCAAAAGGAGCAGTCGAAGTAATTTCTAGTTATAAAAAAGAAATCAGTTTAGCTGAAGACAAAGTTGCCAAAACACAAGAAAAAATTGACGAATACGAAACAGCTTTTAGTGTGCCATATTTAGCCGCTGAAAGAGGTTATATTGATGAAGTTATTTTGCCAAGCGAAACAAGAGAAAGGTTGGTTTCAGCTTTAGATGCTTTGACTTCAAAAGCTGAATTATTACCACCAAAAAAACACGGAAATATTCCACTTTAAAATTTATATTATGACACTAACACAAAAAAAGAGAAAAGCAGCAGTGATAGCAGTAAGTTGTTATGCTCAAATGCAAACTAACATTAAAAATGAAGTTAGCAACGTATGGGGTAAAATGGGTATAAGTAGAATTATGAGTGGCAGAGATTTGTCACAAAGAAGAGGCAAAGCATTACGTGCATAATATTTATTAAATAAATTATTAAAAAAAATTAAAATGATGAAATTCGATAAACACGGAGTATTGGAAATGGCACAGTTAGATTATGGTGCTGATCGTCCTAAAGCGACCAATCCAATTAAAATTAATGACGTTAGTTTACGTGATGGTCACCAATCTTTATTTGCAACTCGTGGTCGTACTGAAGATATGTTACCAGTTGCTGAAATGATTGATAATGCTGGCTACAATGCAGTGGAAACATGGGGAGGAGCTACTTTTGATACGATGCACCGATTTTTAGGTGAAGACCCTTGGGAAAGATTAAGAACTTTGAAAAAAGTAATGCCAAAAACACCATTTTCAATGTTGTTACGTGGACAAAATGTTGTGGGTTACAGAAATTATGCCGATGACGTTGTGAAAGCTTTTGTTCAACGTTCAATAGATAATGGTATGGATATTTTCCGTTGTTTCGACGCATTGAACGATTACCGTAACTTTGAAACTGCAGCTCAAGTTATTAAAGATAACAACAGGCATTTTCAAGGGGTGGTTTGTTATACTTTAAATCAACCTCGTTTGGGTGGTGAGCTTTATAACATGGATTATTATTTAAACAAAGTGAAAGAACTTGTAGCTTTTGGTGTAGATTCTATCTGTATTAAAGATATGGCTGGTTTAATTGCTCCATATGATATTTATAATATGGTTCGTGAAATCAAAAAGTTTACTGATATTCCTTTAAACTTACATACACACTTTACTTCAGGTATGGGTGATTTAGCAATATTTAAAGCTATTGAAGCTGGTGTTGATATTGTTGATACTTGTATTGGACCGTATGCTTATCGTACCTCTCACGCAGCAGTAGAACCTATAATTATGTCATTGTTAGGTACAAACCGTGATTCAGGTATGGATATTAAGAAAATAACAACTATCTCTGATGAGATGGAAAAATATATTCCTAAATATAGACACTTGGATAACAATCCTAAGTATGCTACAACAGATATTAATGTATTGCTTCACCAAACTCCGGGAGGTATGTTATCCAACCTGGTTAATCAGTTAAAAGCAATGGATGCTTTAGATAAGTTGGAAGATGTGTTCCGTATGTTACCAAAAGTACGTAAAGATTTAGGTAATATCCCTTTAGTAACACCTACATCACAAATAGTTGGTGTACAAACAGTTAACAATGTATTGTTTGATTCTTATGAAGGTGAGTATGCTAAAATTACGGAAGAAGTAAAAGACCTTTGTTATGGTTTATACGGAAAAACAACAGAACCTATCAATCCTGAAGTTCAAAAGAAAGCATTGAAGGATTATGCTCGTGGAGAGGTGCCTATCACTTCACGTCCAGGTTCAATTTTGCAACCTGAAATGAGTGAAGTAAAAGAGAAATTTAAAGGTCTTGCTCAAGATCTTGATGATGAAGTTTTATGTGCATTGTACCCTATTACTGGTAAAAGATTCTTGAAATGGAAATATGGTCAAGAGGAAGTGCCTGCTGATGTAAAGGCTAAAACAATGGAGGAAGTAGAGAAAGAAGCAGAATTAATTGCGAAAGCTTTATCAGGAGAACTTACGGCCAGTAAAAATACGAATGGTCAAATGACCGAAATGGAGGTTATTGTTGATGGTGAAACATTTAATGTTGCTATTCCAAATACTATGGCAGGTGCAAGGATGGCTGCACCTAGAACTGCACGTAAGAAAAAAGAAGCTAAAGAAGTTGTTGCTGAGGGAGCAATATTTGCTCCAATTCCAGGGATGATTGTTGAATTCAAGAAAAATAATGGAGACACTGTAAAAGCTGGTGAGACCATTGTCGTTTTAGAAGCAATGAAAATGATGAATAATTTTGAAGCCAACAAAGACGGTGTGCTATCTGGAATTAAATTCGAATCTGGAGATGCAGTTTCTAAAGGCGATTTATTATTTGCAATAGATTAGCGTAATTATATAGTAATTTGAATTTAATATAGCCTGGGTAAATACTCAGGCTATATTTTTTAAATACTTGTTTAATTGAAAATAAACTTATTAACACTTCCAAAATCGATTCTATTTTTTGGATTTTTATCATACATTTTGTTTTATTAAATGGTAAAAATCAACTTTGTTTTGTGGGTTTCAATTGTTAATAACCACTTGTTTTAAAAAATGATTAAATAGTCTTTTTTTGGTATTTTTATTGCTTAATTTTTAAAATTTAACACATGAAAAAAATAATTACTTTTTTTACTTTTTTTGCAGCTTTTACTTTAAGTGCCCAAAATTTTCAATTGCATTACGATTTTGTAAGAGAACATCCTACATTAACTTTTGAAATGTTTAAACCAGATAAATATGGAAACACGTTTACATTTGTTGATTTCGATTTTGATGGAAAAGATGGGATTAGTCAGGCTTATTTTGAACTAGCCAGAGTTTTAAAAACTGAAAAAATGCCAGTTGGTTTACATGTTGAATTTAATGGTGGTTTAGGAACTTTTGAAGGTCAAGGAGGTTTAGATGGATATACAGTAAACAATGCCTGGATTTTTGGAGCCAATTACGGAAAATCAAATGCCGTTTGGGGTTTTTCAACCTATGCAGGTTATAAATTATTTCAAAATGCTGGGAAAGCAAACTATCAAGTAACAGGAACCTGGTATTGGAATATTATTGCTGATAAATTAACTTTTTCTGGATTTGCTGATTTATGGTCAGAAAATGGATTAAGTGAAAAGACCGTTTTTTTAACCGAACCTCAGTTCTGGTATCATTTAAATAAATCATTTTCATTAGGCGGTGAAATTGAAGTTTCTAATAATTTTGCGGGCTATGATGAATTCAAAGTTAGACCAACCGTTGCATTAAAATGGAATATTTAATTTAAAAACGATTAATATGTTAGACAAATATTTTAAAATAACAGAAAATAAATCAACACTTCGAACGGAGATTATTGCTGGAATTACCACGTTTATGACGATGGCTTATATTTTGGCTGTAAATCCAGATATATTGAGTGCTGCTGGAATGGATAAAAATGCTGTTTTTACAGCCACAGCACTTTCAGCAGTTATTGCAACTTTGGTAATGGCTTTGGTAGCAAAATTACCTTTTGCCTTGGCACCAGGAATGGGATTAAATGCTTTTTTTGCATTTACCGTTGTTTTAGGAATGGGTTATTCTTGGGAATTTGCATTAACAGCTGTGTTTTTAGAAGGGATTGTATTTTTACTTTTAACAGCTTTAAATGTCCGTGAGCTAATTGTAAATTCAATTCCGTTGAATTTGAAACATGCTGTTTCAGTGGGAATTGGTTTGTTTATTGCCTTTATTGGTTTAAAAGGAACTGGGTTAATTATAGACAATCCTGCTACATTAGTAAGTTTAGGAGATATGAAAAACCCTAATGTTTTGGTTGGACTTGCGGGGGTTTTAGTAATTGGAATATTATTAGTAAAAAAAATAAAGGGAGCTATTTTAATTGGGATTTTAAGTTCAACTGTTATAGGTTTGTTTGTTGGGGTTACCTCAATTCCTGAAGGGTTTTCATTCGTTAGTTTGCCTCCATCAATTGAACCAGTATTTTTTAAGTTCGATTTTTCTCAGGTTTTTAGTATTGATATGTTAATTGTATTATTCACATTTTTGTTTGTTGATATGTTTGATACTGTTGGAACATTGATTGGTGTTTCGTCAAAAGCAGGCATGTTAGATGATGAAGGAAAAGTACCAAGAGTAAAACAAGCCTTGTTTGCCGATTCAATAGGAACTTTTGTAGGTGCCATTTTAGGAACATCAACCGTTACAACTTATGTTGAAAGTGCAGCAGGTGTGGCAGAAGGAGGTAAAACAGGGATGACTGCTTTAACAGTTGCAGTTATGTTTGCCTTGTCTTTATTTTTTGCACCAGTTTTTATGATGATTCCAGCTGCTGCAACAGCTCCAGCTCTGGTAGTTGTAGGTTTATTTATGATTTCTCCAATTATAAATATAAATTTAGATGATTATACTGAAGCCATTCCAGCATTTTTTACAATAATAATGATGCCTTTAACTTATAGTATTGCTGAAGGAATTGTATTTGGTATGCTTTCATATGTACTGTTAAAATTATTCACTGGAAAACATAAAGAGATAAAGCCAATAATGTATGTAATAGCATTATTATTTGTTATTAAATTTTTAGTTTAAATAGTTTTTAATTATAAGAAAAAATGCTTTTTGAAACATTCAAAAAGCATTTTTTTGTAATTATTATTGATTTACTTTTTTGGTAATATTAAATTTAATAGCACGCCAACAATAGAAGCCAGCCCAATACCAGCCAATGAAAATGTTCCAAAATTTATTTGTGCACCACCTATACCCACAGTTAAAATAATGGAAACAATTACCTGATTCCTAGTAATTGAAAAATTTGTTTTGGCATCAACCAAAGTTTTAATTCCTATGCTGGCAATCATTCCAAAAAGTAATAACATAATTCCTCCTAAAACTGCGGGTGGAATTGTTTTTAATACTGCACTTATTTTTCCAACTAGCGAAAATACAATGGCTGTAACAGCAGCGATTCTTAAAACTCTTGGATCTGTAATTTTTGTTAGTGCAACAGCTCCTGTAACTTCTGAATAGGTAGTATTTGGGGGCCCACCTAATGCCCCTGCAAAAGCTGTAGCAATTCCATCGCCAAGAAGTGTTTTATGTAAACCGGGATCTTTTACAAAATCTTTTTCTGCAACTCCACCAATGGCATACATATCACCAATATGTTCAATAATTGGAGCAACAGCAACTGGAATCATATAAATAATAGCTGCCCAGTTAAATTCAGGTGTTGTAAATTTTGGTAATGCAAACCATGCAGCTTCTTTCACCGACGAAAAATCAACCAAACCAGTGAATATAGAAATTAAATACCCGACAATAATGGCAATAAAAATTGGTAATAGTTTAAATAGACCTTTTGCAAAGATTACAATTAAAATGGCAGTTATTAATACTGACAATGCAATTAACCAATTGGTTTTAGCCATATCAACACCAACAGAAGCCAGTGATAGACCAATTATCATAATTACAGGTCCAACTACTATTGGTGGAAATATTTTTTCAATCACCTTAAGTCCCCATAATTTTATAATGGCAGAAACAATTCCATAAACCAACCCAACAGCAATAATTCCTCCCAAGGTTCCGGCATAGCCATATAATTTGGTTGCGGCTATTATTGGAGCAATAAAAGCAAAACTACTTCCTAAAAAAACAGGTACTTTTCCTTTTGTTATTACATGAAAAATTAATGTTCCAACTCCTGCTGTAAATAATGCAACGGCTGGATCAATATCTATTAATAAAGGCACCAAAACGGTGGCGCCAAAGGCAACAAATAAAAACTGAATTCCAACTACTATTCGTTTTGCTGGATTGGCTAAATTGTGAGGGTCTAAATTTTGATGGTTTGACATAAGTTAGGTTAAAAATTAATGAGCATAAAAATAGCTATAAAAATAAAGCAATCTAAAATGGACTGTTTAGATTGCTTTATTTTAATGAAATTTATATTAATTCTAAATAACTAAAAATTAAATTTTATACTTGCAATAAAATTTCTTCCAATATTTGGAATTCCATCAATTTTTAATCTCGATAAATGTGAAATATATGTATTATCAAGTGCATTGTTAAGGTTTAAATTAATGTCAAAACTTACTTTTGAAATTTCAAATGTTGCACCTGCGCCAAAATTAAGTAAACTATATCCTTTTGAAGTAGTTTCAAATCCACTAACATTGTTTTGGGCTAAATTACTTTCAACAATTACTGCAGCAAAACCATTCTTTAACCAGTTTTTTACATCAAACTCTGATCTAATGGTATTCATAAATTTATTTGCAGGAATTAAAGGTAAATAATTTCCATTATCCTGTTTTCCAACAACAGTTTCAAAACTACTTTGCAGGTGTAACCAATCTAATGGGTGAGGGTGTAAGTGAAATCCAAATTCACCACCATATAACTCAGCATTTTCCTGAGTGTATTCATAAACGGCATAATCATCTTCTATTTCTCCCGTAGGATTTATAAAAATATAATCATCAATATAATTATAAAATCCGTTTGCAAAAATTTCAAAGTGCTTACTGTCGTATTCCAAAGCAATGTCTAATTGTATATTACGCTCACTTGTTAAATTTGGATTACCAATCTCGTATCTGTTCGAACCGTGATGCACGCCATTTGATGTTAACTCAGCTAAATTAGGAGCTTTAAACCCTGTAGCGGTATTAAAACGACTAGTAATTACTTTAAATAAAGTGGTTTTATAGCCCAATGATGCTGAGAAGTTTTTATAATTTTCATCTAATGCGTCATAAACATGAATTTCATCTTCATGCATTACTAGGTGCTCTTCAGTTTTTAAATCTCTAATGTCAAATCTAAATCCTGCCTGTAAACTGTTTTGATTATCAAAGTCGAAAGTACCAGTAAATAAGGCTCCAAAATCATTTGTAATGGCGTTAGGGATTAGAATTTCCTCGCCATAGTTTGAATTGTCTTGATACATTCCTTGTACACCAAAAATACCTTCAAATTTATTCATTTTAGGTAAATGCCATTTTGCATCGTAACTAAACGTGTTTAATTTTAAATGAAGCGATGGTGAAAGTACTTTGTTTTCTTCATGATTTTCTTCTTCGTCGTGGTCCTCATGGTCTTCATGTTCATCTTCAAATTCTTTTCTATCATTATTTGTATAACCAAATACGGTTGAAATTTTTGAATTGTTCAAAAAGAATATAGTATTTAAACTCACCATTTTATTGGTTAAATCTTGGTATGGAAGTAATGGTGTTTTATTGGTATTTTGCATTCCAATTTCTTCTGGAATACCAACATTTGAATGGTTGAAATTAAAACGAGCAGAACTAGAAACTATTTTACTGTTAAAACCAACAGCTGCATTAAAAATACGTTCATTAAAACGTGTATTTGTAACGCTTTCACCATTAGGAATTTGATAATCGCCGTGTGTATTAAATGCCCCATTCGCTAAAAATTTCCAAGCATTGCTAGATTGTTTCACGCCTAAGGAAGTACTGCTTCCTTGTGTATTTGAAAAATACGTTTGATTTGCATTGATGTTTAAAGTATTATCATCTGCAAATTTTACAGGATTGAAATACAAAACTCCTCCTAATGCATCGGACCCGTATAATAAAGATGCAGGTCCTTTTATTACTTCAACACTTTCAATGCTGGCGTCATCAATTCCCAGGCCATGTTCGTCTCCAAACTGTTGATTTTCAAGTCTAATACCTTGTGAATATACCAATACTCTGTTTCCCCTTAAACCTCTAATTACAGGTTTTCCAATACCAATTCCTGTTGAAACCTGTGATACTCCAGGAATTGAGGTTATCCCTTCAATAAGCGTTGCAGCTCCTTTTGTTTTTAATTGTTGAACAGTTGCTTTATCAACTTTCATAACGTTTTCAGATTGTAATCTGTTGAATGGTGTAGCAATAATAATTTCGTCAATGTGAAAAACAGCATCCTCCAAAACAATATTTAAAATAGTTGTTTCATTTTGAAGTTTTATGGTTTTAACCTGAGTTTCATACCCTAAATATTTAAAGGCAATATGAATGGTGTTACTTGGTAAATAGGTTAATTCATAAGTGCCATTTTCATTTGTGGAGGTTCCTTTTTGAAGTTCTTCAACAAAAACTTCGACTCCATAAAGTGGCTTATTATGACTATCTGTAATAGTTCCTGATATTTTTTGTTGCGCAAGTGATATGTATGAAAAGGCTATAAAAAATAGCGACATGTATATTTTCATTTGAATGTATTTTATTGTTCATTATTTGATTTTAATCGTAATTAAAGCAATAAAAATGGTGGGGCGCGGGATGATTTATATTGAACAAATACCGAAGATTTTTGTTCTTCAATATTAAAAATAGCACTTTTTGAAATCGTATTTTCGGTTAGAAATTCTTCAGAATTAAAATCAATTGAATTTTGATTTATTTTAAAGTGAAAAACGGAACAGTCAAGTTCATGTTCATCAATATGAATTACACTTTCAATACAAATATGTTCGTGATGTTCAAAAGCATGTATAAACTGTACTGCAAAAGGAAGCAGTACAGTTATTGTTAAAACATGCGTTATTATATGTTTAAAAAGCTTTTTAATTTTCACCTAGTTTGGTGCAAATGTAAATAACCTTAATCTTTTATACCTAATTTTCCTAAAATAATTTCTAATAGGCACCAGTTAGTAATGCCTCGTTGAAATAAATTGGCACCAACAAAGGCTGTAAACCATAACCAGTTCATATCTACTTTTAAAGCCAAGGCCAAGCTAATTAATATAAATGCTCCTGGGATGATGTTCATTAATCTTTTTTTCATTTTTTATGATTTTAATTTGTTTTTTCAATATTAATTTCGGCCAAATGTATGGTTGAAATGGTTTCTTGTTGATCATTAAACGCTTTTATCATTTCAAAAACCATATCAACATTTTCTTTTTTTACAAAGGCATAAAAAAGATAGATTCTGTTTGGTTCATTTCACTTGAAAACCAATTTTCGTGAATTCGATAATTCTGCAGTACTATCTCTATATCCAGTAACATCTTTATACGAGTAATTTTTTACATCAGCTTTTTTAAGTTGGTGTTTAATCTCTTTTTCAAACTCCTCTAATTGCGGTTATTATAATAGTTTCATTATGTTATGTATTTAATTTTCATCTTTTTCTTTTAGCTATCTTCCTCCCATTTTTTCGTTCAGTCATGTAATAAAGTAAAGGCACAACTATTAAAGTTAGAATTGTAGAAACAATTGCTCCTGCAACTAATGAAATGGCCAATCCTTGGAAAATTGGATCAAATAAAATAATAGAAGCTCCAATAACAACTGCACCTGTTGTTAATAAAATTGGTGTTGTTCTAACAGCTCCAGCATCAATAATGGCTTGTTTTAATGGAATTCCATCATTTAGTCTAATTTCAATAAAGTCGATCAATAATACCGAATTTCTAACCATGACTCCTGCCAAAGCAATCATTCCAATAAATGATGTTGCTGTAAAAAATGCACCAAAAATCCAATGGCCTAATACAATTCCGACTAATGAAAGCGGAATGGCAACCATCATGACCAATAGGTGTTTTAAAGTTTTGGAACCAACCAACAATTAGCATATAAATAATTACAATTACAATTAAAAATGCAGCTCCTAAATCTCTAAATACTTCTAAGGTAATTTGCCATTCTCCATCCCATTTTACAGTAAAATCAGTCTCGTCTGTATGGTTGTTCCATATACAATTCATTAATTTTATAACCTTTAGGAAGCTCTATTTTTTGAAGTTTTTCATTCCATTCCCAAAATAGCATACACCGGACTTTCCAAATCTCCAGCCATATCTGCCAGTACATAAACCACACTTTTTTGATCTTTTCGGTAAATGGTTTTTTTCAAGGTGTCCTTTTTCACTTCAACCAAATCGCTAATAGGAATTGTAAATTCCTTGACTTCCTTTAATTTTAAATTCTGAATAGTCTGCTAAAGAACGTTTTGTCTCTATCATCTAATGACAGTACAATGCCTATACATTGTCATTGGATGTTTCATCATATAAATTTGAAACCGGATACTCTCTTAATAAATAGTGTTAATTTCCAACTATTTGTTGTGGTGCAATACCATTTAAGCATCGCTTTTTCTTTATCAACTTCTAAGTTTGTATTCAGTTTGATTATCTTCAACCATCCAATCAATATCAACAACATCTTCGTGTTTTCTAAAATGGTTTTTACCTGATCGGCTACTTTTATTTGCTCTTCATAATCTGGTCCATAAACTTCAGCAACTAAAGTTGAAAGTACTGGTGGTCCTGGTGGAACTTCTACTAATTTTACATTGGCTCCATATTTTGCAGCAATCTTTTGAATTGTCAGGTCGCACAATTTTAGCAATATCATGACTTTGTAAATCTCTATCATCTTTATGTAATAAGATTCACCTGAATATCAGCCATATTGCTTCCACCACGTAAATCGTAATGACGTACCAAACCGTTAAATGTAATAGGAGCAGAAGTTCCAATATAATTTTGATAATTTACAACTTCTGGAATGGTTGTTAAATATTGTGCAATTTCTTGTGGTAACAACTGCAGTTCGTTCTAACGTAGTTCCTTCTGGCATATCAATGACCACCTGAAATTCATTTTTATTATCAAAAGGCAACATTTTTACTGCTACTGTTTTTGTAAAAAACATCATTACCGAACCTAATAATAGTACAACAGTAATGGCTAAAAATCACCTAACGTTTCTTTTTGAATTGTCTAAAAAAGGTTGTTCAACTTTTTTGTAAATCTTATAAATTCATTCCGTTTCTAAACCTTCTTCTTCTTTATGCTCTCTCTTTCTTTTTCTTGTAATAAATGATATCCTAAATAAGGAGTAACTGTTAAGGCAACAAATAAGGATAACATCATGGCAATAGATGCTCCAATTGGCATTGGACTCATATAAGGTCCCATCATACCCGATACAAATGCCATTGGTAAAATTGCAGCAATTACTGTAAATGTGGCCAAAATAGTTGGGTTACCAACTTCATTAATAGCATAAATGGCAGCTTGTTTAAATGGTAAACGCTTCATCTTAAAATGTCTATGCATATTTTCGGCAATGATAATACTATCATCAACCACAATACCTACCACAAAAACCAAGGCAAATAAGAGTAATTCGATTCAAAGTATAACCTAACATATAATAGCTAAATAAGGTTAAGGCAAATGTTAACGGAACTGAGAAAAATACTACCAAACCACCACGCCAACCCATTGCCAGCATTACTAAAAGTGTAACTGCAATAATAGCAACTCCAAGGTGTAACAATAATTCACCAACTTTATGCGATGCTGTTTCTCCATAGTTTCTGGTTACTTCAACATGTAACATCATTCGGAATTAAAGTTTGTTTTAAATCTTCAACTTTATTTAAAATTTTATCTGAAATTTTCATTGCATCAGCACCTTTTACTTTGGCAACTGAAATTGTTACCGCATGGATATTCAGATTAGTGAGTTTCGTAATTTTCATTGTTTTTTCCATAACCAAAAGACACATAACTTGCTGGCGTTTCAGGTCCATCTTGAATTAATTGCCACCTGTTTTAAATACACCGGCATATTTTTGTTTACACCAACCACTAAATTTTCAACATCTTCTAGCAGATGCTAAAAAATTTCCAGTTGTAACTAAATATTCAGTATCATTATTTACAAAACTTCCGACTTTGCATTTGTTGGTTATTGGCTTGAATCATTTGCATAATTCCAATAGCATCTATGCCATTTTCAGCCATTTTATCTTTGTCTAAATCAATTTTTACAACTCTATTTCTTCCTCCAATAGTTTTGGTAATGGAAACATCTTTAACTTTTTCAATTTCAGTTTTTAATTCATCGGCAATTTGTCTCAATTGAAAATCGTTGTAATTTTCACTCCAAACAGTAATTCCCAACATAGGAACATCATCAATAGAGCGTGTTTTAACCATAGGTTTATAAACACCATTTACAAATAAATCTCTGTGTTTCATTAACTCGTCGTATAATTTTACATACGAGTGTTCAGTATCTTCACCTACATAAAACTGTACCATTATCATGGCCTGACCATTCATTGCCATTGAATGAATGTGCTCAACACCTTTGATATTTGAAATAATTTTCTCTAAAGGTTTTACAACACGATTTTCAACTTCCTTTGGACTTGCTCCTGGATAGCCAACCATTACATCGGCCATTGGAACAATAATTTGAGGTTCTTCTTCTCTAGGTATTAAAAAAGAACTATACACACCAATAATCATTAAAGCAACCATTAACAAAATGGTAAGCTTAGAATTGATAAAGACATTGGCTATTTTACCTGATATTCCGTCGTTCATCTTTTTTATATTTTTTTGGGCGTTACACCGTTTAAAAACGGTGTCGGGCTATTTGTTTCAATCTTTTTTTATCAAAAAAGTATTTCCACTACTATCCCTAACGCAGCTTTTAGTTTATTGAATATTTACTTTAACTCCATTTGATAATTTTCCTTCAGCCGAAACTATATATTGTTCGTCTAAAGTTAAACCCGAAAGAACTTCAACAGTATCACCTTGAATACTTCCTAAACGCAACCAGCGTAATAGTGCAGTGTTTTGTTCACTTACTGTATAAACACCTTTTAAACTTCCATTGGTAACAATAGCAGATGTTGGTATTAGGACAGTTGTAGAGGTCCCATTTTGAATAGGAAACTGAACGGTAGCAAACATACCCGATAAGATATTAGCATCGGTTTTATCTAAAATAATTTTAGCTAAATACTGTCCTCCTGTATTTTTTGCTGAACTGCTAATTTCAGTTACTCTTCCTTTAATTTGAGCATTGATGGATTTTACAAAAACAATTACTTCTGTATTTTCAGTAACTTGAGAAATCTGAGATTCAGGAATCATAGCAATCACTTGGAACTGACTAGGTGTTTCCATACTGATTAAAGGCATTCCAGGATTAGCCATATCACCTTTGTTAATATATTTTCCAGTAATTACACCGCTAAAAGGGGCTGTAATATTTGAATAAGACAATTGTGCATTTACACCATTTTTCATTTGTTTGGCAGCCTCTAATCGTGCTTTTGTCATTTCAAAATTAGCAGTCATGTCGTCCATTTCTTTTTGAGAGGCACTATTTTCAGCAAATAAAGCTTTGTAACGGTTGTAATCTTTTTCAGCATTATTTAAGGCTACAGTAGCCTCAACAATTGAAGCATCAACCTGTGCTTTTTGAGCCGAAATATCGGCGCTGTTTATGCTTACCAATAGTTGACCTTGAGCAACTTTATCACCAACTTTTACATGAACATTGTTTACATAACCCATATTACGAGTACTTAAATTGGCATTTTGAACTGCTTCAATTTTACCGCTGGCAGTTACAAAAGATTCGCTATCAGTTGCTGGAGTGCTTACTTTTACGTTTACTGCTGGTCTGTTATCAACTTTGGCTGAATGATCGTTTCCGCAGCTCGCTATAAAAAACAATGCTAAAACGGTTACTATTTTTATTGAATTTTTCATTTTTTCTAATTTTAATGTCTTGATTTTTATTTAGTTAAAAAGTTTACGTACGCTTTTGTATAATTGTAATTAAAAACGTTTTGTAAGTATTCTAGTTGTTTTTGTAAATACTGGGTTTCAGAAATTAGTAGGTCTGATGATTTTTCTAAACCTTCTTTAAATCGATTGTTTCTTATTCTTAAAGCTTCGCTAGATTGTTCTACAGCTAAATTGGTTAGATGTAAATTATTTTCAGCATCTTTTAACTGGCGTTTTGCTTTGTTAAATTCTAGTTCGCTTTTACTTTTATATTCGTCTAGGTTGAGAGCAGCTTTGTTAAATTCGGCTTTTGTTTTTTGTGTTTCACCAATGCGTTTATAACCTTCAAACAAGTTCCAAGATAATTGTGCGCCTACTAAATATCCTCCTTTATTAGCTTCAAAAATGTCTTTATCATACATTTCATAACTTCCAAAAGCGTTTAAACTTGGGATATAACCCATTTTTGAAGCTTTATACATATGTTCATAAGCATTGGTGCTTTCTTCCATAGCTTCAATATCGGTTCTGTTAATTGAAAAAACACTAGAGTATAAGTTTAAATCCAATTCAGCTTTTAGGTCATTGCTTGGCTTTAACACATTTTCATTGCTTTCACCCATTAAAAAGGCTAAATAATCTGATGCGTTTTTAATGTTACTTTTTGCATTCTGTAACTGATTTTCAACTTCGGTTACATAAATATCAACCAATAAAACATCAGCTTTTTGCATATAACCTTGTTTAAAATTATTGTCGGCAATTTTTTTATTGGCGCTTGCGGCTTTTTTAGCTGTTTCTAAAACGTTTACTGCTTTATATGCCAATTGTAATTGCATATATGCTTTTGTAATTTCTAATTTGATATATTCAACCGTACGTGCCGATTGTAATTCAACTGCGTTCATTTTAGATTTTGCAGCCTTACGCATTTGAAATCCATCCATATTAATAATGGGTTGTTGAATTTCAAATTTTGTTGCAAAATTGGTTGTATTGTCAGGATCATTTAACAAGTCTGGATTGAAATCAGCAGGTGTTAAAATTCCCTGATTTAATTTTGAACCAAAAGCCATTAATGGGTTGGTAGTTGCAATTCCTGAATAGGATGCATTGATATTTGGTAAAAAAACAGCATTGGTTTGACTGTATTCGGCTTTTGCCGCATTTACGTCTTCTTCTGAAATTTTAATAGTGTAATTATTCTCTACTGCATTCGATAATACCTCATCTAAAGAAATTACAATTTCCTGTTGTGCGTGCATTACTAAAAAATTCAGTAGAAAAAAGGTTATTACAAAACTGTGTTTACTTCTCATAATTATTGCATTTAATTTGATGCAAAATTAGAGGAGGCTTTAACAGTGAACCGTAATAAACATTACTAACATTTGTAACTATTATTACCTTAATAATCAAAAACGTGGAATTACATTTTTAAATTGAAATATTTTAGAAAATAAAATCCTATTTTTTTAATTTAGAAAAGTGAATTTCACCAGTGTTTCCTGAGAGTAGCGATGAAAAAAACTTGGTTTGTGGGAATTGTTCAAAAATAATTTTTAAGAAAACTGTAATAGGAATCGACATAATTAAACCAGGTATTCCCCAAATATATCCCCAAAGCATTAAAGAAACTAAAATAGCAATTACATTAATTGAAAAGGATTTTCCCATAAAAATGGGTTCTAAAATACTTCCAAATATTACTTGAACCATTATAATTGTTAAAATAAAGAACAATAATAAACTAGTTGGGTCTAATTCTACAAATGCAAAAATGGCTAGTAAAATTACCGAAACTATAGAACCAATCATTTGTACAAAATTTAAAAAGAAAGCCACAAGACCCCAAAAAATCGGGAAACTGACATTAAAAAAATAACAAGCCAGTCCAAAACCAATTCCGGTTAAAGCACTTACAAAAAATTTAACTTTCACAAACTGTATCAAATCATCCTCAATTTTCATGAATATTTTGGCAGATGCATATTTTTTCTTAAAAATAGCACTACTCAAAATTTTGTAAAAGTTAATAGATTCAGCCAACCATAATACCACAAAAAAAGCGGTCATTAATAACATTGAAATGGTATTGCCAATAACACTTAGGGTATTTCCAAAATTTTTTCCAAAGTCATCATTATTGATAAACAGATTTATAAAATTACCATCACTCATTAATTGCACACCAAGAGACTCTTCAATAAGCAAGGCTAAATCAGTTAATTTTATTTGTGCTTTTAATAAAAAAGCATCTTGTGTATCAATAATTTCTCTACTTGCAAGTTTAATAATTTCAGCACCTAATAAAAATGAAACTACAAAAATTGAAAGTACAATTATGATACTTATAAAATTTGGAATTTTTCGTTTGGTAAGCCAACGCATCAATGGTAAAAACAATAAAGCTATAAACAATGAAGATACTAATGGAATAAGAATAAACCCCAGTGTTTTTAGCAAATAAAAAATAAGTGGAATTACAATTACCAATAATAAAATATTTGTTGTTCTACGTTCGTTCATAATTCTTTTAAAAATTTATTTCAAAGTTACTAAGAAAATCCCGCCAAAAACGGGATTTTTATATAATTTAAAAATTTGTGTAATTGATAAAAAATAGATGTTATTTTTTACGAATTTTCATGTTCAATGCTTCAACTCCTAAAGAGAAAGCAATTGCAAAGTACAAATAACCTTTTGGAATAGCTCCAACATGTTTGTCTAATATGATAACGTTAGATAAGTGAGCACCTTCTGTAATTAGCATAAAACCAATTAAAATTAAAAATGATAGTGCCAACATTTGGATGGTTGGGTGCTTGTTTACAAATTCACCCACTGGCGTTGCAAAAATCATCATAATAATCATAGAAACAATTACAGCTGTAACCATAATTAGCAATGCACCAGGTATGCCATTGGTCATACCAACCGCTGTTAAAACTGAATCAAATGAAAAAACAATGTCAATCATTACAATTTGTAGAATTACCATTCCAAAGGTTGCGGCAACTTTACTTTTAGTAGTTGTTGTGTTGTTTTCATCTTCAATTCCTTCAACTTTATGATGAATTTCTTTAGTGCTCTTGTATAATAAAAAGATTCCTCCTAAAATTAAAATCACACTCTGGCCAGTAATTCCAGCCTTGAACCAAGTTAAATCGAAGTTTAAAAAAGGCTCTTTCATAGAAATTAGCCACGAAACACCAAGTAATAATAGAATTCTAAATATAAGTGCTAGCAGCAATCCTAAACGAGTTGCTTTTTTAATTTGCTCCTTAGGAAGTTTACCTGCTGTAATTGAAATAAAAATAATATTGTCTATACCTAATATAATTTCTAAAAAAGTAAGTGTTAACAGTGCAATCCAAGTGTCTGCATGTAAAAATATTTCCATTTCTTATTTTGTAATTTTTATTATTTTTCCCTTTTGTACAAAATTTGAATACCCAATGGTAGCTTCAAAATCGTATGAATTATTTTCAATATTGGTAATTTTAACATAAATAGGATCCTCATCAATGGCTGTTTTTGGGTGGATCATTTTTAGTGTATAGTTAAAATTATCTTTCCAGACTATTGAAAGAGTGTCAATTTTTTCTTCATATATTTCAATTTGAAGCGAATCGGATCTGATGATTGTTGTTTTTGAATAACCCTTTTCTTCAGGGATTTCAAATAAACCTGTTTTAAACCTATCAGGACTTAAAGGTATCTTTTTACAACCAATTAATAATGAAATAATTAAAAATATGAATGCAATTTTTTTCATCTTTATAAAATTAAATTCCAGTATAATTACTTGGTGTAATGGCTTTTAGTTCCGTTTTAATTTCAGTTGAAACGTCTAAACTATCAATAAAATCAGCAATAGATTTTTGGGTAATTTTCTCGTTAGTTCTGGTCAAACCTTTTAACGCTTCATACGGATTTGGATAAGCTTCTCTTCTTAAAATAGTTTGAATAGCTTCAGCCACAACTGCCCAATGATTTTCTAAATCTTCAGCAAATTTAGCTTCATTAATCAATAATTTATTCAAACCTTTTAAAGTTGACGTAAAACCAATAATAGTATGTGCAAAAGGAACTCCCACATTTCTTAAAACGGTAGTATCTGTTAAGTCTCTTTGTAAACGTGAAATAGGCAATTTAGCAGATAAATGCTCGAAAAGAGCATTTGCAATACCTAAATTTCCTTCTGAGTTTTCAAAATCAATTGGATTTACTTTGTGAGGCATTGCTGATGAACCAACTTCTCCTGCTTTAATTTTTTGTTTAAAATAATCCATAGAAACATAAGTCCAAATATCTCTATTGAAATCAATTAAAATAGTATTGATGCGTTTTAGCGCATCAAAAATACCAGCTAAATGATCGTAATGTTCAATTTGTGTTGTAGGAAAAGAATGGTGTAAACCCAGTATTTTCTCAACAAAATGAGTTCCAAAAGCTTTCCAGTCAATGTTTGGATAAGCCACTTTATGCGCATTAAAATTACCTGTTGCACCACCAAATTTAGCAGCATATGGAACATGTTGTAGTAGTTTTATTTGTTGTTCAATACGTTCAACAAAAACATAAATTTCTTTTCCTAAACGCGTTGGGGATGCAGGTTGCCCATGGGTTCGTGCTAGCATTGGAATATGAGCCCATTCTGCAGCTAATTCGCTTAATTTTTGCAGTAGCTGAGCCAATTCTGGATAATATACAGCATCAAATGCATCATTAATTGATAATGGAATTGAGGTGTTATTAATATCTTGTGAAGTCAATCCAAAATGGATAAACTCTTTATATTTTTGAAGATTTAAAGCATCAAATTTTTCTTTAATAAAATACTCAACAGCTTTTACATCATGATTGGTAATGTTTTCAATATCTTTAATTTTTTGAGCATCTTTTGATGAAAAATCAAGATAAATATTTCTTAATTCGTCAAATAGTTCTTTTTTGAAATCAGCTAATTGAGGTAATGGAATTTCGCACAGTGCTATAAAATATTCAATTTCTACTTTTACTCTATATTTAATAAGGGCTTCTTCCGAAAAAAACGGCGCTAAATCTGCAACTTTACTTCTGTATCTACCATCAATTGGAGAAATGGCATTTAAACTTGTTAATGTCATGTTTTTGTTTTGAAATGAAAGTGCGAAATTAATGAAATTAACCCATAAATTACAGATTTATTTTTTGTTTATCAGATCTAATGTCATCTTTCCTCGTGCCTTATAAGCTGCACTTTCTTTCATTATATTTTGTTGAATAATTAATTTCAATTCTTGATGAACCCAATCTTGATTTTCTCCAAACAAATAAAGTGTTTGCATAGTATATGCTTTTGTAGCTACTTTATGATTGCTAATTAACCAATCAAATCCTGTTTCTATAATTTGGTCAATTTGTGTTTTTGTTAAATTTTTTTGGATTGCATTAGTACTTTTTGAAGTATATGCATCGCCTAAAAACATGCATATTTTTGAAGCTGGGCGAATGGCACTTTCGTTTTTCAGGGTTTTTATATTGCTGATGAAAAAGTCAAGTTGAGGAATAAGTAAATCTAATTTTTGCTCGCAAACCAGTTCCAATATCCAAGCAGCTTTTATAGCCGTTTTATTTTGTGAATCGAAAGCAATTTTAAGTAAAAATGGAAATAAAGATTTATTTTCTAAAATTACATTTCTTGCATTTAAACGATTTACACGTTTTGCATTTTCAATATTACCCAATACTTGAAGCACATAATTTATTGTCACATTTAGTAATTTACAAGTTGATTAATGCTTTTTTAATTATTGTTTATTTCATTCATTATTTTATAAGCTTCTGCTAAATCTAATTCTGATACTTGAAGCTCAACTTCAAATGAAGGTAAGTAGTTCATAATTTGAGTTGTAAATTCGTTTTTAAAATAGCAAGGAATGCCTTCCGACTCTAATTTACTTTTGAGCACTAATAATTCTGATTCTAAATGTGATTTCTTAATTGTGATTAACCCCATTATTTTTATTTTTTAAATTGCTAGTGTCATTTCGTTTCATAAATAATTTTTTAATCTCTATGAAGACAATTAAATATCAATCCTTTTTCTTTTTGTCTTTCTTTTTTGGAGTTAATTTAATCATCAGAAAAACAAAAGCTACAATTATGTGTAGTATTACCACTATCATAATTGTATAAAACCAAAAGTTTGAAATTCTCATAAACATAATATTGGGTTAAATTTATGAAAAGAAAATGATATCTTTATTCTTTAAAATTAGTAAATTATGAGAATACCGATAGCATTGATTTTAGTTTTCCTATTGAATTCAGGAGTAAATTCACAACAAGTTTATTCAAAAAAAGAACCATTTGCACATACATATTCAATTGTTGCCCGTGATTCTATAACTGGTGAAATGGGTGTTGCAGTTCAATCCCACTGGTTTTCGGTTGGCAGTTTGGTTACTTGGGGAAAGGCCGGTGTAGGAGTTGTAGCAACACAATCTTTTGTCAACCCATCGTTTGGGCCAAGAGGCTTGGCGTTGCTAGAAAATGGACTCTCTTCAAAAATGGCGGTTGAAGCGTTGTTGGAATTAGATGAAGGTAAGGCTGTTAGACAATTGGCAATATTAGATATACATGGAAATGTGGAAGCTTTTACTGGCGAAAATTGTATTGAAGCTGCAGGCCATATTGTTGGTGACAATTTTTCTGTACAGGCCAATTTAATGGATAAAAACACTGTTTGGCCAGCCATGGCCAAGGCTTTTGAAAATGCAAAAGGAAGTTTGGCCGAGCGTATGCTCATTGCAATGGAAGCTGCACAAAATGAAGGTGGCGATATTCGAGGTAAACAATCTGCCGCTATTTTGGTTGTTAAAGCAAAAAGTACAGGGAATGGTTGGGAAGATAAAGTTGTAGATTTACGTATTGAAGATCACGACGATCCAATTAAAGAAATGAAACGTTTGTTAAACGTTCATAAAGCATATGAATTTATGAATAAAGGTGATTTAGCAGTTGAAAAAGGTGACAATATGCTGGCTAAAGAGTTGTATATGAATGCTCAAAAATTAAATCCAAACAATTTAGAAATGCAATACTGGTATGCTGTAACTTTGGCAAATAATGGAGACCTTATTGAGGCTAAGAAAATTTTTAAAGAAATTTTTAAATTGAACAATAAGTGGAAAGAATTAACGCCTAGATTAATCAAACCAAAATTATTAACTATTTCAGAAGAACAATTACAAGAAATATTAAAATTATAAAATTATGAAAAAAGTGCTTTTAGGATTATTGGTTGTATTTATTTTAATGCAAATGATACGTCCAAACAAGAACGATTCAAGAAATGATATCAATCATATTTCAACAGTTATAAATGTGCCTGGTCAAGTTCAGGAAATACTTAAAACGTCATGTAATGATTGTCATTCTAATTTTACAAATTACCCTTGGTACAGTGAAATTGCACCTGTTTCGTGGTATTTGGCTTCACATGTCAACGACGGGAAAAAACATATGAATTTATCTGATTGGACAATTTATAATAAAAATCAGCAAGATCATATTTTAAAAGATTTTGAAGAAGTTGTAGAAACGCACGAAATGCCTTTAAAAAGTTATCTAATTCTTCATAAAGAAGCTGAAATGACAGCTGAGCAATATGAAATTTTAATGAACTGGGTAAAATCTATTGATATCAATTAAAATGAAGTTAAAAGCTATCTCATTGTTTTTTGTTTTATTCGGAATTTTTACATTTTCTGCCCAGGAAAAAATAAATGAATTCAATCAAAAAGGAGAACGAATTGGCACTTGGAAAAAATATTACGACAATGGTAAAATTAGATACCAAGGTCAATTTGAAAACGGCAAAGAGGTTGGCGTTTTTAGATATTACAGCATGGTTAGTTCTGAATTCCCAATTATAATTAAAACTTTTTCAAATGAGACTAACACATCAAAGGTTGAGTTTTATTCTGTTGAAGGTGTGTTGGAAAGTAGTGGAGAAATGAATGGAGAAAAACGTACTGGGAAATGGCTTTTTTACTTAAGTGACGGTACAACCGTTGTTTCGGTTGAGCATTATAGCAACGGTATTTTGAATGGTGAAGCTAAAACCTATTACAGAAATGGTAAAATTACTGAAAGTTTAAATTATAAAAATGGAAATTTAGATGGGAGCTTAAAACGATTTTCAGATGAAGGTGTTTTATTGGACGATCTAAATTATGTAAACGGTAAACTGCATGGGGTAGCTAAATACTACAATACATTTGGAAAATTAAGAGCAATTGGAAATTACGAGAATGATTTAAAAGTTGGAGATTGGCAATATTTTGAGAATGAAGAAGAAATAAAACCTGAAAAAATAAAAAATAATTAATTAAAATATTAATTACGATGACATTAAATCCTTTAATAACAGTTAATTGGCTTGCTGAAAATTTAGATATACCAAATCTAATTATTTTAGATGCAAGTGTTAAAAACAATGTATCAGGTCTAATTCCTGAATTTCCAAGTCTTCAAATTAAAGGAGCACAGCAATTTGATATGGAAAATGTTTTTTTAGATAAAATAAATCCAATTCCAAATATGATTCCTAATCCTGATGTGTTTACAAAAGAATGTCAGAAATTAGGGATTAATAAAAAAAGCATTATAATAGTTTATGACAATTTAGGAATTTATACAAGTCCACGTGCATGGTGGATGTTCAAGGCAATGGGGCATCCATATGTTGCTGTTTTGGATGGTGGATTGTCTGCTTGGAAAAAAGCTGGATTTACCTGTGAAGAAATTACTCAGAAAAAAATGAAAAAAGGCGATTTTGAAGCGCATTATCAGCCAAACATGGTTAGAGACTCAAATTATATTTTAAGCAACTTGAATAGTGACAAATTAAAGATTTTAGATGCGCGTTCAAAAGAAAGATTTCATGGAAGTATTCCTGAACCTAGGGAGAATATGGCTAGCGGACATATTCCAAACGCCATAAATTTACCGTATAAGGAGGTTATGAAGAATGGAAAGATGAAACCAAAATCTGAGTTAAAAAAAATATTCAATAGTATTAATAATGAAAATGATGAGCTAATTTTTACTTGTGGTTCGGGAGTTACAGCCTGTATTATTTTATTGGCAAGTGAGCTGGTTTTACCCAATCAAAAATCACTATATGATGGCTCTTGGGCTGAATGGGGACAGGTAAACAAGTTTCCTGTTCAGCAATAATTTGATTATTTTGCAATAAATTCACTTAAATTATTTGAAAATTTAAAATTATGAGACAACTTGAAATATTAAATGAAATTGAATACATTTTAAAGAAATTATTCAACCCTAATTCCTCAGAAATCAATGCAGATATTGATGAAAATTCTGAAAATGAGAATTTAAAAGAAACTCGAAAAAAAGGTCCTGTTAAAGCAATTTTTGATTTGATTGTTTCATTTTTTATGAGTGTTATTAAGTCTCCTTTTCAGTTAATTCATGAATTTATTAAAAAAGAAATTATTGCTTTAATTAGAAAGGAAATTAAACTTTATTTTTGGGTTATTCTTTTGTTGGGTGTTTTATTTACGATTTTTATTGTTTTTTGGGTATTGATTTCTTTTGCAATAGGTGTCTATTATAGGGAAGAAGGGGCCTCTTTACTTACATCAATTTTATATGTTATTGCATTTCAATTTATAACATTTACTATAATTAGCATTATAGTTTATCGCATTTCGAGAAAAATTAAATCGCTAAAATTTCTGAGAGAATTTTAAAATTAACAAAAAAACTTTTCTTAAAAATGTCTTCATTTTAAAATTTACTTTTCCTTACTAAAAGTTATATGTAACTTTGCAAACTAAATTTTTTCAATGAAACGTGTAATTGTTGGTCTTTCGGGTGGCGTAGATTGTAGTGTTGCTGCATACTTATTAAAAGAGCAGGGATATGAGGTTATAGGCTTGTTTATGAAAAACTGGCACGATGATTCTGTAACTATTTCTAACGAATGTCCTTGGTTAGAAGATAGCAACGACGCCATGATTGTTGCTGAAAAATTAGGAATTCCTTTTCAGGCAGTTGATTTAAGCGAAGAATATAAGGAGCGTATTGTTGATTATATGTTCAATGAATATGAAAAAGGTAGAACGCCAAATCCTGATGTTTTATGTAATCGAGAAATTAAATTTGACGTTTTTTTGAAAATTGCATTGAATTTAGGAGCAGATTATGTGGCGACAGGTCATTATTGTAGAAAAGGGGAAGAGGAAATAAATGGAAAACATGTATATAAACTATTGGCAGGAATTGATGGAAATAAAGATCAATCGTATTTTTTATGTCAACTATCTCAGGAACAACTTGCAAAAGCTTTGTTTCCAATAGGTGAATTAACAAAACCAGAAGTTCGAAAAATAGCCGCAGAGCAAGATTTAATTACTGCCGATAAAAAAGATTCTCAAGGTTTGTGTTTTATTGGAAAAGTACGTTTGCCTGAGTTTTTGCAACAAAAATTACAACCAAAAGAAGGCGTTATTATTCAAATTCCGAATGATTCTGAAATTTACAATAGAGAAATTCCAAATTTTAATTCAAAAGTAGCAGCATTAAATTTCTTTTCCCAAAAGTTTCAATACAATTTAAGTATGGGTAAAGTTGTTGGGAAACATCAGGGCGCTCATTATTTTACCAAAGGGCAACGTAAAGGATTGGCGGTTGGAGGCACAAAAGAACCATTGTTTGTTATTGATACTGATGTAGTTGAAAACGTAATTTATACCGGTGAAGGAAAAGATCATAAAGGTTTATATCGAAATGTATTGTTTGTTTCAAATGAAGAAATTCATTGGATACGCACCGATTTAGCTTTAAGAAAGGGTGAAAGTTTAGCTGTTTTGGCACGAATACGTTATCGTCAAAAATTGGAAAAAGCGATACTTTATAAAGTTGAAACAGGTTTATTTGTTGAATTTGAAAACAAACAATCTGCCATTACTGAAGGTCAGTTTGTAGCTTGGTATTTAAACGATGAATTGCTGGGCTCAGGAGTTATTGCATAATTTTTAACAATTTTAAAATAGCAAACTCAATAAATATGAGTATTTTCGAAATAGAATAAAGCTAATTTCAATTTGAAAAAAATACTTTTTATCCTAATTTTTTTTACTGGATTTGTACATTTAAATGCTCAAACTGAAGATGCTTGGGTTTATTTTAAAGACAAACCAAGTCAATCTTCATATATAAATTCCCCTTTAAATATGCTTACCCAAAGGGCTTTAGATAGGAGGATTCGATACAATATTTCATTAGACATTAAAGATGTGCCTATTGAAGCGTCGTATGTGCTGCAAGTTAAAAATACAAATGGAATAATTATTAAAGCAAGGTCAAAATGGTTAAATGCGCTGCATATACAAGGTTTACAAACTGATATTTTAAATTTATTGGACTATAATTTTGTTGAAAAAATTGAGTTTTCAAACAAATTATTAAACACTTCCTCAAAATATAATAAACTACAAAAAACAGTGAATCATCAAAATAAATTGAAAATTACTACTGATTTTAATTATGGGAATGCTGCTAATCAAATAGCAATGTTAAAAGGTGATGTATTACATCAGCAAAATTTTACTGGCAAAGGCATGCAAATAGCGGTGATTGATGCTGGTTTTCCAAATGTAGACACTTTTGATGCTTTTCAACGTATTAGGGATAACAATCAGATTATTGGCGGTTACGATTTTGTAAATAGAAGCCCAAATTTTTACACAGGATATTTTCACGGAACATCAGTTTTGTCAACAATTGCTGGATATGTAGAAAATGAATTTGTAGGTACTGCTCCTGATGCTCAATTTTACTTGTTTATTACTGAAGATTATTTGAATGAAACACCATTAGAAGAAAGTTTGTGGGTGGAAGCTGCTGAAAAGGCCGATAGTTTAGGTGTTGATGTTTTGAATACGTCTTTAGGGTATACTACTTTTGACAATGCTAACTATAACTATACTTATAGTGATATGAATGGCAAAACTACTTTTATAAGTCGTGGTGCCGAAATTGCTTTTTCTAGAGGAATGATTGTGGTGAACGCTGCTGGGAATGAAGGGAATAATAATTGGCATTATATTAGTGCGCCTGCTGACGCTGAATCAGTATTGAGTTTGGGAGCAGTAAATGTATCGGGTAATATTGCGAGTTTTAGTTCGTACGGTCCAACAGTTGATGGACGCATAAAACCCAATATTTGTGCTCAAGGCGCAGGAGTTTACATTATTGATGGCCTAGGAAATATTGCAACTTCTAACGGTACGTCATTTGCTTCACCCATATTAGCAGGAGTAATTACTTGTTTCTGGCAGGCTTTTCCTGAAAAATCAAATGTTGAAATTGTACAAATTGTGAGAGAATCTGCTCATTTATACCTAAACCCAACCGACCAGGAAGGTTATGGTATTCCAAATTTTGAAACAGCGTACAATTTGTGTAATGCTAAAGTATTAGAACCTGATGTTGAGGAAATTATATTATATCCTAATCCTGTTCAAAATAAAATAAATTTTAATTTTCCTATAGAAATAAGTAGTATTGAAGTGTTGATTGTTAATATGTTAGGACAAACCATTTATAGAGAAATTATTGATAGAAATATACCTGAAATGGATATTTCTTTTTTAACTAAGGGCTTTTATTTAACGCAAATAAAATATCAAAATAAAGTTGAGACCATCAAAATTATAAAAAATTAATATGGAAAATAAAATTACAAATCTATTCAATATTAAATATCCAATAATTCAGGCTGGAATGGTTTGGAATAGTGGTTGGAGATTGGCTTCAGCTGTTAGTAATGCAGGAGGTTTAGGTTTAATAGGTGCAGGATCTATGTATCCTGAAGTATTGCGAGAGCACATTCAAAAATGTAAAAAAGCAACCGATAAACCATTTGGAGTTAATGTACCTATGTTGTATCCAAACATTGAAGAAATTATGCAAATAATTGTTAAAGAAGGAGTTAAAATTGTATTTACTTCAGCAGGAAATCCAAAAACATGGACTTTATTTCTCAAAGAGAAAGGTATTACTGTTGTACATGTGGTAAGCAGTGTGAAATTTGCTTTAAAAGCAGAAGAAGCAGGTGTTGATGCTGTTGTTGCTGAAGGTTTTGAAGCAGGTGGACATAATGGAAGAGAAGAAACTACTACTTTTACTTTAATTCCCATGGTAAAAGAAAAATTGAAGATTCCATTAATTGCGGCTGGTGGAATTGCCACAGGAAAAGGAATGTTAGCAGCCATGGTTTTAGGTGCAGATGGTGTTCAAATTGGAAGTCGATTTGTTGCAAGCACTGAATCGTCGGCTCATATTAATTTTAAGACCGAAGTTTTAAAAACGAAAGATGGAGATACTCAATTGACCTTGAAAGAATTAGCACCTGTACGTTTAATTAAGAATAAGTTTTACAATGAATTGCAAGAATTGTATAAGCACAAGCCAACCGTTGAACAATTGAAAGAAAAATTGGGAAGAGGCAGAGCAAAAAAAGGAATGTTTGAAGGTGATTTAGAACAAGGTGAATTAGAAATAGGTCAAATAGCTGGATTGATTCATGAAATAAAACCTGCTACTGATATTGTTAAGGAAATTATGGAAGAATTTATAACAATGAAAAAATCGTTTTGTTAAAAATTAGGGTGTTTTGTTTTTTGGAGGCATTGGTCCACGCAAGTGAATAATTAATCCGTTTAAAAAATTTCGCAAAATTTGATCGCCACATTCCATGTATTTTTCGTGATCTTCACTTCTGAAAATTGCACCTAGTTCACTTTTGGTGACATTAAAATCAACCAGTTTGCATATAGCAACAATATCTGTATCACGCAATTTGTGCGCAACTCGTAATTTTTTTAAAATATCGTTATTTGATAATCCCATAAGGCAAATATACTTGTTTTTAGGTGATTATTTAAAAAGAAATAATAATTACTCCTGATTTTTTAAAGCCAATTGCATTTGTTTTACAGTTAAAGTACTATTGTCATGACTCCATCCTGGAGGCCCAAAACAATACATAAATTTGTGATACCAGTTTTTTGATTTTTTTGTATCGTTCCAAATGTCCTTATATTCATGAGTCAGTATAACCCAAGGATTGTAGGAGTTTGGCGCATGTGTTACACCGTATTTTACTTCAATTTTATCATTCAGTTCTTTCCAAGTCCCAAATATTTTATCAAAAAAATTCAAAAACCCACCATGATTTTTATCTAAATACTCAATGTTTTTCGCATGGTGAACTTGATGCATAGTATGTGTATTGAATATTTTTTCTATAAAACCCATTTTTGGAATATAGGTTGAGTGTAGTTGAAATTGCCAAAGTGATTCTATTGCTAAGCAAAATATAACCATAGCCGGTGGAAATCCAATTGCTGGAAGCCACATATAAAATAACGGTTTGTACAAAATGGTGAATAATCCGTTTCTAATAGCAGTTCCTAAATTAAAATTATTTGAAGAATGATGTACAATATGAGCAGCCCACAGAAACCTAACCATATGATTTTGGCGATGGTACCAATAATAGGTGAAATCATCTAAAATCTGACAAATAACCCAGACATACCATGCATAACCAAAAGATTTCCATCCCATAATATTTGTGCGAATTCCATCTATTTCAGGATTGAAGAATTCATACGTATAATGAAATACTAATATTAATGAGACAGTTTTAATTAATGGATCAATTATTGCGGTTGCAATACCAAAAAAGGCACTGGCACCAAGATCTTTAAAATCGTAAAGTTTTTTATTATTGTGGGTCCTGCTATAAGCTATTTCAAGTAAAATGAGTGCTACAAAAAATGGGGCACCATAAACTAATGGATTGATAAAATTCATACATTTTGTTTTAAAACGGTAATGTATGGTTATTTTATAGAATCTTGCAACTATTTTATATGTATTTGAAAATAAATGATTTATTAATAGAAAAAATCACAATACCATCATTTGGTGAAAATTAGTTTTATAGCCACCAAAAGCATAAACACACCAAATATTTTTTTAAGAACTCGCTGATCTATTTGTAATGCCAACTTTGAGCCTAAAAAACCTCCAATAACAAAAAGTATTGAAACCGTTAAAGCAATTCGCCAATCTATATTTCCACCTGAACCAGCTGAATGGTAATTATAAACAGCTAAAAAAGTTACCGGAGGCAACATAACAGCCAAACTTAAACCCTGAGCATTGTGTTGTGTTAAACCTAAAACAAGCACAAATAAAGGAACCATTATTATACCGCCACCAACACCAACAAGTCCGCTTAAAACCCCAGCAATAAGGCCAATAAAAATCAATAGAATAATTGTAGTTACAGTCATTTTCATTTTGTTTATATAGGAATTTTTATTTCGTATATTTTTTTAGAAGCATTGTTTAATTTATTTTCACGTAACCAAGGATTGTGAATTTTCATTATTTTATAGTTAATTCCTGCATTTTTTGAAAATAGTGCGATATCATTAATAATACTATCAACTTTAATAATTTTTGTAGGTTCTAATTCATATAAATCTTCAGTATCAAAAATAAACCCATAACTCTTAGGGTTCGATAAAATTTCTTTTAAAGCAACTATCCTTAGAATATAACGTTCAGTTTCGTCAGCTAGTAATAAATCGTAATAACTATCAACCAACTGAGATTCTAATTTTTTAGAAATTCCGAACATTCCAGCATTGTAAGAAGCTGCAGCTAAAGTCCAGTTTCCAAAGCGTTGTTTTGCTTTATTTAAATAATCACAGGCTACTTGAGTGGCTTTTTCTAAATGATAGCGTTCATCAACATTGGCATTTACTTCTAAACCACTTTCTTTTGCAGTTGCTTCCATAATTTGCCAAAAACCTCTTGCGCCAGCAGGAGAGGTAACATTATCCAAACCACTTTCAATTACGGCAATGTATTTGAAATCGTTTGGAATACCGTTTTTCTTTAAAATTGGTTCAATAATTGGGAAATATTTATGAGCCCTTTTTATAAGAATCAAAGTGTTTGACTGCCAGTATGTATTTACCAAAAGTTCTCTATCCATTCGTTCTTTGATGTCAGGATCTTTTACTGGAACTATTTCACCTGCAAAATTAAGGTTCTTAGGTAATTTAAGGGCTTTAATTTTATAGGTTTCACTAGTGTTTATTTCATCGTTTACTGTTATAACTTCACTTTTCAACTGAAAATATCAATAATGAACTAACCATAATAATGGCTATTAAAATTAAAATTTTGATTAAATTTTTCATAATTACAGCAGTTTATATAATGTTGTGGAAAATACAAATTAAATTGCATTTAGTATAAGCCTTCAACGATTTTAACACTTAAAAAGTATTTTTTAAAATACCATTTATTGTTTTGGCCTTGTTTAAAATCATGATATGTGTTCCATTGTCAATAGGAATACAATTTTTTATGTTTTTAATTGGAAAAATATGATCATTCTCTCCATGAATGTGCAGAATATTCTTTTGAGGCATTGTTTGTTGCCAATTTAAAACATGGTCAATTGCCCATGTTAAGTATGTTTCATCTCTAACTGAAAGGTATTTTTTATAAAGTTCAATTCTTTTTTTTGCAAATCTACCAAATACAATTGAGGAAAAATCTTCAATATTAGAAACAACTTTTGTTGGAAATAATTTATAGGCCTTTGTTTTTTGTAAGATTTTTAAACGTTTTGAGAATTCATTTTTGCTTTTTACACTTGAAATGATGATTACTTTCTGTGCATTTACATGTTTACTCATTTCCTGAACCATGATTCCTCCAAATGAAACACCCACCAAAACGGGATTTTCTTCAGTAATATAAGCGGACATTCTTTTGGCGTATTCTTCAATGGATTCACTTAATGATAAAGGTATTAACCACTCCAAAAAGTGAAGTTCAAATTTATTTTCAGGAAGTTTTATAAATTCAAAAATTTTTGAACTCGCAGCCAAACCTGGAACAAAATAAATATGAATTTTTGTTGACTCCATTAACTATTCATAATGTCTAATATAATTGGTTTTAATCCGCTAAAGAAAAATTCAACTGCTATTACCATCACTATCAATCCCATTAAACGCATCATAACCTTATTTCCAGTAGTACCCAGTTTCTCAGTAATTTTGCTGGCTCCAACCAAAACTAAATAAGTAATTATTAGAACCAATGCAATTACCGCTACCAACACTGCTTTTTGATAATAACCATTGGCGTCTTCCATTAATATAATAGCATTTGTTATTGCTCCAGGTCCACAAATCATAGGAATTGCTAAAGGAGTAATGGAAATATCCTCAACGTAAGCATCTATTTTATCTTCATCTTCTGTATGTTTGAATGAGCCTAAACGTGCTTGTAACATATCCCATCCCATCATAAAGAAAATTAAACCTCCAACAATTCTAAAACTGTTTACTGAAATTCCAAAAAAGTTAAATAATATCTGTCCGGAAAAAGCAAATGCAATGACTGTAAAGAAAGCTACTATTGTGGCTTTTTTTGCAGTTTGTTTTCTGCGTTCTTTGCTTAAAGAAGCAGTCATTGTCATGAAAATAGGCATAGTGCCTAACGGATTTATAATTGTAAAGAATGCTGTAAATGCAAGTAATGCAAAAGTGTATAAATCAGTCATAGTTTCTTAATTAAAAAATTTATACAATTGTTGGTATTTTAACCCAGTCAAAACGAACCATTCCGTCATCATCAATTTTTGTTAGTTTAATTTGATGAATTGTATTAACCAATTCAGGATTCCAAGGAGTTTTAACTTTGACGTAATTTTCTGTAAACCCATGAATAAAACCTTCTTTATTTTCACCTTCAAACAAAACAGTTGATTCATTGTTTAGTTGACTTTCGTAAAATGATCTTCTTTTTTTAACCGACAGCCCTCTAAGCATTTTACTTCTTTTTGTTCTAACTTTTAAAGGTACAATGCCTTCCATTTCAACTGCTTCTGTATTTGGTCTTTCGGAATAGGTAAAAACATGCAAATACGAAATGTCTAACTGATTCAAATAATTGTAAGTTTCTAAAAATAACTCATCTGTTTCTCCTGGGAAACCAACAATTACATCAACACCAATGCAGGCATTAGGCATCGCTTTTTTTATAGCAGCTACTCTGTTATCATATGTTTCGCGTAAATATCTACGCTTCATTAATTTTAATAAAGTATCGCTTCCACTTTGTAATGGAATGTGAAAATGAGGTACAAAACTGTTTGATTTAGAAACAAATAAAATGGTTTCATTTGTCAATAAATTGGGTTCGATCGATGATATTCGTAAACGATGAATGCCGTCAACATTATCAAGTGCCTGTACCAATTCATAAAAAGTATGCTCGTGTTTCTTATTTCCAAATTCACCTTTTCCGTAATCGCCAATATTTACGCCTGTTAATACAATTTCTTTGATTCCTTTTTCTGAAATTTCTTTAGCATTTTGCAAAACATTTTCTAGAGTATCACTGCGTGAAATTCCGCGTGCCAAAGGAATTGTGCAATAAGTACATTTATAATCACAACCATCCTGAACTTTTAAAAAAGCACGTGTTCTGTCACCAATAGAATAAGAACCAACATAAAAATCGGCTTCTTCAATTTCACAGGAATGTACTTCACCTAAATCATTTTTAGATAAATCGTTAATATAATCCGTAACTTTAAATTTTTCAGTAGCACCTAAAACCAAATCAACTCCATCAACAGCCGCTAGTTCCTCAGGTTTTAACTGTGCATAACAGCCAATAGCAATTAAAAAAGCTTTTTCATTTTGTTTTAAAGCCGATTTAACAATAGATTTAAATCGCTTGTCGGCGTTATCTGTAACGGAACAGGTGTTAATTACATATATATCAGCCTTTTCATCAAAATTCACTCTGTCAAAACCTTCATTTTGAAAGCTACGAGCAATGGTTGATGTTTCAGAAAAATTTAATTTACAACCTAATGTGTAAAATGCCACTTTTTTTTGTGCGCTCATTCTTGTACATTTATCGAATGCAAAAGTACAGAATTTTATTTTTATATATATGATTGCAAATACACCAAAGCCACCCTATTATGCGGTAATTTTTTCAACAATTAGAACCAATGTTGATGAAGGTTATTATGAAACGGCTGAAAGGATGGAAACATTGGCAAAAATACAAGAAGGCTATTTGGGTATTGAATCAGCAAGAAATGAAATTGGTATAACAGTTTCATACTGGAATAGTTTAGAATCCATTTTAAGTTGGAAAAATAATGTAGAGCATACATTGGCACGCGAGAAAGGGAGAGCAATTTGGTATAAAAAATATCAATTACGAATTTGTAAAGTGGAACATGATTATGGTTTTGAGAAGTAGTTTTTTGTTGCTAATTTTTGGTGGATTGTTATTTACTAGCTGTAAAAAAGAAACATCCAATTTTACAGATTCACAAGTTTTTAGATATAATGAACATGCTAATATAACCACTTTAGACCCTGCATTTGCTAAAGATTTACGTACAATTTGGGTTACAAACCAGTTGTTTAATGGTTTGGTTCAACTAGATGACCAGTTAGAAGTGCAGCCAGATATTGCGCATTCTTGGTTTATTTCTGATGATGGCAAAACTTACCAATTTAATTTAAAAAAAGGAATACAGTTTCATAAGCATATTATGTTTGGAAAAGACTCAACCAGAATGGTTAAAGCAAGTGATTTTGAATACAGTTTCAATCGTTTAGTTGATCCGAACGTAGCTTCTCCAGGTAAATGGGTTTTGGAGTTTGTTGAAAAATTTGAAGCAACTACTGATAGTACTTTTGTAATTCAATTAAAGCAACCTTTTCCGCCATTTTTGAGTTTAATGAGTATGAAATATTGCTCTGTAGTGCCACAAGAGGCTGTAACTTATTTTGGAAATAAATTTAGAGCCAATCCAATTGGTACAGGACCTTTTCAATTTAAGTTATGGGTTGAAAACACAAAATTGGTTTTAAGAAAAAACAATTTATATTTTGAAAAGGATGAAAACGGGATTAACTTACCTTATTTAGAAGCTATTTCTATAACATTTTTACCTGATAAGCAAAGTGAATTTTTACAGTTTATTCAAGGGAATATTGATTTTATGAGCAGTATTGACGCTTCGTTTAAAGATGATTTATTGACTTCGGAAGGAAAATTAAAGGATTATTATAAAGATAAAATTGATATGATTTCTGGTCCATATTTAAACACTGAGTATTTGGGAATATATATGGATGCCGCTGAAAAAGAGGTGAATTCTATAAAAATAAGAAAAGCTATCAACTATGGATTTGATAGAGAAAAAATGATAAAATACTTGAGAAATGGAATTGGAGTTCCTGCAGTTAATGGGTTTATTCCTAAAGGGTTGCCATCATTCAACTCAATGAAAGGTTATACTTATCAACCAGAAAAAGCAAAAGCATTGGTAGAGGCTTATATAGAAGAAACTGGAAATTTAAATCCTACTATTACAATTAGTACAAACAGTCAATATTTAGATTTATGTGAATACATTCAGCGTGAAGTTCAAAAGTCAGGATTGAATGTGAAAATTGATGTAATGCCACCATCAACTTTGAGACAAACAAAAGTAAATGGACAATTGAGTATTTTTAGAGGGAGTTGGGTTGCAGATTACCCTGATGCCGAAAATTACCTATTTATTTTTCACAGTAAAAATTTCTCTCCAAATGGACCAAATTACACCCATTATAGCTCAAAAGAGTTTGATGAATTATATGAGCGATCTATTCAAATAACTGATAATGTAAAACGTCGCAAATTGTACCAAAAAATGGATAGTTTGGTAATGGCTTCAGCTGCAGTAATTCCTTTGTATTATGATGAAGTGGTGCGTTTTACACAGAAAAATGTGAATGGATTGGGAATAAATCCAATCAATTTACTGACTTTAAAAAGAGTTCAAAAAAATTAATACGGTTTTATTTCAACTTCGAAATTTTCCTTACCGGTTGAAACATTAAATAAATCACTTGTTAAAAATTGACCTTCAGTATATGGGTATGCCGTAATAGGTTCAATACAGAGCATATTTGTAACTTCTGTCCATAACATAAAATTGTTAAATCCATTTGTTTTTATTAAAATATTTAATCCGTTTTCTTTTTTTAAATGAATTTCAGAAGTGTTTAAAACAGGTAGCGCAACTGAACCTTGATTCATTATTTTTTGAATTGAAATTTCTTCAGTTTTAGAACTAACAATTTCCGTTTTATTTCCTTCTAATTTAAAAGCAGGATGATACCCTAACATAAATGGCATTCCTTTTTCTGATTCAATTTCAAATGTTATTTTCAATTCTTCATTGGTTAATTCAAAACTTTTTCTAAATGAAAATTTATAAGGCCAGGAGAGTAATTTTACTGGAGATTTTTCTGGAAATTTTGAATTTTCAACCGCAGTGTAGGCAGTATATTTTTTAATATAAGAACAGGTGTAATCTGTTTTATTTTCAATAGCATAATTTAACTCCCTTAAAAGTCCATGTTGATCCTGACTATAATTTCCTTTGGGCGTGGCTACTTTAAAATTATTTGCCTCTGTAGGTCCAATTAGGGGAAACATTTCAGTATCAGAATTTCTCCAGCCAGGCATTCCCTTTTGATGAATAAGTTCCTCACCATTATAATTATAACTAATTAATTCACCGTTTTCAATTTTAACAGTTGAATTTTTATCTATGCTATTTAATACAATAATCTGATTCATAAAATATTTTTAACTAATTACTTTTAAAAGCTAACACGAGCCATAATAGGGTAGTGGTCGGAGTATTTCACCTCATAAGTTTTAAAATTATTGACTTCAATTTTTTCATCAGTTAAAATAAAGTCAATTCGAAATGGAAAAACAAAATCGTACGTATCACCAAAACCTTTTCCAGCTTCTTCGAAAGCATCATTTTTACCTTCTTTCAAATTTTTATAAACCCAAGAAAACGCCGTGTTGTTAAAATCTCCACAAATGATTGATTTATGCTTTATTTTTTCTTGATGTTCCAAAATTAAAGCTACTTGATTTGCCTGAATTTTAAATGCCTTTTCCAATCTTATTTTTAGTTTCTCAGAATTTTCCTGAGTAAACTGTTCTTCTTTCGGATTTATTCTCAACGATTCTAAATGCACATTATAAATTCTAACAGTATCATTATTTTTTAGGATATCCACAAAAATTGCGTTGTTGGTACTTTTTATAAAATTTAAAGAGCCAGAATTTATAATTTTAAATTTTGAATAAATCGCTAAACCCGTGTGATTCTCAATATTGCTAACTTTATTGTATTTATATGGAAATTTAAAACCTACTTTTTTGGAAGTATGATTTTCTTGAATGCATAAAATATCGGGATCCTTTTTATTGATAAAATCGTATATTTTTTGATCAACATTATCTTCAACAATCCACTTATATAAATTGAACATGCGAACATTATAACTCATAATTTTCACATCATTTTCCAACATAACCACCTTTTCACTAAAACCATAAAAGGCAGAAATATATTGGAAACCTAAGAGCAAACCAATTGCGGAAATTAAAAATAACCTATTAAATTTTAGTATCCAGAAGATGATGAAAATTAGATTTAAAACAAATAAAACTGGTTGAAAAAGGCTTAAAACAGAGATAAATGGAATTGAATTGGGTGAAATATAATAACTTAAGAATGAGGTAAGCAAGATAGCAGTCAATACTATATTGACCATCAATAAGAATTTATCGATGAGTGATAGCTTTTTCATGCATTCTTATTTTCCTGCTCTGAATAAAAAATCCTTTTCCTCTTGTGTTAAACTGTCGTAACCAGATTTACTGATTTTATCCAAAATATCATCAATTTTACGCTGTTTGGTTTTCTCAATGTTATTGGTTGTTTTTCTCGTTTTATTCGATTTATAAACAGTCTTTAAATTTGATTTATTTTTTGGTTGCATCAAATTAACAAAATAATTCTTTACAATATGAAACCATTTTCCAATATCATTACCTTTATTTAATTGTTTAGTATAAATAAATCCAAAAATTGCACCTCCTAAATGCGCAAGTGCAGCGCCCTTTTCTTCTGTTGATAATTGTAAAATACTCAATACCACCCATATTGCTGCCAACACCCATAATTCAACACTGCCTATAAAACGTAATTGAAGTGCATATCTTGGAATTTTAGTAGCAACGGCAACAAAAATTGCAGTAACAGCTGCAGATGCTCCTCCTAAAGGCGACCCGTACTTATTGGTGAAATAATAATTGAGCAAAAAAACGATTCCTCCAAAAATGGTACTTGAAAAATATAAAAATAAGAATTGTTTTTTTGAGAAAAAATCCAGAAATAAATTACCTATATAATACAAAACCAAAAGGTTAGATAATATATGAAAAAGTCGTTCGTGAATAAAAGCATAGGTTACAATTGTCCAAGGTTTATGAAAAAAATCATTTAAACCTGAAGGCAATGCTAACCATTCCAACGCAAAACTATTGAATATAAATGTGATTAAAAATAACAATACATTGATGTATATTATTTTTTCAACAGCATTGGCATTTTGATAAGCCTGTTTTATTTCGTTTATAATATTCAATTTAGTTCCAGCGTTTAAATTGGTTTTGTTTCCAGTACCAAGCAATAATGAATCCTATTAAAGCACCACCAACGTGCGCAAAATGAGCCACATTTCCTATTGAATAACTTGTCATACCAAAAAACAAATCACTCAAAATAATTACTGGGATAAAATATTTTGCAGCAATTGGAACTGGGAAAAATATCAAAGCCAGTTTTGCGTTCGGGAATGTCATACCAAAAGCAACTAAAATACCATAAATTGCTCCTGAAGCTCCAACAGCAGGGGTATGATAGGTAGCGAAAAATTCAGATAAATCAGCTTCTGAAATGGCGCTTAATATTTGAGAATTATAACTTCCTGTATCTAAAATATTTTGAATTTCAGTTGCTGATAATCCTATGTTTACAAGCTGCTCATAAACTGAATTGAACTGATAATAATTTACCAAAGTGTAAATTAAACCTGCTCCCAAACCAGCTGAGAAATAAAAAAATAAGAACTTATTTCGACCCCATATTTGTTCCAAAGGTGTTCCAAAAGCCCATAAACCATACATATTAAACATAATATGCATAAAGCTGCCATGCATAAACATGTGCGTTAGAAACTGCCAAAATCCAAAGTTTGGATTTTCAGGAAAATACAAAGCAAACATATTTTGCAATCCTAAATTTGGCATTAATTGAGGTGCAATAAAAAATATTACATTTATTATAATTAAGTGCTTCACAGCTTCGGTCATTCTTCCCATAATTTATATGCTCACAATTTTAATTGTTAAATTTTTTATCAATTTCGTCGATATTAATAGTAACAAATGTTGTTTTTCCAAACGGAGATAAATCTGGCTGTTTACAGTTAAACAACTTATTTACTATTTCTTCCTGTTCTCTTAAATTTATTTTTGTTCCTGTTTTAATTGCCAAACTTTTAGCCAAACTTTTAGCCATAATATCAAGTTGACTGAAGCTTGCGTCCGGCACATCGTTTTTTATATCTTCTAACAATTGCTCAATAATAATATTGATCTGACTTTCAGTAATTGTAACTGGTATTCCTTTTATTACAATGGTTTCATCGGAAATTTTATCGAACAAAAAACCTATATTTTCTAGATCTTCTTTGATTTCTTTAATCAAATAAATATCATCTTTGTTAAATGATATTTCCAAAGGAAACAATAATTGTTGACTTGCTGCTTCTTTAACCGTAATATTTTCTAAAAAATCTTCATATAATATACGTTGGTGGGCTAAATTCTGATTGATATAAACAATACCAGATTTAATGCTGCTAACAATATATTTGTTATGAATTTGATATGTTTTACTATTCGATTTTTCATCTGAAAACAGCGAAGTATTTATTGTTTCGGCTTCTACTTCAATATTTTGAATGTCAATTCCTGTATATAAACTTTCCCACTTTTGTGTAGTTTCGCGTTTAAATGGAAAATTAATAGATTTTTGCTCTTCAGATTTAAATGGATTAAAATCTGGATTTACACTAACTCTTGGTGTTTGTGTATTTTTATTTTTAAAATCGTAAGGCGTATCAAAAGATGCACTTCTTTCAAAATCAAGTACCGGGGCAACATTGTATTGTCCCAAACTATGTTTTATGGTTGATCTTAAAATAGCGTATAATGTTTTTTCATCGTCAAACTTAATTTCAGTTTTTGTTGGATGAATATTGATATCAATACTTTTTGTTGGAACTGTTAAATACAAAAAATAGGTTGGAAAATAACCATTTGAGAGTAAACTTTCAAAAGCACTTGAAACCGCGTGGTTTAAATAGGCGTTTTTTATAAAACGATCATTTACAAAAAAGAATTGTTCGCCTCTTTTTTTCTTAGAAAATTCGGGTTTTGCAACAAATCCATTGATAGTAACAACATCAGTTTCTTCATGTATAGGAACCAGTTTTTCATTTGTTTTTTTTCCAAATATCGCAACAATTCGCTGGCGTAAATTACCTGAAATTAAATTGTAAATTTCATTTTCATTGTGATAAAATGAAAATGAAACTGAGGGGTGAGCAAGGGCAACACGTTGAAATTCACTAATAATATGTTGGGTTTCAATACTGTTTGATTTTAAAAAATTTCTTCTTGCCGGAATATTGTAAAATAAATTTTTTACAGCAACCGAAGTTCCTTTTGGAGTTGATATATTTTCTTGAAAAACCAGCGTACTTCCTTCAATTTTAATAAAAGTACCAATTTCTTGATTTTCCTGTTTTGTTTTTAAATCAACATGGGCAATGGCTGCAATAGAGGCCAATGCCTCACCTCTAAAACCTTTTGTATGTAAATTAAATAAGTCTTCAGCTTTTTTAATTTTTGAAGTTGCGTGGCGTTCAAAACTAAGTCTAGCATCAGTTTGACTCATTCCAATTCCATTATCAATTACCTGTACCAATGCTTTGCCAGCATCTTTAATAATCAATTTTATTGAAGTTGCCTGTGAATCTATGGCGTTTTCTAAAAGTTCCTTTACCACAGAGGCAGGTCGCTGAACAACTTCACCTGCTGCTATTTGATTTGCAACATGGTCCGGAAGTAACTGAATAATATCAGACATTAGAAAAGTTTATGTAATTCAAGAATATAAGCAGCCAGACCAACTAAAATAGCAATTATTAAAGCTAATCTTAAATTTGAGGACCTATCAGTTGCACTTCGTTTATTTTTAACCCAGTCAGTCTTTAAATTATTTTTGGTAAGCCTTAATTTTGCGGATTCATTGCTAAGGTCTTTATTGCCGTGGTATTTTTCTTCTAAATTTTGCAAACGTTCTTTGCGCTCGTCGTAATAACGAGGTTTATAATCAAAAACATAATGCGAACGTGGCTTAAATAATTTACCAAACATAAATAATGTAATATACTTTAAAACTCAAAAATACTGAATAAAAGAGTTTCGGTCAAATTTTGTGAATAACAACGATGTTAAAACTGTCTTAAAGCCGCCATTTTAATAGCGGCAATAGCGCATTCAACACCTTTATTTCCATGTTTTCCACCAGAACGATCTATAGATTGTTGTTTGGTATTATCAGTCAATACACAAAAAACAACAGGCACATCGTATTTTACATTTAAATCTTTAATACCCTGAGTAACGCCCTCACAAACAAAATCGAAATGCTTTGTTTCACCTTGAATAACACTTCCAATAGCAATAATAGCATCTAATTTTTGAGTTTCAATCATTCTTTTACAGCCATAAATAAGTTCAAAGCTTCCTGGAACATTCCAACGAATGATATTTTCTTTAAGCGTTCCATTTTCTAAAAATGCCTGTTCGGCACCTAAAAAAAGGTTTTCAGTAATTTCGGGATTCCATTCTGAAACAACAATCCCAAACCGAAATTTATTCGCGTTTGGGATTGTTGATTTATCGTAGTTTGATAAATTTGTTGTAGCCATTATAGCTTATTTTTTTGATGCAAATGTAGCTTTGTTGATGTAAATATCAATATTCTTTGCTTCATCTGAAGTTGGATAATCACTTTTAATTTTTTCGAAAGCACTTAATGCTTCACTATAATTTTCCAAATCCATGGCAGTATTTCCTGCTTTAAAAAGAAATAGAGGAGTAGAAAAATTATTGTCTTTTAAATTGGCAGCTTCCATATAAAAATCATAAGCATCATCAAATTGATTGATATCAGCAAAAGCATCACCTATAGCTCCTTTAGCAACTGGGCCTAATAATTCATCATCAGAAGAGAATTTTTCAAGAGACTCGATAGCTTCCTGATATTTTTTTAGTCTTAAATATGAAATTCCAGCATAATAATTTGCTAAATTTCCAGCTTTTGTGCTACTGTAATTATCAGCAATATCTATAAAACCATATTTTCCGTCAGCACCTTCTAAAGCCAATGTAAATAAAGAATCTGCAGCAACAGAATTTGTCATTGCATCTTCAAAATATACTTTTGGGAAAGCCAATTCGTTAGCAGCTTCCTTTTCTTTTGGAATTTGAACATATTTTTGATATGCCAAATATCCCAATATTATTACTACTACTGCGCCTAAAACGCCAAATATTATTTTACGGTTTTTAAGAATCCATTGTTCAGATCTCGATGCAGTTTGATCTAAAGTGTTAAATACTTCAGCAGTTGTTGATTTGTCTTCAATATTATTCTGGGCACTTTTTACTTTAGTTCCTGTCTTTTTATATGTTGCCATTTAATGTAAAATTTGTAGGCGCAAAAATAGAATTTTTAATTGGAAAGTAAAAATGCAAATGTGCCTAAATTTTCATTTATTTTGAATAATTTTAAAGTTTCAAAAAATACAGATGCATTTACAGAAAATTACATTGGTGAATTTTAAGAATTTTGAATCACAATCATTTGATTTTGAGGATAAAATAAATTGTTTTGTTGGAAATAATGGTGTAGGTAAAACCAATGTTTTAGATGCAATTTACTATCTTTCTTTTGCTAAAAGTTACTTTAATTCTGTGGCAACTCAAAATATTAAGCATTCTGAAGACTTTTTTATGATAGAAGGAAGTTACCAATTAAATGAAAGAATTGATACTGTTGTGTGTAGTTTGAAACGAGGCCATAAAAAAATTGTGAAAAGAAATGGTAAAATTTATGAAAAATTTTCAGACCATATAGGGTATTTGCCTCTGGTTATTATATCACCAGCGGATCGGGATTTAATAATTGAGGGAAGCGATACTAGAAGAAAATTTATTGATAATGTTATTTCACAATCAAACCCAAAATATTTACAGGCATTGATTAATTACAATAAAGTTTTAGTACAAAGAAATGCATTATTGAAATATTTTGCCGCAAATAGAGTTTTTGATCCCATAAATTTAAATGTATATAATGAGCAATTAAATAGGTATGGTGTGGTAATTTACGAAAGTAGAAAACAATTTTTAGAAGCTTTTATACCAATATTTAAAAAGCGATATCAGTCAATTTCCAGTAGTAAGGAATCTGTAGATTTGGTTTATAAAACACAAATGGATGAAGGTGATTTACACCATTTATTTGAAAAAAGTTTAGAAAAAGACAGAATTTTACAATTTACAACTGTTGGAATTCATAAAGATGATTTATCTTTTGAAATTGATGGTTACCCTGTTAAAAAATTTGGTTCTCAAGGTCAGCAAAAATCATTTTTAATAGCTTTGAAATTAGCACAATTCGATTTTATAAAGGAACAAGTTAAAGTAAAACCTATACTTTTGTTAGATGATATTTTTGATAAATTGGATGATAATAGGGTTGAGCAAATCATTAGTTTGGTTAATAATGATGAATTTGGACAATTATTTATAAGTGATACGCACAAAGAGAGAACCGAAGAAGTTGTAAAAAAAACAAAACAATCTTTTAAAATATTTCAATTGTAATGGCAAAACGAATTAACGAATTTCATTCTATTCAAGATTTAATGAAGGATGTTATTGAAGAAAACAAACTAACCAAAGGAATGCAACAGATTAATGTTAAAGATGCTTGGTCAAAATTAATGGGGAATGGAGTTGTGTCGTATACGCAAAACATTGAATTGAATGGAAGCACCTTAGTTGTTAGATTAAAATCATCGGTTTTACGTGAGGAATTGAGTTATGGAAAAGAAAAAATTATAAAAATGATGAATGATGAATTGGGTGAAAAGCTTATTTCAAAAATATTATTAAGCTAAAAAATCCGTTTAAAAACGGATTTTTTATTGAAATTTTCGAACTGATTTAAGAAAAAATCTCTCTTCCTGAAAAATGAAAAGCGATTTCAATTGCAGCATTTTCATCACTATCTGAACCGTGAATAGCATTGTTACTAATAGATGATGCATATAATTTTCTAATGGTTCCTTCAGCAGCATCTTCAGGATTTGTAGCGCCAATTAAAGCTCTAAAATCTTCAACAGCATTTTCTTTTTCTAAAACAGCTGCAACTATTGGTCCTTGTGTCATATATTTAACCAAATCGTTAAAAAATGGTCGATCTTTATGAATGCTGTAAAACTGCTTTGTACCTGCTTCGCTTAATCTTGTCATTTTCAAAGCAATAATTTTAAAACCTGAGGCGGTAATTTTTTCCAAAATTGGCCCGATGTAACCCTTTTCAATTGCATCAGGTTTAAGCATTGTAAATGTTCTGTTTGTTGCCATTTGTAGTTATAGTTTTTAAAGTGCCGAAATTATAAAATTAAATTATAAAACAGCATTTACATCTGGTATTTTTGCTCAAAAGTGTGGAATAAAACATTATTTTCCCCTTTTATTTCCATTTTAACTGAATTTGAATTAAAATCAAATCTTAAAATTCCAAAGTTCTTTTCTGAAACTACATCAACAATTCTAAATTTATTAGGTTCATTTTTAAAGCTTGTATAAGAATGAGTCATTCCACTTGAAGTAAAATCAATTAAAGGATAATTCAAACCTTCAATCTCCTTTTTTGAAATTTCAGAAATATGACGATCTCCTGATAAAATAATAACATTTTTTGCTTTTGTACTAACAAGTAAATTTTCAAATTGATCTACCTCATGTGGAATATTTCCCCAACTTTCAAAGCCATGTTCAGCAGATAAAACCTGAATACTGCTTACAATAATATTAAAAGTTGCTTTCGAATTCTTAAGTTCGTTCTCTAACCATTTCCATTGCTTTTCTCCAAGGATGGTTCCTTCTCCATACACATTTGGTTGATAACGTTTACTAGTTAATGTATCTTCAGTTAGCTGAGTTCTAAAATACCTTGTGTCCAACAAAATAATTTTAATGCTCCTGTTATTAATAGTGTAATCTTTAGAAAAATATATTCCTTCCTGTTGTCGTCGATTATCATCTATAGGAACATTTAAAAAATCTAAAAATAATTTTTGAGAAGTTGCCTTTTGAGCATATTCAATACCGCCATCATTTAAACCGTAATCGTGATCATCCCAGGTTGCTAAAACATCAACATTCTTAATGAAATTGAAATAAGCTGTATCACTCTTTTGTTTGTTGTAATTCAGTTCCATAAAATTCATATCTTCAGTATCTGAATAAATGATATCTCCACCCCAAATCCAAACGTCAGGGTTGTTTTTTTTAATATCTGGCCAAAGTTTATTCTCTAATACCTGATTATTACACGAACCAAAAGCAATTGTAAAACTATTTTCTTTTTCAGCTATTTTATTACAAGAAGAAATTATAAGGAAAATAAAGAATAAGGTTTTAAAATAGGTCATTTTAGTATTTTTATATTGAATTTTAACAAATATACAGCAGTAAATGAAATAAACTATTCTATTAAATTGTATATTTGCACCTTATGAATAAAAGTGAAATTAAAGAAATAAAAACATTGCTTTCGAGCCCAAAAAATGTGGTAATTGTGCCGCATAGAAATCCCGATGGAGATGCTATTGGGTCTAGTTTAGCAATGTATCATTATTTATTAAAAAAAGGTCATAATGCAACTATTGTGGCCCCAAATGATTATCCCGATTTTCTGAAATGGTTACCTGGATCAAAGGATGTTTTGAAATTTGATATGCAAAACAGGCAATCAAAAAGTGCTATTGATGAAGCTTCTATTATTTTTTTATTAGATTTTAATGCACTGCATAGAGTTGGAAGTGATATGCAAAATACTTTAGAAGATTTTGTAGGTGATTTTATTATGATAGACCACCATCAGGAACCTGATACTATTGCCAAGTATTTATATTCTGATGTGTCAATTTGCTCTACCTGCCAAATGGTTTACCATTTTTTAGAAAAGCTAGATGATGATGAAGCAATTAATGAAAATATTGCAACTTGTTTATATGCTGGAATAATGACCGACACAGGTTCATTTCGTTTTCCTTCAACCACAAGTACAACACATAGAATTGTCGCTAATTTAATTGAAAAAGGAGCCAACAATGCTAAAATTTACAACAATGTTTACGATAATAACTCATACGGAAGTCTTCAACTTTTAGGGCGTGCATTAAGTAATATGGTTATAATTGAAAGACTAAAAACAGCTTATATATCGCTATCTCAGGATGAATTAGATGAATTTAATTATCAAAAAGGAGATACGGAAGGTATTGTAAATTATGCACTTTCATTACAAGGAGTTATTTTTGCAGCTATTTTTATAGAAGATATAGAGCAACAGATTGTAAAAATATCATTGCGTTCAAAAGGTAAGTTTTCCGTGAATAAATTTGCAAGAGAACACTTTGATGGTGGGGGTCATGACAATGCTGCCGGTGGAAAATCTAAAATATCATTAGATGCTACTATCTCGAAATTCTTAAAAGTACTTCCAAAGTATAAAAATGAATTAATAAATTCTTATGAAGATTAGCGTTTTAAATTTGTTTGTTTTATTAGGCTTGTTTTCGTGTATGCAGCCAATTCCAAGAAAACCAATAACCATTAAATCGGCTTCATTTATGGAGGAATCAGTTTCATTAAATAAAGCTTTAAATGAAAGTGAAGAAAAAGTATTTAATGAGATTATTGCAAAAGACTCTTTATCAAATTATATTGTGTCAACAAGCGGTTTTTGGTATAAATACAATACAAAAAGTGTAAATGTAGCATTGCCTGAATTTGGTGACCAATTATTATATACTTTTGATGTTTTAAATTTAGAAAACAAAGTGATTTATAGTGCTCAAGAAAATGGATTAAAATCGTATCAAGTAGATCAACAAGAAATAGTTGAAGGATTGCGGAACGGTTTAAAATTAATGCATGAAGGAGATGTTGTAACTTTTTTGTTTCCATCTCATAAAGTTTTTGGATATTTGGGCGATCAAAATAAAATAGGTATTAATCAGTCATTAATATATAAAGTTCAATTAATTAAAATAAATAAAAAAAATGAAAGTAATTAAATTAGTTATAGTTTTAACAGTAGTTTTAGCAATGGCATCTTGCAATAGCCAAGGTATTACAAAAAAAGATTTAAAAACAGATGTTGATACAGCGAGTTATGTATTGGGTTTAGACATTGCAGTTAAGTTAAAAGGGAATTTTTCTGAAATTAACCAAGAACTTTTCATTCAAGGTGTAAAAAATGGTTTAGATTCTACCAATGTTCTTATTGAGTTTGAAAAAATTGACCCAATTTTAAGAGAATTTTTCCAAAAGAAACAAATGGCAGATCAAGAGAAAAAACAAGCAGAAGCCTTAAAAAAAGTAGAAGCTGAATTTGGAGAAAACAAATTAGAAGGTGAAAAGTTTTTAGAATTAAATAAAGATAATGAGGGTGTTCTTGCAACTGCAAGTGGATTGCAATATAGCGTTATCAGCGAGGGTTCTGGTGAAAAACCAACAGCAATGTCTACTGTAAAAGTTCATTATGTAGGTACTAGAATTGATGGAACTGAGTTTGATAGCTCAATTGGAAGAGGAGAACCTGCTGAATTTCAAGTAAATCGAGTAATTAAAGGGTGGACAGAAGGTTTACAATTAATGTCTGTTGGTTCTAAATATAAATTCTATATCCCTCAAGATTTAGCTTATGGAGCTTTTCCAGGACAAGGTGGAGTTATAAAACCTTTTGATGTTTTGGTATTTGAAGTTGAGTTATTAGAAATAAAAGGAGAATAGTTCAATGAAATTTTTAAAGCTAAGTATCTTAATTTTATCTTTAGTTGTGGTTTCTTGTAAGCCTGCCAAATATGCAGATTTAACTGATGGTTTATATGCAAATTTGGAAACAAATAAAGGTGATATTCTATTGAAATTGGAATTTGAAAAAACACCAATTACAGTAGCTAATTTTGTTTCTTTAGCTGATGGAACCAATGAATTTGTTACCGATTCTTTAAAGGGAAAACCATATTATGATGGTACTCTTTTTCATAGAGTTGTTGAGAATTTTATAATTCAAGGTGGAGATCCTTTGGGAACTGGAATGGGAGATCCAGGTTATAAATTTGATGATGAATTTCCAAAAAATTCTCAGGACAGTTTAATTTTAAAACATTCAAAACCAGGTGTTTTATCTATGGCAAACTCAGGTCCTAAAGCCAATGGAAGTCAATTTTTTATTACACATGTAGCAACGCCATGGCTAGATAATATACATACTGTTTTTGGAAATGTTGAAAAAGGTCAAAAGGTTGTAGACTCTATTGCTCAATACGATACTATTAGAAAAGTTGAAATTATAAAAATTGGCAGTGCTGCAAAATCTTTTAAAGCAAATAAAGTTTTTTCAGATTACTATAAAGCTCTTGATGCAGAAAAACGCAAAAAAGCAGCAGCAATGGAAATTGCTGTTGAAAGTACTTTAAAAAAATTTAATGCAAATTTAGGGAACGCCACAGTGTTACCGTCTGGGTTGAAAATTGCAACTATTGAAACTAAAAATGGTGAGTTTCCAAAAGCAGGTAATAAAGTTAAAGTCAATTATGCAGGGTATTTTTCAAATGGTATTTTATTTGATACCAATTATGTTGAAATAGCTAAATTATACGGTTCTTACGATCAAAAAAGAGCTGATAAAAATGGCTATTCTCCTTTCACTACTGAATACGGTCCAAAAGCCCGTTTAATTGCTGGCTTTAGTGAAGGTTTACAGAAAATGAGGGTAGGTGATAAAACTTTATTGTTTATACCATCTCATTTAGGTTATGGAGCTCAGGGAGCAGGCGGGGTGATACCACCGAATACAGATTTAGTTTTTGAAGTAGAGATTGTAGAAATAGTTGATTAACAAAATAGATAGGTTTAAATGCTGGAAAATTTAATTGATAAAGATATTGAATTACTAATTTTCCTGAATAATTTAGGTACTGTACAATGGGATGGCTTTTGGTTATTTATTTCAAATAAATACAGTGCCATCCCATTATATTTGTGCTTTCTGTTTTTTTCTTATAAATACTATGGTAGTAAAAAAACGCTTGTAATTATAATTTTTGTGGCTTTATTAATATTGGCTTCAGATCAAACAAGTAATTTATTTAAATATGGTTTTAAACGATTAAGACCTTGCCATGACGAAACTATTTCTCATTTTGTAAGACTGGTAAAATCAAGTTGTGGTGGACGCTATTCCTATTTTTCTGCACATGCATCAAATACTATGGCCGTTGCAGTTTTTTTTGGTTCGTTATTTAAAAAGCAATTCAAATACTTATTAATTATTTTAATTGTTTGGGCACTTATAGTTTCTTATAGCCGAATATATATAGGTGTTCATTTTCCATTAGATATTTTAACTGGAATGTTTTTTGGAACTATTTATGCACTTATATTTTATTTTATATTGAAGATGGTTTTCAATAAATATTTCAATTCTATTTCTGATAAATAGTTTTATTTAAAGGATTTAAGAATATTAATAAGAAAATCACACTAAAAGCGAGTTCGTACAATTCCCATTTTTTTTCAGAAGGCATAATAGCAACTAAAACTGTGCTTAGTAAAAAAGCAATGGTTTGATGCCATTTTACAATTGGTACAGCAAAAATAGTTGCTAAATTTTTAATAAATTCAAACTTACGGTATAAAAACGGTGTTATAATTAAATAAATAATTAAAATCACAGTTAATAATTGACTAAAAACAATTTTGTTTATTTTCTTACCATCAACTACCATATTGTGTAAATTGGTTTCACCTTGTGCATTATTTTGTAAAAAATATTCTGAAGATTCAACTTCAAAAATACGCTGTCCCCAAGAAATTTCTTCACCAGCACCAAAAATAAATACCAAAATCATTCCAACCATACCAACTATCCATAAAGGTTTTTTAAACTTAAACAGTTTAATCAATCTCCAAGCTAAAAGCAAGCTAGAACAAAATAAAAAGAAAGCTGTGCCATACTCTACAAGCCCATCTTCTTTGGTGTAAACTTCATCAAAATAGACTACATCAGTATTTGAAAAGTAAATCCCAAATGCGAAAATTACAGTTAGTATTAGATAGGTAACTTTATCAGTTAATGTTAGTGTTTTCATAATTCAAAAATAGTTATTTTTTTGTTACAATATAAAACTGACGAATCAATCTATCTTTTTGTTTTGAGCCAACATTTAAATTGTAGGTTTCAATTAATTTATAGTGATAGTTTTTTTCAAAAGCTGAAGTAAATTGTTCAATTTCTTCAATGGAAACAAGTAATCCAAATTTATTTTCAGTAGGAAAATGAATTTCTTCGTTTTGGTAAATATTTTTTATTTTTCCATTGTATTCCCACAACATTTCAGGTGTTAATTCACCTGCAGAAAAAACGATAATTTGATTTTTATCTTCAAAATTATGTAAAGAAGCAATACTTACATAAGCTTCATTTTTATTGAATACTTTTGAAATTGGAATGGCAAAAATTAATATAGAAGCCATTAATAAAATACTTAAATAAAATACGTTTTTAAATTTCTTTTGAAATAAATATCTAAACATAAATAAGCCAATTATAACTAAAATAATTGAGGTTGAAATATAGTTAAACAAATATATTTCTATATTTTCTTTCAAAATAAAGTATAAAACAATTGGAAAAGCAATACCAGTACTAGCAATGAAACCGAAGTTAAAATAAACAGGAATTGTTTCTTTTTTATTGGATAAACTTGAAAATTGTTTAACTAAATATTGAATATAAAAACCAGTATTAAATGCCAAAGGGATCAAAACAGGCATTAAATATCGAGGTTTTTTTTCAGGAATTAAAGAAAGTAAAACAACAGCAAAAATGGTCCATAAAAATGTAAATGCATAAGCTTTTTTATTATAAACCCTTTTAATTAAATACGGATAAAGCAAACCTATAAACGCGGGTATTGTCCATATACCCGATTGTGTAAAGAAACTCCAGTAATAATAAAAAGGTTTTACATTATAGTTACTCCAATTTCCTGTTTCTCTTTCTGCAATGGCTAAAAATGATTCAGAATCGGCCAACCTTACATATGCAAACCATGATATTCCAATAATTATTGAAAGGAAAATAAACACTATAAAAGGAATTGCTTTATTTCTAAAATCTCTGAATTTGAAAACAATTCCATACGAAATTAAAAATGGTAAAAACAAGGCAAATAATGAAACAGGACCTTTACTTAAAATTGAAAATCCAATAAATAAAGAAGCTAAGAATACATTTTTCCAAACTGATTTACTTTCTTTAAAAAAGCTGAATAAAAAATAAAGTCCTGCCAACATAAAACCATGAGCAAAAATATCCCAAGGCGCTTCATTTAAAATTCCAATTACATAAAATGAAGTAACTAGAATTAAACTATTCCTAAAACTTTCATTTTTTGATAAATTAAGTTTTAATGAAAAATAATAACAAAATATTCCTGAAAATAAAACCATTAATGCTGCAGGTAAACGCAATGCAAATAAGCTGTTTACGCCAAATAAAAGTCCAGAAATTGCTGTAAGCCAAGTTGGTAAAGGAGGTTTTTCATATCTAGGTTCACCATTTAAAGTTGGTAATAACCAATGGTTGTCTTGAATCATTTCACGAGAAGCAATAAAATTACGTGCTTCCATAATGGTAATATTTGGAACATCTAAATGCATTAATAGCATCAAAAGAGTTACAATTGTAAGGCTTAACACCGGGTGTTTTTCTATTGTTTTTATCATTCTGCGTTGTAATATAAATTCAATTTTCCAAATTCTTTTTTGTATTTTAGTTTATCAATGAATATTAGTAAAGTATCAGGAAGGGTATCCATTTTTCGGGTTATTAAATAAGTAGGACGCTCAAGATTAATATCTAAAATTCGATCTCTATCTTCTTTAATATAATAATCAATTAAATATTTCATCCAATTATTGTTCGTTTCAAATTGAACTTCTCTTTGTGTGGTTATTGTTTTGTGTTTTATAGTAGTGGTTTCTTGATTTAAATAAAATGGAAGTGCTGGAATTATTGAATTATAAACTATTATTTGCGGTTTTTCAGTGGAATTTTTCTGAATAAATAAAGCCAAAGGTTTTACTGAATTAATTTTAAGTTCGTTGTCTGTAAATAAATAATTGGAAGATATAATAATTGAAATTACA
>CAVQGP010000008.1:0-196302 GCA_963712085.1 uncultured Flavobacteriaceae bacterium | reverse complement strand
CGCGGACTGCGCCTGCGCGACTTTGAGAACGACTTTGGCGAAGACCTGCTGCGCAGAGCGTTACGAAAACGACCCGCACTAGTCCGGACTATTCGCAACCCGAAGCGTAAGCGAGGTAGTCAGCACGTCTCCTCGCTTTCGCTATCAGAGCCGTCACTCCGAGCGTCCTCTGCGGTTCTGTCGCACCTTGGTTTCCCATTGATCAAACGCCGCTTTTAGACGACGAAAATCGTCAGGATGCTCGGTCCTCAGGTCACTCTGCTCCGCGGGATCCGTATCCAGATCAAACAGAAACTCCTGTTGCCGTTCGGCTTGTTGGTGGGCAACGTACTTCAGCGAGCCTTGTCGCACGCCCTTCCACAGTGTCTCGCCTCGGGGCTTGCACCAGTACAATGTGCGATCCACATCGGGCTTACCCTTTGCCACGTGTGCAATGATGTCGATACCCTCAAACGGTTTTTTCGCGGAGGGGTCCACGCCGGCGATCTGGGCGATCGACGCGGTGATCTATCTGGCCGCCGGGTCGGCGGTCCTGGCCATAGTGATCGTTCTCAGTTCCCGTAAAGAGCCTCCCAAGCGGGAGCGGCCCGGTTTGGCGGAGCTGGTCAAGCTTTTCAAAAACCCGGACGTCCTCCTGCCAACATTCGTCAGCACAGTCAACCAGGTGGGTACCGGGCGGTGACCTTCGGCTTTCTCCCCATCCTGGCCGGCGAGCTCGGCGCCGGTCACGTGGGCAAGGGACTGCTGATCAGCGCGAATGTGCTGGCTATCATTGCCGGCAACCTCCTCAACACGCTGGTGTTGAAGACCGTCAGCCCGATGCGGCTTCTCTACGGCAGCATTTAATTATCAAAAATATTTAAAATAGGTACATTATTTTTTTATAGCTCTTTTATTACCACTATTCTCATAATTTAATCTACTTAGGTGTTTTTTCATTCCAAATTCTTTTGAAATCCGTAATATAACCTTTGCTAAAAACCAATGCAATCCCTAATACCCCTCCTAAAATTGTCCAAACAAAAAGTATCAAAAACCGTTTTGGTTTTGACTTTTCCAAAGGTATCGTTACTGGTTTTAACACCGTAAATACAGGTGTATCTTCAGTAACCTGAATGTATTGTGCTTCTAATTGTTTAGCCAATTCTAAATAAACACCATAAACCAAATTATATTCATCTTGCAACATTTCAGTAGTTGTTTTAGCCATTGCTGTTGTAATATTTTGGTTTCGATCTCTGTTATTTGCTAATTTTTGTTGTATGTTTTAAATTTTTCTTCTACTTCAAAATAACTGATTTGATAAACTCCAATTGTTCCTTTGATTTTTGAATTTTAAAATCAATTACATATTGCTGTAATAATTCCTGCACCCTCAATGCCATTTCAGCACTTGCCAAAGCTTCAGGCATATTGGCTGAAATGGTTACATAGCCATCATCCTCATTCACTTCCAAACAATTTGCAATCTAATAATTCAATCAGTTTATCTTCTTCTTTCTATAATTAAATTATTGGTTTTTAGATCTCCCCTTGGTTAACATCCGTTTTCGGTTTTAATTGCCGCTAAAATAATACCTGGCAATCCTATGGTGTATTTTTTTATGTACCCAAATAAACCTGGACTGTAAATATCGGTATAATAGCTTGCAAAGCTTACTTTTTCTTTTTGCACCTTCAATGGTTAATGGTGTTTGCAGTAATTCTTTTTGAAAAGGAACACTATTTAATATTTGTGGGTATAAACTTGGTGAATTCCAGAATCACTACTCATACCCCCTAAATTAATACCAGCCATGGCTGCCAAACCTCCTAAACTTCCTCCAATTTTACCATCGGTTGTTTGTGGCATAAAAGTAGTAGCCGCTGTATATTCCTTTTGAGAAAAAATAGCAACAAATAAGCCAATCGCCATAAAAATAAGCGTTGTTTTTATCACTGTTTTACGACCTTCCCATAGGGTTTTGGCGAGGGCTATTAGGTCGATTTCGTCTTCGTCAACCTCTTGTTTTGTTGTATTGTGTTGTTGGGTCATGATTGTATTACTTTGACTTTAACTAAGACGAAGACTTTATTATAACTCCGTAATAGTCTATATTTTATTTTATTATTTTTAAAACTTCTATACTTCAACTACGCCCAGTACAAACCAAGTTCATTCAACTTTTTGATTTATATAATAATGGTTTCGTCTTTTTCAACCTTTAGTTTTATAGCTTTATTTTGTTGGGTCATCTTATTTTATTTTTATTTGTCATAGCGAATGAAATGAAGCAATCTGTTACTATTCATGAGATTGCTTCGTCACTATCGCTCCTCGCAAAGACGTTCCATTTTAAAAACTCGTAATTAACAAGCCTAATGTTGCCAGTGCGGTTGTTAATGCAATGATTTCTGTTGCAGATATTTTACTGCTTTCTCCTTTTTGAGGTACCACCACCATTGACCCCGGTGCTAATTTAGGGTGGCTTTTAAAAAACAGAAAACCCTTTGTTGATTTGATATCTCCATTGGCATAAATAACATAAGACCTACTTTTCTTCGCTTTTAATGCATACCCTCCCGAAAAATTCACATAGTCTTTTAAGGAATTCTTTTCATCAAAACGAATCAATGAAGGTGACAACACTTCGCCTCTAACCGCAACCGTTTGTTTTTCAGAAGGTATTGTTAATATATCTCCTTCTTCTAAAATTAAATCGTATTTTGAACCCTTACCACCTTCACTCATAATTTTATCCAAACTCAACCCAATTTTTATATTTTTTTCAAAAACTTCATTAGATACATCTGTTAATTGATCTAATAACGTTATTTGAGATTTTTCAATGGCTTCCCCAACTTTTCTGGACAAGTAAGCGCCTTCTATAAAAGCATAAGGTGACAATCCGCCTGCTTTATCAATCAAGTCTGAAACACGTTCCCCTTTATTGGTGATGGCATAACTTCCCGGATAGGTAACTTCGCCACTAATACTCACATTTTCCTGTACGGTATATCCTTTTAAATAACGTACCGAAACCCTGTCAAAAGGTTCCAAATAAAAATCTTTATTTTCATCAATTAGTAAGTTATTTGACCCTGAGCGTTTGATTGATTTACTAATGGTTTCAAAATTATCGTCATTCACTCTTCTAAAAATATCAATCACTGCAGCATCGGCTCCTTCTTTAAAACCACCTGACATGGCTATTAAATCTTCCAAATGCATCTTATCCATAAACGTTACTGTTTGTGGCTTGTTTACAGCACCATCAATTGAAACGGTGTATTTTTCTTTTAAACTTTCGGTACTAAAAATCTGCACACGGTCTTCTCTTTTTAATTCGATATTTGTAGTTCCTGAAAGAATATCTTCCACAGAAAAAGAAACTATCTCTTGTTTTATATCGTTGATGGTTCTATAAATCAATCCTCTATCTAAAAAAGCATCGTCTGTTACACCAGCGGCTTTTTGTAATAAATCGGCTAAAGAAATTCCTTCTGTTAATTCATACGTTCCCGGTCTGTAAACTGCACCATTTATTTGAACCCTGTTTTCAAAACGATCAATAATGGCACCTACAGTTAATTTATCACCATCTTTCAATAAAAAGTCTGGTTGTTCTTTGTATACAATTTCATTCACTTCTTTTTGTGAACCATTTACGCGTTCAACTAAAATACGATCCTGATAGGCATTGGACGTAAATCCGCTAAAAAAATCGACCAAATTTGTAATGGTTTCTCCTTGTTTCAATTCATACAACCCCGGACGCTTTACATTACCCGCTACCGCAACAATATGCTCGTAAGGTTTCACAATAATAATATCCTGATCTCGCAACAATACATTGCCTTCTTCTGATCCTTTGATTAAATAATTGTAAATGTCAAAATCCTTTAGGTGTTTTCCGTTTCTAATGATTTGAATGCTTCTGAAAGTTCCTTTTTCTGTTGGTCCACCAGCTGCATATAAGGCATTTAATACCGATGAAAGTCCACTCAAAGAATAGGTTCCCGGTACTTTTACTTCCCCAATAATATTCACCTGAACGGTACGCACATTGATCAATGAAACATCTGCATGTACTTTTTCATAACTATCGCTAGCAGCGCCTATTCCGCTATAAATTTTTTGCAAATAAGAAATTATTTTTTCTTTGGCTTTGTCAATCGATAAACCACTAACATAGATAGGACCAATACTTTCTATTCTAATAGCGCCTTCACGATTTACCTGTTTGGTGTAGTTGTTTTCAGCAGCTCCCCAAATATCAATTAACAATTCGTCACCAGGTCCTAACTCGTAAGTAGTTGGGGTTGCCATATTTAAATTAGGTGTAAATGAAATGTTAGGATTGCTAAAAAAATCGAAACCAAACAAAGTGCTTTGTGTGATTTTTTCTGATGTTTTTCCTTCCAGTCCAAATTTATCTATATTTGAAATATCATTGTCGTCTGAGGTTTGAACAGCGCTTGTAGTATCTTCAAAACGCAAAGCTGAAATTCGCTGTCTTAGTTTTGAAATTTGACTGGCTGGCATTCCCTTTGTTTTTGCAATAACCTCCAATTGATCTAATGTATAACCTTCAGATTTTGCTTTGTTCCAATAAGCTGAAATTTGCTCGTCAGACAATTCATCAATATTGATGGTTGCTAATTGTGCCTGACTTATATTTTGTGCTATTGTTAATTGTGTAGTAAAAACAAAGATGAACATTAACAATGCTCTCATCCAATATTTCATATTTGTGTTTGTGTTAGTTTGCAAATATAGTTTTTTCAATTAATTCTTTGAAATAAAATCAACTCCAATAAGAACTTGTTTTTAATTATTGATTTTATTTTAATCAAAATTTCAACCTTAACCTAATCCAACAAATCAGAATCTTCATTTTCCAATTTGCTATAAATATCTTTTACTTGTTGCGCTTGTTCTTTTTGTAACAATAAATTAGCGGTTGGTGTTGCAATAAAAATAGTGTTTTTCAACCCTAAAAATGCTGTAAAAACATTTGTACCAATTACCATATTTCCGTCTTCATCAACCTGGTAACCTTTTGAAACCAAATAATCATATACGGAATCAAAAGCACCTAAATCGGACCAGTTAAATTTGGTGGGAACCACCTTTATTTTTTCACTTTTTTCCATAACAGCATAATCTATACTGATACTTGGTATTTCCATAGATAAATTAAAATCTAATTTTCCATTTTCATTATTTTCCCAAGCCTGTTTTGCCTTTTCATAAACCAATGGCGTAAACTTTTTTAATTCTTCCAATAAAACCCCTGCTTTAAAACAAAACATACCACTATTCCATAAAAAATTTCCTTTTGAAATAAAACTTTTGGCAGTATCTACATCTGGTTTTTCTCTGAATGAAATCACATTATCATTTAAATATTCAATGTATCCGTAACCTGTTTCTGGTTTTGACGGAACAATCCCAAAGGTCACTATTGAGCCCTTTGCAGCCTTTTCAATGGCGCTTTCAATGGCTTTTTTATATTGATTATTTCCTTCAATAACATGGTCAGAAGGCGTAACAATTAAAATATCTTCATCATTTGAAGCAAAGGCGGCAAATGCAATTGCGGCAGCCGTATTTCTTGGCGTAGATTCAACAATATCAATATATTGCATGCCTGATTTCTCCATCACTTCGCGGCTTAAATGGCAATTGTCTATATTACCAACAACCATTGCCTGATCAGTTAAATGTTGATTGCGCTCAACCGTCATTTGAAATAAAGATTTGTTGTCAAATATTTCTAAATATTGCTTTGGCTGGCTTTTTCGTGATAAAGGCCATAAACGGCTTCCTATGCCTCCTGTTAATATTACGTTTGTTATTTTGCTCATTTTTTTGTTTTTTTACTTGATAAAAACTTGATTTTAATTTCAATAACTTTTGGCTTTCGGTCTCTCTATTTACAGATTACTTCGTCGCTAAAGCTTCTCGTAATGACGTGTTAATTACAAACTTCAACCCACGTAACAATTTTCACTCCATACTCATCACCTCACTCTCACTCTCATCTCACTTCTCACTTCTCACTTATAATCTACTCAATATACACTTCCAACAACGCAGCATTGGTTGCTATTATTTTAATATCCTCAGCAATTGCCGGAATTAAAATAGTTTCGCCTGCTTTAAATTGTTCTTTATTTTCTCCAATAATCATTTCTCCATTTCCTTCAACACACATGTAAACCACAAATGAATCAAGGCTTTTAGAAAGATCTTTTTCAAAACTTCCTTCAACATTTAATTTATTGGTTGTAAAATAAGGACAAGACACTAATTTTTCGGATTGATTTAATTTGTCTTGATATGAAATTTTATCGATTTGCGTTTTTGAAAAATCGAAAGCTTCTAAGGCTAATTCGGTATGTAATTCTCTTGAAAATCCTGAATCATCTGTCCTGTTCCAATCAAAAATACGATACGTTAAATCGGAAGTCTGCTGAATTTCAGCAATTAAAACACCTTTTCCAATGGCATGAACTGTACCTGTTTCAATAAAAAAGACATCTCCTTTTTCAACTTCTTTTGCGTTTACCATTTCCAAAATTTTCCCTTTGTTGAAATTAGAAAGGTAGCTATCTTTGGTATATGCTTTGTCAAAACCAATGTATAATTTTGAGTGTTTATCAGCATCTACAACATACCACATTTCAGTTTTTCCAAATGAATTATGGCGTTTTTTTGCCAACGCATCATTTGGGTGTAATTGAATAGATAAATCGTCATTAGCATCAATAAACTTGAATAATAAAGGAAAGGTTTTTCCAAATTTTTGATAAACCGCTGAACCTACAAAAGTTTCCTTATAGTTTTCAATAAGTTCTTGAAGTGACAATCCTTTGAAATCACCATTATTTACAGTAGAAACATCACCTTCAACTCCTGAAAGCTCCCAACTCTCACCTATTTTATTTGAAAAACTATTTTTGTTAAGTAATCTTTTTAGCTTTTCTCCACCCCAAATTTTTTCTTTTAAAATTGGTGTAAATTTAATAGGATATGGATTCATTATCATTGGTTTTTCTCCTTTTCATTATTTGATTGCAAGATACTATATTTAACCTTTTTCAGCTATTGCAACTTTGTATATTTACGAATACGTTTGTTCTAAATTGGTCTCAACAGTCTTAGTCTTAGTCTTAATCTTAATTTTCAATCCTAATGAACTACTTTTCAAACGGGTGTTTTGCCAATGGTTTTTTTACAAAAGGATGATAATTTCCTTTAGCGCCAATTGGAGTTGCATGACGGACATCGTGCACAATTTCAATTGCCTGACGCGGCGCTTCCAACCCATAACCTTTTCCTTTTATAATTTCTTCATAAGAAATGGTGTGTAAATCTGTAAATCCTCCACTAAATTCTAATTCTTCACCTTCAATGGTAATAGAACGGTAAGTTGATTGTCCTTTCGCTTTAATTTCATCAGGTAGTACATCAAAATTAATAGATAAAAACCATCGAACCCGAGCTTTTTCAAATTCTAAATAGCCCGCCGAGCGATCGTGCGTATTTACATGAACAATATTTTGTTTTAAATCTCCAAAAATCCAAGACAACATATCAAAAAAATGAACACCAATATTGGTTGCAATTCCTCCCGATTTTGAAACATCTCCTTTCCATGAAGTATAATACCAATGTCCGCGAGAGGTTAAATAGGTTAAATCAACCTCGTACATTTTATCTTTTGGTCCCTTTTCAATTTTTTCCTTAAGGGCAATAATACTTGGATGTACTCTTAACTGAAGAATATTATAAATTTTGTTTCCTGTTTCCTCCTCTATTTTAGCCAAAGCATCCATATTCCAAGGGTTTAATACCAAAGGTTTTTCACAAATAGCATCAGCTCCCTGCCTTAAAGCAAAACGAATATGCGCATCATGAAGATAATTTGGTGTACAAATACTTACATAATCTAATTGCTTGTTTTGCTCAAATTTCATTTTTGAAATATGCCGATCAAATCGCTCAAATTCTGTAAAAAAATCAGCATTTGGGAAATAGCTGTCTATAATTCCAACACTGTCAAATTTATCAAGTGCAGCCACTAAATTGTTCTTAGTTTCCTTAATGGCTTTCATATGGCGTGGTGCAATGTAACCACTTGCTCCTATTAATGCGAAGTTTTTCATTCTAATTTTTTCCTATCTGATAATACTCAAAACCTTTTTCTTTTAAATTAAAGGCATTGTATTGATTTCGGCCATCAAAAATGATCGCGTTTTTAAGTAATTTGCTTATTTCATCAAAATCTGGGGAGCGAAATTCTTTCCACTCCGTGAGCAAAATCATGGCGTCAGCATTCTCCAAAGCCTGATATTTTGAATTTACGTAGGTGATATTTTCAAGACCTTTCAAATAAAATTCTTTTGCCTCTTCAATTGCTTTAGGATCGTAAGCTAAAATTTTAGCGCCACGTTTAACCAATTCTTTAATAATATAAATGGCAGGTGCTTCTCGCATATCATCGGTTCCAGGTTTAAATGCCAATCCCCAAATACCAAATGTTTTTCCTTTTAAATCGTTCCCAAATTTATTTATCACTTTATTTGAAATTACCAATTTTTGAGTGTCATTCACCTCTTCAACTGAAGTAATCAATTTTGCATGATAATTGTGTTCCTCCGCTATTTTCTTTAAAGCTTTTACGTCTTTAGGGAAACAAGATCCACCGTAACCACAACCGGGATAAATAAAACTGTATCCTATTCTTGCATCAGAGCCAATTCCAATACGAACCATATTAGCATCGGCACCAACTTTTTCACAAATGTTAGCAATTTCATTCATAAATGAAATTTTAGTAGCCAACATTGCATTTGCTGCATATTTAGTCATTTCGGCAGAACGGATGTCCATAGCAATAAAACGATCATGTGACATACAAAATGGCGCATACAATTGTTTCATTTTTTCAATAGCATATTCATTATCTGAACCTATCACCACACGATCTGGTTTCATAAAATCGTTAATGGCTGCACCTTCTTTTAAAAATTCAGGATTTGAAACTACATCAAACGGAATTGATACCCCTCTTTTTTCCAATGCTTTCTGAATGGTCGCTTTTACCTTATCGGCCGTGCCAACCGGTACTGTAGATTTATCAACCACCACCAGTCTGTTTTGCATGGTTTCTCCAATTTCATTGGCTACTGATAACACATATTGCAAATCTGCTGAGCCATCATCACCCATTGGAGTTCCAACGGCGATAAATACAATTACTGCATCTTGAATAACTTCATTTAAATTGGTAGAAAAATATAAATTTTGATTTTCTACATTTTTTAACACCATTTGCTCCAAACCTGGTTCGTAAATTGGAATGATCCCTTCTTTTAATTTACTAATTTTATTGGCATCAATATCTACACAGGTAACTTTGTTTCCCATTTCTGAAAAACATGTTCCTGAAACCAAACCAACGTATCCTGTTCCTATTACTACAATTTTCATACTATTTTTTATTTTATACTTATTATCTTTTTATGTTTCATTATGAATTAAAGTTTCCCTTGAACTTCACAAGTAAGTACTCCCTTAACATCATAAATAATACCATTTTTATTCAAATATTTATCAAAATCAATGGTTAGAAATTCACTATGGGCAACAGCCAATACAATACCGTCAAATTTTTGTTGAGGCATATTTCTAAGTGTTTCAATGTGGTATTCGTTTTTAACTTCAACAGGATTTGCCCAAGGGTCAAAAACCGTTACATTATTACCAAATTCTTTTAAATTTCTAATAACATCAACCACTCTGGTATTTCTAACATCGGGACAATTTTCTTTAAAAGTAACTCCAAGTACTAAAACATTAGCATCCTTTACCTGTATATCGTTTTTCACAAATAATTTAACTACTTCTGAAGCTACATATTGCCCCATACTGTCGTTCATTCTTCGACCAGCTAAAATAATTTCAGGATGATAACCTACTTCTTGTGCTTTTTGAGCTAAATAATAAGGATCAACACCAATACAATGTCCACCAACTAACCCTGGTTTAAATGGTAAAAAATTCCATTTTGTACCTGCAGCTTCAAGTACAGCTTGGGTATCAATATTTAATAAGTTAAATATTTTAGACAATTCGTTTACAAAAGCAATGTTTATATCGCGCTGAGAATTTTCAATAACTTTTGCCGCTTCAGCCACCTTCATATTTGGTGCCAAATGCGTTCCTGCTGTAATTACTGATGCGTATAAACTATTTACTTTTTTCCAATTTCAGGAGTTGACCCTGAGGTGACTTTCAATATTTTTTCAACTGTATGTTCTTTATCTCCAGGATTAATTCGTTCAGGAGAATACCCTACAAAAAAGTCTTTATTGAATACCATTCCAGATTTTTTCTCTAAAACGGGCACACATACTTCTTCTGTTGCTCCAGGATAAACAGTAGATTCATAAATTACAATATCACCTTTTTTCAAAACCTTAGCAACCGTTTCACTTGCTTTTATCAAAGGATTTAAATCGGGTTTGTTATTTTTATCAACTGGGGTTGGGACTGTTACAATATAATAATTACAGTTTGAGATATCTCGAATATCTGTACTGCAAAAAAGTCCATTTTTTTCGGTTATGGAAGCTACCAATACTTTTTGAAGCACATCACTTTCCACTTCTAAAGTATCATCAATTCCCTTTTTTAATTCTGCAACTCTTGCTTTATGAATATCAAATCCAACAACAGGATATTTTGTAGCAAATAAACGAGCCAAAGGCAAACCTACATAGCCAAGCCCTATTACTGCTATTTTTATTTTTTCTTTCATTTATTTTATACTTTGATCTTGACGAAGACGCAACTGACTTTTGACTATGACCTTGACGAAGACGAAGACTTGTTTTCCGCTTCATTCAACACTTTAGTCTTAGTCTTGGTTTTAGTCTTGGTCTTAGTTTAGGTTTAGGTTTAGTTTTGTTTTAGTTTTAACCTTTACTCTTTATACTTTTCTATATACCACTGTACCGTTTTTAAAATTCCTGTTTCAAAATTTTCATCAGCCTTCCACCCTAATTCATTTTCAATTTTTGAAGCATCAATGGCATATCTATAATCATGTCCTGCCCTATCTTCAACATATGAAATTTGTGATTTATAGCTTTTGTTTTCTAAGGGAACAAGCGTATCTAAAATTTCACAAATTTTATTGGCTATATAATTGTTATTGCGCTCATTTTTTCCACCAATATTATACACTTCACCTGCTATTCCTTTGCTGAAAGCTAACTCGATTCCTTTACAATGATCGAGTACATATAACCAGTCTCTAATGTTTTTTCCATCACCATAAATTGGAATATTTTCACCAGTTAATGCCTTTCTTATTACCGTTGGAATTAATTTTTCATCGTGCTGCTTTGGACCATAATTATTTGAACAATTGGTAATTATGGTATTCATTCCATAGGTATGATGGTAACTTCTAACAATTAAATCGCTACTGGCTTTTGATGCGCTATAAGGTGAATTTGGTGCGTAAGGCGTTTCTTCTGTAAACAAACCTGTTTCCCCTAAAGTTCCATAAACCTCGTCGGTTGAAACATGTAAAAATCTGCTATCTTCAAAACCACTTTTAAAAACAAATGGTTTTTCCATCCAATACTTGTAAGCAACATCAATCAATGTAAACGTTCCTTTCACGTTGGTTTCTATAAAAACATCAGGATTACTAATAGAATTATCAACGTGTGATTCTGCAGCTAAATGAATCACATCATGAATATAATAGTGCTGAAAAATACGTTCAATTAAAGCTCTATCACAAATATTACCATGTACAAATGTGTAATTTTTAGCATTTTTAACGGCATTCAAATTATGAATATCTCCAGCATACGTCAATGCATCTATAACAACAATTTTATAATTTGGGTATTTATTAACTAAAAGCTCAACCATATTTGAACCTATAAATCCTGCTCCTCCAGTTACAAGTATTGATTTCATATTCTTTGTTTTTTATTTCATTTTAAGTAAAGTGTTAAACTTTTGCTTTCAACTTATACTTATACATATTTACCACATTTTCAAGTCCCAAATATAAGGATTCTGCAATTAATGCATGCCCAATTGAAACTTCTAATAAATTGGGGATGTTTTCAGCAAAAAACTGAATATTGTCAAGACTTAAGTCGTGACCCGCATTTATTCCCAAACCCAAATTATTTGCTAAAATAGCGCTTTCAGTATATGGTTTTATAGCAGTCTTATTTCCCAATGCGTACTGGGTTGCAAATTCTTCAGTATACAACTCAATTCTATCTGCTCCAGTACTTGCAGCTGCTTCGATAAGTTTAAAATCAGGATCTATAAAAACTGAAGTTCTAATCCCTTTTCGTTTAAATTCAGCAATTACTTCTTTTAAAAAACCTTGGTGTTTAATGGTATTCCAACCTGCGTTGGAAGTTACAGCATCAATTGCATCAGGTACCAAAGTAACTTGTGTTGGACAAATAGCCAATACCATATCCATGAACTTCGGAATTGGGTTTCCTTCAATATTAAACTCGGTTGTGACAATTTTCTTTAAATCGTAAGCGTCCTGATAACGTATATGACGTTCATCTGGTCTTGGATGAATGGTAATTCCTTCAGCACCAAAACGCTCAATGTCTGTTGACACTTTTACCACATTGGGAAAATCACCACCTCTTGAGTTGCGTAAAGTTGCTATTTTATTAACATTTACACTTAATTTTGTCATTGTTAACAGTTTTTATTTTAATTAGAATGCAAATTTACGAACTAAGAATATGTTTTTGGTTTTATTTTTGATTAATTTGTACTACAATTACAAACCATATGGAAACAACCCCTTACATTTTAAATGAATTCAATCCATTTACACTTGAAACCACCGTTTTTGAAATAAAATCATTTTTCAATGAAACCAATTTTAGTCATTTTCCTGTAGTTTCAAAAAATAGCCTTATTGGTTTAATTTCAAAAACCGATATTGAAAATATTGATACGGACGATAAGGAGATTGGGTATTTTCAATATGTTTTAAAACTGTTTTATTCTGAAGAAAATAATAATTTATTAGAGATTTTAACTGTTTTTTCTTCAAATGAAAGCAATATTATTCCAGTAATTGACAACGAAAAAAAATATATTGGTTATTATGATTTGTTCGATATTTTAAACCTGATTAACGACACTCCTTTTTTAAAAAATGAAGGTATTGTGTTGCATTTAGAGAAAGAAATAAACACCTTTTCGTTTAGTGAAGTTTGCCAGATTGTTGAATCTAATAAAGGAAAAATATTTGGTCTGTTTGTTACAAATAATACCCCGAGCACTATCAACATTACACTAAAATTTGATTCTCAGCATGTGAATGAAATTTTGCAATCATTTAGACGCTATAATTATACCGTTATTTCAAAACACAAAGAAGATTTTTATTTGGAAGATTTAAAAGAAAGATCTGATTACTTACAAAAATATTTAAATATCTAAGTATGAAAGTTGCTATTTACGGTCAATATTACAAGCCAGAAGATCAGGTGTATGTTGAAGAACTGTTTCAAGTATTGAAAAAAAACAATATTGATTTTGTAGTTGAAAAAAATTATTTTACTGCGTTATCAAAAAGTATTGATGTTGATGCTGTAAAAACTTTTTCAACCTATAAGGAGCTAAATAGCAGTTTCGATTTTATGTTTACCATGGGCGGAGATGGTACAATTTTAAGAGCTGTAACTTTTATTAGAAATTCTAAAATTCCAATTATTGGCATTAACACTGGTCGACTGGGTTTTTTAGCCACCGTTCAAAAAGATAAAATTGCATTTGCTGTTACATTGCTTTTAAGAAAAGAATATCTTGTTAAAAAACGCACTTTATTAAGCGTAACAACTACTCCTAAAACCGAAAGCCTGTCCAGTTTAAACTTTGCTTTAAATGAAGTTTCTGTAAGCAGAAAAAATACCGCATCCATGATTACCGTTGAAACGTATTTAGATGACGAATATTTAACATCGTATTGGGCTGACGGATTAATTATTGCAACGCCAACTGGCTCTACCGGATATTCTTTAAGCTGTGGAGGTCCAATTATTACCCCACAAGCAAAAAGTTTTGTTTTAACTCCAATTGCACCTCATAATTTAAATGCCAGGCCTTTGGTTATTCCCGATACTACTGCAATCAAATTTAAAGTAAGTGGCAGAGAAGATAAATTTTTCTTATCGCTAGATTCCAGAATTATAACTATTGAGAGTGGTGCACAAATCTCCATTACGAAATCTAACTTTAGCTTAAAAATAGTTGAAATTAATCAGCAAACATTTATAAAAACACTCCGTGAAAAATTGCTTTGGGGACAAGATACCCGTAATTAAATTTAACTTGTGGTTTTTTTAATCAACTTCCTTAACCAGCAATATTTTCAATAAAAATCAGTTTATCAAAAAAGACCTTGTTAAACTTCAAAAAGCGAATAGAATTTTTTATATTTGCACGCAATTTTTATATGAAAAATTTAATCTGTTTTATTTCATTCATCTGTTTTACAACAACTTCCAATGCTCAAATTAATGAGATTGGCGTTTTTGCTGGTGGCAGCAATTATGTTGGAGATATAGGTTCAGAATACTATATAAATCCGAATGATTTTATGGGTGGCGTAATTTATAAATACAACTTAAATCCCAGAATGGCTTTAAGAGGGACTTTTACATATGCACAAATTACTGCTGATGATGCAAATGCTAACAATAGCGCTCGACAAGAAAGAGGTTTGCGATTTAGCAATACCCTTAAAGAATTGGCAGTTGGTTTAGAATACAGCTATTTTGAGTACAATCTAAACACACACCACCTAACACAAACGCCTTATATTTTGGTTGAATTGGCTGCTTTTAATTACAATGCTGTAGTTAATGAAAATGCGAATCAACAATATGAATACAACGCCAAAACAAGTCTCGCAATTCCGTTTGGGCTTGGTTATAAATTTAAAGTTGGCCGAAGTTTTGCTATGGCACTTGAAGTTAGAGCTACCTATACTTTTACCGATGAAATTGATTTTAATTATTTTGGTGAAGGAAATGATCGCATTCCAAAATTAGAATTTGGAAACCCAAATAATAACGATTGGTACATGTTTACAGGCATTTCATTTGTATATGCCTTTGGAAGACCACCTTGTTATGCAACGCCTTATTAATTTAATGGAAAAATTAGTATCTAAAATAAATAAAGACCGTTTGCCCAACCATATTGCAATTATTATGGATGGAAACGGGCGCTGGGCTAAACAACAAAATATGCCCCGTGTTTTTGGTCACAAAAATGGCGTATCGGCCGTTAGAAAATCAATTGAAGCATGCGCTGAAATTGGAGTGCCCTATTTAACGTTGTATGCTTTTTCTACTGAAAACTGGAACCGTCCAAAATTAGAAGTAAAAACATTAATGTCGTTATTGGTTTCATCTCTTAAAAAAGAGTTGAAAACACTTCAAAAAAACAACATAAAATTAAGTACCATTGGTAACATTGAATACTTGCCTGAAAAGGCTCAAATTGAGCTTGCCGATGTGATTGAAAAAACCAAAAATAATAGCAGATTAACACTAACCTTGGCTTTAAATTATGGCTCAAGAGAAGAAATTGTTAATGTTATCAAAAATTTATCAAAAAAAGTTGTTAATAAAGAGTTAAGCGTTGAAGAAATTAATGAAAAAATTATTAATAATCATTTATATACGTTTTCTTTGCCGGATGTTGATTTGATGATTCGTACTAGTGGCGAAAAAAGAATCAGCAATTTTTTATTGTGGCAAATCGCTTATGCAGAATTGTATTTTACCGATACTCTTTGGCCTGACTTTAAAGAAGAAAATCTGTTTAATGCAATTATCGATTATCAAAAACGAGAAAGACGATTTGGAAAAACAAGTGAACAAATTGAAAAAATCAATGACTAAATTCAAAATAGCACTCCTACTTTTTACCATTACCCTAACAAATTTTGCACTTGCACAAGAAGTTACTACTAGTGATTTAAAAGAGACTCAAATAGAAACCGACACAATTGTTGCTTTAGATACTATTGCTCCAATGACCTTTGGCCCTATTAATTTTATTGCCGATAACAAATATGAACTTGGAGGAATTTCGGTAACAGGTCTTAAAAAATTTGAAGAACAAACCGTCAAAGTTTTTACTGGGTTAAAAGTTGGTCAGGAAATTAAATTGCCTGGGGATAAACTTACCAGTGCCATTAAAAAATTATACGAAACCAATCAGTTTAGCAATATTGATGTTTATATTTCTAAAATTGATGGAAATACTGTTTATTTAGAATTTGACGTTTTAGAACTACCGCAATTAAACAACATTAGTATTCAGGGAGTAAAAGCTAGTAAGGCAAAAGAACTAAAAAAAGATACCGAACTAAAAGTTGGTGTTATGGTAACCGATAACCTTATTGTAACTACTAAAAATTACATTAAAAAATCTTATCAAGACAAAGGTTATTTAAATACCAAAGTTACGTTAGACACCAAACCTGACACGTCAAATGTGAATACGGTAAATATGCTTATTGCGATTGATAAAGGGTCTAAAATTAAAATAAAAGATATAAATTTATTAGGAAATACAGCATTTCCAGATAAAAAAATAAAAGCTTCTTTGAAAAAGACCAAAGAAAAAATGGTTGGACGGGTTTGGAAAACCTCAAAATACATTGAAGCTGATTTTGAAGAAGATTTAAAAGGCTTAATTTCAACCTATAGCGAAAATGGTTATAGAGATGCCCGAATATTGGAACATTCAGTTGCTTGGAATGACGATAAAACAATTAATGTGAATTTAAAAGTTGAAGAAGGGAATAAATATTACTTTGGAGACATTAAATTTTTAGGAAACACAAAATATACCGACCAACAACTTCAAGGTATGTTACGTGTTCAAAAAGGAGACACCTATAACGGTAAATTATTAAAAGAAAGATCTACCGGTGATGGTTCACCTGATTCGGAAGACATTGCTACTTTATATCAAGACAACGGATATTTATTTTCACGTGTAATGCCCGTTGAAACAAAAATTAGCAATGATTCTATCAATATTGAAATTAGGATTTATGAAGATGAACCCACCAAAATAAATAAAGTTTCAATTAATGGTAACGACAAAACAAACGATCATGTTGTTTACCGTGAAATAAGAACAAGACCAGGTTATTTATACAGTAAAAGTCAAATTATTAGAACTATTAGAGAAATAGGTCAATTAGGCTTCTTTGATGCTGAAACAATTTCACCTGATATAAAACCAAATTTTACAGACAAAACTGTTGATATCGATTATACAATCGCTGAAAAAGGATCGAGCCAAATAGAATTGCAAGGTGGTTATGGTGGTGGATCATTCATTGGAACAGTTGGATTGTCATTTAATAACTTTTCTATTAGAAATATCTTAAATGGAAAAGCTTACAAACCATTACCAATGGGAGACGGACAAGTACTTTCATTAAGATTACAAAAAAGTAAATACTATACAACAGGAAGTTTTTCATTCACAGAACCTTGGCTGGGTGGTAAAAAACCTCAATCCCTTTCTCTTTCAGTTTATTATTCTGGTCAATACAGGTATAATTATCAAACAAGAGATGTGGATAAAGACCAACGTTTAAATATTATTGGAGCTTCTGCAGGTATTGGTCGTCGTTTAAAATGGCCAGATGACAACTTCTCATTAATGCAAAGTATCAGTTACCAGTCATATAACTTAAAAGATTACCCAATTTCAACTTTTAATTTCTCAACTGGACAATCAAACAACCTTGCCTATAACATTACTTTTGCCAGAAAATCGGCTGGTCCAAACCCAATCTTTCCAAAATCTGGTTCAGAATTTTCAATCATTGGGAAATTTACACTTCCTTATTCTTTAATGAATGATAAGGATTACAGCATACTAGATGATCAGGGAAAATACAAATGGTTAGAGTATTACAAAGCAAGTTTCCTAGGAAAATGGTATACAGCCATTACCAAAGATTTGGTTTTAATGACCAATGCTGAATTTGGATTTTTAGGAAGATATAATAAAGAACTAGGCTACTCACCATTTGAACGTTACTTTGTTGGAGGTGATGGTATGGCTTCCTACCAATTAGATGGTAGAACAACCGTGGCATTAAGAGGGTATGAAAACGGACAAATTTCATCGGTATTAGGTGGTACTATTTATAATAAATTCCAAATGGAACTTAGATATCCTATTACCTTAAAACCTTCGGCATCTATTTATGCTTTAACATTTTTAGAAGCAGGTAATGCCTATGACGGTTTTGAAGAGTTAAACCCATTTAACTTAAAAAGATCAGCAGGGATGGGACTTAGAGTATTTATGCCGGCCTTTGGATTGCTTGGAATTGACTTCGCATATGGATTTGACCCAATGTATGGTGGCACGCAACCATCTGGATGGCAAACTCATTTTGTAATAGGGCAACAATTTTAATGAAAATCAGTTATATTTGTATGAAATTTTTAAAGTGGCACGATTTTTTCTAAATACCTAATTGAAATGATTAAGAAAGTTATTTTATTTGCATTATTAATATCCAGTGTATCTATAAGTGCACAAAAGGCACAAAGATTTGGATATGTAGACATGGAATATATATTAGAAAATATTCCAGAATATGTTGAAGCTGAAGCTAAAATTAATGCAAAAGCAATAACCTGGCAAAACAATATTGAAGCGAAACAAAATGAAATTGATGCTTTAAAAGCAGATTTAAGCAATGAAAAAGCACTTTTAACAAAAGAATTAATTGAAGATAAAGAAGAAGATATAAAAATTAAAGAACTTGAATTAAAAAAATTACAAGAGGCTTATTTTGGAACCAACGGCGATTTATATTTTTTAAGAAGACAGTTGGTGAAACCAATTCAGGATTTGGTTTTTAACGCAGTACAGGACATTGCAACTAAAAGGAAGTACGATTTTGTATTTGACAAATCAACCGATTTAATCATGCTTTACACAAACAAAATGTACGATATTAGTGATATGGTTATTACAAGTATCTCAAGAGCGCAAAAAACCGAAGCCAGCATTGAAAAGAGAAATGAGAAATCAAATGTTGAAATTGATGAGATCGCTGAACCTGAAGAATTAAGTGAAGAAGCTCAACAAAAAATTGATGATAAAGAATTAAAAAAGATTGAATTACAAAAAAGTATAGAAGAAAAAAGAGCTGAACAACTTAGAAAAAGAGAGGAACTTATCAAAGCCAATGAAGCCAAAAGACTACAACGAATAAAAGATATAGAAGACGCTAAAAAAGCAAAAGAACAACAACAAATAGAGAACCAAGAAAATAAAAACAATTAATTTTAAATAAGTAGAAAAAAAATGAAACAATTCAAAACCTTATTATTAATCGCAGTAATTGCCTTAGGATTTAATACAGTTAATGCCCAACAAAAAATTGCTCATATTAGTACTGATTTGTTAATTAGCTTAATGCCAGAAACAAAGGCTTTAAATGCTGAATTAGAAAAAAAATCTAAAACTTATGAAACTGAATTAAAAGCTGAAAACGATAAATTAGAGGCTAAATTAAAAAGATATGATGCTGAAGCTGCTTCACAAACAAATGAAGTAAACCAACAAAGAATGGCTGAAGTGCAAGCTGATCAGCAAAACTTACAACAAGCGTCTCAAGTTGCAAGAGAGGATCTTACTAAAATGAGAAACGAAAAATTACAACCAATTTTAGACAAAGCTAAAACAGCAATTGAAGCTGTAGCTAAAGAAGGTGGCTACACTTATGTTTTAGAAGCTTCTACGCTAATTGTTTCAAATGGTACAGATTTATTACCACAAGTAAAAACAAAATTAGGTATACAATAAAATTTCAAAAACCTGTAAAAAAATCTCGCTAACGCGGGATTTTTTTTTACTTTTATTTCATAGAAAACAACTCTAAATGTCACAAAAACCTATTGGCTTATTCGATTCTGGTATTGGCGGAACTTCAATTTGGAAAGAGGTAGTGAAATTATTACCTCAAGAAAACACCATTTATTTAGCCGATAGTAAAAATGCCCCTTACGGTGAAAAATCTGCCGAGGAAATTATTGCATTGAGTATTAAAAATACGGAGTTTCTACTTTCTAGAGGTTGTAAAATTATAATTGTGGCTTGTAATACCGCAACAACAAATGCCATTGATTATTTACGTGCTAACTATTCAGTTCCTTTTATTGGTATAGAGCCTGCTATTAAACCTGCTGCACTTTATAGTAAAACAGGCGCTATTGGTATTTTAGCAACCAAAGGAACCCTAACCAGTAAATTATTTGAAAAAACGGCAAATGAGTATACCAAAACAATTACTACTATAAAGCAAGATGGCGAAGGTTTGGTACCACTTATTGAAGCTGGAGAATTAAATTCAAATGAGCTGAATGCATTGTTGGAAAAATATTTGAAACCGATGTTGCAATTTAATATTGATCATTTGGTTTTAGGTTGCACACATTATCCTTATTTAATTCCTCAGATTAAAAATATTGTGGGTGAACACGTTAAAATAATTGATTCAGGGGAAGCTGTCGCAAAACAAACTAAGGCAATTATTGAAAAACATGGATTGTCTGCGCCTTTATCAAATACGGGTAAGTATCATTTTTATATCAATACCGATAAAGCAGTTTTAGAAGCGATTCTAAAAGATGCTGCATTGATTTTTAATGTCCAAGAATTGAACTTTTAACTGCATTTGCGTTAAGGATTGAAACGGCATCCTTTTTTATAATGCAGCGTTGCGGATTTATAAAAAAGATAAAGTGAAAAGCCTGACCCAAAGTGAACGCCCAAAATATTATTTATACCAGCCAGCATATTTAACATAATTATTAGCAATCCTGTCAATTTCACCTGAAATGAGTTCTTCGCTAATATCTTTCACTTTTTTAGCTGGAATGCCCCCATAAATAGTCCCAGACTTTACATGTGTTCCTTTTGTAAGTACCGCACCTGCTGCTATAATTGAATTGCTTTCAATAATACAATCGTCCATAACAATCGACCCCATGCCAATTAAAACATTGTCGTGAATGGTACATCCGTGCACCATAGCATTATGACCAATAGACACATTATTGCCAATATTTGTTGGTGATTTTTGATATGTTGCGTGTATTACAGCTCCATCCTGAACGTTTACTTTATTTCCCATTTTAATATAATGCACATCGCCTCTAATTACCGCATTGTACCAAATACTGCATTGGTCTCCCATTTCAACTTCTCCAATAATAACAGCGTTTTCGGCAATAAAACAATCGTTACCAAAAACTGGTTTATTTCCATTTAATTCTTTAATAATCATAAAAAAGGTATTTTGAATAGACTAAATTTTTATTAAAATAGTTTAAAAAGAATAATTCATATTTGGGCAACCACTAAGACGTGGTGATCTACATCCAAAATTATATCCTAAAGTAATTTGATTGTAACCGGCATCATCAAATAAAATATCGCCGGTTTGTTTGGTATAAGTGTAAGAAAACATGAAGTTTTTGTAATTAATACCCACAATTGGTGTAAAATATTGTAGTTCTTGACCATCAATTACATTATCAAAACCTTGACGGTATGAAAACGCTGCCCAAATTTGAGCATTTTGAATTTTTTTATAAACTTTCATATTAAAATCTACAAACTTTTCACCGGTGCGCTCGACAGATTGTCCCATAATTGAAGGTTCAAATTGAAAGCTTGTTTCTTCACCAAAATAATAGCCAATAGTAAACAAATATCTTCTCAGATTTAAAGCCTCTTCTTCCCCAAAATTATTTTTGTAACTACCATTTAAAATAATGTTTTTAGCTGTGAAATAAGAGAAGAAACCCTCATAATGGTAAGCCATACTAAAATCGGCATTGAAATACCCACCACTTTGAACAATCCCTGAAATGATAGGATCACCAGGAGCAAATGAACTTTCATCAACTGAATTTATAATGCCTGTAAATCCCAATGCAAAAGACAACTGATTTGCAATTTCCGGATCCATTAAATTTATGTGATATGCAAAAACACCTTCAATTCCTTGTTGGGAATGGTATCCGTTTTTATCATTGAACAAAACAAGACCAACCCCTACATTGTCACCAAAACGATTGTGAGCAGTTAATGTTTGTAAGGCTGGAGCATCTTCAATTCCACTCCATTGGTTACGCGCCGTAAATCTAATTTTACTACAATTCCCAATTCCAGCCGCAGCAGGATGTACTAAAAATACATTGTCAGATAAATAATCAGAATAAACAGGTAAGGTCTCTTGTGCTTTTATTAAAAACGGACTTAATAATAATAAAAAAACTATAAATGACTTCAATAAATTCATTCTTTAAAAGTAAAAATCAAATATAGAATTTTTTATGCTATTAATTAGTGAGATTTCTTTAAATTAAATGCATTCTTTAAAAATCTTAAATCTTCAAAATAAATAAATGCATAAACTTGTTTTCTGCAGTTTATCTAGTCTAAATTTTTTACAAATTTCATTTTTTACAGGTATAAATTTTAAGTTTTTTAAGAATAAAACTGTTTTTTACTTTTTAAAATCTCTTAAGGCAAAAATTAGTTGAAACCACAATTTAACACAATTTTAATCTCATATAAACTATATTTAATATCTTTGTAATTAGTTATGAAACAACTTTTTATAAAAATAACAGCTGTTTTAATGACCTTTGTAGTGCTATTTTCTACAATGTCATTTACATTAAGTGAACACTATTGTGGTGATTTGCTGGTTGACAGTGCCTTATTTTCAAAAGCTGAATCTTGCGGTATGGAAATGGAAAAACCATCTCCAAATAAAGATTGCAGTATCAAGAAAAACAATTGTTGTAAAGATGCATTGAAACATATTGAGGGTCAAAGTAACTTAAAAATTGATTATTCTAACTTAACTTTTGAGCAACAAAAATTTGTTGTTGCTTATACTTATTCTTTTCTAAATTTATTTGAAGGAAACCATACCAATAAAGTTCCTTTTAACCATTACACTCCACCTCTGGTTGATAAAGAAATACAAGTTCTTTATCAGGTTTTCAGAATTTGATTTTTAGCTTTTTTAATTGATGAAGTGTTATTTAGATGAAATATCTGAATTGTACTCGCTAAATCCGTATATCATTTTCGGATTTTAACATTCACCAAAGTTTAAAATTCATTTTTATGTTAAATAAAATTATACGCTATTTTTTAGAAAATAGATTTGTAACCGTACTGCTATTGTTGGTTTTTATAGGCTGGGGTTTATCAACAGCACCGTTCGACTGGAAAACAGGGTTTATTCCAAAAGATGCTGTTCCCGTTGACGCCATTCCAGATATTGGTGAAAATCAACAAATTGTTTTTACCAATTGGGAAGGAAAATCTCCACAGGATATTGAAGATCAAATAACTTACCCACTCACTACTTCATTATTAGGTATTTCAGGAGTTAAAACTATTAGAAGCACATCTATGTTTGGATTTTCAAGTATCTATATCATTTTTGATGAAGATGTTGAATTTTACTGGAGCAGAAGTAGAATATTGGAAAAATTAAATTCACTTCCTGCCGGCTTGTTACCCAAAGATGCAATTCCTGCATTAGGACCCGATGCAACTGCTTTAGGTCAGGTTTTTTGGTATACTATTGAAGGTAGAGATTCCAATGGAAATGTAACAGGAGGCTGGGATTTACATGAACTTAGAAAAGTACAGGACTTTTATGTAAAATATGGCCTAAATGCTGCAAATGGCGTTTCAGAAGTTGCCTCAATTGGAGGTCAGGTACAAGAATACCAAGTTGATGTAAATCCGGATGCTTTAAAAGCAAACAATATTGGCTTTGATATGGTGATGATGGCTGTAAAAAATTCTAACAAAGATATTGGCGCTAACACCATAGAAATTAACAAAGCAGAATATATGGTTCGTGGTTTGGGCTATATAAAATCCATTAAAGACATTGAAGAGGCTGTTGTAGCAGTCAAAAATAACACCCCAATACTGGTTAAAGATTTAGCAAATGTGAGTTTGGGTGCCGCACCACGGCGAGGCGTTTTAGACAAAGAAGGGGCTGAAGTAGTTGGCGGTGTTGTAATTGCAAGGTATGGTTCCAATCCATTAGAAGTTATCAATAATATCAAAGATAAAATCAAAGAAATTGCTACTGGTTTACCTAAAAAAACTTTGGCTAATGGCACTGTAAGCCAATTAACCATAGTGCCATTTTATGACAGAACTGCTTTAATACAGGAAACCATTGGAACTTTAGAAAGTGCACTTTCAGAAGAAATTATTATAAGTATTATTGTGGTTATTATTTTATTATTCAATTTAAGAGCTTCCTTTATTATTGCCAGTTTATTGCCATTGGCGGTACTTATCACCTTTATTATTATGCGGTATACGGGGGTTGATGCAAATGTGGTAGCCTTATCGGGCATAGCCATTGCAATTGGTGTTATGGTTGATGTTGGAATTGTTTTTATTGAAAATTGCATTCGCTATTTTGAAATGCCTGAAAATAAAGATAAAAAAGGAAAACAACTTGTTTCAGTAATTTACAATGCAACTGTTGAAATTGCTCCTGCAATAACTGTGGCCATTGCAACCACGATTGTAAGCTTTTTACCAGTTTTTTTTATGGAAAATGCCGAAGGAAAACTTTTTAAACCGTTAGCTTTTACCAAAACATTTGCATTAGCTGCTTCATTTATAATTGGAATCATATTTTTACCAACACTCGCCTATTTGGTTTTTGGCATTAAATTTCCAAAACAAAAATTAAGTAAAATTTGGAATGGTTTGTTGATTTTATCCGGAGTCGTTTTGGCAATTATTTATGCAACCGTAATTCCAATAATTTTAACATTTATTGGTGTTAAAAACTTATTGGAAAATAAATATCCTGTTCTTTTAAAAAAATATTCAAACAAAATTACTATTGGGATTGCACTTTTATTTACAACTTATATTTTAACAAAATCATGGACGCCACTTGGACATCAAAACAGTCTATTTTCCAATTACTTAATGGTTGCTTTTATTATTGTTTTTGTACTCACTTTTATTGTTGCAGTAATTTTCTTTTATGAACATATTTTGGTTTGGTGCCTAAATAACAAGCGTAAATTTTTGTTAATACCTTCTATTACTATTTTATTTGGCTTATTTATATGGATTGGTTTTAATGGTGTTTTTGGTTGGACTGCAAAAGGATTTGAAAGTATTGGTTTTAACATTAGAACCAACAAAGTTTATTCCTATTTTGACCATAAATTTCCAGGAATTGGTAAAGAATTTATGCCATCACTCAATGAAGGAAGCTTTTTATTAATGCCAACTTCAATGCCTCATGCTGGTATTGAAGAAACTACTAAAACGGTTAAAATGCTCGACATGTCTGTAGCTAATATTCCTGAAGTTGAGGTTGTTGTTGGCAAACTTGGAAGGGCCGAAACCGCCTTAGACCCGGCACCAATTTCAATGTATGAAAATGTTATTAATTATAAATCAGAATTTATTTTAAATGAAAAAGGACAAAAAGAAACCTTTAAAACTGATAAAAAAGGACATTTTATTTTAAAAAATGGCGATACACTTTCAAACGAAGCATTGGTTTTAAATAAAATTGAAACCACACTATTAATTCAAGATGATGATGGTAAAATTTTCAGAAATTGGAGAAAAGAAATTAAATCACCCAACGATATTTGGAATGAAATTGTAAAAGCCACATCATTTCCAGGCATTACCTCTGCTCCAAAATTGCAACCCATTGAAACACGTTTGGTAATGCTTCAAACTGGTATGCGAGCGCCCATGGGCATAAAAGTATATGGACAAGATTTAAATACCATTCAGCAATTTGGTATTGAACTTGAAAACGTTCTTAAAACTGTTCCTTCAATAAAAACAGAAGCTGTTTTTGCCGATAGAATTGTTGGAAAACCTTACTTAAATATTAATATTGACAGAACTAAAATAGCACGCTACGGCTTAAGCATTGAACAAACCCAACAAGCTATAGAAACTGCCATTGGTGGAATGCCAATTTCTACAACTGTTGAAGGCCGAGAACGTTACAATGTGCGTGTTAGATATCCTAGAGAATTACGAGATGATCCTGAAAAGTTAAAAAATATTTTGATTCCAACCCCAACTATGGCGCAAGTTCCTTTAGGTGAATTGGTTGAAATTGAATATGAACAAGGTCCACAAATGATTAAAAGTGAAGATACTTTTTTAGTTGGCTATGTGTTGTTCGATAAAAAAGAAGGCTATGCTGAAGTTGATGTGGTAGAAGATGCTCAACAAATAATTGATGCTAAAATAGCTTCTGGTGAATTGGTTATACCGCCACAAGTAAACTTTAAATTTTCAGGGAATTTTGAAAATCAGGTCCGTGCTGTAAAACGTTTATCGATTGTAATTCCTATTTGTTTGGGCATTATTTTCTTATTGTTATTCTTTCAATTTAAAACAGTTATTGCTTCCACAATTCACTTTTCAGGGGTGTTTGTTGCTTTTGCTGGCGGCTTTATTATGATCTGGCTTTGGGGTCAGGATTGGTTTATGAATTTTAGTATTTCGGGTATAAACATGCGCGATTTATTTCAAATGCATACCATTAACTTAAGTGTAGCTGTTTGGGTTGGGTTTATTGCTTTATTTGGTATAGCCACTGATGACGGCGTTTTAATGGGGACCTATATTCATCAGGTTTTTGAAGAAAGAAATCCTAAAACCGTAGCAGAAGTTAGACAAGCCGTTATAGATGCCGGTAAAAAAAGGGTGCGCCCAGCAATGATGACTACCGCAGTTACTATTATTGCCTTAATTCCTGTGTTAACTTCAACTGGAAAAGGATCGGACATTATGGTCCCAATGGCAATTCCAACATTTGGTGGTATGATAATTCAAATCATGACCATTTTTGTGGTGCCTATTTTACAAGCAACTTGGAGAGAAAATGCAATTAAAAAAACAACAAATGAAAACAAATAATACATCTAAACTATTAAATATTAACTGTTTAATACTTGCCTTGTTTCTATTTTCAATGAACGGACAAGGGCAATCACTCAACGATTACTTAGTAATGGCCAGTACTAACAATCCTGAAGTAAAAGCTGCTTACACTGAATTTGAAGTTGCTATGCAAAAATCCCCACAGGTAAATTCACTTCCAGATCCCATTTTAACCATGAGTGCTTTTGGTAAAATGATAGAAACCAGAGTTGGTGCGCAAGAAGCTCGTTTTAGCCTGATGCAAATGTTTCCGTGGTTTGGTACTTTATCAGCCAAAGAAAATGCTGCCAATTTAATGGCTGAAGCTGCCTTTCAAAAATATATAGACATCAAAAATGAAGTTTCGCTAAATGTTAAAAAAATGTATGGTGAAATATATGAAATCAATAAAATGATTGAAATTGAAACACAAAACCTTCAAATTTTAGATACTTATAAAAAACTGGCCTTGAGTAAATTCAGCAATGGAAAAGGTACAATGGTTGATGTTGTTAGAATTGATATAAAAAGAAATGAAAACATCACCAATATTGAATTGTTAGAAAGTCAAAAACGACCACTTCAAATTGGGTTTAACAGTATGTTAAACAGAGACTTTGATACAGAAATAATTATTCCTATCGATTTATATTTTGATGACATTTCATTACCAATAGAAAGGGATAGTTTATTTATTTCAAATCCAAAATTAATGCTTTTAGAAAAGAAAAAGGAAGCTTATGAAGCCCAAAAATTAATTGCTAAAAAAGAAGGCTATCCAATGATTGGTTTAGGATTGGATTATTCCATTATTTCAAAACGAGCTATTCCCGATTTAGAAATGAACGGACAAGATGCAATAATGCCAATGCTTACAGTAACGCTTCCAATTTTCAGAAAAAAATACAATGCGTCAAAAAAAGAAGCAGCATTGATGGTTACAGCTATTGATTACGAAAAACAAGCTGTGCAAAACAATTTACAGGCGAGCTACAGTATGGCCGATTTTAATTTACAGAAAGCAATACGACTGAAAAATTTATATCAAAAACAAATTGAAAGCACGCAACAGGCCATTAAATTATTGTTGGCTGCATACAGCAATTCCGGAACCAATTTTGAAGAAATTTTAACCATGAATCAAGATTTATTAATGTTGGAAACAGCAACCATTACAGCAAACAAAAATCAATTTATTGCACAGGCACAAATTAATTATTTACTTTCTAAAAACGAATCAAATGAAAACTAAAAATATTATAAAATCAATAGGAATTCTTGTTTTAGGCCTCGGTTTAGGATGGATTATTTTTGGAGGAAATAATACTTCAAATGAAAAAAATAACCAACAAACAACACAAACTGAAAATATAATTTGGACCTGCTCTATGGATCCTCAAATTAGACAAACAGAAGCAGGTAAATGCCCATTATGTGGCATGGATTTAATTCCATTAGAAAATAATGATGTGAATATTAATGGCATAGAAATGACAGAAAATGCCATGAAACTGGCAAATATTCAAACCACGATTGTGGGTTCAAAAACTGCAAATAAAGAAATTAGATTGAATGGAAAAATTAAAATTGACGAGCGAAAATTATACAGTCAAACTACGCATATTCCGGGTAGAATTGAGCAGTTAAAAATTGATTTCACAGGCGAAAAAGTAAGTCGGGGTCAAACTTTAGCCGTGATTTATTCACCTGAATTGGTAACTGCACAAGAAGAATTATTACAAGCTTACAGTATTAAAAATAGTCAGCCAGAATTATTTGAAGCAGCAAAACAAAAATTGCATCATTGGAAAATTAATGAAAATACCATTATAAAAATTTTAAGCTCAGGAAAACCAATACAAAAATTTCCAATTACTGCTGATGTTTCCGGGATTGTTACAACTAAAAAAGTAGCTTTAGGTGATTATGTTTCACTTGGTATGCCATTATATGAAATAGCCGATTTATCATCTGTCTGGGTATTATTTGATGTCTATGAAAGTGATATAGCCTGGGTAAAAGTTGGAGATAACATTCATTTTACCATACAGTCATTCCCTGGAGAAAAATTTGAAGGAAACATTACATTTTTAGATCCAATAATCAATGCTGAAACACGAGTTTCCACTGCAAGAATTGAACTAAAAAATATTAAAAATAATCTAAAACCTGAAATGTTTGTTTCTGGTATTCTTCAACATGATTTGAGTAAAACTTCAAAACAAGAAATTGTAATCCCTAAATCTGCTGTTTTATGGACAGGAGAACGTTCAATTGTTTATGTTAAAAATAATGCCTCAAATAATTCAATTTTTTCATTAAGAGAAGTAACTTTAGGTGCTTCACTTGGAAATGCATATATTATAAAAAGCGGACTTGAGAATGGTGAAGAAATTGTTGTAAACGGGACTTTTACAGTTGACGCAGCTTCACAATTGGCGGGAAAAAGAAGTATGATGAATCCTGAGGGTGGTGCAATTAATAATGACCATAATCATGGAGAAAATGAAATGGCCAAAGCACATGAAAAAGCAATGCTAAACCCAAATGCAAAAAATGCTTTAAAACCACTTTATCAGGAATATTTCAACCTCAAGGATGCATTGGCGGCTGATGATTTTACCAATGCAAAAAAAGCAAGTAGCGCAATGCAAAAAGCACTTAGCAGTATAAATATGTCCCTTTTTTATGGTGAAAATCATGAAATTTGGATGAGGCATCAAAATAATTTGAAAATTGCGCTTCAACAAGCCCCAAATTTCAAAACAATAGCAGAAATTCGCAAAGCATTTGAACACATTTCAGAAAATATGATTGCTATTACAAATGAGTTCAAACCATATGGAGAAACACTTTATGTTCATATTTTGCCCTATGGTTGATAACAACAAAGGTGCCTATTGGCTGAGTTTGTCTGAAACAATATACAATCCATATTTTGGAAGTAAAATGCTAAAATGTGGAAGTGTGAAAACTATTATTGAGTAGGTAAAAAAACAAACTGCCTGTTTAAACAGCAGGTAGTTTGTTTCTATTAAATATGAAAAATTAACTATCTTCTTATTAAACTAAAATGCCCTTTAAATTCCCGTGAAAGACCATTACTATCTGTAATTTGAGCTACATACCAATAATCTGATGAAAGCGCTTCATTATCGCCATACAATCCGTTCCAACCAGAACTGTTAGCTGAAAAGTTTACTAGCAACTTTCCATATCGGTCGAAAATAAAAATATTAGACTCAGGAAATAAAGAGAAGTCTACTCCTTTTACGTTCCAGGTGTCATTTTTACCATCATTGTTTGGTGTAAAGAAATTTGGAAATCCAAAAACAAAAATTGTTACTCGTGCAATTCCACAATCATTTTTTTCTCTAACAAAAATAGTGTGTTCTCCAGGAGGAACTTGAGTAAAAGTAGGATTATCATCATAAGGTCCAGTAATATCATCCATTGAAAATTCATAATCACCAATTCCTAAGTTTTGATTTTCTGTAATTACAGTAACCGTATTATTTTCCGAATTATCTTTAATTATTACATCTTCAGGCGTAATAGTAGCAATATTAGATTCTGTAACTGTAATTTCTTTTGAAAATGATAAACAACCTAAATTTGAAGTAGCTATCACTTTATAAACCCCTGCCGAAAAAATTGCGGCACTTGGTTGCTGACTTACAATATCTCCATTCTCATCAAACCATTCATAGGTATAAAAACTTGTTGGATTATAAGTAGAAACAATCAAAGGAACATTATTTAAACATACAATAGCGGTTTCATCCAAGTCAAATTCAGGAATTGGATGCACTGTAAGTTGAATAACTGGAGCAATCCCAAAACATCCTCCATTTACTGAACTTTCAACCCGTACCCACAAAGTTTGACTATATGGCTCTTCACTTAAATAAGCATAATCGGGATCAATTTTATTCACTTCTGAAGTCGCATCATCTAAATTTCTGTAGAAAGAAACACGTAAACTTTGAGCAGGTAAAAACAATGCCAATATTTCTGAAGTAGTTTGTGACAAGTCAAATACATGTAAACCGTCGTTTGATGCATCATCATCACAAACAACTAGTTCACGAAAATAAGTTGGAGGAAAAGAGGTTACAGAAACTATTAAATCTACTTGCACAATTCTATAACAACCATTTACGGCTTCAACTCTTGCAAATACCGTTGAACTTGTACTATTTGAAAATTGAAATTTATTTTGAACATTTATGCCTGATGCTGCATCAATTGGTGATAAATGATAGGTAACTTTAAGTGATAAATTGCCTAAAGCAACAAAAGTATCAGCTTCTTCTAGGTTAAAATCTACAATACCATCACTTACACCATCCTCATCACATTGTGTAAACTGAAATACAGTAGTTAAAGCATTTGGTAAAGGATTTACTTTTATTTTGAAGGAAGTGTCTTTAAAGCAATTAACGTTGTTTGGATTGTTATTGGTGACTCTCACATATATTATTTGCTCATTAGCCCTTTTATTGGTATAAGTCGTTGGGTTTGCAATTTGAATTAGATATTGAGGATCTTCATAATAATCAATATCAAAAACATAAGGTGATTGTCCGTTTAAAATTTCGGGTTCTCTATCTCTTAAATTAAATTCAAATAAACCATTGGTATCATCACCATCAGAATTATCGTCACAAAATTCAAGGTTTGGAATATCAGATGCTATTGGTGGTTTTGGAGAATCAAACACCTGTAAAGTAAAACTTGTAGTATTAAAACAATAGGATACCTGAGCACTTTGAATTCGGGCATAAATAGTTTCAATAGCATAAGGTGTAACATTTCTATATGGATTTGGTAATATATTTACATTATTATCAGCATCAATCTGTGTTGCAAAATAATTAATCACAAAATTTGCAGGATTCTGAGTTCCTAAAATTTCAGCATCTTTTAATGCATTAAAATTGAATTGATAAAATCCATCATTATTATCATCGCATTGTAAAATATCCGCTGGTTTATTTGCAACAGCAAAATTCAACACTTCAATTTCAAAAGATTTTATAGTAGCACAGTCAGATCTTAGTGTTGGTTCAGCTCTATACCAAATAGTTTTTGTTTTAGAATTGTACATAGAAGGGTTTGGAATCCAACCTTTACTATCAATAGCATTTAATTCATTGTCATAATATGTTACTACACCTGTTTCACCATTTAATATAATAGGTGTTTGAGCTTCTAAATTAAAAATATAAAAACCATCACTATTGTCATCACATTCCACTAAATCCGGAGGATCAGCTATATTTAAGGATTGGGTAACAATTAAATCAAAAGAAGTTATACTATAACACTTTTTACTACCTAAACTTTCTATACGGGCATAAATTGTTTTATTACCTGAATTTATTGGACTTGTTATTGGTGCAGCTCCGGCAGTTGCGAAAATATATGAATTATAATAGGTGACTTTTACATTACCTTGCCCATTAATTATTTGAGGTGTTTGAACTTCTAAATCAAATATTTCCAGACCATCGCCATCCGCATCGCAAGCTGCTAAATTTCCTACTGAGTTTGCAATAGGTATAGGATAAAAAGACACAACAATATCATCATCTTTAACTACTCCGGTTGCAGTGTCAACAACCTCAACTTTATAATTTCCTGTTGTATTGACAAATAAGGTAGGGGCTATTTCTGAAGCAATAATTTCAAAAAGTCCAGTACTTGGATTTTCAAGATACCATTTATAACTAAAAGTACTTCCAAAGGTTGTGGCATTTAATACAGTACTATCTCCTTCACATAAATCTCTATCTGGACCTAAATTTACCAAAATAGAACAATCTAAAGGATCGGGATTGGTGTCTATAACGGCTCCTTTCCACTCAATTGAAAATCCAGCATTATTACCGTCGTATTGATTGATAAAAACAAGATACTCGTCACCTGCAGTAACAGTCATCCATGTTTCATAAGCAATTGAATTAGCTCCAGTTGGAGCAACTCCAACTCCCGTTGAACCATTGTTTGCTCTAAAATTACAGGCAATTGGCTCACCTAATACACCACATGTTGGATTGGGTCCAAAAACTGCAAAATCCCAATCTTCAGTTGGACTATTTGGAGTAATATTAAACCCAAACTCACCACTTGCCGCTAATTTAACTTTAAACCAATAAGAATTTACTTCAATGGTGGTTGAGCCTCCTTTTAACCTTAAACAACCCAATTCGATCCCGTCCATTAAAATCATCATTTCCATAACCATTAACAACACCTCCAGCTGCATTTGCATTTGTACAAACAGGTAAAGCGGTAGAACAGTCGGCCTGACCATAGCCATAAAACAGCCCAGCAAATAAAAAAATTAAAAGATTTAGGGTTTGTCTGTTCACAATTTTAATTAGGGGTTAAACTGATTTTATTAACTAAATTAATCAAGACAATTATTCAAAATTAATAAATAATTCTTAAATATAAAGTTTTTGTGCTAATATATAGGTAATTACCCAATACAATCAATAATTAAAATTTTAAATAACATTTTAGATTTTAAAATATTCCGTTTTAAAAAATCATGAAAGTGCTGCAAAAAAAAGGTTCATATCTTGCAATACAAACCTTTTTAAATAAGTCAAAATATATTTCTATAAATTTTTAGCAAGCCAATCCCCTACTTCTTTTGTTCCATAAGCTTTACCTCCATCGGCTAAATCTTCAGTAACAATACCTTCAGCTAATGATTTATTTACACACTGCTCTAATGGCAGTTCCTTCTTCTAGTAAACCAAAAGCATCTTCAAACATCATAGCTGCAGATAATACAGTTGCCATTGGATTTGCTATATTTAATCCTGTAGCTTGTGGATATGAACCGTGAATTGGTTCAAATAAATGAATGTCAGTTCCCTACAGATGCTGATGGCATCAATCCCATAGAACCAGAAATTACTGAAGCTTCATCAGTTAAAATATCTCCAAATAAGTTTTCAGTAATTAATACATCATAACTATTTGGCCATTGAACCAAACGCATTGCAACGGCATCAACAAATTCGTAACAAACTTTTACTTCTGGATAATCTTTTTCCATAGCTTGTACCGTTTCTCTCCATAAACGTGAAGTTTCCAAGACATTTGCTTTATCAACACAACACAATTTTTTAGAACGTGTCATTGCCAATTCAAAACCTTTTTTAGCCAAACGTTGTACTTCAGCTCTTGTATAAACACAATTGTCAAAAGCAGTTTCACCACCATCTCTTCTACCCTTTTCACCAAAGTAAATACCACCTGTTAATTCACGTAAAAAAACCAAATCGGTTCCTTCAATACGTTCTCTTTTTAAAGGTGATTTATCTAATTAATGAAGGAAAAGTAAATGTTGGTCGTAACATTGGCAAACAAACCTAATTTTTTACGCATTTTTAAGTAAACCTTGTTCTGGACGAACTTTTGCAGCTAGGATCATTATCGTATTTTGGATGTCCAATAGCTCCAAATAAAACAGCATCAGCATTGCATACAAATTTCGTGTGTTGCATCTGGATAAGGTTCTCCAACAGCATCAATAGCTGCAGCACCTGTTAAAGCAGGTTTCCAAGTAATTTCATGTCCAAATTTTTTAGCAACAGCATCACATACTTTTACAGCCTGATCAATTACTTCAGGTCCAATTCCATCTCCAGCTAAAAGTGCTATATTTAATTTCATATGTTTATTATGTATTGTTATAATTAGTTGTAATTGGTATAGGTTTATTTTATGTCAACCTATATATTTAACATTTTTTCAGTGGCTTTAATAGCAGAAACCGTTTGATCAGAATCCAAACCTCGGGTTTTAAATTCTTTTTCAGCACTTTTCCAAGTGATAATGGTTTCACATAAGGCATCTGAATGACTTCCAGGAGGAATTCTTACAGCATAATCAATAAGTGCAGGTAATACCATATTTTTCTTTTTATAAATTTTCTGATAGCATTCATAAAAGCATCAAATTGTCCATCACCTTGTGCATGTTCTTCAAAAGTTTTTCCATCTATAGCTAATAGAAACTGTTGTTGAAGGTTTTAACCCTTTTGAATGAGTTAAGACATAAGATTCAACTTTTACCTTTTCTTCATAAGTATAACTATCCAACACATCAGAAATAATATAAGGCAAATCTTCTTTAGTAACCATCTTCTTTTTTATCACCCAATTCAATAATACGTTGGGTTACTTTTTTTAAATCTTCATCATTTAATTGAAGTCCTAATTCCTGTAAATTCTTTTGAATATTTGCTTTTCCTGAAGATTTTCCCTAAGGCATATTTACGGGTTCTTCCAAAACGTTCAGGCATTAAATCGCTGAAATATAAATTCTTTTTATTATCACCATCAGCATGAATACCAGCAGTTTGTGTAAAAACATTGGCACCAATAATAGGTTTGTTTGCAGGAATCATAACCCCTGAAAAAGTTTCAACTAATTTACTAACTGTATATAATGACTTTTTCATTAACCCCAATTTCAACTTCATCGGCAAAGAAATCATTGATAACTGCAACCGTACTTGCCAAAGGTGCATTTCCAGCACGTTCACCCATACCATTTACAGTTAAATGAATTCCATCTGCGCCTGCTTTTAAAGCTTCCATAACATTTGCAACACCTAAATCATAATCATTATGTGCATGAAAATCGAAATGTAAATCTGGATATTTGGTTTTTATTTCTTGAAAAAATTCATATGTTTCTGTATGGTGTTAAAACACCTAAAGTATCTGGCAAGCATGATTCGTTTAACAGGTTGGGTAGACTAAAAATTCTAAAAATTCAAAAACATATTCTTTAGAATTTCGCATACCATTACTCCAGTCTTCTAAATAAACATTGGTTTCAATTCCTTTATTTTTGAGCCAGTGAAATAGCTTCTGAAATTTCTTTAAAATGTTGCTCTGGAGTTTTTTTAAGTTGATGAGTTAAATGATTTAAAGAACCTTTGGTTAATAAATTTTGAACTTTTGCTCCTGCTTTATTCATCCAATCAATAGAAATTCCATTATCAACAAAAGTTAAGACTTCAACATGATCAATATAACCATTTTCATTTGCCCAATCTGGTAATATCTTTTACTGCTTGAAATTCACCTTCTGAAACTCTTGCAGAAGCCATTTCAATTCGATCTACTTTTAATTCTTCCAGTAAAAGTTTGGCAATGGTTAATTTTTCAGACAGCATGAAAACGACACTCCCGAGGTTTGTTCACCATCGCGAAATGTCGTATCCATTATTTCAATTTTTTTCGATAGTCATTTAATTAAAGCAAAAGTCTATTCGCAAAGACTTCAATTTCTCTTTTATTTTTGTAAATAATCAATATCATCAAAACCATTGAACATATTGTCTTTTTTATAACTATTGATTTCAAAAGATTCTTGTGCACCTGTTGAAAAAATTGTAATGGTTTGCTTTGGTAAGATTAATTTCAATTTCTGTATTTGGATCAGTCTTCAATAGCTTTAAAAATCTTGTTCTAAAAATTCAGGACTCACCTGAACTGGCAACACGCCAATATTTAAACAGTTATTTCTAAAAATATCAGCAAAAAAACTAGAAACAACACATCGAAATCCGTAGTCGTAAACTGCCCAAGCAGCATGTTCTCTTGAAGATCCAGAACCAAAATTTTTACCACCAACTAAAATTTTTCCTCTATAAATTGGATTGTTTAAAACAAATGATTCTTTTGGAGTATTGTCTGAATTGTATCTCCAATCTCGAAAAAGATTGTCTCCAAAACCTTTACGCTCTGTTGCTTTTAAAAAACGAGCAGGAATAATTTGATCGGTATCTACATTTTCAATTGGTAATGGAACTGCTGTACTTTTTAATATATTAAATTTATCGTATGCCATGTTTGTTATTGTTTTAGGTTGAATAGTTGAATTGTTTAATTCGCTTAATATAAAAACTTAAGTCAATTGATTATAATAAGTCTCTTGGATCGGTTACAACTCCTGTTACTGCAGCTGCTGCTGCCACCAATGGACTTGCCAAAAGTGTTCTTGAACCTGGACCTTGACGACCTTCAAAGTTTCTGTTTGAAGTACTCACTGCATATTTACCAGCAGGAACTTTATCATCATTCATGGCCAAACAAGCTGAACAACCTGGTTGTCTTAATGCAAAACCTGCTTCAGTAATAATATCTAAAATGCCTTCTTCTTTAATTTTTGCTTCAACTTTATGAGAACCTGGAACTAACCAAGCTGTTATATTATCAGCTTTTTTTCTTCCTTTTACAATAGATGCAAATGCTCTAAAATCTTCAATTCTTCCATTGGTACAACTTCCCAAAAACACATAATCTACCTTTTTGCCAATCATAGATTCATCTTCATGATATCCCATATAATCTAAAGATTTTTTATAGGTTGCAATTCCGCCTTCAACTTTACTAGCATTTGGAATATGTTTTGAAATTCCCATTCCCATACCTGGATTTGTACCATAGGTAATCATTGGTTCAATATCACTGGCATTAAAAGTTAATTCTTTATCAAAAGTTGCATCTTCATCAGTTTTTAAAGTTTTCCAATAGGTCACTGCTTTGTCCCAAGCTTCTCCTTTTAGTGACAATGGTTTACCTTTTAAATAAGCAAAAGTGGTTTCATCTGGTGCAATCATACCACCACGAGCACCCATTTCAATAGATAAGATTACAAACGGTCATACGACCTTCCATGGTCATATTTTCAAAAACATCACCAGCATATTCAACAAAATATCCTGTTGCACCAGATGTTGATAATTTAGAAATGATATACAAAGCAACATCTTTTGGTGTTACACCTTTACTCTAATTTTCCATTGACATTAATACGCATTTTTTTAGGTTTTGGCTGCATGATACATTGTGTATGAAAGCACCATTTCTACTTCAGAAGTACCAATTCCAAAAGCAATTGCACCAAAAGCACCATGAGTTGATGTATGTGAATCACCACAAACAATAGTTGCACCTGGAAATGTAATTCCGTTTTCTGGACCTACAACATGTACAATACCATTTTTTTGATGCCCTAAGTCCCCAATGGCTAATTCCATATTCAGTTAGAATTGTCTTCTAGAGCTTTTAATTGATTTGCTGATAACGGATCTTCAACTGGTAAATGTTGATTTATAGTTGGTGTATTATGATCTGCAGTTGCAAATGTACGTTCAGGATACAAAACTTTTAATCCTCTACTTTTAAGACCTAAAAATGCAACAGGACTTGTCACTTCATGAATAAAGTGTCGGTCAATAAAAAACACATCTGGTCCACCTTCAATTTTTCTTACAACATGTGAATCCCATACTTTGTCAAATAATGTAGTACTCATTTATAATTTTTTATATTGATTTTTTTACATTACAACCAATTTTACTTGTATTGGTTGAAATAATGGGTGCAAATTTAAAAAAAGATACTATGATGTCAATTTTAATCTAAATTTTATACGATACCCAAAGCAATTTTCAATACTTTGTAATTAAGTACTTGTTATTTGCGCTTTTTAAAAACCGACAAATTTATTTTTATTTTTATTAATCTTATTTTTTTGAAGTTGAATTTCAATAATGATTCAATTTGTACATTCTTTAAATTTTAGCCTAAAAAAATCAAAATATTTTATAATTTATGAAAAAAATTTAATTTCACTGAATTATTGTTAGGATTATTTTAATTTGACTTTTGTATTGAAAAGAATAAATTTCAACTAAATGCTTCCTTAAAACAGGTTGTTATTTCATTATTAATTATTAAAAAGCATCCTTAATTATACGATATCCAAAAAAAGATATCCGTTTTTAAATATTGATTACCATCCTTTATAGTACTTAAACCTATTTTTTAATTTGAATAAGTAGCCTGTGGTTTCTCATCATTCAAAGTTAAATAAACATTAGCCATCGTGTGTTTTATAATAGCATTTTTTAAAACACCATTTTTGTAGTTATACTCGTTTTTGTTTCCATTATGTGGGTCGGTAATCAAATATTCATGAGCATTCAATGTTTGAATTGTTGTTTTTTCGCCACTAATTTCAAAATACATGGGCGCACCAACTTTTGGTTCATGAAAATACAATAAACTACCACTGTATTTTATTATATCATTGATAAAAGATACTTTACCATCTTTATTTAAGGTATAGCCATTTCCTTTTTTTGTTAAACGAGTGGTTGAGTTTATTTCGTCCTTTTTATAGGTTCTTAACAATGATTCCTGTAAAATTCCCTTTACATAAGTACAAGTTTGTATGTATTTTACTTTAATTTTAAAAACAATGCGAACCTCAACTTCACTTATCGCTTCAACTATTATTTTATCACCTATTGATTCTTGTTTTACTGAAATGGTTCCAACATCCATTCCCATTGCCCGAATGTTAAAAACTGATTTTTTAAACTGACTTTGTGCATTACAAAACAGACCCAATAACAACAATAACGTTGTTATAAACAGATGGCCTTTTTTTTGTTTCATATCCGTTTTAATTATTTAAACTAAAGTTCGAATTTACTATTAATTCAGTAAGAAACAAATTGATTTTAAAATCAGCGTAATAAAAAACCCTAACAAGGAAAAATACTTGTTAGGGTTTTATAATATTGAATTGTTTTTATGCTTATTTAGCGTTGTGTTGAATGTTTATAGATTCAACGTGAATGGCTTTGAATACTTCTTCAACAAATTCTCTGCTCAATCCTTTGCTTTCTCCGGTTGAAATCATATTTTCTAAAATATCAGACCAACGTCCACTTTGTAAAATAGCAACATTTTCTTGGTGTTTTAGTTTTCCGATATTTTCAGCAACCACCATTCTATTAGCTAAAACATCAATAATACTGCTATCAATTAAATCCAACTCTTTACGGTATAAATTTAATTTACTTTGGAAGCTTTCTTTTGAACTGCTTTTTTGACGGATTTTTAAATCTTGCGTAATTTGATGTAACTGCGCCGGAGTAATTTGTTGCGCAGCATCACTCCATGCTTTGTCTGGATCAACATGTGTTTCAATAATAAATCCATCATAATTTAAATCCAATGCTGTTTGAGACACATCTAAAATGGTATCTCTTCGCCCACAAATATGTGATGGATCTAAAATTAAAGGTAAATCTGGAAACTCTTTTTTTAACTCTATTGCGATATGCCATTTTGGTAAATTTCTGTAATGACCTGTATTGTAAGCTGAAAATCCACGGTGAATTACTCCTAATTGTGAAATTCCTGCTGCCTGAAAACGTTCAACGCCCCCTAACCATAAAGCCAAATCTGGGTTTACCGGGTTTTTTACTAAAACTGGTTTATTAACACCTCTTAAGGCGTCAGCAATTTCCTGCACTGCAAATGGATTTACTGTTGTTCTTGCTCCAATCCATAAAATATCAACATCAGCCTTTAATGCCAATTCAACGTGATTTGCGTTTCCAACTTCAGTTGTAATCTTTAGGCCTGTTTCTTCACGAACTCTTTCTAACCAAGGCAAGCCAACTGCTCCAACACCTTCAAAACCTCCTGGGCGTGTTCTTGGTTTCCAAATACCCGCTCTAAATACGTTGGTATCAGTATCTTTTAATAAATGAGCCGTTTTTAAAACTTGCTCTTCAGTTTCGGCACTACAAGGACCTGCAATAACAAGTGGGTGATTTAACCCCATGTTATCTAACCATTTTCTGTTCTCTTTTGTAATTTCCATCTTAATTTAGTTGTGTTATATTTTTATATTATTTCAAATTCAGTTTCAAAACTATTTAATGCCGTTTAAAATAGATTTTATATAGTTGGCATTATTCATAGCTTCTTTTAATTTTTCTTCATTATTGGTTTCAACAAAATCTTTAAATTCAATTAAATTTTTAATGTATTCATCTAACGATTTTAATAAGTTCTCTTTATTTTCCAAAAAAATGGGTGCCCAGGTATTTGCAGAACTTTTTGCCAAACGCACTGTTGAAGCAAAACCTGTACTGGCCATATCAAAAATAGCCTGTTCATTTTTTTCAATTTCCAACACAGTTTTTCCAAGCATAAAAGAACTCACATGAGATAAATGTGAAACGTATGCAATGTGCCTGTCGTGCTCCACAGGATCCATCATTTTAATACGCATATTTAATTTTTTAAACAGACTTAAAGCCTTATCTAAAATTTTCCAATCCGTTTTATCGGCCTCACAAACAATGTTTACTTTTTCATCAAACAAATTCAAAATTGCTGCTTCAGGACCTGAAAATTCAGTTCCGGCCAATGGGTGTGAAGCTACAAAATTTTTGCGTTTTGGATGATTTCTAACTGTTTTACAAATTTCATTCTTAACAGATCCTACATCAAAAACCAACGTATTTTCAGAAATTAAATCTAAAACTTGATTTGTTACCTGTGGGATTACATTTACCGGAACTCCTATAATTACAACCGAAGCTTCTGGTATTTGTGAAAAATCTGCTGCTTCATCTATAATTCCAAGTTCCAATGCTTTTTTAACGTGCTCAGGGTTTTTATCTATTCCCAATACTTTAAAATTCATTCTCAGTTTTAAATCGAGCGCTAATGAACCGCCAATCAAACCCAAACCAATAACTACTAATTTTTCCATTTTTTAGCTTTTCATGGTTAATCGATTCAACACTTCATTTAACACATCTTCGGTAACACAAAGTGATGCTCTTATGTAACCTTCTCCGTTTGAACCAAAAATAGTTCCAGGCGTAATAAACACGTCCTTTTCATACAACAATTTATCAGTAATTGCTTCTGAAGTTGTTCCCTCAGGAATTTTTGCCCAAACAAATAATCCGCCTATTTTTTTATTATAAGTACAATTTAAAGCATCAAAAATTTTCCAAACTACTTTTCTTCGTTGTAAATAAATTTCATTTAAACTTTCAAACCAATTATTGGAAAGTTTCAATGCTTCAACAGCACCTTTTTGAATACCTAAAAACATCCCAGAGTCCATATTGCTTTTTACTTCTAATATAGCTTGAATAATTTGAGCATCTCCCACTACCATACCAACACGCCAACCTGCCATATTGTATGTTTTGCTCAACGAATTTAACTCGATTGCAACTTCTTTTGCACCTTCAACAGCCAAAATACTTTGCGGATTTTCATTTAAAATAAAGCTATACGGATTGTCGTTTACAATTAAAATATTGTGCTTTTTTGCAAAGGCAATTAAACGTTCAAAATCAGTTTTTGAAGCCACTGCACCTGTAGGCATATGCGGATAATTGATCCACATTATTTTAACCTTTTCTAAATCTTGCTTCTCTAATTCATCATAATTTGGCAACCAATTTCCAGTTTCATTTAAATTGTAAAAAACTGGTTCAGCCTCTAGCAATTTTGTTACTGAAGCATACGTTGGATAACCCGGATTTGGAATTAAAACTTTATCACCTTTATTTAAAAATGCCATTGAAATATGCATAATTCCTTCTTTTGAACCCATTAAAGGCAAAATCTCGTTATTGGCATTTAATTGAACATTGTAGTTATTTTTATAAAAACTTCTTATTCCTTCTCGCAATTCAGGAATCCCTTGATAACTTTGATATTGATGTGCGTTTGGCAATTCAACAGCACTTTGAATGGCATTAATTACACTTGGATCTGGATGCAAATCAGGACTTCCAATCGCTATGTTAATCACTGGCTTTCCAGCATTTTTTAAATTGGCAACCTCTCTTAATTTTTTTGAAAAGTAGTATTCCTGAACGTCACTTAACCTGTCTGATTTTTGTATCATTATCTTTTACTTTTAGTGTATTCACCTAATACTTTCAACATTTCAACTTCTACTTTCACCTCATTTATTGCATTGAAATAATCGGCGTAACTATTAAAAATAAAGTCGGCAAAAAATGCATATTTCCAAGGAGTTTCAATAACAGGCATCGACTGAATTTTTGTTAAATTCAAATCGTGTTTAGCTAAAATTGTTAAAACTTTTGCCAAACTTCCAGTATCATTACTGGTAATAAATTTTATAGATGCCTTGTTCGCAGAAACCGTATTTTTTCTTTCGGTATTTGTTAAAATAAAAAACCGAGTTGCATTTTGTTTTATGGTTTGAATTTCAGGAGCTAAAATGTTTAAATCGTATATTTTTGCAGCCAGTTTACTTGCAATAGCTCCAACACCTTTTAATTGTTGGTCGTGAATTCTTTTTGCTGCTGAAGCCGTATCTTTATCTTCAATTAATTTTATGTGAGGATAATCTCTGAAAAATTTATGACATTGCAACAATGCCATTGGGTGAGAATAAACTTCATTAATATCTTCTATTTTTTGACCGTTCAAAGTCAATAAATTATGATGAATTGGTAAATGATGCTCACCACAAATAGACAATTCATAGTCATCAATCAATGCATAATTTGGCAAAATAGCACCCGCTATGGTATTTTCAATTGCCATAATTACAACTTCAACTTTTTCTTCTTTCAATAAATTAGGCATTTCAGAAAACGACAAACATTCAACTAAATCAATGTTTTTGCCAAAATATTGTTCGGCTACAATATGGTGAAAAGACCCTCTTATTCCTTGAATTGCTACTTTCATTTTATTTTTTATCAAAAAAAAAGCCTCGAAATTTTTCGAGACCTTTTATATTATATTTTATTTAACTAACACATACAAAGCCTCATCTTTTATTGCTAAAATAAAAGTAAAAATAGAAGCTGTTATAAGTATTAAATGTTTTCATTCTTGATTTTTGAAGCACAAATGTAAATTTTAATTTTAAAAAAACAATCTTTTTTTTAAAAATTACACAATTCTTATTAATTTGTTAAAAATGGATAACTTTTATTTCATTATTATCATTAAAATCTCATTTAATTATAATTCACTTCTCCTTTCTGAATTTCAATCTTCATTTTTACAACTTCATTTTCGCAATCGTTTTAGTAATTTTCACATGAATTTAAGACCTAATTATAAGATGCTTAACCCGAATACTTCGTATATTTGGCATTCAAAAATTAAATACAATTGAACATGAATAAAAAAGTAATCTTAATGATTCTTGATGGATGGGGAAAATCTCCAGATCCAAAAGTTTCTGCAATATGACAATGCCAATACCCCTTTTATAGATAGTCTTTATACCAAATATCCAAATGCAAGCTTAAGAACTGATGGCTGACATGTTGGATTACCTGAAGGTCAAATGGGCAATAGTGAGGTAGGACATATGAACCTTGGTGCTGGAAGAATTGTTTACCAAGATCTTGGTTAAAATTAAATTTGGCTGTACAAAACAAAACCTTAGGGAAGAAAAAGTATTAGTTGAATGCTTTTAAATATGCTAAAGACAACAATAAAAATATTCATTTTTTAGGTTTGTTAGCTGATGGTGGTGTACATTCTCACATTATCATTTATTTGGATTATTTGATGAGCTGCTGAAGATTATGGCGTACAAAACGTATCGTTCATGCCTTTACTGACGGAAGGGATGTAGACCCAAAATCCGGTTCATGGTTTTATAACTGCATTCGAAGATCATATTGAAAAAACTAATAGAAAATTAGCTACAGTTACTGGTCGTTATTATGCCATGGATAGAGATAAACGTTGGGAACGTGTTAAATTTGCTTATGATGCTATGGTTAATGGTATTGGTTAAAAATCTACAAATGCTATAGAATGCTATTGAAGAAAGTTATCCAAAAATGTAACCGATGAGTTTATTAAACCAATTATCATGGTTGATGAAAATGCCAGTCCTGTTGCAAAAATTAAAGACGATGATGTCGTTATTTTCTTCAATTTCAGAACCGATAGAGGAAGAGAGCTTACTGAAGCATTAACGCAAAAAGATTTTCATGAACAAAACATGCATAAACTACAATTTGTACTATGTAACACTTACCAATTATGATGAATCTTTTAAAAATATAAAAGTTGTTTTTAAAAAAGATAACCTAACAGAAACTTTAGGTGAAGTTTTAGAAAAAGCTAATAAAAAACAAATAAGAATTGCCGAAACCGAAAAATATCCTCATGTTACATTTTTCTTTTCTGGTGGAAGAGAAACACCATTTAAAGGAGAAACGCGTATTTTAAGAAATTCACCAAAAGTAGCTACTTACGATTTAAAACCTGAAATGAGTGCTTATGAATTAGGGATGCTCTTAGTTCCGGAATTAAAAAAAGGTGAAGTTGATTTTGTATGTTTAAATTTTGCAAATGGCGATATGGTTGGACATACAGGTGTTATGGAAGCAGCCATTAAAGCCTGTGAAGCTGTTGATGCTTGTGTGAAAGATGTAGTTACTACAGCTGCTATGAAAACAATTATACAACTATTAATTATTGCCGATCACGGAAATTGTGAAACCATGATGAATCCTGATGGGTCACCAAATACAGCACATACCACAAATCCTGTTCCAATTATTTTGATAGACAAAGATTAACTAACATATTGAAGATGGTGTTTTAGGTGATATTGCGCCAACCATTTTAAAATTAATGGGAATTGAACAACCAAAAGCAATGACACGTCATTCATTAATTTAATTTTGTACATTTAACAGTATAATTTTATAAAATGAAAAAACTATTATTAAGCTTCATTATAATTGTTACAACAAGTTGTAAAGCTCAAAAAAATGAGCCAAATGCTATTTTAGATAAAGACGGAAATTTGGTTGGTATTGCCAATAAAGATTACTTTCTTGTCGAACCTTTTAATGAATGGTTTTTAACAAATTACAACGCTTATGAAGTTGACCCAGCAACTGTAGAAAGTTTAAAACCATTACTGGAAAACGTTAAAATTAAAGTATTTATGGGTACTTGGTGCGGTGATAGTCAGGATCAAACCCCTGTTTTATATAAAATACTTGATTCCACTAATTTTAATTTTGATGAATTACAGTTGATAACTGTCAATAAAAACAAAAAAACACCTGACAGTTTGGAAGTAGGACTCGATATTGAAAGAGTTCCAACATTTATATTTTATAAAGAAGGAAAAGAAATAGGTAGGTTTGTTGAATACCCACGAGAAAGTGTTGAAGCTGATATGTTAAAAATAGTAAGTGGAATACCTTATAAACATTCTTACGATAATTAATATTTATTATAGTGACTTAAAAAAAAGGGTGATGAATTGAATAATTCGTCACCCTTTTTAATTTGTAGTTGAATTGATATATACCTTTATTAATCTTCCAACTGATATTCTATGGTTGAAACAACTCTTACAATTTTAATATGTGAAGTGTTTTCATCTAAATCGCTTATGGTAAACAAACCCTGATTTGCCGATTTAATTTTACTCACTTTTGAATTTGAATCTAGGGCAAACTTTTCAGCTACCTCTCTAGCGTTTTTTGTAGCTTCTTCAATCATTTCTGGTTTTAATGAATTTAGCCCAGTAAAACTGTATTGAATTGGTCTCCATGAGTTTTTTGAACTGATTAAAATACCTTTAGAAATTAGCTCCAACGATTTAGACAAGGCATTTTGAAGTTTTTCAATATCACCTGTTCTTATAGTGAAATCTGAATTTGCAATATACCTAAATTCACGATTTTGATTTCCCACATCATATAACTGCGCGCGTGAATCACTGATATTTACAATACCCATTGTTAATTCTTTTTCTGTAAAACCTTGATTCAAAAAAAAGTTTTTAACTTCAATATTTTGATTCTCAATGTTGTTTTTCAAAACAGATAAATCGTTTCCAGCAAGGGTTATATTTATTGGCCAAACCGCAAGATCGGCCATTACCTGTTTTTCAGACAAACCCTTCACCTGAACTGACCTGTCGTATTCTTTCCCGTTTTTTAATAAGTTACCTATAAAATATCCTGCAATTACTATTGAAATTGCTAATATAATTACACTAAGAATATTCGTATTTTTCATTTTAAAAATAATTATATTTTAAACTTATTATTCCTCTTCATCGTTTTCCAATTCGTGCAGTTCATCCAGTTGTTTTAACAAATCAAAAGTTTTTTTAGCTTCTTCTTCATCAATTGTAGAAATGGCCGCACCAACATGAACCAACACATAATCACCTACATTCGCTTCCGGAACCAACGTTAAGCTCACTTCTTTGATAATACCATCAAACGATACTTTTCCTACTCTAAAGGTTTCATCTAATTGCGATGTAATCGCTATTAATTTTCCTGGAATTGATAAACACATAATTTTGATTTTTGGTTGTTGGTTTGTGATTTAAAAATCCTTAAAACTTTTAGCTATTGATTTTAAACCCTTAAACCTTTCAACTATTAAACTTTTTCACTTTTAGCTTTTAGCCTTTAACAACCATTGATACCAGCGCTCCATTCCTTCACCAGTAGTAGCCGAAACTTCAAAAAATTTCAAATTTGGATTTACCTGCAAGGCATAATTTTTCAACTTTTGAATATCAATATTTACATAAGGCAATAAATCTATTTTGTTGATGATGCAAATATCAGAGGTATGAAACATATCAGGATATTTAATTGGCTTATCTTCACCTTCAGTAGTACTTATAATTACAACACGTTTGCTTTCACCTAAATCGAACATTGACGGGCATACCAAATTTCCAACATTTTCAATCATTAAAACGGAATTGTTTTGCATTTCCAGTTTTTTAACAGCTTCATAAACCATATCACTTTCTAAATGACAGCCTTTCCCTGTATTGATTTGAATAACAGGAATATTGAGGGCATCAATTCTGTTGGCATCATTCATTGTTTGTTGATCGCCTTCAATCACATAAAATGACATTTTCGTCTTTTAAATCGTTTAAAGTACGTTCCAAAATTGAAGTTTTTCCAGAACCTGGTGAACTTACTAAATTCAATGCAAAAATATTTTTGGCTTCAAAATACCCTCTGTTTCTAGCAGCCAAAACCTGATTGTTTTGCAAAATATCTTGTTCAATAGTCAATACTTTGTGCTTATGGTCATTCTTTGTGATTACCATCACTGTGGTGATGGTGATGATGTTCTTGATCGTGAGAATGAGAATGAGAATGCCCATCGCTGATGATGATGATGTTCGCCATGAGAATGTGTATGATCGTGGTGATGTTCATCATGCACATGTTCAAATTCGCCTGGTTTCGTTATTTTCGGACCATTGTTATCAGATCCACAACCACAAGTTCCACACATAATATTTCTTTTAAATGACTTCTAATGTTTTTACTCTTAATTCCTTTCCTTTTAAAATACCTTTAAAATTACTTTCGCAATTTGGGCAACAATCATAAATGTTTTCCATTGCAAACTCTGTATCACAATCTATACATTTACCACTTCCTTCAATAACATCAATCACTTTTTCAGCATTTTCAAGCACCGTACTTTTTACAGCCGATTCCCATACAAAATTTAACGACTCTAATTCAATGCCCGCCAAAACACCTATTTCAAGTTCAATTTTTGTGACTTGTTTTGCTTTTGCTTTCGCTGTTTCATCTTCAGCAATTTTTACAATTCCTAAAGCTATTGAGAATTCATGCATTTGATAAATCATATATTCAATCAAAAATACAAAAATTAAAGGTAAATCAATCAATTAAGGACTAAAAAACCTATATGATAATTATCATATATTAAAGATTATTCAATCTTATTTTAAAACGTTCTAAATTAGACTGTTAGTGTAATTTTATTGAATTTTATCTTAAATTAGATAGTAGCTTTTTTTAATGCAAATGCTATGCTATAAAAATTATTCTTTTATTCCTAAAAATTTTAATTATGTCTACAAAAAATGAAAAACGAAACACCTATTACGAAAGCATCATAAAACAAGGTTATAGCCGTAGAGATTTTATGAAATTTGCAACCTATATGGCTGCATATATGGGTTTGGAAAATTCTATGGTTGGTCAAGTAGCCAATCATTGGAAACTACACCACAGACTACCTGTCATTTGGGAACATTATCCAAGAATGTACCTGTTGCAGTGAATCCTTTATCAGATCGGATCACCCAATTGTGGCTGATATCATTTTAGATAAAATATCTTTGGATTACACCTTAACCTTAATGGCTGCATCTGGTCATCAAGCAGAAGCTGCAAAACAAGCAACCATGGAAAAATACAAAGGTGAATATATTCTTTGTGTTGAAGGTTCTGTTCCATTAGGAGATGATGGTAATTATTGTTGTATTGGAGGAAAATCAGCAAAAGATATATTTATTAGAAGCTGCTGCAGGTGCAAAAGCAATTATTGCTTGGGGAAGTTGTGCATCAAACGGATGTGTACAAGCAGCTAAACCAAATCCAACAGAAGCAACACCAATTCATAAAATAATAAAAAACAAACCAATTATAAAAGTTCCGGGCTGTCCTCCAATTGGTGAAGTCATGGCTGGTGTTATTGTGCATTTTGTAGCCTTTGGTAGATTACCTGAATTGGATCGATTAGGAAGACCAAAAGCATTTTATTCAAAACGTGTACATGATACATGTTACCGAAGACCATATTATGATGCAGGTTTATTTGCTGAAACCTTTGATGATGAAAATGCTAAAAATGGTTATTGCTTATATAAAGTAGGATGTAAAGGACCTATGACTTACAATGCTTGCGGAACCATGAAATGGAATAATGGCGTCAGTTTCCCAATTCAATCTGGTCATGGATGTATTGGCTGTAGTGAAGAAGAATTTCTGGGACAATGGTCCATTTTATGAAGAATCACCAAAGTTCCTGGTTTTGCAAGTAGAAAGTACTGCAGATACTGTTGGAAAAGTTGCGGCAGGTGTTTTGGCTGGTGGTATTGCTGTACATGCTATTGCAGCAAATATTTCTAAAAGAAAAGAGTTAATGAAGAGAATTAACAAAGTGATAAAACAAATGAAAAAAATATAGATTCTTAAAACATATAATCAATGGCAAATAGAATAGTAGTTGACCCAATTACACAGAATTGAAGGTCATTTAAGAATAGAAGCAGAAATAAAAGATGGTGTTATTGTTGATGCCTATAGTTCAAGCACCATGGTTAGAGGTATTGAAAATATTGTTAAAGGAAGAGATCCTAGAGATGTTTGGGCTTTTGTACAACGTGCCTGTGGTGTTTGTACAACCGTTCATGCACTTACTTCTGTAAGAGCTGTTGAAGATGCTTTGGGTATTGCAATTCCACCAAATGCAGAAATGGTAAGAAATATCATGGAAGGTGCTTTATATATGCACGACCATGCGGTACATTTTTATCATTTACACGCCTTGGATTGGGTAGATATTGTAAATGCTTTAAAAGCAGATCCTAAAAAAACTTCTGAAATAGCACAAAGTATTTCAAATTGGCCAAAAAGTTCTCCAGGTTATTTTTCAGATGTTCAAAAACGCATTCAAAAATTTGTTGAAAGTGGACAATTAGGAATATTTCGCAAATGGTTATTGGGGACATCCTCAAATGAAATTGCCTGCCGAAGTCAATTTATTGGCTGTTGCACATTATTTGGAAGCTTTAGAATGGCAAAAAGAAATAGTAAAAGTGCATACCATTTTTGGAGGTAAAAATCCACATCCAAACTATTTGGTTGGCGGTATGGCTTGTGCAATAAATACTGATGAGCAGGTGGTTTAAATGCTGAACGTTTAGGCTATGTTGGAAAGTTATTGAAAGAAGGAAAAGAATTTATTGAGACAAGTTTATATTCCTGATTTATTGGCTATTGCATCATTCTATAAAGATTGGGGCGCCATTGGTAAAGGTATTGGAAATTATATGTCTTATGGCGATTTTCCAACCAATGGATATGCTGATTTATCCAGTTTTAAATTCCCACAAGGAATTATTTTGAATAGTGATTTATCCAAAGTTCATGATGTTGACCATAGGAGACTGAAGAAATTGAAGAATTTGTAAATAATTCCTGGTATGACAATTATGCTGAAGGAAAAGATAAAGGAAGACATCCTTGGGAAGGTGAAACCAATATTAAATATTCAGGTCCAAAACCACCATACGATCAATTGAATGTTGAAGAAAAATACAGCTTTATAAAAACACCACGTTGGAAAGGTATGCCTATGGAAGTTGGACCACTAGCACGATTATTAGTTGGATATGGAAGAGGTAACAAAGAAATTCAAGATGCTGTAAATGGTGCATTGGCTCATTTAAATGTTCCTGTTGATGCCTTATTCTCTACTTTAGGAAGAACTGCTGCCCGAGGAATTGAAACACAATTGGTTGCAAATTGGACAATGGAATTTTATGATACTTTAATGACATAACATTAAAAATGGTGATGAACGAATGGCAAATACAGATAATTGGGAACCTTCAACATGGCCAAAAGAAGCAAAAGGTGTTGGATTTATGCGAAGCACCAAGAGGTGCTTTGGCACATTGGATTAAAATTAAAGATGAAAAAACCGAAAATTATCAATTAGTGGTTCCTTCTACCTGGAATGCATCACCTCGTGATCCAAAAGGACAAAGGTCGGCTTATGAATCGTGCTTTAATTGGCACTCCAGTTGCAGATCCTGAATTGACCTTTAGAAATTATAAGAACCATTCATTCATTTGATCCTTGTATTGCTTGTGCAGTTCATTTATATGATGAACACGGAAATCATATTTCACAAGTTCAAAATATTGCAAGTTGTGAATAGTTAAAACTTAAGTTATGAGAAATACGAAATTTTAAACGAGTTATGGTTTGGGAATTTCCTGTTAGGATTTTTCACTGGGTAAATGTGCTTACCATTTTGGTACTGACCCTTACTGGATTTATAATAGCCAATCCTCCAGCATTATTGTCGAGTGCTGAAGCGACAAATTTACATTCCTTTGGAATTGTACGGTTTATACATTTTGCTGCTGCCTATATTTTCTTTTTTAATATGATTTTAAGAATTTATTGGTCATTTGTTGGCAATAAATTTTCAAGTTGGAGTGCTTTTTGGCCTTTTAGCAGAAAAATGTGGAATAATTTTTGGCATGTAATGAAAATTGATATCATGTTATTGAATGAAGATCATCCAAATGTAAGAGATATAAGTATTGGTCATAACAGTGTTGCTTCATTTTCTTATGTAATTTTATTTTTAATGGCATTAATTCAAATTTTTACAGGTTTTGCCTTATATGCAGATACTTCAGGCTGGTGGTTACCAAAATTATTTACTTGGGTTAGTCCTTTATTGGGTGGTGATTTTATGGTAAGAACCATTCATCATATATCTATGTGGTTATTTATTTTCTTTAGTTTGGTACATGTTTATTTGGTTTTTTATCATGATTGGTTAGAAGGTAGAGGTGAAGTTTCATCAATGTTTGGAGGCTATAAATTTGTACGGACAGACCGCTTTGTTAAGCACGAAAAACAAGCCAAAAAAGAAAAAACAAAAGATACTAAATTTTAAATTTAAAGTAAATTCATTCTTTATTTTAAACTCAAAATAAGTTGAATGAATTTACTTTTTAAATCCTTAACAATGAATAAATTAGAAAGAACTCCAGTTGCCATCAGCAGCGATTCCTATTTTTTTGAAAAAGACAAATCCAATAGCATTTTAATAATGGGTGTAGGCAACTATTTAATGGGTGATGAAGGTATTGGAGTACATATTATTCAGGAAATGAGTAAAATTAAGCTACCTGATTATATTGATATTTTAGATGGTGGAACAGGCGGATTTTTACTGTTGAATTGTTTTGAAGCCTATAAAACCATAATTTTTATTGATGCTACTATGGATGGAAAACCGGCTGGTACCATTTCACTTATTCGCCCTAAATTTGCATCCGATTTTCCATCAGCGTTAAGTGTTCACGACGTTGGGTTAAAAGATATGATTGAAGCTGTATATTTAATGGAACACATTCCCGATATTCATTTATTTACTGTTTCTATTGAAGAAATAAATCCAATGACACTTGAATTAAACAACAAAGTACGCGAAGCCATTCCTAAAATTATTGAACAAATTTTAAGTCATTCAGAAGCACTTCAACTAAAAAAAGTGTAATTTTAAATATTAGATATTGAGCTGTTAATGTAAATTTTTTACCTATAATATCTAAATTTAATATCTAATATTTTTAATGTTGAAAACCTATAAAATTTCAGTTTCCGGACAAGTACAAGGTGTAGGTTTTCGCCCATATATATATAATTTAGCAAATCAATTTAAATTAAAAGGTACTGTTTCTAATAACGAAGAAGGTGTGCTAATTTTTGTAAGGGAAAGCAAACAACTGTGAACAATTTTTATCAGAAATTAATTCAGTTCCCTCCTCCCGTTTCAAATATTAAAAATAGTTCAATTATTGAAGTTGATTTAGTTTTGTTTGATGAGTTTAAAATTATTTCATCTAATAAAAACGGACAACTAAATTTACCGCTAACGCCCGATTTTGCTATTTGTGAAGATTGTAAAAATGAAATTAAAGATTCAAGCAATAAACGTTTTAACTATCCTTTTACAACTTGTGTAAATTGTGGGCCAAGATTTGCCATTACTGAAATTTTTCCATTTGAAAGAGCTCATACAAGTATTACTGAATTCCCAATGTGTGAAGCGTGTAAAACTGAATACAACTCACCTTTAAACAGAAGATTTCATTCACAAACAAATACTTGTTCTACCTGTGGAATTAATTTAACGTTAATTAATTCCGAAAAGAAAATAATTGAAACTTCAACAGGAAATCTATTTAAAAAAGTTGCAGATCTTCTTTCCAAAGGAAAAATTTTGGCCATAAAAAATACCAGTGGATACCTATTATGTTGCAATGCCGAAGATGAAATAGTGGTTCAAAAATTAAGGGATAAAAAAAACCGACCCAACAAACCATTTGCCATTTTATTTCCATCTCTAGAAAAGCTTCAAAAAGAAGTAAAAATTACTAAAAAAGAAAGGGAATCATTAATTTCTACTGAAAGACCCATAACCATTATTGCCTCTGAAAATTATAAAGGCAAAATTGTTTTAAATAATATAGCTCCCAACCTAAAACAATTAGGTATTATGTTACCTTATACAGGAATTTTACAATTACTGGCAAATCAATTAGAATTTCCAATAGTCGCAACAAGTGGAAATATTCACGGTTCGCCTATTGTTAGTGACAATGAAGATGCTTTTGAAAAACTTCAACACATGGCCGATTTTTTTGTGCAGCACAATTTAAAAATCACACATCCACAAGACGATTCTGTGGTGAAATTCAGTCAAAAATTTCAACAAAAAGTATTGTTTCGAAGGTCTAGAGGTTTTGCTCCAAACTATATGAATATTACCATAAAATCAAATGAAAAAATAATAGCAATGGGAGCCGATTTAAAAAGCAGTTTTGCCTATTTTCCAAATAAGTATTTGTATGTAAGTCAGTATATTGGAAACTTAGAAAATTTTGATGTTTACAATAGGTTTGTTAGTGAAATAAATTCCTTTATCAACATTTTTGAACAACAACCAGAAGTGATTTTAATAGACAAACATCCATTATATCACAGTTCAAAATTTGGTACGGAATTGGCTAAAAAAACAAATTCAAAATTAATTGAAATTCAACATCATAAGGCCCATTTTTCGGCTATTTTAGGTGAACATAATTTGTTTGATCAAAAAGTGTTGGGAGTTATTTTTGACGGTACTGGTTATGGTGATGATGCACAAATTTGGGGTGGAGAATTTTTTGATTATGAGGCAAATTCCATTGAAAGAACAAATCATTTTGAATATTTTGATTGGCTATTGGGTGATAAAATGGCTAAAGAACCGCGATTCTCATTATTGTCTTTAGCTTCAGATGAAATGATTGAAATTTTAGAACAAAAATTCAATTCAAACGAGTTGAAAATTTATCAAAATTTAAAGCGTACAGAACAAATTAAAAACCTCATCAGTTGGAAGATTGTTTGATGCCGTTGCTTCATTATTAAATATCTCCGATTTTAATTCTTATGAAGGTGAAGCAGCTATTTTATTAGAAAATTCAATTGATTCCTATCATTTAAAAAATTGTAAAAGTTATTTGAATACCAGTTTTGACATTATTTCTCCAAAAGAAATCATTTCAAATATTTATAAAGATATTAAAAAAGGAATTTCATCCAAAACAATTGTTGTAAATTTCTTGTTTACACTGTCAAATTTCATTGTAGAATATGCCAAAAATAATAGTTACAAACATATTGCTTTTAGCGGTGGTGTTTTTCAAAATACAACTTTGGTAGATATGTTAATTGAATTAGCACCTAAAGAAATAAAATTGTATTTTCATAGTGACTTATCGCCCAATGATGAAAATATTTCCTTTGGACAATTGATGTATTATTTAAAATTAAAAATTAAAAAATGAAGTATTTAAGTGAATACCGAAATTTAGAAGCCACTAAAAAATATTGGATGAAATTCATAAAATTACCACGCGTAAATGGAATATCATGGAGATTTGTGGTGGTCAAACGCATGGTTTGGTAAAAAATGGTATTTTAGAATTATTGCCTGAAAAAATTAGAATGATTCATGGTCCTGGCTGCCCTGTTTGCGTAACACCTTTAAATTTAATTGATAAGGCCATTGAATTGTTAGAAAAAGGCGTTATTGTTTGTTCATTTGGTGATATGATTCGGGTTCCAGGAAGTAAAAAAAGTTTACTGGAAGCCAAAGCATAGGCGGCGATTTACGCATTTTGTATTCACCAATTGAAGCTGTTAAAATTGCCAAAGAAAATCCAGATAAAGAAGTCGTTTTTTTTGCAGTTGGATTTGAAACAACAGCTCCGGCCAATGCTTTATCTGTTTTACATGCTGAAAAAGAAGGCCTTACTAATTATTCCATTTTAGTCTCACATGTGTTGGTTCCGCCGGCCATGGAAGCCATTTTAGATGATAAATTTTGTACTATTGATGCTTTTTTGGGCGCTGGTCATGTTTGTGCCATTATGGGTGTTCAAGAATATTATCCATTTGTTGAAAAATTTAAAATTCCGATAGTCATAACAGGTTTTGAACCTCTAGACCTTGGTTCAAGGCATTTATATGGCGGTAAAGCAATTGGAAAAGGGCAATATAAATTAGAAAATCAATATTCGCGTATTGTAAAAGAAGTTGGGAATAAAGCAGCTATTGAAGTCATTCAAAAAGTGTTTGAAGTTGGCAACAGAGAATGGCGTGGCATTGGTGAAATTCCAAATAGTGGTTACGTTATAAAAGATGCTTACAAAAAATATGATGCTGAAACAAAATTTAGCATCCATAATATAAAAGTTCCTGAAAATCCAAATTGTATTGCAGGTGAAATTTTAAGAGGAATTAAAAAGCCACATGAATGTGAACAATTTGGTAAAAGCTGTACGCCATCAAATCCATTAGGAGCTCCAATGGTTTCTTCTGAAGGTGCCTGTGCAGCATATTATCATTTTTCAACCAATTAATTCAACAAAAATGGACGCAGAAAATTTAGGATTTGACACGATTAACCTTGGACACGGAAGTGGTGGCGAACTTACCAGAGATTTGTTGGATCAAATTATTTTTAAAACCTTTAGCAATCCTTTTTTAGATCAAAAACACGATGGTGCTATTGTGAAAATTGATGGTAAAATAGCCATTTCAACCGATAGTTTTGTGGTTTCTCCTATTTTTTTTAAAGGTGGAAACATTGGAGAATTGGCTGTTCACGGAACGGTAAACGACGTTGCCATGTGCGGTGCCATTCCAAAATACTTGTCGTTGGCATTTATTATTGAAGAAGGTTTAAAAGTTGCAGAATTTATAAAAATTGTGGAATCCATAAAAAAAGCTGCAGATGAAAGTGGCGTGCTCATTATTACTGGGGACACCAAAGTGGTTGAAAGAGGAAAAGGCGATAAAATTTTTATCAACACCACTGGTTTTGGCGAAGTACATCCAAAAGCCAATATTTCAGTTCACAAGATAAAAGCTGGCGATAAAATTTTAGTGAATGGATGTATTGCGCAACACGGCATGGCCATTATGAGTGAACGAGAAGGTTTAGAGTTTGAATCAACTATTGTAAGTGATTCCACCAATTTAAACTTTTTAGTGAACGATTTGTTAGATGCATTTGGTGAAAAAATAAAACTATTTAGGGATCCAACACGTGGCGGTTTGGGAACCGTTTTACACGAAATTGCCAATGACATTTCAAAAGGAATATTTATAAAAGAAACTGCTATTCCAGTAGAAACGCAAGTAGCTGCTGCTTGCGAAATGTTGGGTTTAGACCCAATGTACGTTGCCAATGAGGGTGTTTTTTTAGTTGTTGTTGATCCAATTATTGAAAATGATGTTTTAGCTTTAATGAAGAATCATTCAAAAGGAAAAAATGCAGCTATTATTGGTGAAGTTACTGTTGAACATCCCAATAAAGTTGTAATGCAAAGTTTAATAGGAGGAAAACGTATTGTGAGTCCGTTAGTTGGTGAACAACTGCCTAGAATTTGTTAACTTGTCAAAAGCCAATACACTCCAATTATAAATGCAAATAAACCACCTGCCAAGCGGATGCCTTTAAAAAAGTTTTCGTTATGATCTTGTTTTGAAAAGTCGGCCACTTGTCCAACCACCATAGCAAAAGCTATCATTGCTAATAAAGTACCAATTGCAAAACCAATAATATATTTAACGGAATCAATATTTGACTTAAATCCGATAACTGGTAAAAACAATAAAAAATGAGCTACGCCTGCCAAACCATGAACAAAACCAAAAGATAATGAAGCCATAAAGCCTTGTTTTAAATTTGGGTGTTTGTGATTGTGCACTTTTTCAGAGGTATGTATATGAGGATGTTCATGAATAATTGGATTGGTTTGCGCGTGTACATGTATGTGTTTGTGTTTTTTATCTTCTTTGAAAATTTTAAAGAAAATCCACAATCCTAAAATAATTAAAATTATTCCTACAAATTTTTCACTATGCACTGATATTTTTTCAATCGGAATCAATTCTTTAAAAACCAAAAATAAAACACCAATAGAAAGCATTCCGAGTAAATGTCCAATTCCCCAAAATAATCCAATTTTCCAGGCTTTCTTTTTACTTTCAATGGCAAAAGGTGTAACAGCAGCCAAATGATCGGGGCCAGATATTACGTGCAACATTGCAGCAATTATCCCAGCAAATAAAGGAAAAGTTAACTCCATACTAATTATAAATTTGTTGTTTAAATTTACAATTTATTCTAATAAATAATAGCAAGAATATTTAAAAATAAAATTCCAGCAATCCAATATTGAAAAGCTGGATTTGTCATAATTTTTTTTGAATTATTTCATAGTTTCCTCAAAATAAGACTTCTCAATAGCTTCTCTATGATTTGGATGTGCAATATTCACCAACGCTGCAACACGCTGATTGATGGTTTTACCATACAAATCGGCAACACCATACTCAGTAACAATATATTGAACATGAGCTCTGGTTGTAACCACACCTGCACCAGTGTTTAGAAATGGCACAATTCGGCTAATACCATTACTTGTTTGTGATGGTAAGGCTATAATGGCTTTACCCCCTTCGCTTAAACTGGCACCTCTTATAAAATCCATTTGCCCGCCAACACCAGAAAACATATTAGGTCCAATAGAATCTGCACAAACCTGACCAGTTAAATCTACCTGTATGGCTGAATTAATGGCTACCATTTTAGGATTTTGCCTAATATTTGCCACATCATTTGCATAATCACAAGATCGCATTTCAACAAAAGGATTGTCATCAACATAATCGTACAAACGTTTTGAACCTCCTAAAAAAGTTGTCAAGGCTCGACCTGCATTAATACCTTTATAATTTCCATTAATTACATCTTTTAAAATTAAATCGATCACCCCGTCTGAAAACATTTCTGTATGCAAACCTAAATCTTTGTGATTTCCTAATCGAGACAAAACTGCATTTGGAATTGAACCAATGCCCATTTGCAATGTACTTCTATCTTCAATTAATTCGGCAACATAATCACCTATTTTACTTTCAATTTGTGAAGGTTCTGCCATTTCAAATTCATGAATTGGCTCACTAAATTCAACAAAAGTATCCAGTTCCGAAATGTGAATCAATCCTTCACCATGAACTCTTGGCATTTGGTCATTTATTTGTGCTATCACATGTTTTGCGTTGGAAATTACTGCCAATATCGCTTCAACCGAAACACCCAATGAACAATAGCCATGCTTGTCAGGAGTTGAAACCTGAATTAAGGCGACATCAACGGGTAGCACATTTTTCTTGAACAAATTAGGGACTTCACTTAAAAAAACTGGAGTATAAGAGCCATTTCCAGCTTTTAAAGTATGGCGAACATTTTTACCAATAAAAAGTGAATTTACATGAAAACTATCTTTGTATTTTGGGTCGGCATATTTAACAACTCCTTCTACATGCAAATGACAAACTTCAACTCCTCTAAGTTCTTCATGCCTGTTTGACATCGCATTCATTAATGCCTGTGGGGCAGCTGCAGCTGCCTGAATATAAACTCTGTCGTTAGATTTTATTACTTTTACGGCATCTTCTGCTGTTACTGCTTTATACATAATAATTAGTTAATTTTAACAATATCTTATAATTTTACAAAAATAATGAATATTTCGCAATTTCAAATAGTATTTAAAACGTATTTTTATGATTTATTTATTTAAAGCAAATAGACCAACTTTAAAAATAATTCTTTTTTTTAAAGTAACTTTGCAAAACTAATATTGTATTGGAATGATTAAAATTAAAACTCGTGAAGAAATTGAATTAATGCGCGAAAGTGCTTTAATTGTATCGAAAACATTAGGAATGTTAGCTAAAGAAGTCAAACCTGGTGTTACAACTTTATATTTGGACAAACTTGCCGAAGAGTTTATTCGATCGCAAGGTGCTATACCGGGATTTTTAGGTTTGTACGATTTTCCAAATACGTTATGTATGAGTCCAAATGCACAAGTAGTACACGGTATTCCAAGTAACAAACCGTTGATTGAAGGTGATATTATTTCAATAGACTGTGGTGCTTTAAAAAATGGATTTTATGGTGACCATGCCTATACTTTTGAAGTTGGTGAAGTAGCTCCTGAAACAAAGAAACTGTTACAAATTACAAAAGAAAGTTTATACGTAGGTATTCGTGAATTAAAAACAGGAAATAGGGTTGGTGATGTAGGTTTTGCAATTCAAAATTATTGTGAAAAACACGGATATGGCATAGTTAGAGAATTGGTAGGCCATGGATTGGGTAGAGAAATGCACGAAGATCCTGAAATGCCAAATTACGGACAAAGAGGAAGAGGTAAAAAATTTATTGAAGGAATGGTTGTTGCCATTGAGCCAATGGTTAATTTAGGAACGCATCAAATTAGTCAGTTAAAAGATGGCTGGACAATATTAACCAAAGATGGAAAGCCTAGTGCCCATTTTGAACATGATGTTGCTATAATAAATGGAAAACCAGAATTACTTTCAACCTTTGAATACATTTATGAAGCATTGGGAATTGAAAGTAACGAAGAAGACGAATTTAGACAATCGCGCTAATGCAACTTTTTAAATCCATATTAAATACTGTTCCGAGACCTGTTTTAATAAAAGTGAGTTATTGGGTACGCCCAATTATATCATGGTATTTAAAAGGAAATAACTATACTGACCCCATTGATGGAAAAAGTTTTCGAAAATTTTTACCATATGGATATGGCGAACAGCGACCAAATGTATTATCCCCAAGTACGCTTTCATTAGAACGTCATAGATTGATATGGCTTTACTTAAAAAATGAAACCGATTTTTTTACAGCACCAAAAAAAGTTTTACACATTGCACCTGAACAATGTTTTTTGAAATTATTTAAAAATCAAAAAAACCTGTCGTATACAAGTGCCGATTTATATTCGCCAATAGCAGATGTAAAGGCCGATATTTGTGACTTACCTTTTAATGATAATATGTTTGATGTTGTTTTTTGCAATCACGTTCTGGAACATATTAATGATGATAAAAAAGCGATGAGCGAATTATACAGGGTGCTAAAACCTGACGGTATGGGCATTTTTCAAATTCCGCAAGATTTAAGTTTATCTAAAACTTACGAAGATTTTTCAATTACTTCAAAAGAAGAAAGAAAACAACATTTTGGGCAATACGACCATGTGCGTATTTATGGAAAAGACTATTTTGACAAATTGAGAGATGTTGGTTTTAAAGTAGAGGAAGTTGATTATTCCAAATCACTTTCGGAAGATTTAATTACAAAATATTGTTTGGTTAAGGGTGAAATTTTACCCGTTTGCTCTAAATAGTTTCCATTTCCAAATTTGGGGAATTATAGGTTTTCATTTCTCCTTTTTCATCAACATAAATTAGAAAAACCTTTAATTCTGGATGAATTTCTAAAAACTTAAGTGTTTTTTCTAATCCCATTGCCATAAATGCCGTAGCATAACCATCAACATCTGCACAATCTGACTTTGCAATTACGGAGGCGCTTAACAAATTACTTTCTGTTGCATAACCAGTTTTTGTATTAATGGTGTGCACATATTTTTTTCCGTCTGTCAGTTGTTCTATATTTTCTATAATTTCCTGATGTTGCAATAGATTCGTTATGCAATTGAACCGTACTTGCAAAAGATCGCGAGCCGTCTTCATTAGGATTTTCAATTGCAATACGCCAAGGAATATTTTTTTCATTTACGCCACGAGCTCTAATTTCACCACCAATTTCAACCATGTAATTTTCAATATTATGTCGCTCAAAAAGTCGCCCAACAACATCAACCAAATAACCCTTCCCTATCGCATTAAAATCAAAATAAATTTCTGGATATAATTTTTGAACTTTTCCATTTTTTAAACTTACTTTATTAAACCCAACAAAATTCAACAACTCTTTAATTTTAATCGAATCTAAATTCTCTACGGCTTCTTCTGGTCCAAATCCCCAGGCATTTACCAAAATTCCAACAGTTGGATCAAAATCACCATCTGTTTCATTATATATTTTTTCAGATTTAGTAAAAACTTCTTCAAAATAAGCATCAACCACTACCGTTGTATCTCCTTTATTTATTTTTGAAATGTCGGAAGTTGCGAATATATGTTGAAGTAGATTTATTGATAGCCTTAATTAAGCTATCAATTTTAGGTCTAAAATTAAAATTTCCTTCATCTAAATAGCGCATTGAAAATGTGGTTCCAATAGCATCTCCCTGAATAATTTTTAAGTTACTATTCTGATTTTCACAAGCATACAAAAACAAAATTACAATTAGAAAAAGATATTTATTCATTAAAAAGAGGTTTATAATTATTATATAATCAGAATTCAAAGGTAATATTTAATTATCTCTTAAAAATATCTTAAAATGTTAAATATTTGTATGAAAATTGATACTTTTTCATAAATTTGTTATGCCTTAAAGCAAATTAGAAATTATGAGAAAAATAGTAGCATTATTAGTACTTAACATCTGTGGTGTTAACATCGTGTGTTTCAACTAAGAAGTACACAGAATTGGAAGGAAATTATAGTAAAAAAAGTCAAGAATTAGTTGATACTAAAGCTGAATTAATGAAGTGTCAAGTTGAAAGTGAAAGTCAAATTGCGTCATTAAACCAACAAGTTTCAGATTTAAAAGCTGACAAAGCAAAAACGTTGGAATATGTTGACAACTTAACAGTGTTATCAAAATCAGCTTCTGACAACATTAAAGAAACATTGGCTCAAATGGGTAAAAAAGATGAATATATTCAATATATTCAAAAAGCAGTTACTAAAAAAGACTCAATTAACTTAGCACTTGGATTTAAATTAAAAAGCGTGTTAAAAGATGGGTTTGCTGATGAGGATATTGAAATTAATGTTGAAAAAACAGTAGTTTACATTTCTATTGCTGATAAATTACTATTTAAAAGTGGAAGTTCAACAATTTCTTCAGAAGCAAAATCTGTGTTAGGAAAAGTTGCTGATGTAATTGCTGCACAACCAAATTTAGAAGTTATGGTTGAAGGGTATACTGATAACAAACCTATTAATACAAACTGTATTAAAGACAACTGGGATTTAAGTGTTAGTCGTGCAACATCGGTTATTAGAGTATTACATAATGACTTTAACATTGATCCAGCTCGTTTAGTTGCTGCAGGTAGAAGTGAGTACACACCATTAGATACAAATGATACGGTTGAAGGTAGAGCTAAAAATAGACGTACAAGAATTGTTTTAATGCCTAAATTAGATCAGTTCTTTGAATTGTTAGAACAAAAAGTAGATTAATCTTACTATTTTTATAAAATTAAAAACCTCGCATCTGCGAGGTTTTTTTTATACCTTATTGTCATCTGAATATTTTGGGTATAGCATTAATTTAATTAAATACTTTGCCCAAAGGTAATTAAATTGCTATCTGGATCCAGTATCGAAAATTCTTTTTGGCTCCATGATTTAATTTGTAATTTCCCAGCAGGATGTATTGTTATTTTTTTATCCAAAAATGACTGATACAATTTATCTATGTTATTAGTTCTGATATAAACCTGACCATAATTTTCATTAGGATTGAGCTCTTTAAATTCAAAAAAATGGATTTGGATATCATCTTTTTGAACCATTAAATAGCCATCAAAATCTGCACTTCCAAATTCTACAAACCCCAAAGTGTTTAAATAGTAATCTTTTGTCTCAAGTTTGTTACGCATTGGAAGTTTTGGATGAATATTGGTTAACATATTTTATTCAGTTTTTAAAATTTAATTATTAATAACATCTAAAAATTGCAATCCGTCATATTGAAGTAAATAGGCTTCATTTAAATTTGGAGGTAGGTTTTTATCTACTACATTGCCTAAACCAACGCCTGCAAAAATAACTTTTGCCTCTTGTGTAGATGCATGATTTTTGAAAGTTTCCATCCAAATAACATCATAGGTAATTGGCAAATCTGAAATCATATCGGCCTTTACAATTACAAAATATCGTTGATTATTTTTATCGATACACACAAATTGTGGATGACGTTTCAATTGACTGTTTACAGCTAAAAATTCGTACCCCTTAGCCTCTAAATCTTTCCCAACAATATTCATGGCTAAATTGTGTAATTCTTGTTTTGTTAGTGGTCTACTCATCTCAAAATTTTTATAAAAAAAAATCCGATACAAATATATCGGATTTTTTATGATTTTATTTAAAACTTTGGATTATCCTCCAAAGTCATCAAATCTAATATTCTCATCTGGCATACCAAAATCTTCTCCCATTTTTTGAACCGCTTGGTTCATTAATGGTGGTCCACAGAAATACAATTCAATATCTTCAGGTGATTCATGTTTACTTAAATAATTATCAATTACACAATTGTGAATAAAGCCAACAAATCCATCTCCAGGAGCATCAATATTTTCTTTTACTTTCCAATTATCTTCTGGTAAAGGTTCAGACAATGCCAAATAGAACTTAAAGTTTGGAAAATCTTTTTCCAATTCTTGGAAATGATCTAAATAGAACAATTCACGTTTTGAACGTCCACCATACCAATAGGTCACTTTTCTACCTGTTTTTAAAGTTTTGAATAGGTGATATAAGTGTGAACGCATTGGTGCCATACCTGCTCCACCACCAACATATAACATTTCAGAATCAGATTCATTGATGAAGAACTCACCATAAGGTCCTGAAATAGTTACTTTATCACCTGGTTTTTGAGTGAAAATATAAGACGATGCAATACCAGGATTAACATCCATCCAACCATTTTTAGCTCTATCCCAAGGTGGTGTTGCAATACGTACATTTAACATGATTTCTCTTCCTTCAGCAGGATAAGAAGCCATAGAATAAGCTCGTTCTACCGTTTCAGTGTTTTTCATTACTAAAGGCCAAAGTCCAAATTTATCCCATTCCGCTTTAAATTTATCTGGAGTTTCATGTTCTTCAGGATGTGCAGTAATATCGATATCGGCAAATTTAACTTCACATGGTGGGATTTCAATTTGAATATATCCACCTGCTTTATAACCCATATCTTCAGGAATTTCAACAACAAACTCTTTAATAAATGATGCAACATTGTAATTACGCACAACAGTTCCTTCCCATTTTTTAATTCCAAAAACTTCCTCAGGAATGGTAATATTCCATATCCTGTTTTACTTTTACCTGACATGCTAAACGTGCACCATGTTGTAATTCTTTACGCGTAAAATGAGGTGTTTCTGTTGGTAAAGCTTCACCTCCACCAGATAAGCACATGACATTCACACTGAATACAAGTTCCACCACCACCACAAGCTGATGGTAAAAATATTTTTGCATTTCCTAAAGTTGATAACAAATGAACTTCCTGAAGCTACTTCAATTTCCTTTTCACCATTGATCCTGATTTTTACAGGACCTGATGGTGATAATTTTTGTTTTACAACCAATAATAAAGCAACTAATAACAATGTTATCACTAAAAATGCCACTACCGTTGCTACTATTGTTCCTAAAGTACCTGCTGCTAATATCATGTTATTCATATTACTTTTGTGTTGTTAGCTAACACTTTATCTTTCTTCAATTACTGCTTCAATTATTTGTCTTCGAAACTGCATTTTCTTCTATCTTGAGCATAACTACAGTTTTTTCTTCTTTGACTGCTTCTTCATCACCACCTGTTAACATACCTCCAAAACTCATAAAACCAATTGCCATTAAACCCGTAATAATAAATGTAATTCCTAAGCCTCGTAAAGGTGGCGGTACATTTGAATATCTAATTTTTTCACGAATGGCTGCAATTGCTAAAATAGCTAAAAACCATCCAATTCCTGAACCAATACCATAATTAAATGCTAAACCTAAAGTTGCAATTTCACGTGATTGCATAAATAATGAACCTCCTAAAATAGCACAGTTTACGGCAATTAAGTGGTAAAAATATACCTAAAGAATTGTATAATGCTGGTGAAAATTTTTCAACAACTATTTCAACCAATTGCACCATTGTTGCAATAGTTGCAATAAACATAATAAATGATAAGAAACTTAAATCATAGTCCGCATATTCTTCACCTAACCAAACTAATGCTCCTGGCTTGTAATATATATTGATCTAATAACCAGTTTAAAGGAACTGTAATTGCCAATACAAAAATAACTGCCGCTCCAAGACCTACGGCTGTTGATACTTTTTTAGATACAGCAAGGTATGAACACATTCCTAAGAATGTTGCAAACACCATGTTATCTATAAATATTGATTTAAAAAATAATTCTAAATGTTCCATATGTTTTATTTTGTTTCAGTCTTAGTTCAATATCACTAACTGTATACTAATTTTAATGATCTTCAATTAATGCTTTATTTCTACTGCGTTGCACCCAAATAATAATTCCTACAATAATTAACGCCATTGGTGATAATAACATAAATCCGTTATTTTCATATCCAAATGCATACAATCCTGTTTTTTCAATAGGATCTCCTAAAACTTTAATTCCTAATAAAGTTCCAGAACCTAATAATTCTCTAAAAAAACCAACAATAATTAAAATTAACACCATATCCTGCAGCATTCCCAATACCATCAAGAAATGATCGCCAAGGTCCGTTTGCCAAAGCAAATGCTTCAAAACGTCCCATAATAATACAGTTGGTAATAATTAATCCCACAAAAACAGATAAGGTTTTACTTAATTCATAAGCAATAAGCTTTTAATACTAAATCCACAATAATTACCAATGCAGCTACAACAACCAGTTGTACAATAATTCTGATTTTTGAAGGAATAATATTTCGCATTAAAGAAATTACCACGTTTCCTATACCAAAACAAACATTACTGAAATAGACATTACAATTGAAGCTTTTAAATCAGCTGTAATTGCCAATGCAGAACAAATCCCTAATACCTGAATGGTAATTGGGTTATTATCCGCTAATGGATCTAATAATTAATTTTGTGTCTTTTTTTGATAAAAGTCCCATAATTATTATTGCTTTATAAGTTTTAAAGTAAGGTACATACAATTTTAAATCTTTCTTAATCATTGCTGTAAACCGTCACCAGTAATAGTGGCACCAGCTATTGCATCTACTTCAAAATCGTTTTATCTTCATATTTTTAGGATCTGCATTTCCTTTGGCAACTGCAATTCCTTTAAAAATATCACCATCCATAATATGTTCTCCTTTAAAATCATCCATAAAAAAACGCTCTTTAATGTTTGCTCCTAAACCAGGAGTTTCACCTTTGTGATCAAAATAAACACCTTGAATTACCAAGTTATTATCTAAGGCTACATAACCCCAAATAGCATCCCATAAGCCTTTACCTCGAATTGGAACAATATAAAATGTCTTTACCATCTTTTTCTCCAATAAATAAAGGTAATTTTCTTGTATAAGAAGGATCTTTCGCTTTTGCTTCTTCCTTTTTAATATCTATTAAATAAGCTTGCATTATCTTCAGTAACTTTATCTCCTTCAATAACTAATTTGTTTTGTAATATATTTTGAAAAGTCACCTTCCACTGTGTTTGTTAGAAACAAAATTCTACGCTACTTTCATCATTTTCATTAACACCCATTGCGTACAAAATGTTCTGTTGCTTTTCAAACGCTTATTTTCTGCAATTTTTCGTTTTAATGATGATGCTGCAAAAGCTAATAATGCTCCAACTACAATACCATTGCCATTGCAAATAAGTATTGTATATCCGTTATTATCAGTTTTCTTGCCATTTGTTATGCAGTTTTTGACTTTTAAACGTTTCATTCTTTTTTTTATATTTCCTTGAACCACATAATGGTCAATTGTAGGTGCAAATACGTTCATTAATAAAATTGCCAACATTACACCTTCTGGATAAGCAGGATTGAATACACGAATTAATAATGGATAAAAATCCTATTAAAAATCCATAAATCCATTTTCCTTTATTGGTTTGAGATGCTGTTACAGGATCTGTTGCCATAAATACAACACCAAAAGCAAAACCACCAATGATTAAATGTTGCCAGAATGGAGTATTCATTAAAGTGTAAAATTTACTTCCTTCAGTTATCCATCCACTACTTACAACACTATTAAATATCAATCCCATTACTAATAGCTCCTATAAGCTGATGAAAGCATAATTCTCCAACTTCCAATTTTTGTAAAGATTAAAAATAATCCTCCCAATAAAATTAAGTAAAGTTGACGTTTCTCCAACTGACCCAGGAATGAATCCATAAAACATATCCCATAACAGAATATCCTAAATCTTTCCCTTGTGCTAAACCTCCTAAAATAGTTTCACCAGAAATGGCATCGACATTTGCACCAGCAGCAATTTCATTTGATCTTTCAACAGCTCCTTGTACCCAAACTTTATCTCCAGTCATCCAAGTTGGATAAGCAAAGAATAAAAAGGCTCTAATGGTTAATGCTGGATTTAGAATATTCATTCCTGTTCCACCAAAAACCTCTTTACCAATTACAACCCCAAAAGCTACAGCAACTGCAAGCATCCATAAGTGGAATATCAATTGGCACAATTAATGGCACTAACATTCCTGTTACTAAATATCCTTCTTCTACTTCGTGATTTTTAATGGTTGCAAATAAAAATTCAATTCCTAAACCAACACCATAAGACACTATTACCAATGGAAAAATTTTCCAAAATCCAATAGATAAATTGCCATGGTCCAAAATGCGAGCTAAAAAACCCTACGTAGCTGGATCAATTTCTCCAGTGCCAAATAATGTTGATAATCCTGCATTAAACATTCCAAAAATCAAACATGGAATCAAGGCCAAAATAACCGTATTCATGGTACGTTTTAAATCATCGGCTGCTTTAATGTGAGTTCCACTATGAGTGGTTTCATTAGGCATATATAAAAAAGTATGAATAGCACCAAAAGCAGGTGCCATTTTAGTGCCTTTATTTCCTTTAGTTACTTTTTACTTTTATACCTTTTGTAATTTTTCTTTTAAACCTCATGAATACTTATCCTATTTCTTTAAGCATTAAGTCTAATCCTTTTCTAATTATCTCTTGATGTGGTTGTTTAGAAACACATACAAATTCTGTTAAAGCAAAATCTTCAGGTGCAACTTCGTACATTCCTAATTGCTTCCATTTCATCTAAATCTTTATACATACAAGCTTTTAAAATTTGCATTAGGATAAATATCTAAAGGAAAAACTTCTTCATAATTACCCGTTACCACAAAAGCTCGGTGCTCACCATTGGTATTGGTATTTAAATCGAATTTTTTATTTGGGAACAACCAAGAAAAAGTTAATGCTCTTGAAGTTGATATTTTATTAAATACAGGTATTGTCCAACCAAAAAATTCATAATCATTTCCTTCAGGAATTACTGTAATAGTATTATTGTAATAACCTAAATAACCATCTGGTTTTATTTGTTTTACCAGTTAAAACATTTCCTGAAATAATTCTGTTCATTTTCATCCTTTTCAATTCCCATTGATCATAAAGCATTGTTGCGACTTCACAACCTATTTTAGTTCTAAAATATCTTGGTTTTTCAACTGAAGACCCTGCTAAAGCAACAATACGTTCTGCATTAAATTTACCAGTTAACAATAACTCTCCAATAATAACTAAGATCTTGAGGATTGACAGTCCAAACCACTTCACCTTTATTAACCGGATCAATTTTATTAATTTGAGTTCCTACATTTCCAGAAGGATGCGGACCAGAAACTTTGTGCAAAGTAATACCTGTTCAAGTCCTGCAAATGGAGAATTTGAACTTTCACCAACTGAAACATGAACTTTACCTGTAGGTAAGTTTACCTAAAGCCGTTAACAGCTGCCTGCAATTCCTTTTCTTTTCCTTGCCAATACGTAAAATCCTAATCAGCAGCTAAAGGTGCACGTTGCATAAGCCAGAAACAAAAATAGCTTTAGGTGTTTTTGTTGGATTTGCAATAACATCATAAGGACGTTGTTTAATAAATGGCCAACAACCAGATGCTAATAAAAGTGCTTTTATTTCTTCAGCTTTTAAAGCTTTTGAATCTTATTACACCATAATCTTAGTAAATTCCTGTTCTTTATCAGCTTGAATTTTAATAGATAATATTTTTCTTTTCTCACCACGAACAATGTCTATCACTTCTCCAGAAACAGGTGAAACAAATTTCATTTCTTCATTGGATTTATCGTAAAAAACAGGTTGTCACCAGCTTTTAACTTTAGCACCAACTTTAGCTGATTAATTTTGGAACAATACCGTGGAAATCTTCAGGTCTTAGAGTGTATACATTGCTATTACTTAGCATCTTCGGTAACTTTTTCGGCTTCACCTTTTAGTTTAATATCTAGACCTTTTTTAATTCGAATGTCGTTTGACATATTTTAAGTTTATTTAATACTCTATAAAAACGATGCAAAAATAACAATTTCAAATGTAGTTCTATTATTTTTTTAGCAAAAATTTACGCAATCGTAATAATTACCAAAATTAACATTTAGATTTATTACTTTTACCAATAAACAAAAGCTTTTTGCTTTGGTATAAAGTTTGTAGTAAACACTTAAATAATATTAAATACCTTGAAAAATAACCTTTTTTTTATTGGATTATACTTAATAAGTCAATTTAGTTTCTCTCAATCTAATTTTGATGACGCTGATTATATAAAATCAGTTATTTTTAAAGCCAACATTACCAATGCCTATACTCCAATAATTAAATTTGGTGAAGAATTAACGCTCATTTTTGATGACCTAAATGCAGATGAACGATAATTATTATTATAAAGTTGATCATTGTAATTTTGATTGGACCTCTTCAAATTTATCAACCATCTGAATTTATAAATGGCTTTCCAGAAGATCAAATTAGAGACTATCAAAATTCATTTAATACCTATATTCCTTATACAAATTATCAATTAAAAATTCCAAACCAAAATACTAAAGTTTAAACTTTCAGGAAATTATATCATTTCAATTTTTAACGACAATGATGAAGTTGTTTTAAAACGCCGATTTATTGTTTATGAACCAAATGTAACTGTTGCAGTAACAGCTCATAAAAGCAGAGATATTTCAAAAATAGACACGCATCAAACAGTTCAGTTTACAATAAATAACAAAATTTAAGAATTAACAATCCTAGTGAAGAAGTAATACCTATTATTCTTCAAAACAACAATTGGCAAACTGCCATTTTTGGATTAAAACCACAATTTTACAGAGGCAATCAATTGCTTTATCAATATGATAAAGAAACAACTTATTGGGCAGGAAATGAGTTTTGGAATTTCGACACAAAAGAAATCAGGTCAGGTAATATTGATATTGCAAGCGTTGAACTAGGCCAAGATACCTACAACACTTATTTATATACTGTTGAAGAGCGAATTAGACCAACCCTATACCTTATTCCCAGATATCAACGGAAATTTTTTAATTAGAACTTTGAATGGAGAATTCAATAATGTTGAAGCGGATTATAGCTGGGTTCACTTTTCATTTGATCTAGTTCAGAAGATCTTCGAGGAAAATCAGTTTTTGTAAGTGGAAATTTTAATAATTGGGCATTAAATAATTCAAACAAACTACAATTTAACCAAGACACCGGTTTGTATGAAGTTACCATTTTATTGAAACAAGGTTTTTACAATTATCAATTTGTAACAATTGATCAAAAAGGGAATTTTAGCAACCATGATATTGATGGTTCTCATTATCAAACCGAAAATGATTATACTGTTTTGGTTTATTATAGACCCTTTGGGGCTAGATATACAAAGAGTGATTGGCGTTGGCTACGCAAATTCTAAAATTCTGTTAAACTAAGTTTTTGTCTTAAAAATTTAGTATCTTTGAGCATAACTTAACCCTAAGTTGTTATGGTACAGCAAGTAACAAATGGCATTAAAATATCTGTCTCCTCTAATTTCGAAGGCACAAGCTATCGAAATTACAGATTATATTATGCATTTAGTTACCAAGTTACTATTGAAAATCAAAGCAATGAAACTGTACAATTGTTAGAACGCCACTGGAAAATTTACGACTCTTTAAACAAAACCGAAATTGTTGAAGGATCAGGTGTAATTGGTAAAAAACCTATTTTAAAACCTTCAGAAAAATACACTTATCAGTCAAACTGTTTTTTATCGTCTCCTATTGGTGCAATGAATGGTTTTTATAACATGGTAAACTTTGCCAATACAAAAACATTTAAAGTTTTCATCCCAACTTTTCAATTAATGGTTCCAAACATTAGCAATTAAAAAATGAAATTTGGTCTTGAAATATTCAAATCAAAAGTCAAAAAACCTGAAAATGAAGCTTGTTTAAATTGTGGGCAACCATTTACTGGTCACGAAAAATTCTGCTCGTATTGTGGGCAAAAAAACACATCTAAAAAACTTAGTTTTGGAACTTTTATCAGTAACCTCTTTTCGGGTTTTTTGTCATACGATTCTCGTTTTTGGACAACCTTTATTCCGCTGCTAACATCTCCTGGTAAAGTTTCAAAGGATTATATTGAAGGAAAGCGCGCTCGATTTGTAAATCCGTTTCAATTGTATTTAAATGTTTCTATTATTTTCTTTTTAGTGTTAGGTATTTCAAATAAAATGAATGACAATTTGATTCCAATTAACAAATTAGAAAATGCAACCAAAACAGTAGATTCTTTAAAACAATCTAGTCAATATCAAATAGATTCAATTGTTAAAAATGCCGAAAACAAGTTAAAGCAAAAATCGTCAAATGACACTACTTCAGCAAAAATTATTGCCAATTTATGGAGATGTTTTTAAATTAACCGAATCTATCAGTGATTCCATACAAAAAAATACAAAACCTTACGAATACCATATTAAAACTGACAGCACAAAACTCATCGGTTTTTTGAATAAAATAAAAGATTTTCAACATTTTTATGCTAAAAATCCTGAACTTAACAGCCAATCAGGCTTTAGATAGTTTAGGTTACGAAAACACTTTTTGGAATAATTTTTATTACAACAAATTATTACTTCAAACAAAAATTGGGAGAAATATAGATGCTGATGGTGGGAAAGAATATATTAACAAATTATTTTCATATCTTTCTATCTCACTTTTTATATTTCTACCAATTTTCACACTGTTTTTAATGCTTTTATATATTAGAAGAAATTTTAGCTTATATGGAGCATTTGGTATTTGTATTTAACACCCAAACCGTTTTCTTTTTATTGTTGCTTATTTTTTATTTACTAAACTTTATGGTAGATATGGAAAATACAGCTTGGGTATTTTTGCTTGTATTTCTTATTTATTTATATAAAGCAATGCGTAATTTTTATGAGCAGGGCAGGTCTAAAACAATTGTAAAATATTTAATTTTGAATAGCTTCTATTTATTTTTAGCCGGTTTTGGATTGGTAATTGTTGCTGCTATTTCATTTGTTGCCGGCTAAGAAATTATAACAGTTTTTTGAGAATTAATGAGATCTTCATAATTCATTTCAATAATCGAATTTTCTTTTTTCAAAGAAGTTATGCTCACTGTTTCCAAATAAGGGCGTTTCATTAAAACAGACTGCTCTTTATCTCCAATTTCTGAATGATGAAATTTTAAGATATTTTCAATAGTGAACTCATTGTTTATCACCCATTCATTAAACCAATTTTGCCTTAAAAGTTTAATTTCCTCAGCATATAAAGTTGAAGATGACCATATTCTTGGTTCATTTTTAAGCCTTGAAAAATGTTTTTGCTTTTCATCCCAAATTAATTCAAACAAATTTAAACCTTCATTCCAATCAATAATTACCATCGTAAAAGGCTCAATATTGGTTAAATCTACATTTTTAATAAATGGTTTAAAATCTGTTTCTTTTAAAATTTCCTTAGCCAGTAAACCTCTACTTTTTTGATAATTTTTCTTTCTTTCGTGTTTTTTAAAAGCCCCATTTAAAACACAAATTAATCTTTTTTTATTACTTGTACCAATCCAGGTTCCACCTGCTATTTTATCTTTAGGAAAAACCAGCTCAATTCCATCCTCAATATATTTTTTTGGAGGAAATGTTTCTCTTTCTTTTTGTTCATCTCTATTTGAAGTTAAAATGAAACCATTGTTAGCCAACGGAAGAAATGTAACGGTACACATGTTATTAAAATTGGTTTATTCAGTATCAGTTTGAAACAAAAAAAGTGGATACGATTTTGTAACTTTGCATACAAATTTAAATTAAAAAATCTTAAAAAATTACTACTATGGCATCAGGATTTTATAAAGTACCAAAAGCAGTGAACGAACCTGTTAAATCGTATGCTACAGGATCTCCAGAAAGAAGAGCTTTATTAGAAACATATAAAAAAATGTACAACGAAAAAGTTGACATTCCTTTTTATATAGGTGGAAAAGAATTTAGAACTGGAAATACTGTTGATATTCACCCACCACACGATCACCAAACATTGTGTTGGACAATACCATACCGCCGATAAAGAACATATTGAATTAGCTGTAAAAAAAGCTGCAGAAGCGCGTGTAAAATGGGCTGCAACAAGTTGGGAACACCGTGCTGCTATTTTCTTAAAAGCTGCCGATTTATTAGCGGGACCATTCCGTTATAAAATGAATGCTGCAACCATGATTGCACAATCTAAAAATGTATATCAGGCTGAAATTGATGCAGCTTGTGAATTGATAGATTTTTTACGTTTTAATGTAGAATTCATGACCGAAATTTACACCAATCAACCACAATCGGCTCCAGGTATTTGGAACCGTATGGAATATCGTCCGCTTGAAGGTTTTGTATATGCCATTACTCCTTTTAACTTTACAGCAATTGCTGGTAATTTACCAGCATCTCCTGCTTTAATGGGGAACGTTGTAATTTGGAAACCTGCAAGTTCACAAGTATACTCAGCGCAAGTAATTATGGAACTTTTTAAAGCTGCTGGTTTACCTGATGGCGTTATTAATATGGTTACAGGAAACTCTGGAATGATTACTGATGTTATTTTAAATAGCAAAGATTTTTCAGGTGTTCATTTTACCGGATCAACTCCAGTATTTAATAGTTTTTGGGAAACCATTGGAAAAAACGTTGGCAATTATAAATCGTACCCAAGAATTGTTGGAGAAACTGGTGGAAAAGATTTTATTTGGGCGCATTCATTCAGCAAATCCACAAGAAGTTGCAACTGCTATTTCAAGAGGTGCTTTTGAATATCAAGGCCAAAAATGTTCTGCCGCATCACGTGCTTATTTACCAAAAAGCTTGTGGCCAACAATTAAAACTTCAATTTTAAAAGATGTTGCTTCATTTAAAATTGGAACTCCTGAAGATCCTACAAACTTTATAAATGCAGTAATTGACAATAGAGCATTTAAAAAATTATCTGGTTATATTGAAGAAGCAAAAGCCGATGCCGATGCTGAAATTATTGCAGGTGGTGGATACGATGATAGTGTTGGATACTTTATTGAACCTACCATTATTGTAACAAGCAATCCAAAATACAAAACCATGTGTAATGAATTGTTTGGTCCTATTATCACAATTTATATTTATGAAGATGAAAAATGGGAAGAAATTTTAGAGCTTGTAGACAATACAAGTGAATTTGCTTTAACTGGTGCTATTTTTAGTGGCGATCGATATGTAATTGATATTGCTACCAACAAACTAGAAAATGCAGCTGGTAATTTTTATATCAATGACAAGCCAACAGGTGCAGTTGTAGGACAACAACCTTTTGGAGGTGCTCGTGGCTCTGGAACAAATGACAAAGCAGGTTCTGTATGGAATTTATTGCGTTGGGTAAGTAACCGAACTATTAAAGAAACATTTGTAACTCCAACAGATTACAGATATCCTTTTTTAGGTGAAAGTACGCTTGAAACAGTTGAAAAAGAAGTTGAAAGTGCGGTAGAAAAATTAAAAGAATTTGGTAAAGATTTGCAAAGTAAATTCAAAAAATAATCAAATTATTGAGATATAAAAAAAACCGCTTTATTAGACTGAACCCAAAAGTTTAGACAAATTTATAATTAATTTTGATAATGATGAGCTCGATATTTAATCGGGCTCATTTTGTTTAAATTGGATTTAATTCTTTCGTTATTATAATAGTTAATATATTCTTTAATTTCACTTTTTAGATGGTTAATATCTTTGAATTTCATTAAATAAAACAGCTCAGTTTTTAAAGTTCCAAAGAAGTTTTCTATGATGGCATTATCTAAACAATTTCCTTTTCTTGACATACTTTGAGTAACCCCTTTTTGTTTTAATAAATATTGATATTTTTTCATTTGATATTGCCAGCCTTGATCTGAGTGTAATATTAAATGAGTGTTATTAGGAATTGTTTTAAAAGCTTTCTTAAGCATTTGAGTTACTTGATTAAACACTGGTCTTTCCGTTAGTTCATAACTTATTATTTCCTGATTAAACAAATCAATAATTGGTGATAAATACAATTTCTTCCCTGACACATTAAATTCTGTTATATCTGTTGCCCATTTTTGATTAGGGACTACTGCTTTAAAATTACGTCTTAAAATATTGGGAGCTATTTTACCCTGTTTCTCCTTTATAGGATTTGTATTTTTTTATTCTGATAACACTTTTCAAACCTAATAATTTCATAAGCCTTAAAACTGTTTTATGGTTGATAATTAGTCCTTTGTTATTTAGTTCAGCTGTTATTCTTCTATAACCATAACGCCCTCTGTGCTTATCGTAGATGGATTTAATCCATTGTTTAATCACTTTATATTTATCTGGTGCTTTACGTTGTTTTTGGTAATAATAAAAACTACTACGTGCCATATTTGTTTGAGTTAAAAGTAGATTTAAATCAAATTTATGCCTTAATTCCATTATGACTTGCGCTTTTTGGCTTTCTCTTCGGCTTGAATTAAGGCTTGCAACTTTTTTAGCACTTCGTTTTCGCAACGTAATGCTTCGTTCTCTAACAGAAGTTCTTCCTCTCTAGTTAAGGGTTTGTCTGACTTACGTTTTTTACGTTTTATTGTACTCATAGATTTTGGCTTACCTCTAGGTTTTGATTCTAATCCTTTCAAACCAAAGTTAATGAAATCTCTTTGCCATTTGATAATAATACCAGCATCGGGAATATTAAATTTTAAACGTGCTTCTCTTAATGAAAGTAAATCGTTGTCTATTGACCTTAAAACTTTTATCTTAAAATCAGTGGAATAGAACTGGTTTTTACGTGGTAATAATCCAAATTTACCATTGTGTTTATAGAAACTAACCCATTTACGAATGTTTGATTCGTTAGGCCCTTTTAACTTAGATGCTTGCTTAAAAGAATAATGATTTTCTAATACTAATTTTACACATTCAAGCTTAAATGTATAATCATATTTGACTTTTCTTTCCATAAAAATACCCCCAAATAGTGTCTAACTTTTTGGGGGCAGTCTATATATGCGGGTTTTTTTATGTTTTTTAAGCACCTTCAAAATTGTCGGCTCCTGCTAATAATCCAATTAATTGTTGTGGATTGTGAATAATTACAGGCATATGTTGCGGACAAATATAAAATTCGCTTTCTTGATAGTAAAATTTTGTAACTGGGATTTCAGTTGATGCTTTTTTGCAAACCAAACACTCTTTAACTTGACTCATATTCTTAGATTTTAATTTAAGACAAAATTACCTTTTAATTTTTAAATAAAAACTAACAAATATCATCTCTTTTTTAAAGGGATATGAACCACTTTCTTAGTTTCAAAAAAATCATCTTCAAAATAATCGGTTAAATTAAACAAACTGGCATTTGGAAAACCTGCCAATTCTTCAGATAAATCCCCTCCTTTTAAATATAAAATACCATTTTTTAATTCGTGATTTTGCTTTTTTATAATTTTCCCTTTCGTCCACTTTACAAAATCTTCCATTTTTGTAACAGCTCTGCTCACAATAAAATCGAATTCATCTTTTACTATTTCTGCTCGCTTAACTTCAGCTTTTACATTTTTTAGTTGTAGGGCTTCAATAACTTCATTCACTACTTTAATTTTTTTTCCAATTGAATCAACCAGATAAAATTGAGTTTCAGGAAATAAAATAGCCAATGGAATCCCAGGAAAACCTCCTCCAGTACCAATATCCAAAACTTTTGCCCCTGGTTTAAATGGCTGAACTTTTGCAATTCCCAAAGAATGTAATACGTGTCGTGTATACAAATCATCCATATCCTTTCTTGAAATTACATTTATCTGCGCATTCCAAAATGCATATAATTCATCCAATTTTGAAAATTGTTCAATTTGAATTTCTGTTAGATTTGGAAAATATTTTTTGATATTATTCATTGTTTTTTAGCTTCTAAATGCAAAATTAATCTTTAAAATATGAAATTAACAACTTTTCAAAAAATGTTATATTTTTCACAAAAACACTTCTACATCATAAAAATGGCTTAATTTTGGCACAATGATCTAAATGTTAGATAAATATTAGATATGACAAATGATACAATAAGCTTTTCAACAACAGATAAAGCAAAATTTTTTAGGACGCTTAACAAAAGAGTCAATAATTATTTCAAAGAAAATGGAATCAAAAGAACTGGTAACTGGAAATTATACAGTAAAGCAATTATAATGTTTAGCATATTTTTAGTGCCACTGGTTCTTATATTAACCGTTCCAATGCCTCAATGGGCATTACTTTTGTTAACAATTGTAATTGGAATTGGAATGGCTGGTGTTGGCATGAATGTAATGCATGATAGTAACCATGAATCGTTTTCAAGTAAAAAGTGGGTCAATAAATTAATGGGAAGCAGCATTTATATATTGGCTGGAAATGTTTATAACTGGAAGGTTCAGCACAATGTTTTACACCATACATTTACAAACATACAGGGATATGATGAAGATATTGATGCTGGCCGAATTATTCGCTTTTCAAAACATGCCAAATGGTTACCAGTTCATCAGTTTCAAAAATTTTATTCCATATTTTTATATGGTTTATTAACAATTAACTGGGCAATTACAACCGATTTTAAGCAAATGCACAGTTATTTAAAACGTAAATTATCCTATGGTGAATTCCCAAATCCAGCAAAAGAATGGACCATTTTAGTAGTAACTAAAGTAGTTTACTATATGCTTTGGATTGTATTACCATTATTAATTTTAGACATTGCATGGTGGAAAGTTTTAATTGGATTTTTTGTAATGCATTATACTGCCGGAATGATTTTAAGCGTTGTTTTTCAATTGGCTCACGTGGTTCCAACAACCGATATGCCTTTACCCGATAAAGAAGGAAATTTAGAACATACTTGGGCAATACATCAATTACATACTACTTCAAACTTTGCACCTACAAATAAATTTGTTTCTTATTACACTGGTGGTTTAAATCATCAGGTTGAACATCATATATTTCCACATATTTCTCATATTCATTATGGCAAAATATCAAAAATTGTAAGAGAAACTGCTAAGGAGTTTAATTTACCTTACCATGAATATAAAACAATGCGAAAAGCAATTATAGAACATTTTAACCAACTAAAAACGCTTGGAGTGAAACCAGCGCATGCTTAACAAATTTTATGAAAGATCAACTATCAAACCGAATCAACAGTTTACCTGTTTCAGAAACTTTGGCAATGGCCGCTAAAGCAAGAGAATTAAAAGAGCAAGGAAAAAACATTATTAGCTTAAGCTTGGGAGAGCCAGACTTTAACACCCCTGATTTTATTAAAGAAGCGGCTATACAGGCTATTCATGACAATTATAGCTCTTATAGCCCTGTTGATGGTTATTTAGATTTAAAACAAGCTATTTGCAGAAAATTTAAACGTGATAATAATTTAGATTACACACCAAGTCAAATTGTTGTTTCAACTGGGGCAAAACAATCTATTGCAAATATCGCCATGGTTTTATTAAATCCTGGAGATGAAGTGTTATTACCAGCACCATATTGGGTAAGTTATTCAGCCATTGCTACTTTAGCCGAAGCTACATACAAAGAAATTCCTTCAACTATTGAAACTGATTTTAAAATCACACCTGAACAGTTAGAAGCAGCAATTACACCAAAAACAAAAATGATTTTCTTTAATTCACCAAACAACCCTAGTGGTACTGTTTATTCTGAAGCTGAATATAGAGCTTTGGCTGCAGTTATTGAAAAATACCCGAATATATATGTAATGTCTGATGAAATTTATGAGCATATCAATTACGGTGAACCAATGTTTAGTTTTGCTGCTATTGAGAGTATGTACAACAGAACCATTACTGTAAATGGTGTTGCAAAAGCATTTGCCATGACTGGATGGAGAATTGGTTACATTGGAGGTCCAGAATGGATTGCAAAAGCGTGTAATAAACTTCAAGGACAAATTACTTCTGGAGCAAATTCAATTGCGCAACGTGCAACCATAGCTGCTTTAGATGCTCCTGTGTCAAAAATTAAATATATGGTTGACGAATTTAAAAACCGTAGAGATATTGTTTTAGGTTTATTAAATGAAATTGATGGAATTAAATGTAATACGCCTGGTGGTGCATTTTATGTTTTCCCTGATGTATCTGCCTATTTTGGGAAAGAAATTAAAGGGCATAAAATTGAAAATGCAGGAGATTTTTCTATGTTTTTATTAGAAGAAGCAAATGTTGCTACTGTGACTGGTGATGCATTTGGAGCACCAACATGTTTAAGATTGTCGTATGCCGCTTCTGAAGCTCAATTACGTGAAGCTATTAGAAGAATTAAAGAAGTATTAAGTTAAGGCTTAAAAAATATAAATTTTAAAAAACCAAGCAATGCTTGGTTTTTTTATTTGTAAAATTCCTTTTTAGTAAAATCAAAATTGTAACTAAAAGATACATTTAATATATTATCTCCCCAATAATTCTCACCTCCGGCATTGTAATAATTTCTTCCATATCCCAAATATATATTTGAATTATTCAACAAAGGATACCCTACTAAAGCAGCTAAATTATTTTGGCCAAAGTTTGGATCATTAATCCCTTCTGTAAAACGTATCCTAATTTCATCTAAAACTTTCCCCAATAAATATTTATCGTTATTAAATTTAAAAATATTAAAATCAAAATTTAATCTATACCTAAATCTATTTGCATATACATCACTTCCCGTATTTGCTTTTAAAAATCGTTCTTCAAACATAAAACGTTGATTCATTTTCAATTTTCCAAAAGCCGAAAACAAGGTAATATGCTGTGTGAATCTATTTTCATAATCCAACAAAGGTGGCCTTATCCCAACCAAACTATAATTTGAATAATTATAACCAAGACCAGCAGTTATTTTATCACTAAATTTATAATTCAAGCTTGGTTCAGTTATAAATATTCTGGTATAACTTAAAAAATCAACCAATCTCCATTGAACAACACTTGTTGCATAAAATTTTTCAGTAATCTTAAAATTATTAGCTATAGTAAACCATGTTCCTAATTCATTATTTTCTATTTCCTGAGCAATTGATTTAAAAATTGTAACAAAAAACAATGTTACAAACAGAATTTTTTTCATGATATAATTTACTCGTTTTAGAAGTATTAAATTTACTTCTATTATTACTTTTTGCTCTCCTATTTTACAAATAATTAATACAACGTTTTAGTATAAATCGTAAAAATAAAGTTGCTTTAAAAATTCATTATCTTTATCAAAAAATACAATCTGTAATGCGTTACCTTTTTTAATTATTTTACTTATTAGCTTAAATGGTTGTAAACAAAAAAACAAACAAAAAATGCAAGAACATAAATATACCAATAGTTTAATTCATGAAACCAGTCCTTATTTATTGCAACATGCACATAATCCTGTTAACTGGTATGCCTGGAATAATGAAACTTTAAAACTAGCAAAAAAAGAGAACAAACTACTTTTAATTTCAATTGGCTATTCCTCCTGTCACTGGTGCCATGTGATGGAGCATGAAAGTTTTGAAAACGATTCTGTTGCTGCCATTATGAATAAACACTTCATTAATATTAAAGTTGACAGAGAGGAGCGTCCGGATATTGACCAAATATATATGAATGCGGTTCAATTAATGACAGGTAGCGGAGGCTGGCCTTTAAATTGCATTGCACTTCCCGATGGAAGACCAGTATGGGGAGGCACTTATTTTCCAAAAGAAAAATGGATTAGTGCATTAGAACAATTAAGTAAAATGTATCAAGAGAAACCTGAAGAAATGATTTCCTATGCTGAAAAATTAACAGAAGGTGTTAAAAATTCAGATTTGGTAACTTTAAATAAAGAGGAAATTAATTTTACGGTCGCTCATCTAGATTCATCAGTTTCTGAGTGGAAACAATATATGGATTTTGATTTAGGTGGAAGGCAAGGTGCTCCAAAATTCCCAATGCCAGCTAATTACCAATTTTTATTGCGATATGGTAAACAATCAAATAATATTGAAATTCAAGATTATGTACACACAACGCTTACTAAAATGGCCTTTGGCGGCATATACGACCAAATTGGCGGTGGTTTTTCTCGATATTCTGTAGATAAAAAATGGCATGTACCTCACTTTGAAAAAATGTTGTACGACAATGGACAGTTAGTGAGTTTATACTCAAAAGCTTTTCAAGCTACAAAAAATGAGTTATATAAAACAACCGTATACCAAACATTGGCATTTATTGAACGTGAACTAACAACATCAGAAGGTGCTTTTTATTCATCGCTAGATGCCGACAGTGATAATGCAGAAGGGAAATTAGAAGAAGGGGCGTTCTATGTTTGGAAATCATTAGAACTTCAATCCATATTAAAAAATGATTATCCACTTTTTTCAGATTATTTCAATATTAATAATTATGGGTATTGGGAACATGAAAACTATGTGTTAATTAGAAATAAATCAGATAAGGAGATTTCAGAAAAGCATCAAATTTCTATTCCAGAATTAAAGCAAAAAGTTGTAGAATGGCAAAATATTTTATTAAAAGAGCGCAATAAAAAGGACAGGCCAAGATTAGACGATAAATCTTTAACATCATGGAATGCCTTAATGTTAAAAGGGTACATTGATGCTTATACTGTTTTTAATGATCCTCATTTTTTAGAAGTTGCCATTAAAAATGCTACTTTTTTGATTTCAAAACAACTACAGGAAAACGGAAATTTAAACCATAGTTACAAAAATGGAAAAAGTTCTATTAATGGCTATTTAGAAGATTATGCAACTGTAATAGAGGCTTATATTCTTTTATATGAAGCCACATTAAATGACAAATGGCTGAATACTGCAAAACAATTAACCGATTACACATTTGATCACTTTTTTGATATGGAATCTCATATGTTTTATTTCACTTCAGATGAAGATCACAATTTGATTACTCGCAAAATGGAAATTGAAGACAATGTTATTCCTGCTTCAAACTCTATTATGGCAAAAAATTTATTTAAATTAAGTCATTACTATTCAAATGGGTACTATTTAAAAGTGAGCAAGCAAATGTTGCATAATGTGTCAAAAAGAACAAAACAATATGGCTCTGGTTATGCTAACTGGCTAGAATTAATGTGTGATTTCTCTGGTTCTTATTATGAAATAGCCATTTCAGGCAAAAATGCAAAAGATAAATTGCTTGAAATTAATCAGCATTATATTCCAAATAAATTAATTGCAGGAAGTATTTCAGAAAGCAAAATTCCATTAATGGAAGGAAGGTATAATGAAAATGACACTTATATCTATATTTGTGTTGATGGCGCCTGTAAGCTTCCTGAAAAGGAAACTAAAAAAGCGCTGGAAAGTTTAAAAATTAATTTTTAGTTTATGACTTTAATTCAAATCTTGGTTATTTCACTTGTCGCTTTTGAGCATTTTTACTTTATGTTTTTAGAAATGTTTTATTGGGATAAACCAAAAGGATTAAAAGCTTTTGGATTGACTTTAGAGGAAGCAAAATCATCAAAAACACTTGCAAAAAATCAAGGCTTATATAATGGATTTTTAGCTACTGGACTTATTTGGTCCATTTTTGTGAAGGAAAATTCATTGCATATTGCATTATTCTTTTTAATTTGCATCTCAATTGCAGGCATTTTTGGTACCTACACTACAAAAAAAATAAAACTATTTTATATACAAACTATTCCAGCAATTATTGGAATTCTAATATTATTATTTAAAATTTAAAAAACTATGGAAACACAAGAGTTCTCAGAAAGGATACTTAGCCTTATCAATGAATACGAATTAATGGATTACACCTTTAAAATTATTTCAGCAATTCTAATTTTAATAATTGGAATGTGGTTGGTAAAAAAATTAGTGAAAATCACTCAAAAATTAATGGCCAAAAAAGGAATAGATTTAACGCTACAAAAATTTTTAGGTGATTTAATTGGTTGGGCATTAAAAATATTGATTTTTATAACAGCCATATCACAGATAGGTGTTGAAACTACCTCATTCATTGCTATTTTAGGAGCGGCTGGTTTGGCAGTTGGTTTAGCTTTGCAAGGGTCTTTGGCAAATTTTGCAGGTGGGGCATTAATAATGATATTTAAGCCATTTAAAGTTGGCGATTTAATTGAAGCTCAAGGACAATTGGGAGTAGTAAAAGAAATTCAAATTTTTGTTACAAAATTAGCTTCTCCTCAAAACAGGTTAATTATCATTCCAAACGGAACCCTTTCAAATGGAAATATTGTAAATTATACTGAAAATGGAATTGCTCGGGTTGATTTGACTTTTGGTGTGGGTTATGGTTCGGATATTAAAAAAACCAAAGAGTTATTTATAAAATTAATGCTCGAAAACGAAGAAATTTTGGAAGAGCCTGCTCCAACAGTAAATGTTTCAGAATTGGCCGATAGTTCAATAAATTTTGCAGTTAGACCTTGGGCTACAGTAGAAAATTACTGGAATGTATACTTTAAAATACTAGAAGATGGTAAAAATGCATTAGATGCTGCTGGTATTGAAATTCCATATCCACACCAAAGTTGAAATTCAAAAGAAGGTTAATTTCTTGGAATGATTATTGATGATTTTTGGCAAAACAATATAAACATGAAAAATACACTTCCAAAAGGGCTACTGGTAATATTGCTTTTTACAAGCTATTCCATTTTTAGTCAAGAAATTAGAAATGAAGAAATAATAAACCAATCAACTTCAATTACCCAATTCGATTCTCGATCAAAAAATTTAGAAGGAACACAATATATTACAGAAGAATTTCTTCCTGCCAAACTAATGAATACTGATGAAATTTACTCGGTGAGATTTAACGCTTATCAGGATGAAAATGGAGATTAAAAGAAATGGACAAGATTATAGTTTGCCAAAAACTTTTGACTACAGCATTACTTTTTTGAACGACCAAAAAATATATCGTGTTTTTGAGTATATGGATAACAATATTCCAACTAAAGGTTTTTTTATAGTTGTTTATAGTAACCATAAAGTTTCTTTACTTGTTAAGGAACGAATTGTATTGATGGATGAAGTAAAACCTAATACAGGTTATCAAAAATACAAGCCTCCAACTTTAAAACGCGAAAAGGATAAACTTTATGTAGCTTATAAAAACAATACAACTACAGAATTACCAAGTAAGAAAAAAGATTTTTACAGTCTATTCTCAAGTAACAACACTAATATTGAAGATTTTGTAAATACAAAGAAATTAAATATTAAAGACACTGAAGACTTAATTCAGATTTTTGAGTTTTATAACACTTTAAATTAATTACTTTTTTGAAGTTGTAACAACAAAATCTTTTAAGTAAAAAGGCTCAAAATAAGCGACATCTTCGATGTCGTTTTTTTTGTATTTCAAATAAGACAACATTCCCATTTCTTTTGCTGAAGGAAATTTATTTTCTAAAAATTCAGCGTTTTTGTGATCAATTATTTCTTTACATTTTTCAGCACCATCTCCTAAAAAATAAACTTTATTAGTATTTAAATACTCTGAAAAAGAATTTTCATTAATTATTTCGGCAAGCACTTCTCTGCAATTTTCAAATTTTTCATTGTAAACACTGCTATAAACTTCCATTCTTCGCGCATCTAAAAGCGGAATTATATAGCCTTCTTTTATTAAAATTGATTGTGCTAAAGATTCTAAAGTATTCACAGAAATTAATGGGATGCCTAAAGCAAAACACAATCCCTTAGCTGCAGAAACTCCAATTCTAAGTCCTGTATAAGACCCTGGACCCTTGCTAACAGCCACCGCCTTTAAATCTGACAATTCGATTCCTGCCTCCAAAACAACATCTTTTATAAATTCATGTAATTTTTCAGCATGTGAATAGCCAATATCGTTTAATTCCTTTAAAGCAATGGTTTTCCCATTATTAGCAACACTTACTGAGCAGTTTTTTGTTGCTGTTTCTATATTTAATATGAATGCCAATTTTTCAATTTTTAAAAGACAAAGATACTTAATTTGAATGCTATAAAACAAAACATCCAACATTTATGGTTGGATGTTTATATAAATATTTTTAAAATTATTATTCCAAAACTATTGGAATTCCGTAATAATATTCTAATAATTTAGTTCTAAAAACAAAATTGTATTTTGCATTTACCATAGTTGATTGCGCATTTACCAATCTGTTACGTACTTGATCAAAATCAAAAGAAGTCATTACACCCGAATTGTAACTTTCCTGGGCGTTTCTAAACAGCTCTTCTTGCGCTACCAATGATGTTTCTGATGAAACAAATTGATCTAATGCTGCTTTTGCATCAGCATAGGCTTTTTCAATACTTTCTCTTAATTTTACTTGTTCATCTAATAATTGAAGTTCTGTTTTTTGTTGATTTATAACAGCCCTAGACACACCCGATTTTGTTTGAAATCTATTAAATATTGGAACGTTTAAAGTAAAACCTAAATAATATCCCATATTGTCTTTTAATTGTTGCCCAAACCCATTTGGAACATATGTAATAACACCTGTATCAGGATCAATTACTGGTCTTTCATCTGGAAAACCATTATTATGCTGATATGATGTTCCTAACCCGGCTCCAAAAGAAAGTGACGGATAGTAAGCCCCTTTAGCGATGTCTACAGAAAGTTCAGAACTTTCAACTGCAATTTCAGCACTTTTTATTTCTGGCAAAGTGTTTACTGCTTTATCATAAATAGCATCAGTGTTGTTATAAATTAAAGAAGCGGAAGTTACATCCAATTTAACATCTGCAACGTCAAATCCCTTGTGAGAAATTTGTAATAGCTGTGCTAAATTCAATAATGAAATATCCAATGCATTTTGAGCCGCTGTTAATTGTTGTTTATTGGTTGCTAAAGTTGCTTGTGCTTCTAGTAAAACGGCTTTTGCTCTCGCTCCAGATTCTACTAATCCTTTAGATTGTTCAACCTGACTTTCACTTATAACAATTTGATCTTGGGCAATTTTTAAGTTTTCCTTATTTAATAAAATATCTAAATAAGAATTAACAATATATAACATAATTATATTCTTGTTAGCTTCTAAATTATAACCAGCTGCCTCTAAATCTTTTTTGGCTTGAAATAAATTATTTTTGTTTCTGTTTCCATTAAATAAATTAACGCCAGAATTCAATCCAAAATTATTGCTTCTACTATCTCTTGAAATACGAAGACCGGTTTGACCAATATAAGATCCGAAGTTCCAGTTTTGTGAGGCTGACCCATTTAAGTTAGGATAGAAATTTCCTTTTGCAATTACAATATCTTCTTCAACTAATTCAAGGTTAAGTTCCTGCTGTTTAATTGAAATATTGTTGTCCAATGCGTATTCAACGCATTCTTGTAATGACCAATTTTTATCTTGCGCATTTGCAGTTAAAAAAAACATGAATGCCAAAATAGTAACAATTTTTATTCTCATTTATTTAGTTTGAGTTTGATTAATTTTCAATTTTCAAAACCTATTCGCTATAATAAAATTGAATATAAAAAATCAATTGAATTAGCTGATTTGGTTATATGACGATTAAAATTATTATTTGTTACACATTTAACGTCTTATAAAAACGTTAAATTTTGTTTTTCTTTCTGTTTTTTATTATAAAGTAAAGTAATGTACCTACCAAAATATAAGGAAATACCATTAAATACAGAATACCCGTATTTAATCCTTCTGCTTCAGACAAATTACCACTTTCAACAACTGCCTTGCACATAGCGCATTGTGCATTTAAAACATTGTTAAATAATAAAACTATGATTAAGATTCCTATTCTTTTCATTTCAATAATAAGGTGAAATCATTAAATAAACCACAACACCCGAAATTGCAACATACAACCACAAGGGAAAAGTAAATCTCGCTATTTTTTTATGAAGTTCAATGTTATTGGTTATTGCCCTTACAAAAGTAATTAGCACAAAAGGAATTACCACAATTGACAATACAATATGAGAAATTAAAACTATAAAATAAACAAGTTTTATGGTTCCTTCACCTCCAAATTTAGTTGAATCAGATGTCATATGATACAATACATACAACAGTAAAAACAATACTGAAAAAACAATGGCCGTTTTCATTAATTTTTCGTGTAAAATCAATTTATTTTGTTTAACTGCCCAAACTGCTACAACTAACAATACTGAAGTAAGCGCATTGATGCTTGCATATATTGGTGGTAAAAATACTGGCAATTCGACATCAATTTTAACACCAAATAAAATGGCAACTACCAACGGAATTGCAACCGATAAAACTACAATCCATTTATTGTATTTTTTTGTTTCTGTATTCATTATTCTTTTAATAAAATTGCAATATCTTCTTTTAACATTTTTACACCTGCTGGTTCAAGACCTTCATAAAAGGCAATTGGGTTTCCAAATTCATCAAGTCTTGATCTAATATTTCCTTCTTTATCAATTAAAGCAAACATTCCTGAATGTTCAAAACCACCTTCAGCATTGCTGTTTTCACCAGCAAAAAGCGTGAATCCTGTATTGGCCAGTTTATAAATTTTTTCTTGATCACCAGTTAAAAAATTCCAAGTTTTTAAAGTTGCTCCGTGATTTTTTGCATAGGCTTTTAAAATTTCTGGGGTATCGAATTTTGGATTGATGCTGAATGAGGCAATTCCAAAATCAAGATTTCCATAAAACTCATTCTGAATTTTAACCATATTTTCATTCATTCTTGGACAAATTGTTGGGCAGGTAGTAAAAAAGAATTCAACAACCCAAACTTTATCTTCATAAAATGAATTTGAAATCAAAACACCATCCTGATTGATAAATTCGAATTTAGGGACCTCTGCAATTTTGACCAACGTTGGTGTTTCAAATTTCGCAACAATTTTTGGTACTGCATAAATTCCAAAAATTAAAATAATAAAAGCAATTCCTATGTATGAATATTTTTTCATTGTTTTTAAATTTCTCTTTTTCTTCTTTGTTCTTTTTCAGCAGATTTTTTTAACTGATAATAAATAATACCAATATCATCTTTCATTTTATTTTTCAGTACGGCAACAGATTGCATATTGTAACCATACAGCTTTCCATCTTTAGTGTCTTCATCATCTTTTCTTCCGCGCAAACGCATTTCTTTATCTATAATAAATGCATTTTCTGAATAAAAATTTTCATTTAATTGAAAAGGTGTTTGAAAACTACTAAATAAGTTCTCAATTGCTTGTGGTTCGGCATAAACAAAATGCCATTTGCTAATTTCAGTAAAAGCTGAAAGTTCTTCAATAACCTTTTTATAATTTTCTTCAGTATTTAAGGGAAGTATCGCCACTGCCTGAAAATAAATATTATCGGCGTATCTTTTATAAATTGTTTGATTCAAATTAAAAAGGCTTCCTTTAGCAGCATTCATATCATTTCCTAAAAAACAAACTACTGATATATGATTGACAAAGCTCACATCATCTCTAGTAATTTCACTTACATCCATCACATTTTCTGTTAATATTGGAAGGTTGGCGTACTTATAAATTCCTTTAGAAAGAAAAATATAAAATACCAACGGTAAAATGAACAAACTAAAAAGTACCCAGAATTTTTTCATACTGCAAAGTTAAAACAAAAAAGGTGGTTAAAAAACCACCTTTAAATATAAAATATTTTTAATATTTAGTAATTCCATTTAACCAATGGCCCTAAAACATCATTTATATAACTACCTTCAATCAACAGTAAAGTAGCTAAATAAATAATTAAGAAAACTGAAGTCCAAACTACAGAACGTCTTAAACTTTTGGTTTCATCGGCCATATGCATAAAAAACCAAGTTATGTAATAAGCCTTTACCAAAGTAAGAACTAAAAATATGATGTTTAACGGGCTTGTTCCCAATATTTTTGTTAAGTACAATGCTTCTGGTTTAACAATTCCCAAAGCAACTTCAACAATAGTTATTACAGAAAGTATACCAAATACTTTCCAAATTAATTTTGTGTGTGATTTATGTTCTTGTGCGTGTGCTGCCATTTTATAATACTTTAATAAATTAAACTAAGTAGAAGAATGTGAATACAAATACCCAAACCAAATCTACAAAGTGCCAATACAATCCTACTTTTTCAACCATTTCGTAACTATTTCTTCGCTCATAAGTTCCAATAATTACATTGAAAAAGATAATGATATTTATTATTACTCCAGATAAAACGTGAAAACCGTGAAAACCTGTAATAAAGAAAAAGAAATCTGCAAACAGCGTATTTCCATATTCATTAACTTGCAAGTTTGCTCCAACAACAACTTGTTTTGCCTCATTTAAATATAACATTGCTTGTTCACGAGGTACAATTGTTTTTGTTTTTGTTTCAGCATTTAACTTTTCTGTTCTAATAGTTAATTCAGGATGAGCTTTAAAACCAGCAATTACTTCACTAACCGTAAATGGAGGAATGGAACTTTCTTCCATAAACCACAATCCCTTGTCGCGTGTAAGTTGTGTTCTTTCCGAATGTGAAGATTTTGCAAAACTTTCCAACGTAACCTGATGACCTTCCTCATCAACAAATTGAATTATTTTTCCATCATTTAATTGAACAGCTCCATAAGAACCATTGATGAAATTTTTCCATTCCCAAGCTTGCGAACCTAAGAATATAGCACCACCAATAATGGTTAAAAGCATATAAAATGTCACTTTAGCTTTTTTCATTTGATGTCCAGCATCAACTGCCAATACCATTGTAACAGATGAAAATATTAAAATAAAGGTCATTAAAGCCACATAATACATTGGCGCATGTGCACCGTGCATAAAAGGAAAATGCGTAAACACTTCATCGGCAATTGGCCAAGATTCAATAAATTTAAAACGCATAAAGCCATAGGCGACTAAAAAACCTGAGAAAGTAAGTGCATCTGATAAAATGAAAAACCACATCATCATTTTACCATAACTTGCACCAAGAGGTTTGTTGTTTCCTCCACCCCAAGTTTGTCCGTTAGTTTCAGTAGCAATAGTTGCTTCCATAAAGTTTGTTTTTGATTTTTTTAGTATTAGTTGGGCCAAAAATACATTTTTTTTTATTATCTAACCAAATAGAAAAATAAAAACAGGTAAATCCATAAGATATCTACAAAATGCCAAAAAATTGCACCTAGTTCAAGCCCTAAAGAATTTGAAGTCGAATATTTTTTATTTAAATGATTGTAAATTACAACAAGCAATACTATTAGTCCGGCTGCTATATGAGCCATATGAGCCAAGGTAATTCCATAAATAAATGAAGATTTTACCGTGCTTTGTGCACCTGCAAATACAAAACCTTGATTAAATAACTCTTTAAATCCTTCAAACTGAGCAAATACAAAACTACAACCAAATAATAGTGTAGAAAATAAATTCAATGTTGTAAGATTTCTATTGCCTTTTTTAATGTAATGTTTTGCCAGCATAAAAGTAATACTGCTTAATACTATTAAAACAGTGCTTATATAAAATGCAGATGGCAAATCAAACGAAACCCAATCGCTTCGTTTTCTACTAACCACGTACGCACTTGTTAAACCGGCAAACATCATGGTCATACTAATCATTGAAACCCATAACATAGGTTTCGCAGATTTTCTTTTTGCTAATAGATACTCTTGTTCTAGGGATTGTTTCATTTTTCTAATGTAAAAATTTATCTATAACATAAATTATTTGAATCAAAGTGATATATAATACACTTGAAAGCATTAATTGCCTTGCTTCTTTGTTGGTTTGAAGTTTATATAATTTTACAGCGTAATATAACATTACACTTCCTAAAATTACTAAAATAACTGCCGTAAAAGGGTAAATATAAAAATTTCCCGTCAATTTTAATACAGGAATTACAGAAACTATTATCAAACAAACAGTATAAATTATAATTTGAACCACTGCTTTTTTGTTTTTTTGCCCCATTGGCATTAAATTAAATCCTGCTTTTTTATATTCATCAAATTGCAACCAAGCAATGGCCCAAAAATGTGGAAACTGCCAAAAAAACTGAATTAAAAACAACATGCCAGGTTCAATTGAAAAATCATTGGTTGCTGCAACCCAACCCAACATAAAGGGAATGGCACCTGGAATTGCACCAACAAATACTGATAATGGTGTTACTGCTTTTAAAGGTGTATAAATACTGGTATATAAAAATATTGAAATAGCCCCAAATAAAGCACTTTTGGGGTTAATGCTGTATAATATTGCTAGACCTAGAATGGTAAATGAAACTGCAATCACCATAGCCATTGAAACATGCATTCTGCCGGTTGGCAAAGGGCGGTTCATAGTACGTTTCATAAGTGCATCGGTATCTTTTTCAATAATTTGATTAAAAGCATTGGATGCTCCAACCATTAAATAACCGCCAATTGCTAGCATTACCAAAATTAAATAATTAATTTCATCAACCGCTAGTAAATAACCTGCCAAGGACGAAAAAACCACACTTAAAGACAGTCCAACTTTTGTTAATTGTTTGAAATCGCTAAAAACTATTGAAAAATTCATTTTTTTAAGAATTGAATCTGAAGAAACTTGCATTCTTTTAAATTAATTGCTGCAAAGATATTTTAATATTAGACAATTACAACCTTATAATAAGGAGATTAAAAAAATCTTTTAAATAATTTTAAAAAAAGTCTTTGAAGTTCATAGAATTGTTTTAAATTTGCACTCGCATTTAAGATAAAATGCTACGTTCATTATAAAACAAGACTGCGAAAGTAGCTCAGGGGTAGAGCATCACCTTGCCAAGGTGAGGGTCGCGGGTTCAAATCCCGTCTTTCGCTCTACAATATAAAAATACCAATGCAGGAGTGGTGGAATTGGTAGACACGCTGGACTTAAAATCCAGTGGGCAGTAATGCTCGTGCGGGTTCAAGTCCCGCCTTCTGTACCAAAAGCTGAAACAAATTTGTTTCGGCTTTTTTGTTTTTAATACTTCCCTTTATTTCCATTTGCTTCTTCTCAAAACAATATACCATAATTAACAAATTCATTTAATTTCATTCTCTTAAATTTTTTTTGAAGGCTCTAAAATCTTATCTTTAATATGAATAAATTGAAAAGGTCATGAGAATATATACTGTTTTATTTATATTCATTTTTATAATTTCCTGTCAAAAAAAGGTTCCTCCAAAATTAGTGCAGCTTCCTAAAACAGAAATTACTGAAAAAGGTAAAATCATTCCAATTGATTCCGCCAGAATAGACAAAATTAAAGATTCAAGTGTTATTTCTTTTTACGATGCAGCACAAAATAGAACTTTTTGGATTGCCAATTCTGACAGAAAAAATGTTATTTCGTTATTGACTAATATAGAACAAGATGGTCTTTTCAAAAAACATTTCGACCTAAAAAAAATAGAAAATTTAGAAAAAAATTTAGAAAATTTGTCGGATTTAGCATTGGTAGATTTTGATATTTTATTAACTGAAAATTTAAGTTTATATGTTCAAAAAGTAAGTAAAGGAAATCTTGACCCAGCACAGTTATACACAAACTGGGATTTGAAACAAAACAATATTGACCTTAAAAAATTACTCCTGAATTTTCAAAAAAGAGATTCTTTCAACTATGCTGCAAGTGAAGTTTCTCCAAATTATATTGTTTATAAGAAACTAAAATCAGCGCTAAAAATTATCAATGATTTGCCAAAATTCAATTTTAATAACACTGAAATTAATAATAAAATTGTACTTAACGATACCAGTGAAAATATTATTGAAATTAAGAAAAAATTGATTTATTGGATGGATTTAAAACCATCAGACTCTTTAACTGCCATTTACGATGAAGCTATGGAACTGGCAGTTAAAAAATTTCAAATGCGGCACGGTTTAGCGCCCGATGGCGTTATTGGATATGCAACTGTACAAGCTTTAAACATTTCAAAAGAAGATCGAAAAAAACAAATTATAGTTAATATGGAACGATGGAGATGGTATCCAAGATTGTTTGAATCAGAATACCTTATTATTAACATTCCAGACTACATTTTGCATATTGTAAAAAATGCTGACACCATAAGAACTCACAAGGTTATTATTGGACGGGCTGAAAGAAAAACACCTGTGTTATCTTCAAAATTAACACATTTAATATTTAATCCTACATGGACCATTCCTCCCACCATTTTAAGAAACGATGTTATACCCGCTGCAAAAAAGAACAGCAATTATTTTAAAAATAAAAATATAACAATTTACAACTCCAGCAATCAAGTTGTAAGCCCAAGTAATTGGGATGTGAAAAACGCAAAAAAATATCGTTATGTTCAAAGTCCTGGTCCTTCAAACTCGCTTGGTCTGGTAAAATTTATTTTTCCAAATCGATTTGCTGTGTATCTTCATGACACCAACAGTAGGGGGTATTTTGACAAAGATATTAGAGCATTAAGTTCCGGTTGTATTAGGATTCAATATCCGCTTGAACTTACAGAATATCTTTTAAATGATTCAGAAAAGTGGAATTTGGAAAAAATTAATGAAGCCATAAATACAAAAAAAACAATACAAGTGAATTTAAATAAAGAAGTATCCATTCATATTTTATATTGGACTGCATGGAGTGAAAATGGTGTTTTACAATTTAGAGACGACCTATATAATTTAGATACAGACCTTTACAAAAAACTAAACTAGATTTTTAGGAAGGGTAATATACAAATAAGCACGATTTGTTCTTAATAGTATCTATAACTTCTTTTGTAAGTTCTTGTGATAAAGCAAGGCAACCTAAACTTCTGCCCAATCTTCCGTTTTGTTTGATAAAACTTTCTGAAACATAGTCGGCTCCATGAACTACAATAGCCCTATCTCTTGCATTGTTGTTAACACCTTTATCCAACCCATCCAATCGTAATGAATATCCATGTTTACCATAATAGGTTTCACCTGTTAAATAAAATCCTAAACTACTTTTATATGATTCTGGTTTATTAGAAAAAGTTGCAGCAAATTCATTGCCTGAATTTCTGCCATGTGCTACCAGCGATTGAAATATGATGCTATTTTTCTTTAAATCAATTACCCAAAGCCTATTTTCATTAGATGACAAGCTATAATCAACAATAGTTAAAATATCTTTTTGAATAATGCCTTTTTCCTTTAACTGAAAATAACCATCCATTGCCATTTTAAAACTTTCCATTTTTGGAAGTATATAATTATTGACAATCAAATTTTTGTAAATTGATTCAACATTGGTTTTAATAATATCGTTAGCATGCGGTAAAACCAATTTTGAATTATTGTTTTTATTTAAAATTGGTGTATTTATTGAAAAGGAAAACAATCCAATCAATAAAATAGAAATTGTTTTATAAAGCATTGTAAATCATATAGTTTAATATTTAAAAACCTGCAAAATAGAAAATTAAAATTGGAATGTCAATTTTCATCAAATATTTAACGTTTCATTTAGAAATAAAAAAACCCACCTTAAGACAGGTGGGAAAATTGCTATGAAAAAGAAAAGTTAATTAAAATTGAATTGAGGTTTATTTTAATTAACCGTTCAAATTTAATGTGAAAAATTGAAAATTACAATGACATTTATCAGGTTAAATAAAATATTTCTTCTATTTTTTATCGAACCAACCATATTGATATGAAATTAAAACTGATTTTAAATTGGTTCCATAACGCGTAATAAGTCCATTAGAATACAATACTTTTAACGAACTGCTTTTATTTAGTTTGTATGCGAAAGTAAATCCGGCTCTGGAATTATTCTGAGGGTTGTTTTTATCAACACCATTTACTTTTGTTTCTCCTAAACCACTTAACCCATACGAACCTGTTATCCAAATTCCCGGTTTAAAAATGTAAGTTGCATGAACTTGAGGCGCAATTAAAGGACTTTGTTCAATAGTATTCCCATTAAAAAATTCTTTATTTTTAGTAAACATCCATAAATCAACATGAGCTTCAAGCACTATCTTATTTATGAAAGTATAAGAACCGGCAGTACCAAATTTAAAAGCCCATCTATTTGTCCCAAGATTTAATAGTTTTTCTGGATCGTATTGTCCTAAAGGCATTCTAGTTCTAAAAGAAACACCAAATTTAAATTTCTCTTGTTCAGCCTTCATAAAATCTGCTACATTTAAAGGTTTTGCTCCAATTAATAGCATTGAAATTCTTAACAATGGATCACCTAAACCTTGCCTAGAAACAGTTGAATCTAATTCTCTAACTTTCCCATTAAATTGTGCGAAAGAATAAGGAAATACTGCATCAAATTTTGCCAATTTATTAAAAAGCTTAAAACTACGAGCATATGCTACTGCGACAGAATTTAATTGAGCATTTAGGTCTTCAACAGGAATAGCACCATCAAGTAAAATATTTCCACCTGAATATCCATATGTTGCCAGAATAAAATTGCCTCCTATTGGCATAGATGATAAAGAACGTGGCTCAAGGTCTTGTGCACTAATGCTAATTGCATTTAAAAATAACACCCATAAAAATCCGTAATATTTAAATATCCGCATTTTCTCTATTTATAAATTTATAAACTGCTAAAATATACAAAAGTATGATTTTAAAAGGATTGAAATTATAATTCGTTCTAAATAAGAAATCTATTTTATAATCTTAATTCCACACCCACCATTCAGCTTTTACACCAAAATAAGATCCCCATCTTTTACTTCCTGTAAACTGAAGATAAGGCGAATAGAGCGTTTCCATAGCATAATCGTTATATCGAGCAACAGAAGCAACAAATCTAAGATGAGGCCTTGCCCAAGTATCTCTTTTACCTGTAGGTACATAAATCGGAGCGATACTAAATTTTAACATAGTAGCATACGGGTTATCACCATCTTTTCGCTGTGAATAATGTATTTCGGTTAACAAATGAAAAAAATCTGTAATATAAAACTCATCTCTTGCTCCAATAGTAAAATCAATCTTCCTGTTATACACCTCTTTTCCAAAATAGGTTTCAGCCATTCCATTGGTATCAGCAGCACCCTTGCTAGCTGTAAAAATAACATATGGGTTAAGAGTGTTTTTATCAGAAAAATTTAATACCGCCTGATTTACAATAGCAATTGAATGCGCTTCTTTGAAACTTAAAGAAAGTGAATCGGGCGCTCCAAAAGTGAGCCAAGTTCTAGACATTCCTCCATCACCACCATTGGCAATTCCAGTACCATACCTTATGCTAAAATCGTTAAAACTACCAGCTTTCATCTTTTTGAAATTTATGTGATGTCTTGCGCCAATTACAAAACCGTGATCGGAAGGGAAATTTAACGTAGTTGCGATTGAATCAATTTCTACTTCTTCATCACCACTTGGCATACGGTGATATTCCCCTAAAAAAGTCAATTTATTTACTTCATCTACATCAACATCTTGTTCAACAATAAACACATTTCTTTGTCTAAGAGCCGTACTTGGGGTGCCCGTTTTAATATTTAAATAAAAGTAAGGTGGCACTGTTGAAGTGGTATCTGTTGAAGCTACAAAAAGTGAGGTAAATCTAGTTTTCTTGTATTCAACTCCAAAACCTTGTCCGGAATGATCATTAAAATAAAAATGATCTGCAATGTGCACATCAGGACCTCTATAAAGTCTTGCTCCAATCCATATATTTAACTCTTTTCCCGCAATATTTCGAGCTTGAACAAACATTTCAGGCAACGCTATTGTTAAGCCACCAACACTTGAAGTAGAACTATTGGCAAAAGTTGTTAAACTATTAGAGTAAACCGACATTCGCTAACTGCGCATGAATAATGGTTTTATCACCCTCTTTAGGGTTGAAATGAAAAGAGGGTGCAATTTCTAGATAATCTTGCTCTTCCAACCTTCCACCAATGCTACCCATATTGTTTAAATTTAAACGTCTTCCAATAGTTCTACCATCATTAAAAGACCAATCTACACCAACTCTTCCATAAGAGCCAAATGATATATTTTTATTACTCACTTGATCGTATGCTATTTGAGCATTTATGGTATTCAAAAAAGTTATAAAAAAACAAAAAAGAAAATATTGATATAAATTCTTTTTTTTGATAAAAAACAATTTCATAGATTTTTAAATTAGATGTTAAAATTTAAAAATAAATATACAAAAAAAGGTTAATTTCAAATCGCATTCATCTATGTTTATATTCCGACGTTACAATTACACATTTTAAGCCTAAAACTTGCTAAATTATTTAGTATGTTTGCTTTCGTAATAAAATTCAACCAATTACAATTAATAAACAAAACAATTTTATGAAAAAAATATTTTATTCAATATTTGCAATCGCATTAGCATTGGTAGTATATAGCTGCTCAAGTAGCATTCAAGTTACCAATAAATGGGCCGCAGATAAAGCAACTGAATTTAGAACTAAAAATATACTTGTTATTGCCAGAACTGCTAATGAGAAAGTACGTATGGCATTTGAAAACGAAATGGCATCACAATTAAGAGCAAAAGGATTAAAAGCTACTGAAAGCTATTTAAAACACCCAAACCTAAAACCTGATGAGAAAATGACCGATGAAAAGAAAGCCGCTATTCAAAAAATATTAGAAGATGAAGGCTACAATGGTGTAGTTTTAAGCGTTTTAAAAGACAAGCTAGAAAATGTAAGAACAACCGAAGAAGGTGGTTTTTATGCTGGTGAATCTATTAGATCTTATTACCCACCTTATATTCCTGTATATTCATATGGCTTTTATGGTGGTTATTACAATTCTTATGCTTCAGGTTATTTATACAACCCAAGAACTTTTGATACCTATGGCACATATGTTCCAAAAACATTGGAAACTGAAACTAGTTATAGTTTTATATTAGAAACATTGGCTTATAATTTAGACTTGGCTGAAGACAAACAATTGGTAGCATATGTAACTACTCGAATTGACGAACCAGACAATATTAATGGTACTGCAAAAAATTTCACAAAAGCAGTTTTAGAAAGCTTTAAATAAACTAAAAACACCATTATTATAAATAGCTGTTTGAAAATTCTAGTTTCAAATAGCTATTTTTATGTTTAAAAAAAGCTTGAAATTGAAAATTATTTATAAATATTAAATATAAACTGTTAACTTTGAGTAACTAGCAACCTAATTGGTTGTTTATATTTTATTAACTAACAATTAAAACTTATGAAAAAATTAGTAGCTGAATTTATTGGAACCTCTTGGTTGGTTTTAGGAGGATGTGGTAGTGCAGTATTGGCTGCAGCCTATCCTGATTTAGGAATTGGATTTGCAGGTGTAGCACTTGCTTTTGGTTTAACGGTTGTAACTATGGCTTATGCTATAGGACATATCTCTGGTTGCCATTTAAACCCTGCTGTTTCAATTGGATTGTGGATGGGTGGTCGTTTTGACAAAAAAGAATTGATTCCTTATATTATTGCACAAGTACTTGGTGGAATTGCGGGCGCCGGTATTTTATACCTCATTGCAAGTGGAAAAGATGGATTTAGTTTAACTGGTGGTTTTGCGGCTAACGGTTACGGGGAACATTCTCCTGATGGTTACAATATGGTTGCTGCTTTGGTAACTGAAATTGTTTTAACATTTATGTTTTTAATTGTTATTTTGGGTGCAACACATTCAAAAGCACCAAAAGGTTTTGCTGGTTTGGCAATTGGACTTGCTTTAACACTTATACACCTAATTAGTATCCCTGTTACAAATACTTCAGTTAACCCAGCACGTAGTACTAGTCAGGCTATATTTGTTGGTGATTGGGCAATGGGACAATTATGGTTGTTTTGGGTAGCTCCAATAATTGGAGCTGTTTTAGCAGGATTGGTTTATAAATATATGTCTCCTGAAACTGAGTAATTGATTTTCAAAACATCATAAAAAAAGAGGCATTAAAGCCTCTTTTTTATTTTAATCTGATTTTATACTATTGAAAATTCAAAAACGGATTCGTTTAAATAGGTTTCATTTGGATTTAAAATACTTGAAGGAAAATGTTCATTGTTGGGAGCGTCAGGGAAATTTTGAGTTTCAAAACAAATGGCAGAATACTTTGAATAAGTCACTCCATTTTTAAAAGGCAAATCTTCCAATAATACTGGCGTATAAATAACTGAAGCCGGCTGATTGGTATAAACCTTCATTTGAATGCCTGTTTTCGGAGAAGTCAAAACCGCTTTTACTTTGTTGTTTCCTAAAACAAAAGTGTCATCAAAACCTTTAAAATCAGTTCTTCCAATAATAGATTCTTTATTAAAATCGAATCTTGTGTTTTTTGAATCAATCAATTTTCCTGAAGGAATTAACTGATTATTAACTTCTAAATATTGTTCACTGTTTAATTGCAATGTATGGTTTGTAATTGAATCTTTTCCATTCAAATTAAAATACGCATGATTGGTTAAATTTATTGGAGTTGAAGCATCAGTTGTAGCTTTGTACGTTATTTTAACTTCATTTCTGTCTGTAAGCTGATAGGTAACAGACACTCTTAAATTACCAGGATAACCTTCTTCTAAATGTGCACTTTCACAAGTATATGTAACTGATGGATTTTTATCCTGAGTTAAGTTTTCAACTTCCCAATATTTTTTGTCAAACCCAACTTTACCCCCATGTAAATGAACACCATTTTCATTATAAATTTGATAAATTTTATCACCTACCTTAAAGTTCCCTTTAGAAATTCTTCCAGCATATCTTCCAATTGAAGCTCCTAAATATGGATAATTACTTAAATATGGTTCTTTATTATAATCTTCTGATTCTAGGCCTACTACCACATTTACCAATTGGTTATTTTTATCGGGTATGTTTAAACTTATAATGGTTGCGCCCAAATTAGAAATTTGTAAGGATAATCCATTGGTATTTGTAAGCGTTGTTACTTTAATTTTTGACATTTTTTTAAGCTATTATTTTCATTCAAAAATAAACTATTCTAAAGAAATGTTGAATTATTTCTCTAAATAAGTTTGATTTTTTGGGTTTCTTAAAGTGTAAATCTAAAAATCGAAGTACCAGTTAAACAAATCTGTTTTTAAACCTACAGAAATCCAAGTATTATTCGAATTTTTTAAAATATCGGTTGTTGTTTCAGGCTGAAAACTTCGATAAGCAACTCTGGTAAAAAATTTCAAATTGGTGGCAGGATTAACCAAATAACCTAGTTGTAAATCTGCTACAAAAACATTGGTTTTGTTTCCTTGTCCTATACTATTACCATAATCAGAAACTCTATCATCGTTATCTCTGTAAATATTTCCACCATAGCTTTTTGGATCGCTTGTCGTATTATAATCAAAACCTTTTGTGCCAACAACAAATTTACCTTCAGCAAACCAGCGATTAAAATTATAACTGGCAATACCTATTGCCTCTCTAAAATTAGAACCCCATAAATGTGCCAATGGCTGGTTGTTATGGCCAAAATTATAGTTTAACTCATCATGAGAATACGTGTAAGGTCTTATAGCATTAAACTCGACTTGAAAATACAAATTATCAACTTTAAAGGCATTGTGAAATTTTGCCCCCAACTGATATCCAAATTTATTCCCCCACCAACCACTATTACTAGTAATCTCTGAACTTCTAAATTCATCCAAAATAAGCTGTCCGTACAATGAAATTTTTTCGAATTTATATTTCAAATTCATCCCAACCAATACATTTCCTGCTCTAGTTCCGGATTGAAATTCTGCAGCAGTATAAAAAATTAGTGGATTTAAAAAATTAACATCAAAACCTCTTCCGTTGGCATCATCCCAAATAACAGATTCGTACAAACCTAAATTGAACTTTTTTGTAACATTCCAACTTAAATAATGAACCGCAAAATATTTTGGCTTATAAGCGCCATCAACCGTTAATTCACGTCTAATGTCTTGTCCCCACATCCAAAGATTTGTGTATTTTATTTTCCAAAAATTAGTATTTATTTTAAAAAATGGTAATGGAGAAGCTGCATCAGACAATAATAATGAACGATAACCATCTCCAATAAAATTTTTACCATTTCCAAACTGAAAATTAAAATGCTTACTTGGCGAATATGAAATGTAAGCTTCTGCAACAGGATAATCATAAGCGTCAGAATTAAATTCTTTTGCCATACCTCTTCCAGGAATTGTTGCCGGGTTTCCACCCGCCGGTCTAATTAATTCTGCATATTCATTAAAATAAGTCGCAAATCTTCCCTGACTTTCATAAAAAGTGGTTGAAAAGTTCACTTTTTTTGTAATACCTCCGTTTATTTGAAGCGCCCGCGTGTTATTGAAAGTTGAAACACCTTCATTGTCTTTTCCTAATTGTAAATCAATTGGCAAATCTAAAGTTATCCAAAAATCCTTTCCCTGTACATTTACTAAATGCTCATTCCAAAGTTTTCTACCAAACCATGTTTTTCTATCTTGAAGTAACTTTGTTTTTTGGTTATCTAAATTCAATTGTGGCAGTACTTCATTATAAACATAAGGCTTCATGGAAGTATGTGTATTGTCTCCCTGATTCATATAAAATTCATATGAATTATATGTTGAATGCAATAATGGCACATTCAACTCACTCTTGTGTTCTGGAAACAATGATTTTATAATGGTGTCATTTGGTTTTATAGTTGTTTCAAGTGCAATAATTTCATCAGGCTCAGAAATTGGAATTATTTCTGAGTTTGCCTCTAATGGAATTTTTAATGGAAAACCAAACTGCATCTCAACCGAATGGTTGTTATATTTTGCTGGTGTGATTGTTGGTAAAGTTTTAAAAACACGGTCAACCTCTTCTTTTAACTCATTGTAAGGGGAGTTTACATATATTAGTTTAAAATCACCTTTTGCAGTCACAACAAAAACAATGTTTATGGTGCCTTTATAATTGTCTTGAACAACATTTTGGGGAGTTTTAAAATTTTCTAAAACTGCATTTTTAAGCTCACTTTTAAAACATATTTGTATTTGTTCTATTTGTAGCGAATCGCAATTTTTAAAAACTGGGTATTTTTCGATTTGTGAAAAAGCCGAAACTGAAACTAAAAAGAAAATTAGGGGTAGTAATAGTTTATTCATTGTTATTAATTACGAAATTTTCACCACTTTATTGTTTGTTAATTGATATTTCTCGCCACTTTCTATACAAGTAGCTAATCCATTTTCATCAAATTCTAATCGATGTCCGTATTCACTTATCCAACCTATTTGTTTTGAAGGGTTACCAACAACCAAAGCATAAGGTAATACTGGTTTTGTAACTACTGCACCTGCACCAATTAATGCATATTCTCCAATTTCATTTCCACAAATAATAGTTGCATTGGCTCCAATACTTGCTCCTTTTTTAACCAAAGTTCGTTTATATTCATCTTTGCGAATAATGGCACTTCTTGGGTTTATTACATTTGTAAAAACCATTGAAGGACCTAAAAAAACGTCGTCTTCACAAATTACACCTGAATAAATGGAAACATTATTTTGAACTTTTACATTTTTACCCAGAACTACATTTGGTGAAACTACTACATTTTGACCAATATTACAGTTTTCGCCAATAATTGAATTGGACATTATATGGCTAAAATGCCAAATTTTAGTTCCTTTGCCAATCTCACAATTATCGTCTACAACCGCTGTTTCGTGTGCAAAATAATTTTTCATGTTAATATGATTCTTTCGCATTAACACCTTCAACAATTTCTTTTGCCGATGAAGTTCCTATGCGGGTAACGCCTAAATTCACCATTTTTACGGCATCTTCAAAATTACGCACCCCTCCTGCTGCTTTTGCCGGTAAAGGTTTGGCATTTTCAACAATTAATTCCATTGCTTCAAAAGTAGCGCCATTTGGTTTTCCATTTTCAGTAACAAAAAAGCCTGTTGAAGATTTTACAAATACGTTAGAAGCGTTTTCCTCTCCAAAATTATCGAGTACAACATCTCTAATTAGTTGGGTTAAAACAATAATTTCTTCATTAGATAAGGCCGCAATTTCAATAATCCATTTTACAACCTTGTTTGCTTCTAAACCTAATTTAGTTCCTTTATAAACTTCAGCTTTTACTAAATTAATTTTCCCCTGCTTAAACGCTTCATAATTTATAACAAAGTCTAATTCATCTGCATTGTCAACAATTGCTTGTTTTGCTTCTTCCAACTTTTGCTCTGTAGAATTAGTTCCTTCATGAAAACCAATAACAGTTCCAATAAGAACATTTGAATTTGCCGTAGCAACCATATCTTTTGCCATTGCAACATATTCAGGGCGAATCATAGCCAATTTAAAATTATATTTAATTGCCTCATTCACCAGATCAACAACTTTCTGTTTGGTTTCATCTTCTGAAATATTGGCTTGTTTCGCAGTTTTTAAATAGGTTGAATCTAAATATTGATTGATATTCATTTTCTAATTTTTTATGAATGTACTAATTTGCATCACAAATATAAGGTAATAATTACCAATACAAACTAAAAATCCTGCTGTCGCAGGATTTAAAACTATTTGAAGATTACTCAATTCTAAAAGTAATTGGAAGTGAATATTTAACACCTACTGGTTTACCCCTTTGTTTCCCAGGAGTCATTTTTGGAAGTTTTTGAATAACTCTAATGGCTTCGTTTTCCAAAGTTTTGTGAGGGGCTCTTGCTTGAATTTCAGAAATATCACCGTTTTTATCAATTTTAAACATCACAAATATTCTTTGAACGCTACCAGAAGTTAAACCAATATCCTGTGCCAGTTCACTGTTAAAATTTTTTGATACAAACTTTGTAATTTCTGTTGAGAAACAACTGCGAAGTTCCTGGTTATTGCCTTTACAACCTGGAAATATTGGAACTTCTTCTATTATCATAAACGGAACATCTTCAATAACCTCATCGTCGTCTTCAACTGTTACAATTGCTTTGATAGGATTGACAATTACAGCTTGGCTCTCATCAGTTTCGGTTGATTCAATTATTATTTCTTCAACATCGACTTCATCATCTACCTTTAAAATTTTTTCTGGAATCACAGCCTGTGTTGGTTGTTTTACTTCAATTTCCAAAGGCTTAAATTCTACAATTTGATCATTGTCATCAACTTTGACTAATGTTCCCGTTAATTCTTTAATTTCACTAGGGTATGATTTTAATTGAATAAATTCATAAACAATGAAAAGTGATAATACTAAACCAAGTTGAACTAAGATTGTGCTATAATTTTCTAAAATTGCATGTGGGTATTTTTTGACTTGCATGACTCTCCTGTATAAGGTGAAACAAAACCAAATTGTAAACTGTTTTAAACAGTGTTAATCTTATTGCAAGGATTTATGAGAAACAAGATATGTAATAGGCTCACCTTGCATAATTTTTCATATTAAAGATACGACATAATTTTTAAAAAATATAATTTTTTAAGTGCTTTAAACACATCCTCTTATATTTTATGCGCAAAAAAAAGCTCAACTGATTTAGTTGAGCTTTTTAAATTTTATTTTCAATTACTTTATTCTACTTTAAATGCAATTGGCAAACTGTATTTTACACCAACTGGTCTTCCACGTTGTTTTCCTGGAGTCATTTTTGGTAATTTTTTTACAACTCTAACAGCCTCTTCTTGCAATCTTACGTGAGGTGCTCTTGCTTGAACATCTGTGATACTACCATCTTTATCGATTTTAAACATCACAAAAATACGTTTAACACCTGGAGGCAAACCTAAATCTGAAGCCAATTCTGAGTTGAAATTTTTATTTACGTGTTTTGTAATTTGTTCTTGCAAACAAGCTCTTAATTCATCTTTATTGCCTTTACAACCTGGATAAACAGGAACATCTTCAATAATAGCGAAAGGTACATCTTCCATTACTTCTTCTTCCTCCTCTACTTCAACAATTTTAACCACAACTGCTTCTTTCTCATTTGTTTCAGTTGATTCAATAATTGTTTCTTCAATATCTTCTTTATCTTCAACTACTTCAATTTTATCAGGAGCTGGCGGTGGTGGAGTCTTTTGCTCAGGCGGTTTTACTTGTTCAATTTCAACTACTTGCTCATCATCAGCCATATTCAATACAACAGGACCTAAATCATCTATTACTCTATCATAAGTCTTTTTTTCAATGGCTAAGTAAACCACTAAAAGGGCAAGAACTAAACCTAACTGCATAAATATCCTAGTGTAGTTTTCTAGATTTGCTTTTGGATTTTTTTTGATCTGCATTTGTAAAAATTTTTATAGTGTGCTAATTTAATAATTTTAATGTAACTATTACAATAATCTTATTTAATTCATTTATTTTTTTTAAAAAACATATTAAATAATATTAAAGCTGCTAAAATTCCAGTTAAATTGGCCAACATATCATAAATATCAGCCTGTCTTTCGTTTGTAAACAACATTTGGCATGCTTCAATAATTATGCCATAAACAAATACAAACATTGCAATTACTAAATAGTATTTTAAAAACCTTTGTTTGGCATTATAAGTGAAAAACCAACTTAATGCCAACAAAAAATATGCAACAAAGTGGACAAATTTATCTGAAAAATGTACTGGAACTGAATTTACAGTTTTAACTGAAATTAAACTACCTATGAAAATTACAAGGGTTAAAGTTACAGCTAAATATAAAAAATAATTACGCCCCAATTAATTCCTTATAATCGTTATCTGATAATAATTCTTCTAATTGTGATGTGTCAGAAATTTTAATTTTTATCATCCAACCAGCTCCATAAGGATCTTTATTTACTTTCTCTGGCTCATCTTCCAATGCATCATTAAATTCAATTACTTCGCCTGAAATTGGCATAAATAAATCTGATACTGTTTTTACGGCTTCAACCGATCCAAATACCGCATCCTTTTCAACCACATCCCCAACGGTATCAACATCTACATAAACAATATCTCCTAATTCACTTTGAGCGAAATGAGTAATACCTACTGTGGCAACAGATCCTTCAACACGAATCCATTCGTGGTCTTTTGTGTACTTTAATTCTTCTGGAATATTCATTTTATATTTACTATTTGTTTATTTATTACTAATTAATTTTAATTTCCTAAAATATATCTAATACTTATCCCAGAACTAATCGATTTTCTTGGGAAAGTAGTTGAAATTGCATATTTAGATGAACTTTGATCAAAATAAAATGATGCTGTTAAATTTTTACTCAAAGCATAATCGGCAAACAATTTAAATGATAATAATCTTTGACCTCCTGTAACCTGACTGTTATCGTTATCTATAGATCTAATAATTGTTTCATTGTCCCTAAGCGCCAAATCGGCTCTAATGTTAACATCTCCTTTAATACGAGTAGAATTGCCACCAAAATTGAATTTCATAGCCACATCTCTAATTCTATACCCAACACCAACAATATATTCAATTCCATTAATTTCAGTAATGCTATTGTTGTTAAAATTCAATGTAAGTCCTCTATCTTTATTTACTACGCCAACCAATGATACTGAATTTTTCATTTTCATATCTACTTTTATCAGTGGTGAAAAAGCTTCAATTAAATTTACATTGGTAAAAAGTAACTCATTAAAATAATTTCCTGAAATATCAGTTTTTCCATAAGGATCGCTTGCATTATATTCCAAATTACTTCGATAATTTGTTAATGAATACAATGAATTATAAGAGTTCGACAATGAAAAGCTTCTGAAATTTTCTTTAAAAAACGGAAGTTTCATCAGCCCTTTATAAGTAATATTCCAACTAGGTATTGGAACACTTCTAAATGCAGTTAATGAAATTTTAGATGATGATTTACCTGAATAAGCAGATAAAAATGCTGGTAGCATTACTTGCTGACTTGTATTTCCAAAACCATCTATTGGTTGTCCTGTATCTTCAGCCCAACGTTGTGAAATTTCATCTCTAATACTTCTAAAATTTTCAAAATTGTCATTACTATTTTTAAAATATGACCCCAACATTGTGTAATTGATGCTAAAATTACCAAATTGTGTAATTGGTGAATCTTCATTTAACACATTATTAATAACATCTAATTGTTGAGAAATACTTTCTGTAAAAGTTCTATTACCCCTTAAATCTATATCAAGACTTGGAGAAGGTCTTAACATGACTGATGCTTCTAATTTCTCCAAATGTGTATTGCTATAAGTTTTATTGTAATACGGATCATTTATATCTCGTGAAATTAACCATCCATTTTCAACCGCTCGTTGTTTAATATCAACCTGACTACCAAATACAAATCCAAATGTTGGAGCAAGACCACCACCATAATTATCTCGACCTAAAAAACCTACAGTTGGTATATACCCTGGTAAAAACGTACCATTGTTTTCTATATAATTAATTCGGGCATTTTTTATTGAAGTTAATAAGCTATAAACTCCTTTCCCAATACTAGATCCCTTGCTACTGTTTTTTTGCTTTTTTTCAGGGTTATCATTTGCGTTTTGCATGGGTGGAGCTTTACTGTTTTTTAAATTTTCTAAACCAACCGACCTATATAATTTTTCAAAATCTATATCAACTCCCAATGCATGAGTATTGGCATTTTGGATTGTATTTCCAACCAAATCTATATAAGATTGTGAAGATGCCTGCCAGTCATAATTAGCTGTATACGAATAATTTGCGCCAATAAAACCTAAATATGGAATTTTATCTAAAGGAATTTGGTAGGTAGCACTTAATGACTGCCTATAATGATCTGGTCTTCCAATATTAAAGAAACTGTCAAATAATTGCACATTATCGGAAGGATTGAATTCATCATAAATATGATTATTTGCCGCTCTAAAATCTAACTTAATAGATTTTGTTAAGTTAAAACTCGCCCCATAATTCCAGTCAAATAAATATCTTCGTTGCGTTAATGTGGGTAATTCCGGTAAACCTGCAACCAAACTTCTAGACAATTGTTCGTTGTAATTTCGAATAATATTTGAATTTATTGAAATTGCATTTGGGACAATATTTAGGTTAAAATCTTTAATAAACTTTAAATATTGACTACTAAAGGCATTACTTTCTGCGAAAGGTTCTAAATGCCATGGCTTAAAACTAAAATTATATCCTGCGGAAGCTCTAACATTTTGATCAACGAATTTTTGAACATTATAATCTCTATGTAAAACTTCATTATAAGCATATGAAACAGATAAGTTTTCAACATTATAAAATCTCCTTTCCTTTCCAGAGCTAGGATTAAAATCTTTTCTTACATTGATTAAGCTGATACTTTTTCGCTTGGTATAATCTTCTGCATACTCACTATTTTCATCAATACCCTTTACGTCCTCATATAATACATCCTGATATTTTGGATCATATTTAGGCTCTCTAACTTCTTCAGAAATGCTGTAATTAAAAGGTAGTTGCACGCCCCAATCTTTTGGTAAAAGCTGACCAACATTAACATTTGTAACTATGTCATATAATTTTGTATCATCTTGGGTACGCTCATTTAATCTTTGCTCAACACCACCAAAGCCAATGGTCTCCATTCTACCAGTAATGGCAACATTTGCAAAATCGGCTAAATTCAAATCAGCGCTTACAACGGTAGACCAGCCTCCTTCATTATCAAATTCTGCAACGCGCAATTCATCAAACCAAACTTCAGCACTTTGATTGCTTCCTGAAATGTTTTGAACACCCAGCATAATGGTTTTGATATTCCCTAAATTGGGATTTCCTTTTACTCTAATTTGATAACCATCCAAACCTGGAATTGGCTCTGAACCGACTGCTGGGTAAAGTATATTTGAAGGAATCCCTTCATCAAATCTATATACTTTAAGTTGACTTAAATAGTCTAGCAGCACATTCAAATTATTTTCACTTGGCCAAACTTCAATTGGAGTTGTTGCGTCGTAATCTGATACATATAACACTTTTTCTAACTGATAGAAATTCTCAGTTAAATCACTACCTAAACGAACAATTGCCTGTAAATCTTCATCCTGAACCTGTGGTTTAGTTTGAATTCCTTCAGCATGTACAAACATTTTTAATTGTTTGTACATTCTTAAATCAACACTTACATTTTTATAAATTGCGCGTGTTTCATTTGGTTCTAAATCAGTAGCTTTTATGGTTAATGATTGCTCATTTTGCTCTTGCAATGTTGTTGTTCCGTTCAATATTTCACGTTCAATTCCTGGAGGCAATACATAAGGAATAGGCAATCTATCTTCATTTTCAATAATATTAACAACTCCAACTTCAAAATTTTGCAATTGTTGAGGCGTTAGATTTAAAGGTGGTTTAATGGTCTCGTCAATTGTTTTAGTATAACGTCTCCAATCGCCTCTTACCAACTCCAATTCTCCAAAACGCAATACAACAGGCATTTTAAATTGAGTTAAAAACATTCGCATAAAACGAATAGAATTGAAACCAGTAATATTATTTATTACCTCATCGGGTGTTGTAACCTGAATTCTAAATTGATACCATTTATATGTTTTTTCACTTCCATCTTCAAGTTTCACTTTTACAGATTTCATGTCAACAATATTATTTTGTCCAACAACCAAATCGTTTTGATCTAAAGATACTTTATATTGATAATAACTTTCAACCGAATTCATGGTTTGATCTTTATCAATATCTTCAACATCTGGGTATGGTGTAGCTGAAGTTGGATAGTTTTCAGGAGATAAATTACTTGTAGGAGAGTTTCCCTGAGTGTTATTAAACTTTTTGTAACGTGTTAAAATAGAAGCATTTTTATCATCATAATCTGAGCTTCTAAAATATTGGTAGTTATCATTAGATGGATCTTCTCCAAAACCAGTTCCAAATTTTTCCTTTTCTTCTAAATCGTTCAAACCATCAAAACCAACATCCTGATTTAAACGCTCATTGTCTTTTTCTGAGAATGTGTATAATAATTGTTGTTTTGTAGGTATTTTACCCCAAATAGTTGCTGCAGTGCTATTTGTGCTTAGAGGATTTTCAGGCAATCCGTTTTCAAACATTTTCCTACCATCCTTTAATACATCTTCTGAAATATTACCAAGGTTAAAGTATAGTTCTCCAACTTGATTTGATGGATCTCCAGGGTCAACTCCAACTGGCAAACCTTCTTCATTTGTAATTGAATAATGCTCGTATGGATCCATTAACCAAAACTGAATATATTCAACATTTGATTGCTCAAAGTTTGTTGTTGTAAGTGCTCTGGTTATTCCACCCCATCTATCTTGTGGGTTTGTAAAATCACCATTTCCATTTATGTTGTTTGTGTCAAAATTATTACTACCTCTTTGATTTGGATAAAATGCCAAATCTAACGTTCTAACCACAGTAGATTGAGTTAAATCTAAATCTTGCTCTGGGAATAATTCTTCATATTTTACACGTCGAACTTCTTGTCTGGAAAGTTCCTGATTGTTAATATTAGGTGGTTGTAATGAAGATCCTCCATAAAAAAGAGGGTCAATAATATACCAAGCAATTCTACCTCTTTTATAGTTATAGGATAAATCAGTTGCATTACCTCCTAAATCCATTTGAGTTTGATATTGAGGTGTACTCGCTGTGTGCCATTGTTGAACTGTTTTTAATTCAAGTGGTATTTGAGATCCTTCAAAATCATCAATATAAGAAGTTGCTTCCCCATTTAAATCAATTTGCTTTGATGAACCTGGAAGTAAATATGCGAAATCACCTCTTACTGAAAAGTTAGATGGAACATCCGTATCAATATTTGGTAATTTATTAAGCCATTTTGTTAGTTTAGGAACCTCAACACCATAACTTGCATTTAACCCAAAAACAGTATTGTTAAAAGGTTCGTGATTTAGTGAAACTTTTTGAGTTAATGGTTTTTCTCTTAAATTTAAAATTGTTGCACCTGCAATAAAATTATCAGAAAATTTATGCTCAATATCAACTCCTAAAAATCGTTTAGTTTGTAAATTAAAAGTGGCATTGTTCTCAACTGAAACTTCAATTGGCGCGTTTGAGGCTTCTAAACTTGGATTTACAATTTGAACCCTCCCCATTTGATAATCAACTACATAGTCAACACCTTCTATCAATTCTCTTCCTCCAGTTGTTACAGTTACAGATCCTTGAGGAACATTGAATGCCCCCAGAGGAATCCCATTTGCACTTTCAGATTTATGGTATCCTTTTAAATAATATTTATCTTTTTCCTGATAATTGTTTTTTGCCTCAGATTGTGTTTGTTCATACATTTCATTAAAAATGTAAATAGCATCATCTGGACTGGTTAAGGTACTTTCCAAATCTTCTCCAAATGGTTCAACTGTTGGAAAAACAATAAAACCTCTAGTTGAATTTACAGTAATATTTTCAACATAATCAAAATATCCATCACCTTCTGGTAAGGCATTTAAACTTTGATCTAATTTATCAACATCCAACAAATTCATAAGCGTTCTGTCTGAAACTCCTGGTGTTTGTGCATTTTGAAGCACATTTATAGGCACCCCCGTAGCATCATCAGCATACATAATATCCAGTCTAAATCCGTCACGTTGCATATTAAAAGTTTGCAAAGAATAGACGTTTTTCATCATTAAATCCCACATTGGAATTTGAGTACTTATAATTTCACTACGCAATAATTTTACTACAAGATTACTTGGCGCTGTAATTCCATCGGTTGTGAATTCTCCTACTTTATAAACTTGTGAATCTCCACTTACAGTATATTCAAATGCAACTGCCAAAACATCAGATTCTGCAAGTCTTCTATTTAATGTAATATAACCAAGTTGTGGGTGAATTGTATAATCTTTAACTGGTTCTAATTTTAAGGCATTCTCTAATACGGAATAATCACGCCCCTGCTGCATTGCATAAGTTGACAATGCATCTGGAACCGTTGCAATTTCTCTAACAGGATTTGTAGGTGTTAAAATTGCCGAAATATCATTGGCAGCATTAACAGGTAATAATGCTCCTGGAACTGGTGTTACATTTGCCGGACCAATATTATTTGGGTTGCCTTCAGCTATATCGGCCAAACCAACAATGTTTCTAACATTCAATGTTTCATTACTTCTGTTTGTAACCCAAACCTCAACTCTAGTAATATCAATTGGACTGTTTATTAATGGATTATCTTGTAATGCAGTATTGTAATTATCTCTAAAGTAGTGTGATAAAAAGAAATGGCGGTTGGCATCATAATCTGTTGTTTGTAATTCAAACTCCTGAATGGTTGATCCACCTTGTGCAGTTACTGATCTGGTTTCAGATTTTTGTTCTGCTATAACTCCTGTAATACGTGTTTTTCCAAATTGTAATTCTGTTTTAAGTCCAAATAAACTTTGAGCCCCAACAATAAGTGAATTTTTAACAGGCATACTAATATTTCCAACCTCTATTTTCTGAATGATGTCATCTTCCGTTGGCGTATATTCTAACTTTACCTGATTTTGAAAATTAAACGTAGATTGTGTATCAAATTGAGCACTAAATTTCAACCTAGTTCCAACTTTAGCAACAATACTTGCACTTATCTGCTGATCGAAATCAAAGGTAAAACTACTTCTGTTTTGTTCTGAAAGTTGTGGATTGTCAACTTTTTGATAAAGTCCACCCAACTTTATTAAAATAGAACCTTGAGGATTTACTTCAATGGTATTTCCACCAAAAACAGATTCAAAAAAATCAGAGTTTACGTAATAGGTTGGAAGTAAGTTTTTTTGAGCCTCAGCACTACCTTTCTTTTTACTATTGGTTGCACTAATTTTTTCTTTATAATAATCGGCCATATCACGTTTAAGTTTATAATCCTTAAACTCTTCCTGAGTCATATAAACAGGTCGCTCAACATAATAGCCTCCCACTTTCTCAACAATAATGTACTTTTTTAAATCTTCATCATAAATAATTTCCACCGATGGATCGCCAAGAAATAAACTTCCTGCCTGATTGTTTTTAAATGGGTATTTTAAATCAATAGAATCTGATGATTTTAAAACTTTTATAGTATCTATGCTTTTTGAAACCTGAATAGAGTCAGTACTTTTTGGGGTAGGCGGAGTTTGTGCTTTTACGGTTGAGAATGAAATCAACAGTAAAAAAAATATTATAACCGATTTATTTATGAATTTTATAGACCTCAATTTTTTTATAAATTTTTAAGTGCTTTTTTGATTAAACCTTCAACACTCAATCCTTTTTCTTCCTTCAAAATTTTATCAATCACTTTTTCGGATAATTTTTTATTAAATCCTAATACTTCTAAAGCAGATAACGCTTCATTTTTATTCGTATTGCTTTCAGAAACAAAAACTTCATCAACAGCATATGTTTTTAAAATTTTATCTTTTAAATCTACCAATACACGCTGTGCAGTTTTAGTCCCAATTCCTTTTACAGATTGAATTAAACTTACATTTCCTGATGCAATTGCATGTTGAATTTCATCAGTTGTCATAGATGAAATCATGGTTCTTGCAATACTAGGTCCAACTCCTGAAACAGATATTAATAATTTGAAAATCTCACGTTCAATTTTTGTTGAAAATCCATAAAGCGTATGTGAATCTTCTTTGACAGATAAATATGTATATAAAAACGCTGCTTCGCTGTCTGGTAATTGCGCGTAAGTATTAAGTGAAATATTTATCCAATAACCCACCCCATTAGCTTCTATTACAGCATTTGTGGGGTTTTTTTCAATTAATTTACCTCTAATATGGGTTATCATATTTCACGTTTTCAATTAATTTTCAAATGTAATAAAATAATCTTGGTTTTTTTCCTTTTCTTGCGCATCAACAACGGCTACACAAACCATATTAACAATTTCATCTACGCTTGAACCTAGTTGTAAAATATGAACTGGTTTTTTGATTCCCATTATTATTGGACCAATAGTTTCTACATTGTTTAAACTCTTTATTAATTTATAGCTAATGTTTGCTGAATTTAAATCAGGAAAAATTAACCCGTTCACTTTTTTATTATGAATTTTAGAAAATGGAAATTTTTCATCTCTTAACTCCATGTTTAAAGCAAAATCGGCCTGAATTTCACCATCAATAACTATTTCTGGGAAATGTTTGTGCAAATATGCAACAGCCTTTGAACATTTAGAAGCAGACTCAAACTGTGCAGACCCAAAATTTGAATATGAAAGCATGGCCAAATTAGGCTCAATGTCAAAAATTTTCATCACACGATCGGTCATTCTGGCTATTTGAACCAGTTCTTCTTCCGTAGGATTCACATTAAAAGCAGAATCAGAAAAAAACATTGGCCCTCTACTTGTCATCATAATATTTGTAGCAGCGACTCTAAGAACACCTTCAGATTTGCCAATTAACTCAATCATTGGTTTTGCAACTGTTGGATAACTTCTTGAGTAACCTGTAACCAGCGCATCTGCTTCATCTTCATTTACCATCATTGCTGCAAAATAATTACGTTCTCTCATCCATTTTCGGGCATCTAACATTGTTATTCCTTTACGCTTGCGTTTTTCCCAATAGATTTTCGCAAATCGATGTCTTCGCTTTCTTTCTTCAGGAGATTTAGGGTCTATTATTGGAATGTCAGCTTCAAAGTTTAATTCTTTCATTAACTCTTCAATAATTTCTTTATTTCCCAGCAATATTGGTTTTGCTATTTCTTCCTCATAAACTATTTGTGCAGCTTTTAATACATCTAAATGATCGGCTTCAGCAAAAATTACACTCTTAGGATTCGCTTTTGCACGGGTTGTAAGCATTCTCATTAGCTTATTACTTGTTCCTAAACGCTCCGCAAGGGCTTCTTTATAGGCATCCCAATCTTTTATCGGTTTTTTTGCAACACCAGATTCCATAGCTGCTTTTGCAACTGCTGGAGGAACTTCAGTTATTAATCGATGATCAAAAGGCTTTGGAATTATATATTCCCTTCCATATTGAATGTTTGTTTCTCCATATGTAATATTTACTTTTTCAGGTACTGATTCTTTAGCTAAATTTGCCAAGGCATGCACTGCTGCCATTTTCATTTCTTCATTAATTTTAGTAGCCCTAACATCTAAAGCCCCTCTAAAAATATATGGAAATCCAAGTACATTATTCACCTGATTTGGATAATCGGATCTACCCGTTGCCATAATTACATCTTTACGGGTAGCTATAGCCACGTCATATTCTATTTCCGGATTTGGATTTGCCATGGCAAATACAATTGGATCTTTTGCCATAGATAACAGCATTTTTGGTGTAAAAACATCGGCAATAGAAAGTCCAATAAAAACATCCGCCCCTTTAATGGCTTCTGTTAAAGTTGTTAAGTTTCTATCGGTAGCAAATTCGGCTTTTTGTTCGGTCAAATTTTCAGCATCCCTCCTAATAACACCTTTGCTATCGCACATTACCATATTACTTTTATTGGCACCTAAAGCAATATACAAGCGTGAACATGATATAGCCGCTGCACCCGCACCATTCACCACAATTTTTACTTTGGAGATATCTTTTCCTGCTATTTCAACAGCGTTTTTTAAAGCCGCCGCTGAAATAATTGCCGTTCCATGTTGATCGTCATGCATTACTGGAATATCTAATTCTTCTTTCAACCTGCGTTCAATCTCAAAGGCTTCTGGAGCTTTAATATCTTCTAAATTAATACCTCCAAATGTTGGGGCAATATTTTTTACTGTTTCAATAAATTTTTCAACATCTTTTGTATCTACCTCAATATCAAACACATCAATATCTGCAAAAATTTTAAAAAGCAAACCCTTTCCTTCCATTACAGGTTTTCCTGCAAGTGCTCCAATATCTCCCAATCCTAAAACAGCAGTACCATTAGAAATTACCGCTACTAAATTTCCTTTAGACGTATATTTATAAGCATCTTCAGGTTTTTTTTCAATCTTTAAACAAGGTTCAGCAACACCCGGCGAATAGGCTAATGATAAATCGCGTTGCGTGGCATATTTTTTTGTTGGAACAACTTGTATTTTTCCTGGAGTTGGGTACTGATGGTAATGTAAAGCTTCTCTCTTTTTTTTAGAATTACTCATAAAAGGATCTTTGTTATTTAAGATTCAAATTTATTAAATTAATATTACAAGTAACTTTAAAACTTATATTACTTTATAAAGTATTTGTAAAACAGAATATCAATATTCTAATTAAATTTTTAATTGGATTTAATCATTTTTAAGAAAAGAAATATTTCGTTTTAACCCAGAATATTTTGTGCGATTCACGGCCGATTTTTTAAAAATAGATTTAAAAATCTCTCCTGTTATTTCTTCCCAATCCTTTCTTTTCATTGTCAATAAATCTGGGTGCGGATTGAATTTTTCTTCAGAATGAGGGCTTGAAAAACGGTTCCAGGGACAAACATCCTGACAAATATCGCATCCAAACATCCAGTCTTCAAATTTATTTTTGAAGGCTGAAGGGATTTCTTCTTTTAGCTCAATAGTAAAATACGAAATACACTTACTTCCATCAATCGTATTGTTTGGCAAAATGGCTTGGGTTGGACAACTATCCAAACATTTTGTACAAGTTCCGCAATGATTTGTTAAAAAAGGGGCATCGTAATCCAATTCTAAATCTAAAATCAATTCGGCTAAAAAGAAAAAAGAGCCTTTATTTTTTTGAATAATTAATGAATGTTTGCCAATCCAACCCAATCCACTTTTTTGAGCCCAAGCCCTTTCCAAAACAGGAGCTGAATCTACAAAGGCACGTCCGTTAACCTCTCCAATTTTTTCCTGAATGAAATTAATTAACGTTTTTAATTTTGATTTTAAAACATAATGATAATCTTCACCATAAGCATATTTTGCAATTTTATAAGATTCCAATTTTTGGGTTTCTTCGGGAAAATAATTAAAAGATAAGCTTATTACAGATTTTGCATCATCAACCAATAAACGTGGATCTAAACGCATATCAAAATGATTTTCCATGTATTTCATTTTTCCATGGTATCCATTTTTTAACCATTGCTCCAATTTTGATGCTTCTTCTTCTAAAAAACCTACTTTTGAAATACCGCAACTTTCAAAACCCAAACGTTGAGCTTCCTGCTTGATTAAATTGGAATATTTTTGAATATTATTCACACAATTAAAACTAAAGTAATTGATTTTTTCGAAGATAGTTATTTTTCATATCTTTGAAAATATGCTGTTAATTTAGTTTCAAACTTAATATTTATTTTAAATTATTTATAATTTTGGCATTACTATTTCATTTACATAAATACACAAATTAATTATATACAATTATGAAAAAAATAAATTTGACCTATTTAATTTTTGTTATTAGTTTGATTAGTTTCACAGCTTTTTCTCAAACTGAGAATACGGATGATTTATTAGGCTTACCAGGTGATAATTTAGATTTGTATGCTGTTTTAGACCTATTTCAGAAATCAAAAACAATAGAGGATTTTGAAAAAGCATTAAATGAAGAAAAAACAGGAATTAACAATCTGGATTTAAATAACGATAATAAAGTTGATTTTATTAAGGTAGAAACCAAAAAAGATGGTGATAATTTCTTATTTATTCTTCAGGATCTAATAAGTGAAAAAGAAATTCAAGATGTTGCCGTTATCTCTGTTGCTAAAGATAAAGATGGTAAAGTATCTATGCAAATTATTGGAGATAAAGACTTATATGGCAAAAACTATATTGTAGAACCAAATACTGAAGCTACCAAAGGTGTAACTGCAAATCCTGGTTATACAGGTAGCGAGCCGCCTGTAGAAACCGTCGTTCCATCATCAACCATAGTAGTTGTAGAATCGGCACCCATAGTACAATATGTTTATTCGCCTGCTTACGTGCCTTATTACCCACCATATTATTATGGTTATTACCCACCATATTATGCTGCTTTTACTGTAATGGCAGTTGGAATTTACAGACATAATAATTATTACCATCACCATGGTTATAATAATACAGTTGTAATTAACCATAACCATAATCAAATTAATAATTATAATAACAACAGTCGAAAAACTTCTAATACTGTAAATAATAACGTGAAAAACGGGAATTATAATACGGCTGGAAAAGGCACAAATAGAGCTTCTATTTCCCAAACTGGGAGGGCAACAACAGGAACTTCTAATACTAAAAGACCTTCAACATCACAATCAAAAGGATCATCCTCAGATTTTGTACGACCTTCAACATCTCAATCTAGAACTAGCGGAGCTTCAGCATCAACACGCCCATCATCGAACAATTATAATTCTGGATCAAGATCAAGAGCTAGTTCTTCTTCATATTCAAGACCTTCATCAATGGGCTCCATGTCTAGAGGTGGTGGTGGCAGAAGAAGGTGATTTTCTGTTCAATACATAAAAAAGGGTGTTTGAAAATTTTCAAACACCCTTTTTTATATAAGATTTGTTATTTACTCAAATGGAATGTCAGAAACACTCATATCTCTTACACTTACATATTTTCCATCTCTTTTCTCAAATAAACTCATATAGTTACCTGAATTTATAACTACACCTGTAGAGTCTACGACCTTGAAATATCCTATTTCAACAACTTGTAATCCATCAGTTGAAGGAAAAACGTCTTCAGTTGTAAAAGTAATTTTATTAGATAAAGCAAACGAATCAATTCCATCTGCTAAAAACTCAACAATTGCTTGTTTACCTACAAGTGGTGCTCTGTTTGCAGAATATGAAACAGCATCATCGGCATAATAGCCTATATTCTTCATCTCTCCAGCATTGTATGTTTCAGCAAACAAATCTTCCTTGGCTTGAATTTCCATTTTAATTTGCTCTTTGTCAATTAAGACCGCTTCAGGTTCCTCTTTCTGTTTACATCCGGCAATCAATAATATCACACTGAAAATAAATAACATTATTTTTAATATCCTATTTTTCATAATTGTATATTTCATTTTTTTTACAACCTTAAAAATACTATAAAAATATAAATTACATAGCTTTTTTTACGATTTTAAGAATTGAAGCAAAAACATTTAAAAAATACGCCATTTACTCATTATAATCATTGAGTTTTCCTGAACCAGAAATATTGGTTTGAATTGTTGGATTTCCTTTGTAATTTATAATTCCAGCACCTAAAATTTTCACATCTAACAACTCCTCCACAGCCACATAACAAGTACTGCTGCCAATTATGTTAATTTTACACATAACTGATGTGTTTTTAAAGCCATCATATACACCTGAACCGTCAATATCAATATCTAAATTCACTAAGTTTTTAAATTTACCCAATGCGTAAACTGTACCCGAACCTTCAATGTCAATTCCTAAATTTTCACATCCAACATTTCCATTAAATGTAATATTTCCAGAACCATATAGGTTTACTTCAACATTTTTATAACTTGTAAAATCTGCAATTTCAACATACCCAGACCCACTTAATTCAACCTTATTCAGTAATGGCATCTGAATGTTAAAAGTTAATTGCGAATTTTTATAGCTGCCATTTTCTAATTCCATTTCCCAAATTCCTTCTTTTACATCTCTTCCTAACCTTTCAATAATATTGGCATGCCCTATAACAGTCACTTTTTGAATTTCACCATATGTAATAAATACCTGATCATCACCAAAAGTTGATATTCCGTTAAAATCATCAATGGTCAATTCTTGTGTTACTATTGGTCCTTCCCCAACTGTATTGTCAATTTGACACGAAGTCATTATCATTGTTAAAACGATTACTATAATTGCTGTTTTTTTCATTTTATTATACTTTTATACTTTAAATTTTTCTTGAAGTTTTACGATAGGAATCCATTGAAAATTAATTGGACTCCAATCTTTGCTATTTTTTAAATAGACCTTATTGTTTTCTGTAAATACATGTTTTGTTTGCAAACTTTTTTCTTTCATAATTCCGTTTTTTTTATTTATTTTTCCCCATATTGAAAACGCCTATTTTTAGCCCAACACTACCTGTAAATCCGTTGATATTTGTAATCCCTTCTGGAAATAATTCAAACTCACTGGATATTCGATACTTTATACCTGCTTCAAATTGTAAATAACGCGAAATGTTATATTGTACACTTACCCCAGGCTCAAACACAAAAAACGGTTCCCACTCTTCTATTTCCCCATTACCTTCGTCAATAATATCATCTAAATCTTTGTTAGCATATGCAATGGCACCACCACCAACCAACATTGGAAAAGAAAGGCTAAATTTTGAAGGCCCAAAAAATATAGGCTCTAGATGCAAACCTCCATAACCACCAAATACATCGTTGCTTGTAAGTGAACCATTTGAGTTTTGTTCTGAATAAAACCCTACACCCGAAAAACCAACTTCAAATTGTTTATTAGCTACATAAGCTATTTTAGCACCACCAAAATAAGTGCTTTTTCCATCCATTTCTCCATAACCAAAATTAAGCCCTAAATAAACGCCATTTACAACATTTTGGCTGTCATCAAACTGTATATAATTATCGGTTTTCTGTGCAAATAATTGAGTTGTAATAATTGAGATACAACAAACAAGAGTATATTTTATTCTTTTCATTTGTAATTGTTTAAATTTTAATATTTATTATAAAGTATTGTCTATTAGTACTATATTCCCCTTTTTACCAGTTATAGAAAATTTTCCTGTTGGGTTTTTACCGTAAGTTGCATTGATTTCTCTAAGTTTTTTTTCATTGTCAATCATAAAGGTTTTTAGGTTTTGAAACGACTTTGGAATTCGTAAAACACCTTGTTCTAAATTGGCTTTAAACTTAAATGCAAGTCCGGTAATATTGATGTCGATATCTGAAGATTCCTCCTCAATAAATACAAAAGCTTCTGGCTTATTAATTTTTGAAACCTTTAAATCAGTCACTTTCATAGTTAGATTAATCTCGTTATCAATGTTATTTAAATTCATTTCTGAAAAATCTATTTTTCCTCGAATTTCACCTGTACTTGAAACTCCAATTTTATCTTTATTTGATGTTAATTCTAATGATTCAACCCTCACAATATCAATTACAGATCCGCTGGAGTATAAAATCAAATTTTTTGAAGTTTCTAAATTCAATACGGCATTTTTAAGATTGATATTTGCATACGTAACCGATTTTGTTTTTAGTTTTCCATACTTCATATCAAGGCTTGCATTGGTTACATCTTGATTTATCCACATATCCCCGTGCTGTACATTTGAAACCAATCTACCCCTAAAACTTTCTAAAATAACATCTCCAAATTTATTGGTTATGTTTAACGAAATATTTTTTGGTAAAAAAATGGTGTAATTAATTTGCACATTGGTTTTATCAAAATCTAACGGATTTGCTTTATTAAAGTAATTTGAAATAAAACTTTCATTCTTCGCAACAATTTCCGAATTAATGGTTGCTAGGTTCCCAACTACTTTAATTTGTGGCTGAATGCGCTCTAACAAATCTTTAGCGTTCTCTAATCTTTTATCGGTTACTTTAATTGCTACCGTAATTACAATACTGTCTTTTTCCCATCCGTTAATCACAATATCTCCGTATTTTGAATCGATGGTTAAATCACCCTGATTGGTAATTGCGTATTTTTTTATAATTTTTTTTGATACGGTTTCTTGAGCTTCAATAACCAAGCCACTCAATAAAATCAGTAACAATACGGTTGTTTGTTTATAAAATGTATTCATCTTTAGTTGTTGTGTTTTTTGAATTGTTTATTTGATGTAATAAATTTTCAATCAATTCAATACGTTTTTTGTAATTACTAATTATTGCTTCTAACACCAATTGGTTATCTAAATTTTCACCTAATTCAAATTTTAGTTCTTCATATTCCTGATCTAACTCGCTTAAAAAAGATAAAAATTCTTCTTTATCTGTTGAAGAGATATTTTTATTGTTTTCAACTAATTGCACCTGATATGAAACCAACCCTTGATAATGCATGTCTATTTCCTCCAATTCGTAATTTGCCACATTATTTGTCGCATTTCTGAAACCTAAAGCCATGATACTGAAAATACCCAACACAATTATGATACTTGCCGCAACCCTAAATTTTAATGATTTCCAAAGGGGAATTACTTTGGGTTTTTCTTCATTTAATTCATTTGAAATAGCAGCCCAAATTTTTGCTTTATCTGGTGTATGTTCATTAAAAAGCGCTCTGCTTTCCTTAATCTGTTTTTCAAAATTGTCCATTATAATGTTTTTATAATTTCAATTAATTTTCTTTTAGCTCTGTGATATTGGGATTTAGATGTTGACGTCGTTATTTCTAAAATCTCACCAATTTCATTATGATCGTACCCTTCAATTAAATAAAGATTGATAATTTGTTTAAATCCGTTTGGTAACAAATCAATTCCTTTTTTAATTTTTTCAATGTCTCGTTCTTCAATATTTTCAGATTCCTCTTCGGTTAAATAATATTCGTGATTTTCAAGTGCAGACACCGGTATTTTTTTCAATTTTAAAAAATTGATACTCTTGTTCACCACAATTCTTTTTAACCAAGAACCAAAAGTACTTTCGTATCTAAAACTTTGTAAGTTTTTAAAAGCTTCTACAAAACTATCTTGTAAAACATCTTCAGCGTCTTCTTTTGAACTTACCAAACGCATGCATACGTTGTACATAGCGTTTACATAAAGTTCATACAATTGAAACTGTGCACTTCTAACGCCCTCCTTGCTTTTCTCTACAAGATCTTTATGTATGTATAAATTTGTTGTTTCCAATTAAAGTGGGCTCGTTAAAAGATTATGACTAGTATTATTCATTTCAACTATTACTATAGACAGTTGAAAATTCAAAAGGTTGCATATTTTCAGATTTTCTTTCATTTTTTTATAATTACATATCAAACTCTGTTTCAACATCTTTTGTTTTCTTTTTATAATTACTTAGGTTGTAACTAACATTTATAAGGAAAATGGGAGATTCATTATTAAAGTCACCCACTAACTCATATTTCCAGTTTCGGTATAAAGTTCATAGTTTAATGATTGTAGAACATCTTTTAATTGAAGTGCCACCGTTAAGTTTCCATTCATAAATTGTTGTTTTACAGCAACATCAAGAAAATAATAATCGCTTAATTCCCCCTGCGAACGAACCGTTTTACTATTGTACAAGCCGATTAACTGCAAAGAAGTAGTTTTACCTAAATTAAATGAATTGACAAATTGAGTACTCCAAGAAAAATCTTTTCGTGTGGTTTCAACCTCTTCAATTGTTGAAGTTATTTTGTAATGATATAAATTTGTGTTTGCATTTATACTCCACCAATCTGTTACAGAAAAATTACCCATTAACTCCGTTCCTATCGATCGATCTTTATTTTCATTGTGAAATTTTGTGTGAATTTTATCATCATCGCCAATTGTTAATAATTGCTCCAATTTGTCCTGAGTAATTCGATAATACAAGTTCGCAGATAACGTTGTTTCCCTTTTGAAAACTGTAGCCCAAGTTCTAAGTTTCTAACAATTTCGGGAATTAAATACGGATTTCCTTCTGCATAAAAATAGTCATCTTCAAATTCTGGAAATGGATTCATCATATACTCATCTGGCCTATTAGTTCTATTGGTCATGGCTAATGACAAACTCTGATTTTCTGAAAGTTCTTTCGAAAAAGAAAAGCCTGGGAAAAAGTACAGTTTATCAAATTCATATTTTTCATGACCTTCTTGTCGCTTTAAAAGTCGATCCATATATTCAACACGTAAACCCATGGAGGATTTTATTCCAGAAAAAGAAGTATTTAAGTTGAAATAACCGGCATAGATATCTTCATCAAAATTGTATTTATTGGTATATAATGGATTGTTTACCCAATCATTTTGGTCATAATTAAATTGTGCATAAGTAATGTCTAAAAAGCGATCATATAAATGAAATGACAATCCGGTTTCAATGGTTGATTTTTCAGATACAGCTTTTGTATAATCTGCATCCAATCGAAAATCATTACTGTTATTATCATTTATAATATCTAACAAATAAGGTTCATCATCTATAATATTATGATTTTCATCAGTTCTTGACAATACCTGTCCATTAAATAAATAATAATCGATATAAGAATAATATGCATTTATTGATAAACTGCTTCCTTTGTCATCAAAACTTCTTGTATAGCCAATATTATTGGTAAAAAACGTTGGTTTTTGATCGAAATAAAAGGTGTTGTACATATGCTCTTCATCGCTTTCAGGAATGGTATACCCAGAAGTTTTTACTAAAATATCTCCTATAGTTGAAGCATAGCCCGTATGAAAAGAGTAACTTAAATTATTTTGCTCATTGAAATCATGAGCTAGTCCAAACCTAAAACCTAAATCAGCATTCGTGATGGTTCTATCTTGGTACATTGATGCATAATGTGTATTTGTTTCATTATACAATTCTCTATAATAATTATTAAACGCTGTTTTTGTATAATCTCGCCAATCAAAACTTAAAGAGTAACTTGTTTTTTCTTTGTTCAAGTTGAAGTTGGCATCGCTAGTATATTTACTTTTAGTTCCAATAGATGCATTCACAATGCCATTAAAACCACTTTCAATTCCTTTTTTTAAAATAATGTTGATGATTCCTGCACCACCTTCAGCACTGTACTTTACGGATGGATTTGTAATGACTTCAATTTTACTTATTTGGTTAGCGGGTGTTTGTTTTAAAACCTGACTTGGATCTAAAGTTGTTGGTTTGCCATTAATTAATACTTTATAATTGGCACTTCCTCTTAATTTAATATTTCCTTCGGCATCCATTTGAGCTGAAGGCGATAATGTTAAAGCATCGGCTGCAGTTCCTCCAATTGAACTTATGTTTTTTTCTACATTTATAACTTGTTTATCTATTGTTTTGCTAATAGGTGGTATTTTAGCAGTAATTTCAACTTCATTTAGTGTATTTGTATCAGGTTGTAAATTAATAATACCTAAATCAATAATGCTAGATTTTTCATTAAACTCAATATTTTCAATAATATATTCTTTGTAGCCCAAAAAACTAAATTTCATGTAATAAGCTCCTTGTATAATTTTTTCAAGAGCAAAATTTCCAGATTCATCTGTAATTGTGCCTGTAACAATACTATCATCATTTTTATTGTTAATTGTTACTGTTACATACGGAATAGGTATTGCTGTTTCGTTTTCTATTACTTTTCCAGTTATTTTAAATTTTATATCTGAAGCTTTTGCAGATTGCCCTATTATTAATAGTGCTAAAAAAATATACGTTATTCTATAAACTTTCATAATCTTGTTTGTTTTTGTTAAAGACTTTTTAGCCTCTTGTATGTTACACTAAAATTTGTTTTTGATGTTTTCTGAAGCAAAAGTGCAAAGGAATAAATAGGATATCGACCGAATAAAAAAAGTCGAACCAATTATTGAAATTTAATTGGTTCGACTTTTTTTGATATCCGTACGACTTTTTCTTAAGCTACTGTTTTTGAGAGCTTTTTACGATATTCGGTTGGAGTATTGTTCGTGTATTTTTTAAACGCAGTATTGAATGAAGATTTTGAATTAAATCCTACTTCATACAATATTTCAAGTATTGTGAGACTTATTTTATCAGGATCTTTTAATATTTCCATAGCTTTTCTAATACGATAACCATTTATAAAATCGAAAAAATGCTGATTGAGATTATAGTTTATTAATATAGATAAATCTTTGGTTGGAATGTTCATTTGTTTGGAAAGGTCATCAATAGTTAACGAGGCATTTAAATAAGGATCCTCATTTAACATATGTTTTTTAAGTTGAACAATTTCTTCCAATTCTTCAACCTCATTTTCTACATCTTTTCCCTCTTGAATATTTTTAATAACTAAGTTTTTAACCAATTGCAGGTTAGAATTTATACCTCTAAATAGTTCAGGATTGTGTAATGCTTTTAAAACAACCCAAGATAAAAATGCTAAGGCAAATAAAGTTCAGTAATAACAGTTATATAATACGCCATATCTAAATGTGCAAACAGAAAAGCATTTTTAAATGTAGCTATAACTGACTCAATTGCAAATAATAGTAATAAGTTGAAATAACCATTTGTAATTAAATAAATTAGTATTTGAATAATTTTCAAGCAATAAGATCTTATATTTTTTAATGGCTATAAAACACATTGTAAAATATACTACTATCTGAATATGAATTAATATATAAGATGCCTAAATTTCAGATTTTTTTTCAATATTATTTTCGTTTAAAAAAGTCCATTTTTCATCAAAATCAACAGCAAAAAAGTGAGGGGTTAAAATAGATAATATTTATAGCCCATGGTAATAAGTGTAATAAATGTTTTTTCTGCAATTTGAAATCGGAATAGATTACAGAAAGCACATAAAGGTACAAAACAGGCAATTTGAAAAATACAGTAGAATTAATTACCATACCCCAACCAGGATAATTGGGGTAAACAAAATAGCGAGCAAATATGCCACTTGAATCTTGCGCATTAATTATCAAGAAAAGTGAAAGTAGTATATTACTTGTTTTGTTTTTTGTTTTAGCCGTTAACAAGAAAGCAACTAGAACCCATGAAACAAATACAATAATTAAGCTAATAAAACTTTGTAATGATAATGATTCCATTTTTTAATAATATTTATTTTTTTAAATATTCTCAAAGATATAAAAATAATGTAATTGTGAATTTTCTATGCACTCCGAGTGATTATTTTAAAAGCTCTTTTATAGCTTTCCACAATCATTATAAACATTCTCATAAACCTCTATTGTATCAACATCAAGCAAATTGATGTCTGAATTTACTATAAAAACATCCTCAGATACAGATTTCATAAGCCGTTTTGCTCCTTTATCTTTCTTTAATTGTAACAATTTATCAAAAAAATAAGCATCAAAAATCGCTGGAACACTCGGTTTATTATCAATGCTTGAAGCAATAATTTTTTCTTTAAAAGCTAAAGATTGCGCTATTAGCAAATTATAATAAGAAGCATTTATGAAAGGTTGATCGGCCAAAGTAATGAGTACCGAATTAAAATCTAGTTTGTTTTGTTTGAAGTATTTTATGGCGTAAGCTATAGAACTGCCAATTCCCTGCTGCCAGTTTTCATGCTCCATAATTTGAATTGGATATTTTGATATTTGTTCTTTAATTTTTGCAGCATTTGCACCTAAAACAACATAAACGGCATCAACATTAGATTGCAAACCTTGTTCAATGGCATTCCCTAAAAGTGTGGTTTTTTTCCAAGGCAATAACTGCTTAATCAATTGCATTCTTGATGATGAACCCGCCGCCAAAATAACCATTGCAGTTGTTGGTTTCATATTTTTTAAGAATGAATAGCGGTTAACTTATTTTTTAAAAAATCGGGTTTTTGTTCTCGAGTTACTGATAAAATTTCAGCACAAATAGAAACGGCTATTTCCTGAGCAGTTTCAGCACCAATATTCAATCCGGCTGGTCCGTACAGTTTTTCTAAAAAAGAATCTTCAACATCAGGGTATTGTTCAATCAAGTCGTTGATAATTCTTTCGCGCCTTTTATATGGTCCTAACAAGCCCATATAAATTGGTTTGGTGTTTTTTAAAGCTAATAAATATTGTAAATCTTTAGCGTAACTATGTGTCATAAAAACAATCGCTGTTTGTTCATTTATCCAATTTATTTTCAACAAATTAGGATCAACTTGCAACAATTCTTTTGCGCCAGGAAAATCCTGAATTGTTTGTTGATTGGCTGCGCTGGTTATTACTACAACTTCCCAGCCTAAAAACGAGGCAAACAAACATAACTGAACTGCATCATGCTCAGCCCCAACAATAACCAGCCTAAAACAAGGTTTTAATTTTTGTTCGAAAACCAATAGCTTTTCTTTTTTGTTTGCTTCAATTTCTGAAGTTTCTGAAAAAGAAATCCATTGTTCATTTTCAAATAAAATAAAAGAACCAAAATTTTTATTTACACAATCTTCCTTTTTGTAAAATGATTTAATTTGAAACGATTTTCGCTCTTCAACTGTATTTTCAAAAGCTTTTATAAATGTTTTATTTGGATTGAATGCTTCTATTAATATAAAAAGTGTTCCTTCGCAACCTAACCTATACCGACCATCATATGTCATTATTTTTGACACACCTGTTTTAAAAACAGATGCTGATTGTCTTAAAATTTCTTTTTCAACACAACCTCCACTAACGGCACCAATCATGGTATCGTCCTCCAAGATTAACATTCTTACTCCTGGTTTTCTATAAGACGATCCGTTTAATGCCACCAAAGTAGCTACAACCGCTTTTATTCCTTTTTTATTTGCTTTTTTAAAGCCTTTGATAATATTTTTAAATTCAAATGTCACTTCTAATATCTTTTAGTCTAAATTACAATATTTTTTAAATTTTTATAAAACGAATGTAGCTCCACCAGGACTCGAACCTGAATCTAAAGTTTAGGAAACTTCTATTCTATCCCTTGAACTATGGAGCCAAATTACAACAACCAATTAAAAAATAAATTTAGTTATCTTTAGTTGGAATAATTAAAATTGGGATTTCTGAATGTTTTACTACTTCAACAGCAATACTACCCATTAATAAATTAGCCAGTCCGCTTCTGCTATGGGTTCCCATAACAATTAAATCGGCATTCCAGGAATTTGCAAATTCCAAAATTGCATCAGCTGAATTTCCTTCTAAAACTTGTGTTTTAATAGTCTTATCATCTAAATGTTTTGCTGATGAAGCTAAAAACTTTTCAGCCTCATTTTTTAATCCTTCAACCAATTCTAAAGTATTTGATGTTAGAAACCCAGCATACCCCATAATTGGGTCATAATTCATAGTGTAATATGAAATATCATTTACAACGTGAATCAGCGTAACTTCAGCATTTAAGGCTTTGGAATAACTGTATCCAAATTCGGCAATTTTTTGAGCTGAAGGACTTGTGTCTAATGCTATACATACTTTTTTCATAATATTTAAATATTAGAATAATTATTGATTTTAGAATTAAAAAAAAGCAATTAATCAACTTTTATATGATTACTTAATCTGACTTTTAATACTTCTTAAAATTAAGCATTATGTACTAAAAAAACGAATTTTTTAAATGGTATTGGGTTTAATCAATAAAATATAAATAAAGATGAATATTTAATTAGAAAAAATATCAATTAAAATTAATGCAATTGTAACAAAAATAATAAACCCTAGCAGTAAACAAGCACTTCTTAAAACTAATTTCATAATTTTTATGTTTAGTAGTTCTATCCCAAAACAATTTTTAGGAGTTACAAACTTAAAAAAACAATATCAAGAATATAAGGGCTTTAACCTCTTTTTTAAAAGGGGTGTTTTCCCTTTTTTGTTATAAACTAAAATAAAATCAGCAACAAGAATAGTAGATTTAACTATTTTTTTGGAAGTATATTTATAACATACATTAACCATAGACACAAGTGGTTTAAAATTACAAAAATTTAATTCATACATTAAAAAACCACCCCTTTACGAGGTGGTAATTTCATAGGTAAATTAGAACTTTAATGCCTTAGGAAGATTAGATTACTAATGCCTTAGGAGACTAAAATTCCACTTGCGAAATTTTTTACAAAACTAAATTATAAAACAAATGTTTGATTAATAATGACTTATATCACAAATTGAAAAATAATTATAAAAATTTTTCAATTTTTAAGCCTATGTGCTAAATCCTTTCACTTAAGTAAGCGTTGGCTACTTCAGAATAGAAGTTGACTTAAAATTTAAACTAAACTCCGTATTCCAGTTGTTTTTACAAATTAGATCTTGTATGTGTGAAGCAAATATCTGATTAATCATTTGTTTGCTGTTATCCGGATAATTAATTTCTATTTTATGTTCACTTTTAACCCAAGCTCTAATTCTTTCTAGTTTTTTGTTACTAAGCTTTTTAATGGTTGCAACACCGAGCTCTTCCAACGCAGCTGCATTACATTGTTGCTCATATTGACCTTTCATCGGTATGGCCAATAATTTTTTACCCATAAATAAGGCCTCTGCAGGTGCTTCAAAACCTGCATTGCAAAGAAGGCCGGTGCATGATTGAATACTTTCAACAAATAACTTATTACTAATAGGTTCAATATCAATGTTGTTTATGCTATAAGCGCACGAAGAATGTTTTGAAAACACTTTCCAATTAACATGCTCAATCTGTGATAAAATTTTTATAATTCTTTTATCGCTATAAGATGGCAAGTATACAGTGTAATGACCTAAGTCTTCAATTTTTGCATATCTTATTTCAGGCCTTATAACAGGAGTAAAAATATTGGGAGCATAGTTGCTGAAATGAATACCAAACTGAATGTTTGAGGGCGCATAGTTTCGAAGAATAAATTTCCCAAATAAGTCTATTTTCTTCGGTTTTGGCGCATTTTTGGCTATTACCGCAGCCTGATGGCTTAAAGAAATGCAAGGAACCTTTTTTTTATAACATGCCCAAGCAGACACTGGCTCAAAATCGTTAATAACAAAATTATAATCCTCTACAGGCAGTGTTTTTGTCTCGTGTTGAAGTTTTTTTATGTTTGCCTTTCTGAAGGTATTCCATTTGTCAACACCACCATTCTTTCCAAAAATAAAACTTAACCCATACATTTTGTACTTCACTTCAAAGGGTAAGTCTACATCACTCTGGTAACCCGAAACTAGAATGTCAACACTACAATAGTTTTGAAGTATTGGAATTATTGCACGTGCCCGACTTATATGTCCGTTTCCTGTTCCCTGTATTGCATATAATACTTTCATAACTTAAGCTTGAAATTCAGAAAATATATTCTGAAAAATTACTTTATTGCTTAAATCTAATAGACTCAGGTCTATATCCTCTGCTTCATTCAACAAACTTGTAGAAAAGAGATCCTCTTTGTATTTGTACATAGACCATTCTTGGTTGTTGTATTCTAAAGCTGTTAAATTCTCTACCCAGTCTCCAGAATTGAGGTAACGAATCTGTTTGCCATTATTGCCATATAATATTTTATCTTCAGGCTGATGTATGTGGCCACATATAACTAGGTCGTATTTTTTGTTAATGGCTATGCCTGCCACTGTATCTTCAAAGTTATTTATAAACTTAACCGCCGTTTTAACATTGTCTTTTATTCGTTTCGATAAGGATAATTTCTTATAGCCAAGTAATTTCCTTATGTAATTTATCATTACATTTAGAATAATTAAGGTGTCATAACCAATGGCTCCTAATTTTGTCAACCACCTTGTATTTTTCATGAAAGCATCGAATATATCTCCGTGCATCACCCAGGCTTTTTTGTCTCCAACTTTTAATTCCAGCTGATTTACAATTGACAAATTTCCTACTTGAAGGCCAGAAAATTTCCGAAAAGCTTCGTCATGGTTACCAGTTACATAATAAACCTGGGTATTTTTTGAAGCCAGATTCAAAATCTGTTTTACGACTTTCATGTGAGATATGGGCCAGTATCGTTTGCTAAATTGCCAAATATCAATTATGTCGCCATTAAGAATTAGCTTTTGGGGATTTATACTTTTGAGGTATTGGCTAAGTTCGTTCGCACGGCAGCCATAGGTACCTAAATGAACGTCTGATAATACTACAATTTCAATTTTTCTAAGTTCACTTTTCATATTATCTACAAACTATATTTAATATGGTTGACAATGTCGGTAATTTAATGGGCTTGATGTTAAGCTTTAAATTAAGTTTTTGTGAATCTTAGGTTAACACACCTCAAGCAAACGATTTTTGAAATTGGAAAATCATAGATTTTATGAACGTAGTAAATTAATTATTGAATGCTTGTTAGTTTAAATTATATTTTAAGTGTAGTTATAAATTTTATATGGTGTTCTCTACAGTTTTTATTCATAATGTTCCTTCATTTGTTTTTCATCTTTTGGAAAAATATAAGCTGCCTTTTGCTTTTTCCAACCCTATTTCTGATAAAATTTTTCTTTGTTGGGAGCAGCAGTCAAAGTGATGAAATTATATCCTTCTAATCTTTTTTGTAATTCATATTCAAACAATTTACTAATTTCTTTTGATTGATAATTTGGGTGAATTACAATGTCAATCATTTTAACTCATTTTTCTCCTGTTAATAAAAAGCACGCATTATGTTTTGTCATTCCTATATGTGGATAATAATCAACTGCTTTTGGTGCGGCTAAAAGAAGTAATGTAGCTTTTGGAGTTTCTTTTTTTGTCAATCTGATTAGCTCTTTTCCAATACCTTGTTTTTGATATTGTTCATCAACAGCCAAATCGGAAAGGTAAGTACAATAAACAAAATCAGTAACAGACCTTGCAACACCTACTAATTTATTTTTATCTCTTGCTGTAATAATTAAATTAGCATTTTCAACCATTGCTTTAATTCTCTCAGAATCATCTATAGGTCTTCTTTCTCCAAGTGTTGATTTTATAAGTAATTCTTTAAACTCATTTGGTGAAATATTATTTTCGATTTGATATTTTATCATTTTTATTCAAATTGTAGTTAAAGGTTTTGGAGGTGAAAAGTTGTGGGTTTTAAACATAGATTTTCAGCCAATTAAAAATAGCATATTTTGAATAAAGAACAATTTTAAATTTCGAGAATTAGCAATTCTTTATGAGCGGTATTGTAGCCAGTTATTTATATTTTACTCATTTCGTTATTTGGTTTTATTATCAGACAAAACTTAAACATGAAATAACTTTTTCAATTTAAAAATCGTTAAAGACCATTATTCAATTCTACCTTGATTAATGGTCTTTAATTTATAATATTATTTCACTTCAACCACTAGCTTTGGTATGCTTCCGGTGAATTTCGATTTATGCTCGGCACCTATAACCTCAACAACTGGAGTTGCAAGGTCAATTCCTACATCAGCTGTTTCATCAGCAGAAAAGATACCTGATTGTGTGCGGTCAATGCGGCCTTGCCCTACTTGTTTTCCATCTATGAACAAAGTACCCATTCCGCCTTTTCCAATTCCTCCACCATCATAGGCAAAGTCAAACTTCAACTCATGGTTACCAGGTTTTAATTTTTCTGATGAGGATACAGTATATCTCTCCATTCCAAGGAAATTATAATCATAAGCCAGAATGCCATCTTTCACATAAAGCGCCCAGCCTCCAAATCGGCCACCTTGGGCAATAAGGATTCCGTTGGCTTGTTTATCTTTAGGAATAACAATAGAAGCTGTAATAACTTTGGATCTGTTTTTAATATTTAGGAAGGTGTTTTCCGTCATACCAGTCATCCCGCCAGACAGCGATAATGAATTACGTCCCTCCATCAAATCAGGTCGACCTACGTTTGAGGCAATAAGTCGTTCAAACAAACGATCATCGATTGGTAAGGCATAGTTTTTCTCGGCTTCCTTCATAAACAGGGTCTGCAATTCTTTCAACTTATCAGGATATTGAGCCGATAAGTCATTTATGAGACTAAAATCATTAGCTACCTCGTACAACTCCCAGATATCTTCAGCGAGCGGTCTTCTTGGAGTGCTTTCCCAAGGCGCTCGGTGAATAGTGCGGGCATACCAACCATCATGATAAATGGCACGATTACCGAACATTTCAAAATATTGGGTAGTATGTCTTTCCTTTGCTTTTGAGTCTTCAAATGTATAAGCCAAGCTAATGCCATCCATAGGCCGTTGTTCTATGCCATTTACGATTTTTGGCTCAGGGAGTCCAGCAGCTTCCAAAATAGTAGGTGCCACATCAATTACATGTGAGAACTGAGATCTCAACTCTCCATTGGATTTAATTCCTTTAGGCCAACGAATAGTCATTCCAACTTTAGTTCCACCGTGGTCAGACCCCATTTGTTTGGTCCATTTGTATGGTGTATCAAACATTACGGCCCAACCTGCCGCCATGTGCGGATACGTTTCAGGTCCACCCCATTTGTCAATTTTTTTTAACATATCAGGCACGGTTTCTTGCACGCCGTTGAAATAGGTCATCTCACTATACATACCATTCGCACCACCTTCAGCACTAGTTCCGTTATCTCCATAGACAAAAATTACCATCGTATTTTCAGTCTGACCAACTTCATCCACGGCATTAATCAAACGCCCAATTTCGTGGTCAGTCATATCAATAAATGCCGCAAAAACCTCTGCTTGTTTTGTAAATAAACGCTTTTGATCTGAAGAAAGACTTTCCCATTCAGGTATTGCCGCTGGTTTTGGCGCAAGTTTGGTACCTGCAGGCACTACTCCCAACTTTATTTGTCTATCCAATATTTGTTGGCGGATTACATCCCAACCTCCATCAAATTTTCCTTTATACTTATCGATATAGTTTTGAGGTACATGGTGCGGGGCGTGTGTAGCTCCCGGGGCAAAATACATAAAGAAAGGCTTATTTGGATTTAACGCTTTTTGGTATTTCATCCAGGCAATCGATTGATTTGTCATATCATTCATAAAATGATAATTTGGATCATCAGGTAATTCAACTGGATGCACTCCATCATAAACAAATGGGGCCCACTGATTGGTTTCGCCACCCAAAAAGCCGTAAAACTTATCAAAGCCCTGACGGATGGGCCAGCGGTCAAGTGATCCTGCCGTGTTGGCTTCCCATGCAGCTGTTTCGTGCCATTTTCCAAAAGCTCCAGTCGAATAACCATTCAAGCGAAGCATCTCAGCAAGCGGCGCTACATTCTGTGGAATCTGCCCGGTGTTACCTGGAAATCCAGTTCCAGTTTCAATAATGCTCCCCATATTATTCACATGGTGGTTACGTCCGCTTTTTAATGCAGCACGGGTAGGTGAGCAAACTGCCGTGGTATGAAAGTTATTGTAGTACACACCTTCACTAGCAATTTTATCAAATGTTGGTGTAGGTACTGGACCACCAAATGTACTTGTGCCTGCAAATCCAAGATCATCCACTAAAACGAGGATTACGTTGGGTGCACCTTCTGGGGCTTCTACTTTAAATTGTTGAGGGATAGTTGCATTTCGTACATCTAACTCCGAACTGGTAGGGGGAATGGGTTCTTTAATAGGAAGAACAGTCCTATCAATGCCATTAGTTTCTTGAGACAATTGAGTTTTCTTGTCGGGCTTGTTACAACCAAAAGTCACAAAAAAAACCAAAATAATAATTACATAGAATTCCTTTTTCATTTTTATAAATTCATTAAAGTTTATACTCAAAATTTTTACTTGTTTGTTGTTAATGATTCACATATACTTTTTTTAATGGTATATATGGCTTGTTGTGTTTAATATTTTTATATGACATATAAAATTTTAAATACAGAGTCTGACAGCCGCCACCATAAACTGTCTCCAAATGTCTTCTTTCCTCCTTTGAATGTAACAGTTAAAAGTAGTTTTAGTATAATTTATAATTTGTTGAAATTTGTAATTTTCTAATTGACTAATTTAATAAAAAGGAAGTGAATATATATAATTTATGTAATTTTGTTTTTATTTGATGTTTTGTAATGGTTAAAGCTCGGCTTATAGCTAATTCTATCATATTTTAGCACCTTTACTTTTCCCATCCCAAAAGGCAATTAAAGTATCTGCTTAATTTACCATTTATTCGATTCATTTTTCTTATAACTTTTTCAAATAATTTATATTAAAAAATTAAAATATTTCTGAATCACTATATTTTACATCGCCTACAGCGATATTTGGTGTCACTTTTTGTTTCATTTTATTTGACACCGAATTAGCCCCTTTTTTTAGTTTTCTTTGGTTTTAAATGAATAATAGGCAAAAGAAAAACCCTAAAAACATAGCGTTTATAGGGTTTTTTGTTTCAATGATGGAGTGGATTGGAATTTTTCCTGTGTTGGTCAGAAACCAAAATTTTAATTAATTTTTCATTTCTTTCATTAATTTAAAATCAGGATGTCCTGATTGCCAATAAAAAAACGAAAAAATATTAGAAAATTCATCCAGTGTTTGCGTTAAAGTTGTGCCACCTCCATGACCTCCTTTAAAATCAGTATTAAATAAGATTGGAGAATCACCTTTATTATCATGTTGCATTTTAGCAGCAAATTTGGACGGTTGCCAAGCAATTACCCTTGGGTCATTGATTCCTGCAGTAATTAACATTGCTGGATATTCTGTACCTGGCTTTAAATGATGGTAAGAATCCATAGCTAATAACCCTTTAAATTCTTCTGGATCTAAAACAGTTCCAAACTCTGGAGTGTTAACAGGGCCATTAGGTGTTTCTTCCATTCTTACTGTATTCATTACGCCAACCATAGGTGCTCCTGCCACGAACAAATCAGGACGCTCCGTAATAGCCCTACCTACTAAAATACCTCCAGCACTTCCTCCAAAAATTGATATTTTTTTAGAATTGGAGTAGTTATTTGCTATTAAATATTCTGCTGTAGCAATAGCATCTTTCCATGTATTAGGTTTGTTTAATTTTTGCCCTGCCTTATGCCATTCATCTCCTAATTCACCTCCACCTCTAACATGTGGCACAACCAAAATTCCATTATACATGGTATAAGCCAACGTAATTGGGCTAAAGAAAGGTGAAGTAGAATTTCCGTAAGCACCATAACTATAAAGTACTGCTGGATTTTGTCCGTTCATCTCTATATCTTTATTATGTATAATTGATACAGGTACCATAACCCCATCGTGAGATTTTACCATAACTTCTTTAGCTATAAGATTGTTTAATTCAGGATATTCAACTGGTGTTGATAAAGGTTCATGCGTAAATGAATTCGTTTTTGAATTATATAAAAATCGTTTATTATCTGATGTCCAACCAGAAATATTTATCCATAATTCATTAAAATCAACTCCCTTAGTTGATAAATCGGCGCTTCCAGCTGCAAAAGGTAATTGTAATTCTTTTGGGTTACTTTCACCATTTTGAAGAAAATACACTTTAGCCTCTACTCCATTTTTAACCGTTGCATAATACAAACCATCTTTGGTCAATCCAAAATCAGTTATAATTTCAGATTCCGATTCTGCAATAACCGTTTTTGTATTTGAAAATTCTGGACTATTTATAGACGCTTTAACAATTTTATAATTAGGAGCATTATCATACGTTAAATAATAGAAATCTGTTGAATTCAAGTTAAAATTGGTAACCTTATCCTCTCTTGTTAAAACTCGTTTCCAATTATGAGAACCAATTCCATCTTCTATATAAATTTTAGCATTCTTATCAACAGAGCTAGCATACAACAAATTTTTATTTGCCTCCTTTGAATAAAAAACATATGGATATTCAGACTCCATAATATTCAATCCTGCATAATTTTCCTTTGAAAAATATTTCTGATCTAATGATTGGTCGTCACCTAATTTATGCACATAATTTGAAGTATAAATCCCTCTATTCTTATCTTTTACATCAACTGAGTTTAGCTTTATATAAAAAAAACTATCTCCTGATTGATGCCACGAAACCCCTCTAACTAATTGTAAAACCTCTTCATATTGCTCTCCTGTACTTTTAAATATAATTACTTCCGAATTTTCAGAGCCATTAGGTGAAACACCTATAGCTATTTTATCTCCCTTCATATTTGGAGTAATTGATGATACTGTATATGTGCTTCCTTCATCTTTTTTATATTGAGTTGGATCAAAAAACAAGGTCTCCAAGCCATCATAACCTTTTCGGCTGTACATCTTACTAATTTCTTCTCCTGGCACTCGTTTTAAGTAATAGTAGAAATTATCATCAGTAATATTAACACTTGAAATAGAAGCAGAACGCCTTTCAATAAGTTCTTTCATTTTATCATAAATGGCTTTCTTTCCTGAAATATTATTCAATATAGAGGTTGCGTAATTAGCGTTATCTTTCATCCAAGTTACTACCTTAGGATCTTCTAAATTTTCCAGATATTGATAAGGATCATTTAATGTTACTCCAAAATAAGTATTGGTTACAACTTTTTGTGGCAACACCTCAGGTTTTATAGATTCTTGAGCATTTGCCATAAATGCAATAAAAAATAATAAGGTATAAAATAGTCTTTTCATAATTTCAAAAGTTTATTAATTAATAAATAATTTGTTACAATTAACAGCTTATTTAATTACCAAGATAATCAAAACTTTTAAATAAGAGCAACTTAAATTAATACATCTAACATATCATGAAGTATTTAGAAATAATTTTAACTAATTTTTGTTCATTCCAGAATCTAAATTAAAGTGAAATAGTTATGAAAATATACTGAAAATATCTTTAGAAGAAACAACAAATATGCTTTGTCCATTGCAATTTACTCAGTTAGTAAAAATGTTTTGCTTCTTTTCTTTTTCCTCCCATAAAAACTAAGAGAGCGCCGGCGTAATTTATCATTTATTCGATTCCTTTTCACTGTAACTTTTTCAAATAATTTATATTAAAAAATTAAAATATTTCTGAATCACTATATTTTACATTGCATACAACAATATTCGGTGTCACTTTTTATTTTAGATTTACTGCCCCGAATTAGCCCCCTTTTATTTGGTTTTTATTGTGTTTTTATGGTTTTAAGTAAAACTAAGATCATTAAAAAACCCTAAAAACATAGCGTTTATAGGGTTTTGTTAATTTTTGATTGATTGTTTGCAGAGAGGCTTTTGACAGAAAAGAACAAGTCACCTTAACTATTAAATCTTAATACTTTTAAAATGAAAATTACTGAACGTTATAAAAAACCAACCCCAACCTTTTTTAGAAAACTGAGAAATATTGGTATTGCATTGGCCGCTACTGGTGGGGCTATTATTGCTGCACCCGATAAGCTTACCTGCTATTTTAGTGACTGTTGCCACTTATTTAACCGTTGCCGGAACTGTGGTAACTGCTGTGAGTCAGGCGGTGGTAACTGATGATGTGGATGACCTAACGAAAACCAAGACTTTGACTAAGACTAAGACCTTGACTAAGACTAAGACGGATGTTAACAATGATTTACAAATAAAGTCTGGAGTGGTTGGTGGCACGTTATTTTCAACCATTTTTAATATTGGGTTGAATGATGTGCTGTTTACTGTTGTAATGGCTGTTATTGGCGCTGTTATAAGTTTTTTTGTTTCCTGTTTTTTGAGATGGTTGTTTTCTAAGAAATATTAATCAACAATAAAAGCACCTCATCAGGTGCTTTTTTAATTTTTACAAATTGAATGATAAACAGTAAAGAAGTATTGTACAGTTATGGTAATAACGATGAATGTTTTACCCCAGCTTATGGCGTTACACCTATTTTAAAATATATTCCAAAAAATGCCATTGTTTGGTGTCCGTTTGACACATCAGCCAGTGAATTTGTAAAACAAATTAGCAAGCAAAATAAGGTGGTTTTTAGTCATATTTCTGAAGGAAAGGATTTCTTTAGGTATGAACCTGAGCAGTGGGATGTGATGGTGAGTAATCCTCCTTTTACCAATAAACGAAAATACTTTGAACGTGCTTTATTTTTTAATAAACCTTTTGCCTTAATCATGACCAATACCTGGCTCAATGATGCTGCACCAAAACAATTATTTAAAGAAAAAGATTTGCAATTATTGCTATTTGAAAAACGGATGCATTTTATAAACAAAGGTATTGTACAAAAGAAAACAACCTTTAGTAGTAGCTATTATTGCTGGAATTTTTTACCGAAACAAGTTATTATGGAGGAGCTTATCCAGAAACATTAAGTATAAATAATATTGAAGATTAAATAAACTCATTTGTTTAAGTTTATAACCTAGCTATATAAATATGATAAGATTTCCTAATTTTCCCCATCATTACATTGTTTTAATTCTAGCGTTTAATTCAGCTATGCGTTCCATTAATTTGCTAAAAGATAAAGTAGTCCCATAAAACATACTTTCTTGCATGGTTTTATAGTCTTTTTCCCAATCTTTTAAAGTTTCTATTGGAGGTATAATGTTGATTGATTTTGGATTGTGCTTTGCATAATCAATTCCCCTTATTGCATTGAAATTCTTTCTGTGTGCTACAATTGTATCGTATAATTCAAGATCTTTCAATGCTTCTGTGCCGTGAGCTGTATTCATTAGCTTTTCTAAATCATACAAATGACGACTCATTCTTTCTACTCTAATAAACTTAGTGTCCTTTTGAAATTCTTCATGCAATAGGAATATTTTCTCAAGAAAAGTTCGTTTAGGAGAAACAACAGGTATTGTTATTTCTGTTTCAGCAAAGGGGAGTTCTCTAAACCTCTCAGAAACCATAGAAATAATGGATTTATTTTCTATAGGCTCCATTAAAGAACGTGCTCCAACTTCTATCAATACTCTTGGTCTTAAATAGTCAGATGTTTCTGTTAAAGATTTATATCGTAATTCAATAACTAAGGGATCGGTGTCTGTGTCTTTTGTTTCTTGAACAACTAATTCATAATCAGGAACACCAAGTTTAATTAAAGCATCATTGATGTCTTTATAAAATTCACTTCCAATAAAGGAGCAAGATACTTTACGTAATTTTTTAACTTGAGTTTTGCTTAATTCACCTTCAAAACCTAGGTGTTTTCGGTCAATTACCAAGTCAATATCTTCTGAAAAACGTTCTATTAAACTCCAGGCCTTGCTCAAAGATGTTCCTCCTTTAAAAACAATATGTTTTGAATAAGACAAAGAAAATATAATATTCAATGATAAAGTTACCCACCAATCTTTTTCAACTGCAGAAGATGGAAGTCCAGTTATTTCACTGACTTGATTGAATATGTTCAGTTTATCTTTATTGCTAAGTTTTATAAACGCTTTCATATTTAATTATTCTTCATAATTTTTGATATCCAAACAGGAGCTAGTTTAGCATCATGTTCTATAATTTCTTGTTTTTCTTTTGCTAGGTGTATTTTAATTTTTTCTAATTGCTCTGCTGTTACATTGTCTTTTCCAATTTCCTTAAGAGCTTGAATAATTAAACTTGTAATTTCTCCTTTTACAGCTAAGTTTTTTGGAGATGTTCGCTTGAACTTTATTGTTCTTTTACCAACGACTATACCTCTTGGAGCTCCGTCAGTTAAAAAAACAATGTTCATTGGGATTTGAGTTGACAACCCTAACTTATTAAGAGCGGTTATTCCTGTTGGGATAATTCTAGCCTTATCTCTTTCTGCAATTGCATTTGCAATCTCCTCAATAGATGGATGCAAATCCCCCAATAATTTATCTTGTTTTGGATATAAATAAATTCCATGAGCTAATCTTATTAAGAACTTTTTGTTTTCAAGTCTTAATAATGATTTTTTTACAATTTCAACATTACCAATATCATCAAATGTAGAGGGGAATACAATACTCCCTCTTTTCATTGATTTTATTTTGTTTTCAATTTTATTTTGAACAGACGTAGTCATTCTTCATTTATTTATGTCCCAAATTTAGCAAATATTTGGGACAGTAATTCAGTTTTTTATAAAAATTATTTTGGAGGTAGGAATCCACTTTTAGCCTTCAACAAAACCTATACAGGTTAAGCTCAGAGCAGGCTTTAATAAAAGGGTATGATAATTACTTTTAAAATTTCTTTTTCTGCTATTTGAATCATATTTTTTGTACCTCTGCTTTTTCCATCCCAAAAAGCAACTAACGTATCTGCATAATTTGCCATTTGTTCATTGCGTTTTGGTCCTGCTGCTCTTACCAAATCTTTTCCAATCGGCAGGAAATTGGGTTATTTTATAACCTCTCTCTTTTGCGATATTGCTCACCAAGTTTGTCGGCTCCTTTGTAATAAGCGCCGCTTACGATTTCAACATCGGTTTGATCCTGGAGAAATAGGTCACAGGTTTCTTTTAATTTTTTGTAGTCGATGAAGGTTCGGCTTCCGGCTATTATTAGTTTCATAGGTTATTTGTTCATTTTTGTCTTGACACAAAAACGAACCAAAAAAGTCAAGACTTATTTGAATTTCTTTGAATTCTGGCTATTTTATCCGCTATCGTCATCCAGACCGCTACGCTCTTTGGATACTTAGCCGCTCCTAAAACTTGAATTACTACAGAAATTCAAATAGGTCATTTTTGTTAAATAATTATAGTTTTAAAACCTCAACAACGCAATTTTTAATTGCTTGATTGTTGCAAGCTGCTGCTTGAGATTTTCTTCAAATGCATTGATTTTTTTGAGTTTTTCAACTTTGATTTTCCATTGTTGTTCCTGGTTGTTTTGGAGTGCTGTGTTTATAACTTTTTTAGCATCTGAAATGCAAATAAATGGGATTACACTTCCTTTTAAATAGTAGTGAAAGTACTTTCCTATTTTAAGGGATTGGCATAAATAAAATAAGGATTCCCGAGTTTGTTTTGAACCGGTTGTAATTACAAAACAGTTTGGACAAGGCTGGAGCATTGGCCTGCCACAGATGTCCCCTGCGCCGGCCGGCTCTTTCACTAAAATAGTCCACTGGACCATTTCTTTACGTTCAGTCCTGTAGGTTCTTCCGCTTCGATGGGTTCTGATTTCAAAATTTGACATAGTAACTGATTTAAAAATTATATGCTTCACTGCGTTCCGCATACATAATTTTCGGAAGAAGAAAAAAGATAGCTGCAATGCTGGTTGTGGGGCAAATGCTGTCAAGGTTTTTGAGAAAAATACAACCCGTTTTTAGTATTCAGTTTACACAGTTGTAGTTGGCAGTTTTATTTATGTTTGATTTTAATTGGAATAAAATGTAGGGTGGAGATTTTTTTCAAAACCCAGACGGGCTTGACCTTGATAGCAATGGTGTGGCTGGTGAAGGAAACAACCTACCTTTGCAAGCTTTTTTTATTTTTTTAAGATTTTGGATTATTGTTTAAAGGTGTGTATATAAAGTTTATTTTGCAGGTAATCGCTAGCTAAATGCGGTAGCATTTAAGCGAGCCGCCGGGCGAGATGAACGAAGGGTGTTGGGGCAAAAGCACGTTGCCTTTTCGGCATAAGTGCGTGCAACAACTACGTGGTACACGCAAGGGTGGCACATTCGTCGGGGCTCAGTGCAGGCTATGTTTTTGAAGCTGTGGGAAAGGCAAGGGCAATTTATGTAGTGAAGAATGAGGAGTGATGTGCACTTCGCTTTAGTTTGTTGAATGCTTGTTGTGTACTTTATTATTTTAGGTGTTGAATTATGTTATTTATTGAATTTAGCGCAGTGCCTAAACGATGAATGATGAACGGAATACTTTGCTCTTGTGCGCATTTGCAATATGTAATAATCCGCTGTTTGCTTTTTAATAGGATGTTGTTAATGAATTTAATCAAACTTATTTATGAAATTATACTTATTACTTGCAGCGGTTATTTTATATGCAAAATGGGTGCTATTCAAAAACTGTGACACCCTGATCAGCCCGAAGTGAGCAGCAGGCGAGCCAAAATTATGAAACAGCGGTTGTACCCAATAAAAATGCCTTGCGTAGCAAAACATTAAAGGGTTTGGGTACAAAAGTAGCTGTGCGTGAGGAATGCGTGTAATGTGTGCAATAAAATAAGTGAATGCGCTGCAATGAGCACCCACTGGAGCACAAATTGTAGTGCAACGAACGGCAAGTACAAATGCGACAGGATAGGAGCATCCCTTTTAATTGTATTTTATGGAACAAAATGGAGCAAATGACGAACACCTTATTACCTGCACGGATGTTTGTGGTTTGTTGCTACTCTTATAATGGAAACGGATTTAAAGAGGGCAAAGGCAAAGAGTAAGTGCTTGCCCTTCGACTATGCTCAGGACAGGCCTTTTTTTAGCAAGTTCTTACTGTGCGGAATTCGAAGCTCTATGAAATGTAGCGTTAACGGAATGGAATAGTGCTGGAGAATGGAGAAATTTGATTTTTTATTAAATATTTACACAAGAACTACTTTTAAACTCATTGCCTCTTGCACTCCATTTACCAAGCATTGTTCTATGTCTGCTGTTTTGAAGGGCTCGAGAGAAAAAGACTAAAAGTTCGTTCTCTGTTGCTATATTATACTCCACTAAAAGCGCTAAATCCGCCATCAATAGGAATTACAACCCCTGTTACAAATTTTGATGCCTCTGAACATAAAAAATGAATAGATCCATTCAACTCTTCTGCTTCTCCAAAACGTTTCATTGGTGTATTTTGAATAATGGTATTACCTCTATCAGTAAAAGACCCATCTTTATTCAACAATAAATCACGATTCTGGTTTCCAATAAAAAAACCTGGAGCAATTGCATTAACACGCAAACCATCACCATATTTAAATGCCAGCTCAACCGATAACCATTTTGTAAAATTGTCTATAGCCGCTTTTGATGCGGAATACCCAACAACTCTAGTTACAGCACTTTGGGCTGTCATAGAGGAAATATTAATGATAACCCCTTTTTTACTTTTGGCCATTTCTTTTCCAAAAACTATTGACGGTAAAACACTTCCAAATAAATTTAAATCAACTACCTTTTTGAAATCATCCATTTTTACATCAAAGATATTTTGATGCTCTCCAATAGTAGCTCCTGACATATTTCCTCCTGCGGCATTAATTAAAACATCCATTTTTTTGAACTTGGAAATAATTTGGTCTGAAACTTCTTGAAGACTTTCTTCTTCTAAAACATTACAAACAAAACCAACTACATTTTCACTTACTTTTTTTAGTTTTTTAATGGCTGAATCTACAATCTCCTTTTTATAATCTAAAATTATAACGGTAGCTCCGTTTCCTAATAAATATTCTCCCATTTGACTGCCTAAAACACCGCCTCCACCTGTGATTAGTATTACCTTATCTTTTACTTCAAATAAATTCATTTTTTCTAATTTTTATAAATTCTAATAACACAAAATATTTTTCTTGGAAAAACACGTTACATTATTTTGTGCATATACTTCAAATGAGTTAAATTTTAATGCAACTTAGCATTAAAAAATTGTATTATTTTGGTGGATAACACAGTAATATTTTTGATTCAATAATTGATTTAAAAGTTACCCTATCGATTGCCGCTGAAAAGAATATTTCATCACCTTGAGTATAACTATACTCCTTTCCATTACAAAAAATGGTTCCTTCACCTGAATAAATTACTGCTACATAAAAACTCCCATTCCCTTTCAATTCAAATTCACCATTTAATTCAAGTTTTTTTACACCAAAACAATTTGTGTGCTTGCTGTCGAAAATTGAATAAAGACGAAACTCATCTGACTTATCAATGATTTCAGGAGAAACTTTCCAAGCATTAAGTGCTTCTTCGTATGAATAGGTATCATAGTGAAAACATGCTAACATTGTTTCTTCACCAACCCCTTGATGTATCAATTCATCTGATATTTTTAAACCCGCTGGTGTGATTTTTTCTACACGCATGGTATAATCTGTAGGCTCTTGTACTTCTAAAAGAAAACAACCACTGCCAATAGCATGTGGCACTCCTCCATAAATCATAAAAGCATCACCGGGGTTTACTTCAATTTTGTGCAAACAACTTAGCATCCCGTCAATATCTTGGCTCACAAAATATTCTTTCCACATTTCTTTAGTAACCCCTTTTTTAAACCCCATGTAAACAACACCTGGTTCGCCACCTATCTCACGTTTGTTTAAAACATACCAAGACTCTGTTTTACCAAATACAGAGTTAAATACATTTTTCGCATACTCTTTATCTGGATGCACTTGTATAGTAAGTCTTTCGTTAGAGTCTAACATTTTAATAAGCACCCCAGTTGTTCCAAATTTTTCTGCTAGTGCTTTACCTAAATATAATTCCTTATCAGACTCCAATAACTCTTTTAGTGATTTTACACCTATTGGCGTTTCTAATAACGATAAACCTTCATCCTCTGGTCGTCCTTTTCCCCTAGCTGTAATTGTAGACATTATCCATTGCTCAGGAAAATTACCATCAACTTCTGGTTTTTTTTTCCATTTATCAATTAATGCTCCTCCTCCATAGGTTCTCCAAACTCTATTAGATAGTTGTTTTAAAGGCATGTACGCACATTGTTTCAAATCATTTGTAGTACTCATAATTATAAACTTGATATTGTATCAATTAACCCTCTAATTCCTATTACAGAAGTAAATAATGAGAACAGTAAAATCATTCCTAAAAACACATTTGTTAAAGTAGAGTTTTTATATTTTCCCATTAAATCTTTTCTGTTAGTTAAATATATTATACCTCCCACAGTCGCAGGTAAAATAACAGAATTCAATGCCTGTGATATTATCATTACTACTATTGGACTTCCTCCAAAAACAGGAACAACAAGACCTAACAATGATATTAAAAGTACCATTATTCTATATTTTGGCAAAGTCATTTCTCTTTCTGAATTATTATAATCACATAATAACCATGGTAACATTAAAACATTTGGAAACTGTGATGAAACCCCTGCTGAAATAATGCCAATAGCGAATACGGATGTTGCAAAACTACCCGCTAAAGGCTCTAATAACTCAATCATTTGGGAGGCTCTTGTCATTTCAACACCCTCAACATACAGAGTCGCCGCAGCAGCAGCCATAATAGCGGCGCTAATAATAAACATAAGAGATACAGAAACTATCGCGTCATTACGTTGCTGCTTAAAATCTTTAATACTCCAACCTGCTTCCTTTACTAAAGTTGTACGTATAATAAACAATCCTGAAAAAACGGTGGTACCAACCAAAGATGCTATAATTAAAAGTGGTTTATCTTTCTCACTAAGTGAACTAGGAATCCCTGGTATTAATCCTTTTATAATATCCATTGGAGGAGGCATCATGATGAAGAAATTTAATAAAAAACTTGCAGACATAATCGCTACAATTACAGCCAAAGCTCTTTCAAAAAATTGAGTCTTTCCATTCCAAAAAATAAAGTAAACCAAAGTTATAAAGAAACCAGCAAAATATACGGGGTGAATTCCACCATCTACAGCTCCTTTAGACCATTCAAAGCAAATCTCAGAAACTATACCCATAACTCCCATTACACTGCCCGAAACACCTGCCGTTAAAGCTATAATAAAGAATATCCCAAAACCAGGGTGAACATGTTTTCTAAACGCCTGTAGTGCCGTTTCTCCTGTCACTAATGTATAACGACCATATAGACTAATCATGAAATACGTGGCTAAACAAGAAGCTACTATTGTCCATAGCAATTCCATACCGTAGCTAGAACCTGCCTTCGCCATTGATGTTACACTTCCTGTTCCTATATTAAAGCCAAGTAAAAATATCCCTGGCAGAAATAATGCTATTCCTTTTTTAAAATTACTGATAAACTTTGACATAATTTGTGTGTTCAAATATTAATAATTTACTTTAATAATTTGTGTGTTCAAATTTCATTTTGAATTCTTCATCTCTATATAAATCTTCAAAAGGAGATTGTAAAGGCTCTGCATATCCTTCGTCACCAACACTCATTGCTGCAATACGCGCAAATCTATAATTAGGAAGTGTAATACTTGTAACACCCTCAGGGATTTCTAATCTATAAGCAAAAAGATAGCTATAGCCATACATTTTATCTCCTGTAGGTATATGATGGTGTGTAGCCGACCAAGCAACACGATGGCCTCTATAAAATGCTGGGTGAATTGTTTTTAAAGGATTCCGTAACGAATAAGATAGCTCTATCACTTCTCCTTCAAATTCACGATTATCCCATTGTCCTAGGTGACCTGACCAGCCTCCCATTGTTAATGGAATATCTTTATTACCTGCTTTGAAAACAACGTCTTTTTCAACATCAGCCGCTGCCAAAATATGTAAAACACCTGTTCCCTCTGGTAATTCTATGGTTTGTCCCACGCACTGTACTGCATTGTATAAAGCTGTTGTTTTAGGCCCTATATCAAAAGATACGTTTCCTATTTGAACTTTTTCACCAATCATTTCAGCTGGATAGGTTCCTCCCTTACCATCAAAACTTCCACGATACCCCTCAGATCTAGGTCTAGGCACACCCAATCCTTCCTCATAATAACCATCCTCTGGATTGTCATTGTAACTGAAAATATCAGTGTCGTATTCCAATTTCACAGGAATAGTTAAAACCGGGTTTGATTTTGCCGTTGGAATTTTAATTAATAACGTCTTAATCTCAAAAGGGTTAAAACTTAAATCCAACTTACCTGCTATAACAGGCACTTGAACATTTAATGTTCGCTCTGCACCATCAATTTTTTCAGCAGATATAATCGGTTTAAGTGCAGAAAGTATTACATTAGTATGTATTTTACCATACAGTTCTTGCAACCTGACCACAATACCATCTCCATCTTCTGCCATTTTTACAGCTTGAATATTTACTTGATCTGTATTGATATTAAGTAAAGATAAAGTGCTTCCTTTCCCTTTATGTTTAGGCACAACAAATGCCGCAGGGCGTTGATCAAAACGCATTGATTCTTTATGTAATTTTCCTTCTACCCAATCGCCTTTATGTCCTGTAAGTCCATAGGTAAATTCATGACGTCCCCAATCTTGCCATCTTTGTTCAGACATAGTTCCATCATCCATTACCTCTTGTTGACTATCCTTGGTATCTGGGCTATGAATTAATGTTAAACGAATCGTATTATCATCTACTTTATCACTTCCATATTTTGCTCCAGTAAGTATTGATGCCCCATAATCTCCAGATTTATCCGTTAAATCTATCCATGAATGTGTAGGAACTTCATACTGATCTTTTCTACGATTTTCACGTTTAATGACACCAAGATCAAGATTGTATGTTGCCATAGGGGCTTCAGCTGTGAAATGAAATGCAGCCTTTAAAAAAGTACCACGGGTCTGCCAATCTACTTTGTTCGCTATTTCAACGCGACTTCCATCGTCTCCAGAAGACAATCTTATTCTCTGCGTAATTTTAGACCCTTCATTTTCTCTAACCACTTCAATTGCTACACGAACAGGACCGTTTTCAATAATTTTTACTGAAATAGGATTTGAAGCATAAGTACGAGGCTCCTTTATTATGTCTTCATAATAAATACGCCATGCTGGCTTGCTGTCCGGAAAATCTTCTCCAAACTCTAATTGCATCGGTTTTTCAAGCAATTCTTTATTGATGCTTTTATCAATTACACTTGAAATATCACCATTAGCATCAATTGTTACTTTAAACTCATTGTTTTCTAAGTAATTATCATGAACAGTTAACTCTGTATTTTTGATTTTTGATTTCGCCTCACGAACAGAAAATACAGCTGCACCTACTGCAGGAAGGTCAGCTTGGAATAAAATACGCTTCTTACCATCAAAACCCACATTGATTTGTGAAGGAACCTCTTTTCCTTTTGCATCAAATACCGATATATCTTCAGCATTGGCAAGTAAATTAGGAATAAATGCTTCTACATTATCTTTACGACGAATTGATAACGGGTTATAAACCATTACTGGTAAACCTTCTACGTCAGTATCAATCGAGTGTGCTAAAGTTCCTATAGCATCTTTATAAACACCATCAAACTTATTTAATGCCACAATACCATCATTCCATCCATATGAGTGGGCTTCTGGAATACATGTTCCTGGAAGAATATCATGAAATTGATTACTAAGCATTAAATCCCATGCAGAATTTAATGCGGTATATGGGTATTCCGAACCTTGGAGCAAATGTGCAGTAACTGCTGCTTTTTCACTAGCATCAGCTAATAATTCAGCTGCCCTATTAATTTTTTTCTGATATGCTTGAGATGTTAAAACACCCGTTGAATGTTTAACCAGCAATAAATCTGAATTCCATGTCGGGAATTTTTTGGCTTGCTCTTCTGTAATAGCATTAAACATCAGGTCTGGCTGAGCAACAATAAGTTTAACTGGGCCTTTTGTCTCTATAGATTTTTCTATGGTTTCTAAATTGATTTTACGAGGTGCTCCTCCACGGTCTGCGTTATTTTTATCGCCACCACCAAAATAGAAAAAATCAATAGGAAGTCCAGATCTTTCCTCGTTTTCTTTTAAACGTTTGATTATCTCTTCATCATTACTGTAAACGTTTTCATGAGCACCCGCATAATTACCAGCATTTAAAGCTGCAATTACTGAATTTCCATCTGGACCATACCATTTACCAATATTGAAAGGAATGCCATTAGCAGATTCCCAAGTTAATTTTTGGGTTGAAAATCCGTTAACACCGCAGTGATGTAATACCGAAGGTAACGAGTATGAAAATCCGAAACAATCGGGCAACATATATTCACGACTTTCTGTGCCAAATTCATTTTTAAAAAATTGAGACCCCATAAGAATCTGACGTATAACTGATTCTGTAGAAGGAGCAAGCACCACATTTTCTGTCCATGACGTACCAGCAGTATACCAACGTCCTTTGGCTATCCATTTTTTAAGCTCTTCATATTTTTTCGGGTAATACTCCTTCATCATGGCATATCGAAATGCACCAGTCCAATTAAAATTAAAATTTGGATATTCTTCAAAGTAATCAAAATTATCGTCCAAAGTGTTTTTTATAAATTCACGAGCCACTTGTGGATATGCCCATCTCCATTGATCATCGAGATGTGAATAAGGAATCGCAAAAATGGTTGGTTTTGTTAAATCTATAGATGCTGGATCAAGATAAGTTTCAGGCTTTCCCTCTAAATGTTTTTGCCCAAAAATTATCGAAGTTGAAAAAAGAAAGAAAATTGGTGTCAGTAAAAAAAACCTAAGTCTTTTATTATTTATTACATGTGAAATCATTTTTTTATTTTAAGCTTTTAATTAATTCTATCAAATCGAGAAAAATAATTTTTCATGCAAAAAAAGTTAGAAGCACTTAATTAAAACATAATTATTTATTAATAAATAGTCAATCAGAAAAATTTAAACAAGAAAACAGTAATTAGTAAAATTAAATAACCCAGAGACTTTTATTTATTGAATGGCTTGTATATAAATATCCGCTTAATTACTTTATCTTTATAAATGCATATAGTGAATTATTCACTCATTTTAAACCTATATTGAAACTTCAACTTTTGTGTTTTGGAGCGATAACTAATAATCTATAGATAAAAAAGATATCAGAATCAGAACCTTTTTTTTCAAAATCGTATTCAAAAACGGAAACATTTAAAAAAATTACCTAATAATTACCCTTACAAAAAACATAACTATCATAAAACAAAATTATTAGATTAACGACTTCTACCTTTTACAATCATTTCATCTAGCTTTTGTATAGTTTGATCTATTATTTTTTAAATCTGACAATTTTTCAATACTTTTCCTCCCTACTTAAAGAATATGGAAGAGATTCAGCACTACTTCCCCACTCTTTATTTGGAACATTGTTTAATTGAAAATTAAATTCTCCTCCCTTAAATATATCACTAATATTAATGTAATTATTATTATAAAATTGACCATTTAAACTTGCTGATTGAACAAAACAATTTTCAGAGGTATTATTTAAGGTAGTAATTACAAATCTCTTACCGATTTTCAAGGGTGATGGTAGCTTTATCAAACAATGGGCTACCAATTACATATTGATCAACACCTGGTGTTACCGGATAAAATCCTAATGCACTAAATACGAACCAAGCTGAAGTTTGACCGTTATCTTCATCACCACAATATCCATCAGGTGTTGCAGAATACAATGTAGTAAGAACTTGCCTAATTTTTTCTTGTGTTTTATAAGGCTTTCCAGCATAATTATATAGGTAAATCATATGCTGAACAGGCTGATTTCCATGTGCATAATTTCCCATATTTACGATTTGCATTTCTCTTATTTCATGAATGGTTTTTCCATAATAGGAGTCATCAAAATCTGGTGGCATTGTAAAAACTGTATCAAGTTGGGCAACAAAATTATCATTGCCTCCCATCAAATCAATAAGACCTTGTACATCATGAAATACGGACCAAGTATAATGCAAACTGTTTCCTTCCGTAAAAGCATCTCCCCATTTTAACGGATTAAAAGGTGTTTGAAATTTACCATCTTCATTTTTACCTCGCATCAAATTGGTTGAAGCGTCAAAAACATTTTTATAGTTAAAGGACTGCTTGTAAAATTTATCAGCAGTTTTTGTTTCGCCCATTTTTTCAGCCATTTTGGCAATATTAAAATCAGCAAAAGCATACTCTAAAGTACGTGCCGTATTTTCATTAATCCCAACATTGTAGGGCACATAACCCAGTTTATTATAATAATCAACACCTGCACGACCTACGGACATATGAGGCCGGCCTTCTTCAATAGTAGCATTTTTTAAAACAGCCTCAAACAGGGTTGCCAATACCTCTGCATCTTTAATATTTCCTTTGAGATAGGCATCTGCAATATTAATTGCTGAATTTGAACCAACCATGCAATTCCTATGTCCGGGACTTGCCCATTCTGGCAACCAACCTGATTCTTTATAAGTATTTGCCAGCCCTTCCATGATTTTTCCATTTAATTCGGGATACATTAAATTAAAAAATGGAAAAACAGCCCTAAAAGTATCCCAAAAACCATTATCCGTAAACATATAACCCGGTAAAACTTTGCCATTGTATGGACTGTAATGTTCTACTTCATTATTGGCATTAAATTCATAGAATTTTCTTGGGAATAACAACACCCTGTATAAACAAGAATAAAATGTTCTTACATTGTCTATATTACTATCTTCAATTTTAATTCTGCTTAATTCGGTTTCCCAGGCACTTTTAGCTTTTCCTTTGGTAGTTTCAAATGAATCTTGCCCAATTTCTCTATCTAAATTTAATTGAGCTTGTTCTGGACTTATAAATGATGATGCCACTTTTGCATGAACCACCTCACCTTTTTTTGTCTTAAATCCTATAATAGCCCCCACATGTTCTCCTTCATTATTCAAAGAATTTTCTTGTAGTTTCCATTCATCTGCCCATGTATGAGTTAATTCAAATTCCTTATCAAACTGAACTACAAAATAGTTGTAAAAATTATCAGGAACACCTCCACTATTATTTCTACAATAACCAATTATTTTTTGTTCTTCAGGGATAATTTTAACCATCGATCCTTTAAAAAATCCATCAACTAGTATGTAAGATGCATCGGAATTAGGGAAAGTAAACTTAAAATGTGCAGCACGTTCGGTTGGAGTCACTTCTGCCATGACATCATAATCGGCCAAATAAATGCTATAATAGTAAGGTTTTACTGTTTCTGCTTTGTGTGAAAACCAAGACTCACGTTCATCTTCCTTAAACCTTAAATCACCTGTAACTGCCATTAATGAAAAAGCCGCATAATCATTGATCCATGGACTCGGCTGGTGGGTTTGCTTGATTCCTCTAATTTTATTTTCATCGTATTTATAGGTCCAACCATCTCCCATTTCTGATGTCATTGGAGTCCAAAAATTCATACCCCAAGGTAAAGCTATGGCAGGATAGGTATTTCCATTAGATAAACTAAATTCAGAGTCGGTACCCATCAATGGGTTTACATAATCTACTAAAGAATTTTCAGTCTCAACATTGTTATTATTCCGTTTTTCTACATTATTATCTACATTATTACATGCAATATATATAATTGATATAAAAACACTTAGAAATACCCTTTTTGTCATTATTTCACTTAATTGATTCTTAAAAGACCTCACTTCAATTGGCTTCAATTTACTATCACAAAAACCTATCAGGTATAGAAAATTTCCAATAGCTTCGCACCAGAAGATTTAATTTGCAGCGTATTTATAATCGCTGGAAACAGTATCGTCTCTCCTTTTTTCAAATTGTAACACAAACTATTAAATACCACTTCTAACATCCCTTCAACACACATATATACAACAAAGGAATCAAATGCTGAATAATCCTTTTCAATTGTTCCCGATAAGTTTATTATATTGGTTTTAAAGTAAGGTGAATGAACCAGTTTATTCGAACTATTTATTTGCGTTTCATAATTCGTTTTATAATTATTATGGAACTCAAAATCAATTGCATCTAGTGCCATTTCAGTATGCAATTCTCTTTTCTCTCCTGTTTTTGAATCTATCCTATCATAATCATAGATTCTATATGTGATATTAGATGTTTGCTGAATTTCAGCTAATAAAACACCAGCGCCGATTGCATGAACCCTACCCGTAGGAATATAAAATGTGTCTCCTTTTTGAACTTTTTCACCATTTAGCAATTCATTCAAACGAGCGTTTTCAAGATGTTTGACATAGGTTTCTTGTGTAACTGTTTTATTAAAACCAACAATCAATTCCGCATTCTCTTCGGCCTCCATTACATACCACATTTCGTTTTTCCCAAATGAATTATGGCGTTCTTTAGCTAAAGCATTACTTGGATGCACCTGGATAGACAAAGGTGCTTTTGCATCAATAAATTTAATTAAAATCGGAAAGTCATTTCCAAATTTATTATAAACGCTATTGCCAACAAAATCACCCTTAAACACTTTAATTAACTCTTTTAAAGTGCATCCTTTTAATCCTCCTTCAGCCACTTGAGTTTCATTTTCATCAACATCTGATATTTCCCAAGATTCTCCAATGCTTTCTTGTTTATAATTTTTATTTAATACTGTTTTTAATTTTTCACCACCCCAAATTCGGTAGCTATAAACTGGATTAAATTTTAATGGATATAATTTCATTCTTTTGTTTAATTTTTTGAGCCATAAAGCTATTCATCAAGTTTATTAATTGCAAAAGCGTATGCTCCTAAACCAATAATGTTACTTGTGCTGTTTTTTGAAATTCCAACTCCCGTTCTTAAAAATGGGTCATAAGTTATCTTTTTATTGGACCCTGGAATTACTAATTCTTTTTGCTGCCCTTCTAACAACCTACTTTTACTTATTGGATCTTCTAAATTAAACACACGAGGCACAAGTCTATGCAAAGAATTACCATCGTGCAGTTTAAAATTTGATTCCATTTGCTCAAACATTGCAGGAGCAAAAAGGTCATAAGCACCTGAGACTCCTCCTCCAAGAATAACAATTCCATCAAAAAGGGTAATAATTGTTGAAAGTGCCTCACCCAATGAGGTTCCAAAATCATTATAAGTAGCTATTGCAGCTTGTTTATTTCCTTCTAATTTACCTTTAGCTATATCATGAATTTCTTGAGGCATACCAACATCAGTTAGTGGAATATTGGCTTTTTTAGCAAAACTTCTTCTAATTCCTTCTCTACTTATGTGCTCTTCAGCGTGGTAATCAGGACTTAGAATATCTCTTAACAACCAAGCCTCTCCACCATTTGAATTATCTCCAGTAATTAACTGATTATTAGCAACCAACCCTACTCCAAACCCTGTTCCAAGCGTAACACCAATTAGGTTTTAAATCGTTTCGGACTATTTACTTCTTCAAGATTTTTGTTAATCTCAGGTAAAAATCCGAATAGGGCTTCACCATAAGCAAATAAATTCCCATCATTGTTTATAAAAACTGGAATATTGAAATGATGTTCTAACATTGGGCCCAATGCAACTCCCCCTCTAAATGCTGGAAGGTTTGGGAGGTCTCCAATGATTCCGTTTGGATAATCAGAAGGTCCAGGAAAAGCAAAACTTATTGCTACTGGAACTTCCTTTAATTCTTTTTTTACAATTTCAAAACCTGAAATAATTGTTTCAAGGCATTTCGTCAAATCTTCTGAATTTGGATATAACCTAATTGGGTTGACAATCTGTTTATTTCCTTGAATTGCAGAGAAAACAAAATTTGTTCCACCTGCATCCAATGTCATTACAATCCGTTGATCTTTATCTATAGAATATTCCACAATTATATTATTTTTTTGATTTTACAAAAGAAATTAAGAACAAGTAAACCATACAAATTACCAGCACTGATAAGCTTACTAAAAAGCCAAAACTTTCACTTATTGCTCCCATAATTGGAGGAATAAAAGCACCACCAGAAACAGCCATAATCATCAATCCAGATATTTCATTGGCACGATCAGGCATTTTATCAATCGTTATTGAAAATATTAAAGGGAATAAATTTCCTGAACCAAAACCTACTAAGAAAATAGCTATTAAACCAATAGTAGGATTAGGAGCCACAAACAACAAAAACACACTCAACAAAGCAATGGCTGCAGTAATTACAAAAAACAATCGAGGCTTTACAAAGTTTAACAATACAGCTCCAAGAAAACGACTTATCATTAATGCAATAAAGTACACGCTTATTCCTAGAGATGCTTTTTCAATATCCCATTGAAATACATTCATCATGTAATTTTGAATATTTGAATTCATTCCAACATCAGCACCTACAGTTAAGAAAATACCTACTACCATCATTAAAATAAAAGGATTTTTAAGTAATGAAAAACAGGATTTGAAAGTTGCAGGGTCTTTTTCTATACCACTTTCTTCAATTTTTGTAAAATACAACCATAAAACGGCCATTAATGAGGTAATAGCATATACGGCAAATACCAATTTCCAATTTCCGAATTGAGTTGCTGCAAATGCAGCAATAATTGGCCCTAATAATGAAACAATTGCCTTTACAAACTGAGTTAGACTCATAAAACTAGAAAACTTTTCACGTGGTGAAACATCCTGTAACAAAGGATTTGCTGATACCTGAACAATGGTATTTCCAATTCCTAAAAAAACAAAAGCAGCTAACATGATTGGAAAAGAATACCCAATAAATGGAATTAACATTCCCACTCCTGACAATGCCATCCCTAAAACCAGCATATTCTTTTTCCCCCATTTGTCTTGAAAAATACCTACTGGGACAGACAAAAAGAAAAACCAAATAAATGCCATTGAAGGTATTAATTGTGCGAGATTATCAGGAAGATCGAAATCTTTTTGAATATAACCCGTAGATACACCTACGATATCAACAAAGCCCATTACAATAAAGGACATGAATACTGGAAGTAATTTATTCCATTTAATTTTTGAAGTCATCATTTTATATTTAATTATTTTGGTTAATACTGTATTGAATATGACTCAAAAGTATCTGAGAGCTATTAATTAAATAATAATAAAGACTTAATTGAGCATTAAAATTCAACTTAATTGCATTTATTACACTTTTCCACTACTAGTACAGCACATTTTTACTTCAAGAATTTTTATTTGTACAATTGCTTGGATTTAAAAAAATCGAACCTTCTAACCAAATTGGACTAACGAACATCCAACTATTGGAACTAAAAACGCAGCTGCCAAAAAATGCAAACTATCTATAACAAATTCTATTCTTTGGATACTAATTCTTGTTTTTAATTACTCATTTTGTTGGAATACTAATTACTTTACTCACAGAAGTAAATTTTAATTATTTCCGAATTAATTCTCGATTTTTAATTCCATTAATAAGTGGATAATTTACATCTTGTAGATATTTCAAAAGTTTAGAACGCATTTCTTCTGAAATTTCTTTGTATTTAAATCGCTCTGGATTTGAACCCAATAAATTATTCATTTCAGAAGGGTCATTTTTTAGATCATATAAGGCTTCTACATTTATACCTCCTTCGCGATGTGTTGTCATCAGTTTCCAATTTTCTGTTCGAATCATAATTGATGGAACCTTTTCATTTTTCCAACTCCATTCAGAAATTGCAAAATCATATTTAGGTTGTTCTGTTCCTTCCATGACTCCTTTCAAAGAATAGCCATCCGTTGGTATATCCTTAAGTCCTGCATACTCTAAAACTGTCGGAAAAATATTCAGTGTAGAAACTGGGTTTGTAATGGTTTGACCTCCTTTAAATTTATTTGGATAGCGAATTAAAAAAGGAACTCGAACGGATTCCTCATAAAAATTAAACTTTCCTCGCATTCCATGTGCTCCTAACATTTCACCATGGTCAGACACAAATACCAACAAGGTATTTTCTGTTAGATTTAAGGCATCCATCTTATCTAGAATTTTTCCAATCCAATCATCAATTTCTGTTACAAAAGCATAATAATTAGCCACCATATATTGAACTTTTTCATGCTCATTATAAGGCTCAATAATCTTCTCAGGAGCATACGGGGAATTCTCTCGCAAATCACCAATAGAATTACTTGTTGGCATTTTCTTTGGATTATACAATGATGCATACGGTTCAGAAGGGGTTATTGGAACATGTGGACAATGAAATGAAGATGTTAACATAAATTTTTCATTCTTTAATCTATCTAAAGCCTCTAAAGTTTGTCTTCCTTGTACTGCCGTAATGGTATATTCGGCAGGTAAATCTAGTACACCATGAACATCACCCTGACCAATGGTTTTTAAACCAGCCTTTTCAGGAACGTTCCCCGAAATTACATCGTCATAATAACTATCTGTAGGATCTAGTTTATAAGGAACTGTGCCTCCATAAAATGAAGTTTCATACAGTTCTCCTTCTTTTAGTGGACGTTCCTTTACATTCTCCTTTACATACTCAACATACAACGGTTCCCAATTAATAATTGGATAGGCTCCGGTCATACCTTTTATTGGTGGGTTTGAATAGACCAGCGCCATATGCTCTGGCGAATGAAATTTACCATAATACTCAGCTTTATACCCTCTTTTTACTAAAATTTCATCAAAGGTGGGATAATAACAATTATTGGTAACAGCATCCCTGTTTTCACGAATAGTTGTTGTTTCATTTAATCGTCCAGTTAGGATAGAAGTTCTGGCAGGTGCGCAAACAGCAGTAGGCGTCACTGCATTACTAAAGTTTACACTTTCTCGTGCAAGCCTATCAAGATTAGGCGTTTTAACTGTTTCATTTCCCGCATAGCCAACGGCATCCCAGGCTTGTTGGTCTGTGATAATAATTAATATATTTGGGGTTTCTTGAGACTGCCCATATGAGTTGAAAGCAGAAATAAAAGATATCACAACTATTGCATAAACAGATTTATAAATATTAAATTTAAAAGAGCTCATTTCTTAATATTTTTTTTAAATTGAAACCAACTTAAGTTCCTAAAAAACCCATCTTAAATTAGAATATGGATTTTTTGATAATTTCAAATTTCATGTTAATTCAGTTTGAAACTTTTAATTCTGACACAATAATAATACCTATCGATTAATTAAATATTAATAATGGATTAATTACAATTTAAACACTAATTATTTTAGAATAAATTTTCTTGACTTTAAAAAAGAGTGTAAATCGTCAGCAAAAAGTTGACTGATTTTAACAAATTGATAGTGCGTGTTTTTAAAATCTTTAAATTTGATTTATTATGAAAAAAATAAAAGAAACAAACCACCGAAAACTTTATTAAAGAGATTCGTAGAAAAACCAAAAGAAACTTTAGTTCCGAACAAAAGATTCAGATTGAAATGGAAGCCATATGAGCAGAAATGTCTGTTGAAGAATTTGGACCCGGTGATTTATCATTATATATCAGCAATCTTCCACATTTTTATATGAGCAATCCCTTTTTTTATAGTGGTGATACTAACTTAAGCGTAAAGGCTATAGTTTTTAAATCTCCTATAAACTACTTCCACGAATCACAATTGCATCTGACTGAATTTAGCTCTGTAAACAAACTTCTGAAAAGTGCTTCTTCAAGTTTATTATTTTCCACTGAATCAGCTAAAAAAGGAGGTGAAATACTCCAAGAGATTATGCAGAAAAGCGGCATGGAACGCCACCTTTTGTTTGTAAAACTGGTCGATTATCTTGGAAATTCAGAATCGCGGAAAATTACAACACCTGACTATAAAAACGAGATGAAAGATCAGCGAGAACCGCGAATGGCTAAAATTTACAAATTCACCACAAAAATTACAACTGAAAAAGAAGTCTTGAAGAAGTAGCGTCAGTGGCAGGAATGAATGTTACAGCTTTCTGTCGTAATTTCAGACAAAAATCAGGAAAGACATTCTCTCAATTTGTTAATGAACAAAGAGTTAGCTACACTTGCAAATTTTTAAAGCATGGTAATAGAACCATTAAAGATATTTGCTTTGAAGCAGGTTTCATTAACCTTTCAAATTTCTACCGTCAATTTAAAAACATAACAGGGAAATCTCCGTCTGACTATCGTGAGTTAAGTAAGGACAAATAAACACATTATCTCCTTTTATGCCTCTATTTGAAATAGATAAGAATGTTACCAAATCTCTATTGTTAAGAAAAAATATTAATTCAAAATAGATAGCTTGTAATATAAAATGACTTTGGAAAACAATGGCCTTTAAAAACTTTCATTTAGATTGTAAAAACAACCAATCATGTAAATTTGAATTATAATACCAAACCTCCCAGGGGCCATGATTGCCTTCAGGTGATTCGGTATATAAATGGATTTCTTTCTTTTTAATTTGCTTATTCAATTTTTTTTCTGGCACATCTATTGTTTTGACAACTTTTATACCCGAATTCTCCATTGCTTCCACCATTTCTCGAGATCCTTGAACTGGCACAATTTGATCATTTGTATTGTGAAAACTCCAAATAGGTAAATTTTTAAAAAGTAAGGCCTTTGTTGGATCTCCAGCTCCGCTCATTGGAATAGCTGCCGCGAACCTTTCTGGATAGCGCGTTATAATGTCCCAAGTTGCGTATCCACCCATAGAAAGTCCCGTAACATATTGTCGCTTTTCATCTATTTTAAATTCTTTTAAAATTGTATCTAGTAAATCGACAACTGTGAGCATTTCTTTTCCAATAGCTACGGTATCGATATTATAAGAGCCTTTTCCCCAATCTACGTACGACCATTTCATTTTTTTAGGACATTGAGGTACTACAATAATACTTGGATATTTTTTCTGAATTTCTGGGTTTGCCCAGGAAACTGCCAAATCGTGCTTTTTGATCGGAATATCATTATCAATTCCTCTTTCACCAGCACCGTGCAAACAAAGTACCAAAGGATATGATTTGGTAGCATCATAATCTTTAGGAACAAAAATACGATATGGGAGTGTCGTATTTTTAAACGTGTGAGTACGCTTTTCAAATTTTTTCGCAATTACATTTTCGTCTTGTGCTTGAATTAGCACATTACAACTCAACCATAAAAAGATGAAGATTTTAATTTTTGCAGTTTTAATATAATTCATAATTTTATTTTTCAATTATTTCTAATTTTTTAATGAATGAGATAGAGTGCATTTATAATAAAGCATTTTTTTTATCCGTGATAATGACACATTGTTATTTAGTGACTGCTGGTTATTTATTTCTACTCTTCTTTTTTATCACGTTAATTTCCTCAATCTGTTTTATAGCGTTTTCCTGTTCCCAGGCCATATATGAAGCAATCAATTGTTTATCATAAGGATTCTTCATTAGTTCTAGCGCAGGGTGATTGGTTTCTTTCATCCATTCCACCAAAATTTGACGCATGTTATTAACTCTTGATTCAAATTCATTATTGTATGCTAAATTGGTATACGAATGTGGATCTTGACGCACATTGTACAATTCTTCTACAATACGATATTTGTGAAAATCACTTCGTTTTTTAATTGAGGGTACTGTATCTGCTGCTGCCCAAATAGCTTTTAAGGTTTCACTATTTGTATAATCCGAATTATGAACTTCTTTTCCATCAACCCAAGGGTTGTATATATACACCCAGTCTTTCATATGGACTGCAAACTCTGGAAACATATTTTTTTGACGAAGATTTCGATAATAATAGCCAATGGTGTAATCGCGCCCCTCTTGTAAACCCCCCTTAAACAATGGAGTGAAAGATTTTCCAGCCATATAATCTGGCACTTCTAATCCTAACATTTCTAGCAGTGTTGGAGCTAAATCGACCGTGCTTATTATATGCTTATCATCACGCCTTCCTGCTTTAATTTGAGATGGATATTTTATGATTAAAGGTATTCTTAAACTTGTTTGATAGCAATTCAGTTTGGCGTATGGCATTGAGATGCCATGATCAGAAAGGAAAATAATAATAGTGTTATCTTCTTGTTGAGTGTTTTTCAAAGCATCCAAGATGGCTCCAACCCCATCATCACATCTACGAACAGATGAATAGTATTCAGCCATTTCAATTCGAACTTCTGGTAAATCTGGCAGAAAACCGGGGACAGTTACTTCTTCAGGCTTATAAATTTTACTTGGTGTACTTAGTTTACCCTGATTTTTTAATGCTTCATAATCGGCTTTACTTTTTTGTAAATTAGAATCATAAAAAGGACGATGTGGATCGTTAAAGTTCATCATGATAAACCATGGTTTATCACCAGAATCTGCTATTATATTTTTTACAGCATTCACGTTAGCAGGAATATTTCGTCCTTTGCTTGTTTCTACTTCGGTAACTGCTTTGTCCCAGTCATAGTAATCTTGCTGCTTATTAATATTAGCTATATAATAACCATTCTTTTTTAAAATATCAGGCAATGCCGGACCTAATCTTTCCAATTCCGTAAAACCACGAGTCATCGTTTGATGACTATGATTACCCGATAACATAATTTGTCGAGAAGGGGTGCACATTGCCATCGGTACATAGGCATAATCGAACCGAATTCCTTGGCTTGCCAAACGATCAATATTAGGTGTTATGTCAGCCACAGTACTATTATACAAGCCTACTGAATCCCAATTCATATCATCGGCAGTAATTAAAAGTATGTTCGGTTTTTCCTGAGCATTTACAACTAAAGAAACAGAAAAGCTAATTAGCAAAATCAGGAATCTATACAACCGTTTTGAATTAATTTTTTTTAAGTATTTCATTCTTTATTAAGTTTATTCATGGCTATTTTCATTGTTTCATAATTTTAACACTAACAGGTGTTTCTAAATTCAAGATTATAAAATAAACACCGGGAGGTGAGTCATTTAAATTTATTCGTATTTTACCATTGACTATTTTGTAATTCTTTTGAGAAATTTTTTGTTGAAGTGCGTTATATACCTCAGCTACTACTTCTTTTAAATTAGCATCAAATATTTGCACATCTACCCAATTTATTGTTGGATTCGGATATACACTAAACATATCTATATTCATATTAATAGAACCTTCACATGGCAATTTGGAAGTAATTTTTATTTTATCTCCTTGATTCACATCAATATCAAAATTGGTTAAATCAGTTGATTGTCGTTCTTCATCATTTACAAAAATGGTATACGGTGCTGTTCCTGAAGTAATTTGAATGTGCTCTGTAATTAAGGTGCTCTTTTTATTCCGAATAGATTTACCTGATAGTTTTTGAGCTTTATTAATTGTTAAATCAAAACACTGCATATAACTTGTTTCTTCAGCAATGCTTATACAGATCGAATATTCTCCAGGAACTAAGTTGTTAATCATAAAATTATTTGTAAAATTATAAGTATCAACATCGTTTACTGTTACTGTATAATTAAAGGTTTTGACAGCATTTATTTCTATTGAACCATTGTTTTTATTTTCGCATGATTCACTTATCGCCTTGACTGAAAAATTATTTGATGGTATCATCAAACATCCCCATTCATTTACTGTGGCTCCACTAACTGTATTTGAACATAAATCAACATCATTATGAACACCATCTCCATCGCTATCTTCAGCCGGATCTATTGCATTTGGATCGTTTAATTTAATGGCGTCAATACGGGTAATTACATTTCCAGATTTTGATCTATACAAACGGAACCAATTAATAGCGCTTAAATCAGGATTTCCATTTTTACTTGCATCTTTCACGTGTAATTCAACAAAATTCCAACCAGCTACTAAACCACTTAAATTCCAAGAATACTCATCGGTATCTGGTTTACCTGAACTTCCTATTTCTACTTGGTTGGAAGATTCAAAAAGTGTTGGATCTGAAACATAATACCAAAATGATACTACTGTTCCTACTTCGGTACCATTAGATTTGTATGGCGTAGAAAATACCTTTTTAAATTCATCAGTAGCACTCCCATTAAATTCAATACAATTAATTCCTTCTTTGTTGTCTGTGCTGTTTAATGATAAACTTGAAGATGATTTCCAATCAATTAAATTATCACAATCATCCAGATATATCCCCAATAATTTATAGGTTGCCGTTATTATCATATCTTCTGCTACAGTTTTTAAGGAGGTATTTAATGTTTCCTTTTTTGTAATTATTGGGTTTCCTGAATTTATAACCCACTCTTTAAAAATATAACCCGCTGGAGCTTCTTCTGCTGAAATTTCTACCGTGGTATTTTCAATGTAGTTACCATCGCCTGTACCATTATTTACAATCAGATCATATTTAGGTGAACTGGCATTATAATCTAAAATTTGTATTTCGTCAATTCTTGTAATGACAGTTCCCAATTTATTGTTATATAAACGGAACCAATTGATTGCATTTAAATCTGGCTCACCGTTTTTGGAGGCTTCATTTATTCTTAATGTAATTAGATTCCAACCTGTTTTTAAATTTTTCAGCGTCCAACTGTATTCATTTTGATCATTCGTTCCATTACTTCCTATTTCTACCTGGTTTGAAGACCCCATTTTGGAGGCATCAGAAGTATAGTACCAAAACTGTAATACCGCATCATTTTCTGAAATACCAGAATTGTAAGGCGTAGCAAACACTTTTTGAAATTCGCTTGTACTACTTCCGCTATATTGAAGACAATTTTCTCCCTGTTTTTTATCTGTACTATTTAAACTTAAACTGCCTGAAGAACTCCAAGCTGTTGCAGCATCACAATCATCTAAAAATCTTGAAGTATTTCCAACTGTAACCAATCTATTCTTAGACTTCTCTCCAAACCAACCATTTCCTTCTTGTATCATTTTCCATTGAAATCGATATGTGTTTTCAGAAACTGGTGCAGTTATGTTAAAAGTGAATATTTTACTCTGACCAGGAGTTATAGTCTCTCCATCTTCCATTTCTATACGGTTTGTTCCCCAGGTTATATTGTCTATTGGATCTATACTTCCTAATTTATAACCATCATTCTTTGTCCAGTTTGTTGTACCCGTATTTTTCATGGTAATGCTAACTGATTCTGAAGCAACACTTGCTACTATTGTAGGAAGTTCTTGAGAAATAAATTTTGAACTGTTAGGATAGGGACTAATAGGAATCTCATCGGTTAAACCAACTTCTCCTCGCAACATTTTTGATGCTTCTCCAGTTAATTTCAGGTACCAATCGCTTGGTAATTCTTGTCCATCTATATCTAAGGTTACAAACTCACCTGTTGTTGGGGTTTGACTTGCATTTTCTGTAATTTTGAATATTGCCGTTCCTTCATCAACTTCATCAAACATTGCTACGTAAATCATCTCACAACCGGCATCAATGGCATTGTACATTTGATGCCATAAAAATTCGCCTCCATTACGTGGAATTGCATTTAAGACTGTATTTTCACCTTTTAAGTTCTTCCATGAAAAACCTGGAAAAACCACAGGCATATATTCCATACCCCGACTAGCTGTATCATCTAAATCAGCCTGAAAATAGGTGTTTCTATAAGTATCTGCACTATTATTATCGCTATACCTTCCAGGAGCCCAAGGACTTATAACTTCAAAAGCATCATATACTGCCTGCCAGTCACTTGAATCTTGTCTCCATCCATTACCAACTCCTGCTTTTAAAGTAACTTTATATTTTTCTGGAGCATCTACTGTAAACCATTTTACCAATGCTGCCCAATGCGCAGCAGACAATATATCCTTACTACCACCCACATTAACGCCCCACAATGAAAGCAATGGGCGTCCTTTGTGATGCAAATAATTAGGGCTTTCTAAAATTTTTAGATCATCAACCAAATGTTTCCAGTCATCAATAACATCTTGAACAAAAGTTGCAGGAACTCCACCGGACATATCATACATATTTGCAAAAACACGACCGTGGGCTTCTGCACCCAGGCGAACATTTTGTAAGACTTGATCTCTATGATCTCTTCTAGACAATGCCGAACTTATAAAGCGTTGTACAAAAACACCATCAATGCCATAATCTTTCATCCACTTTAAATGACGATCAACAGTTTTGGTTGTGTATGCGCTATAAAGACCTGCATTTGAGCCATCTTGATAAACAAAATTTGTAGGAAACAATTCATCTTCATCGAATTCTCTTAAATCTGGCCACATGTCGATGGTAATATTTTCTGCACTCGGTGTTTCCCCTGATCCATTAGACCAGTGAATCCATCCATACTCATTTCCGCTACCAGGTGCATTAAACCACCCCTGATAACCTGCCATAATTTTATTATTTAATGAAGTTTTATCGATTGATAAACTTTGCGCTCCAATTAGTTGTATGGCGTCAATTCGTGTTGTAACATTTCCAGATTTGTTACTGTAAATACGAAACCAATTGATAGCATTTAAATTAGGGGTTCCAATTTTTCCTGCTTCACTAGTGTTTAGTTGAATAAAATTCCAACCTGCACTTAAACCTTCTAATTTCCAATTGTATTCATTTGAATCTGCTTTGCCACCACTACCAATCTCTACCTGATTTGAGCTGCCTATTTTAGAAGGATCAGAAATGTAATACCAGAATTTTAAAACAGTTTCTGATTCAGTACTATTAGATTTGTAGGATGTAGAAAATACTCTTTTAAATTCATCAGCGCTACTTCCGTTAAACTCAATACATCCAGTTCCTTGCTGTTTATCAATTGTATTAAATAATAAATCAGCTGATGATTTCCAGTCTGATATGTCATCACAAACATCTAAATAGCTTCCAGGATCTCCAAGTATAAACTGTTGAATTGTTGATTTACTACCAAACCATTCCTCTCCTTCCTGCACCATTTGCCATTGAAAATTGTAAATACCATCTGAATTGGGTACGACTATTTCAAAAGTAAAAGTTTTTTCGGAATTTGGCTCAATACTATCATCAACACTTAAATTTACACGATCGAGACCCCATAATCTATTATCAACAGGACTCTGACTACCTAATTTAAAATTTCTATCAACTTGCCATGTGCTTGTCCCGGTATTTTTCATAGTAACGCTAACTGTAACCTTTTCCCCAGGGTTCAACTCAGGTAAGTCCTGAGAAACAAACGATGCATTATTACCTGTTGGTCCTCCACCATTTAATAAATCTCTCTTGGATACACTATAGTAATGCGCTGATTTATTTTTTGCTAACCACTCCAATAAACTTGCTCGTAATTCTTCAGCTTTGTCTTGATATTGTGCTCGATTGGGGTTGCTTCCCAAAAGGTTATTAATTTCAAATGGGTCGTTATTCAAATCATACATCGCATTGATTACAGTTGAAGTGATTGAAAACGGAATTAAAAGTTTCCAGCCATTTTTAACAATCATATAATTTGGATCCTTGTCTCCACTTGTGTTCCATTCGGTAACAACATACTGCCCATGTTCTGTATCGGTACCTTCAATTAATCCTCGAAGACTTTTTCCGTCAGACTGTTTTTCAGGCACTTCAAGATAATCTAAAATTGTAGGAAATAAATCAATAAGCGAAATATATCCGTCCACGGTTTTTCCTGCTTCTATATCGCCCGGAGAACTTATGAACAATGGAATGTGAGCTGACTCTTCATAAAATACATTTTTTTCACGCATACCATGAGATCCCAGCATTTCGCCATGGTCGCTGGTAAAAATTATCAATGTATTGTCTGTTAAACCCAGTTCATCAACCTTATCTAAAATTTTCCCTACCCAATCATCAACTTCTGAAAGAAGACCATAATAATTAGAAATCATGTACTTGATTTTTTCAGCATCTGCGTATTCTGAATTGTTCAATCTACCATTTGAACTGAGATAGGGTGAGTTTTGCATATCATCTGAAATGCTTTCCGGAACTATCATGTCTTCAACAGGATACATACTGTAATAAGGTTCAGGAAGTACCATTGGTGAATGTGGAAAATGAAAAGAACAGGTAATACTGAAAGTTTCATCCTTTAACCTTTCAATAGCTTCTAAGGTTTGTTTTGCCTGAAATGCTGTGATGGTGTATGCTTTGTCTAATAACAATTTTCCGTGTTGGTCTGGTTGAGCATGTTTAGATTCTGATCTTGTAATTGCTGATGAGTCATCCCATAATATTTATCCAAAGGATCAGCTACATAAGGCCATCGAGACAAGCCATCTATAAATTCACCATCTCCGGGTGGGGGTGCTTGCCCCAGGGTGTTAAGCTCATCACGCCATATAAATGATTGCCCTCCAGAACCAAAAACAGAATTTCCATTTTGCGCTGTCAATACAGGGTTTTTATAAATAGCCGCATGAGAGGTCAAAGTATGCCATTTACCGTAGTATTCACAGCGATAACCATTCTCTGTTAATATCTCATCAAAGGTCGGCATAGTCATTAAACCCTCTTCTTGGTAGTCGTATGTTTTTTCGTTTGTATTTACACCCGTATGTTCAATCGTAGCACCTGTAAGAATTGATGCACGGGTAGGACCACAAACAGCCATTGGAGTGTATGCATTTTTAAAATACGAACCTTGTTGTGCCAAACGATCGAGATTAGGTGTTTGAAGTACGGTATTACCTGCTTTGCTCAAGGCATCATAACGCTGTTGGTCGGTTATTATAAATAACAGGTTTTTCTTTTTTTGCTGTGCATCTATGTTTTGACTAATAGACAAACAACTTATTACTAAAATCAATATTTTTAGCTGTTTCCAAATTCTCATAATTAAGCTATTTGATTTATTATTTTAAGGGTCAGTTTAATTCCAATTGGTTACTTTAATTATTTTCTCAAAGATTTCATTGTTTTCATATATACCCCTAAACTCTTCAGAGCCTGGTCCAAATGCAAAAACCGGTATTAAAGTTGCCGAATGTCCTCCTGTTGAAAATGATGATCCAACTTCACGATAATCACTATATTCTGATCCATCCTCTCTAATTTTCTTTTTTGCAGATAATGTAAACCCTCCTGTTTCATGATCGGAAGTTACAATAACCAAGGTATTTCCATCTTTCTCAGCAAAATCCAATGCTTTCCCAACTGCATTATCAAAATCTAATAATTCTGATATTAAATAAGAACTGTCATTTTGATGCCCTCCCCAATCTATTTGAGATCCTTCAGCCATTATAAAAAAAGCTGAATTATCTTTATTCAAATATTGAATTGCTAATTCTATTGCATTTGGAAGAAAATCGCCCCTACCCTCTAACATTTTTGGCATTTCGTTTTTCCCTAATAAAAAACCTGCTTTTTCACTTGTTTTTATTTGAGAAAAATCCCCTAATGCATTAGTCCAAATTCTAAAGTCTTTATTTGATAATGCTTCCAATAAATTAAGTTTATCTTTTCGATCGTTAAAATGCTGTAAACCACCAGCAGCAAAAAAATCAACCTCAGAATTTAATAAATCTAAAGCTATTTCGTCATTCATTTTTCTACTAATTTGATGCGAATAGAAACTTGCTGGGGTTGCATGTGTAATTGAAGAAGTGGCAATAATACCTGTGTTAACTTTCTTTAAGGAAACCAATTCTACAATATTTTGTACAGCTGTAGAATCATCTGCAACTCCAATTGCGTCATTATAGGTTTTAACGCCACACGCAAATGCAGTTCCACCTGCGGCAGAATCTGTTATATCATGACTTGAAGATGACGTATTAATCAGTCCTATATTTTCAAACCTAGCATAATTAGGCATTGATTCTTTGAAATAAAATGCGGAGGATATTTGAGATAAACCTGTTCCGTCGCTAATTAAAAGTATTACATTTTTCGGCTTAGTTTCTTGTTTCATTACTTTTGAACTTGAACAAGAAAATAGTACTAATGCAATAAAAGTTATTACACTATTTTTAAAATTCATAAGATTTAATCTATTAGGGTTATTATCTTTTTTAGGTATAATTTTTTATAACTTCACTCTTTTCTATGTCAGGATAATTTTTTCATTCTTCATATCTATCATAACTTTCTTGACCGGCTGAAGCAATTGAAGATGTATTTTGAAGTATAATCCTCAATCGATTTCTCTCCTCAATTTATTCCGTCTTTGAATAAATTTCAATCATCTAAAATTTTTTATACATCACTACTTGTTAGCTCATTGTAGTTTACGCTTAAAAAACAGGTAGAGTTAATATTCATCTTCTAAATTGATTAAGCTACTTTTTAGAAAATTCATACTTTTATTTGCATTTAAACTTCTGTAATTGTTAATCGTATATTTGTTCTTAAATTATTCTTTATATATAATATATCAATGCATACAAATAGAGTGTATGCATTGATATCATTTATAACTTAATTACGCTGTTGTTCCTTACAGTTTAATTTCCCATCCTTTTTCATATGTCCTACTCCATAACTTCATGGCATTTCTATCTAACATCCTTCCAGACGCATCAATATCAAATCCGTTGTTTATTCTATACGCCACATTTGCATAATGTACCATAGCCATACTAATTGAAGCATCGTCAATTGGTGATCTCAATATTTCTGTTCCTCTTATGGCATTAAAGAAATTCTCAACGTGAAGGGTTGAAGCTAAACCTCCACCTCCAAGTTCAACACCTGATTCTTTTTGGGCTGTTTCATAATCTTTTATAACTACCCCTTTACGGTCATAAACAATATACTTATCTCTGTTTACAAAAACGCTACCTTCGCTACCATAAATAATGGTACCGCGGTCGTATCCATAGGTATCGTAACCATTTCGGCTTCTACCATCCCATTTTATGGATTTGTTGTCATCAAATTTAAATGTCGCCTCCATGGTATCGTACATTTCCCATCCATCATCAAGAAATTGTCCTTTCATAGCATCAACCTCAACATGATTTGGAAAATCAACTTGCAAAGCCCAACGTGCCACATCTATTTCGTGAGTTCCATTATTTCCAGCTTCGGCAGTTCCATAATCCCAACCATACCAGTGCCAGTTATAATCCCATGTTTCTGTTGTATATGCTCTACGCGGTGCTGGGCCTTGGAATAAATCCCAGTCTAAACCATTTGGAATAGCTGCCTTCTTTTGTATTGGCACTTCACCTCTTTTACTTGTATAAAAAGCTACAGCTTTATAAGCTTTGCCTATAATTCCATTATGAATTTCTCTTATAATTTCAATACTATGAGCCGATGATCGTTGCTGATTACCCATTTGCACTACCTTGTTGTACTTTTTAGCAGCAGCTACTAACATTTCATTCTCAAACATATTATGACTGCAAGGTTTTTCAACATATACATGTTTTCCAGCTTGCATGGCCATAATTGAACCAGGTGTGTGCCAATGATCAGGAGTAGCATTAAAAATTGCATCTAAATCCTTATCCTCTAAAACTTTTCTCACATCACTCTGCAAGGCTGGTGTATAATCCAGTTTATCTCCATATTGCTTAACTGCCATTTCCAACTGACTTGGCATTACATCGCACAAGTATGAAAGTCTTACATTGTTTTCTTTTTTAGTTATTGCAGATTTAAATGCATTTAATCTACGTCCACAACCTATAACTGCCACATTTAGTCTATCATTGGAACCAATAATATTGTTGTAACTTTTTGCTGTTTGACTAAATCCTTTGGCAGATAATGTGGATCCTCCCAGTACTATTCCAGCGGCACTTATTGAGGTTTTTTTTAGAAATTCACGTCTTGAATTGCTCATATTCTTATAAGTTTTTTAATTTAATATTTTTGAAAAATACTTCATTCCCATGGTCTTGTAGCAATATATTGCCCAATGTAGCTTCACCAAAGTTTGGCCATTTTTTATATTTACTATAGGCAACTAGTGCTTTCCACTGCTGCGTATTTCTTTCGTATTCAATTACTTTAATGCCATTTAAATAATGCTCAACTATATTACCATTTACAACAATTCTCGCTCGGTTCCATCTATATTCATTCACCCGTTTACCCCCTTGATTTGGCGAATATAATTTAGGATCGGCTTTTATTAAATCGTAAAGTGAAGCCGTGGTTCGGTTCCCATCAACCCCTGCTTTTGCATCTGGGTGCTCTTTATCATCCAAAATCTGATACTCACATCCAATAGATGAGCCTTCACCCTTGTTAAGTTCAGTATCAACAAAATATTTAACACCACTATTGGCTCCTTTGGTGTATTTAAAATCAACTTCCAATATAAAATTTTCAAATTTCTCAATAGTTACAATATCGCCACCGTTGGTTGATTCGTTCCCTTCATTCTCCTCTACAATCAACTCGCCATCATTAATTATCCAGCCGTTTTCAGGAAATCCATCTAGTTTAGCTCCTCTCCAACCTTTAGTTGTTTCTCCATCCCAAAGCAATTGCCAGCCCTCTTTAATTTCTCTCTCTGTTAAGGTGTTTTTTAAGTAGCTAATTTGTGGAATATTACTTGTAATCGGGCTTTTTTCAGCATCCAGATTTTCCGTTTTTATCCTAATATTTTTGTACTGAATGGTTTTCCCTTCTTGTTTAGCATCTCTAATATTATGAACCTGTAAAGCAATAAAGCCAGCAGCTGTTACATCATCAATTAAATCAGTGGTTTGAACTCCATTCAACCACACACGAATACTATTTCCAATGGCTTCAACCCTAAATTTATTCCATTCGTTCTGCTTAAAAGCTTCTTTGCCTTTAGGGTTGCATTCTAAATTATACAACCATCCTCGACCGGATTCATCATATAATCCACCTGACCAAGCTCTTTCGGCGGGGTCAAGTTCCACTTGATACCCATGTACCCTTCCTTCTTTATAGTCGGGTAAACTATTGCTACGTATTTGAACCCCTGCATTTAAATCTGGATCAATCATTGCTTCATATTCCAGAATAAAATCATTGTAAATTTCCATTGTAGCCAAAAATGTATTGGGTGTATTCATTTTGCTAGTACCCACAATTACACCTTCTTCTACTTTAAATTCAGCTGCTCCATTTAGTACTTTCCATCCTTCTAGGTTTTTTCCGTTAAAAAGGTCTTTCCATCCTTCATTTTTCTGAGCACATGTATTCACACTTATAATGATAAGTATAGCTCCTAATAAAGTTCTTAATTTCATTGTCTTATTTATTATTATTATTATTTTGTTGTTTTTTATCTACTATACATTGTACTCTGGCAACCAATACATTGTTTTCTCCTCCTGCATGGCCAAATTTGCAAGATGTACAGAAATAGCACTTTGATAGCCATCTTTTAATCCCATGACTAATTTTTTCTCACCTTTAATTGCTGCAGCAAAATTTTCATATAACAACCATGTTGTTTTAAGGTAATTATCTTCAAAAGGGCAATTTTCATTGATTTCTTCAATAGGGGTTATTTTCCTTTTTTTATCATCTTCATTTTTAACAATTTTAATTGATGCTCCAGAAACGCCATCTATTCCTTCACTCCATCCTTTGCCAGAATCGCCTTCAGGGTATATGTACGCTTCATCCATTTGATTGGTCACAATGGTTGCTTTGTCTCCGTAAAATTTAATTGTTTGGTCTTCAAATTTATTTGCTAGAATAGAGCTAAAAGAAGCTCTAACTCCACTAGGGTAATCAAAAATTGTATATACATTGTCAAATACTTCACGGCCATCTTTCCAATAATCAATACCACCAGATCCAACTACTTTCACCGGATGTTCTCCTATGATATTATCAATCATATTCAAATGATGTGATCCTAACTCAGCCATTAATCCTCCCGAATATTCACGATACATTCTCCAATTAATTTGTCTTTCTAAATTTGGTGCTGGTAAAGATCTTCTCCAATTACTATTTCTATGCCATTTCGCTTCTATACGGGTTATTTTACCACAATGACCTTCCTGAATAATATTTTTTATTGCTTTAAAAGTTGGATTGAGTTGATATTGATAAGATATTTGAAATATTTTGGAACTCTTGTCTGCTTTTATCTTAATTTCTTTCGATTGTTCAATGTTATGAGCCAATGCTTTTTCACACATTATATGAACATTGATATCCAAGGCATCCATGACCATTCTATAATGCTCGTGCAGTGGCACACTAATTATAACAGCTTCTAGCTCCGTATTTTTAAACATTTCCTGATAATCAGAATACGCCGCTGGATTACCATTTATTTTTTCTTTTCCTTCTTTTAATCTGAAATCTTGATTATCGCAACAGGCAATCACTTTATAAATAGGTGATTCATTTAATACCTTTATAATGGCACTACCTCTATCACCCATTCCTACAATTCCAATTCTAATCTTTTCACTATCTGGGATTGAACTTGAAATTGCAGCTATTTTTTCATCACAAGAAATTAGACCTAGCCCAAGACTGAGTCCTGCAGATGCTATTGATGATCTCTTTATAAATTCTCTACGCTCCATAATTTTTACTTTTCACTTTCGGCTTTCGACTCTTTTGTATAATTTTTGACTTCTATTTCTTACTCGGCATTTTTTCACTTAAAGGAAGTTCTTTACGCAGCATCTTACCTGCTTGTCCTGTAAGAAAAAGATAATGATCTGAAGGCACATCATCATTTCCTACAAAATGACTATCCTCATTATTAGGTGGATTGTTTAAAACTGGTATAATTGCTGTTCCTTCATCAATCTCGTCAAACATTCCCACATATAACATTTCACCACCAGCAGCAATTGCATTGTAAATAAGATCCCAATAAAATTCTCCTCCCAGTCTTGGAATAGCTCCATAGGAAGTATGTCTTGCCAATCCTGGATTACTTTTAGATAAATTATGCCAACTAAATCCTGCATAAACAAGTGGAACATAATCTACCTTTTTTTCTTTGCACCATTTAATATCAGCTATTACATGATCACGATATCGAATTTCATCCTGGTGTAACAATGGTGTAAATCTTTGTACCATCCATGGCAATACAATATCAGCTGATTTTATAATATCATGCAAATAGGGGTCAGGTAAACAATCTTTGTCCAATTCTCTAAAATACGTTGGTACTCCAAGCATTACTGTACATCCACCATACTCTGGGTCATTTTTCAAGAAGTCGATCAAACGGTTAACTCCAATTTTTCGAATATTATAAGGACGATCTGGAAAACCTAAGCCCCATAATGTTACTAAAGGTTTGCCATTGTGGCGAAGATAATTTTCGCTTTTTGTCACCTTCATTTCATCAACCAATTTCTTCCAATCTTCAATAATTGCAGAACAATCTTCACCCTCTGCTTTTAATCCTGAAAGATCATACATCACTGCTATAGTTCTACCGTTTTCCTCGGCAGCATTAAAAGCATTTTTGAGTATAACATCAGATGATTTATTTGGATCGTTGTAGTTTTTTGCAACATTGAAAAACCGTTGCATAAATACACCATCAACACCGTAATCCTTCATCCATTTAAAATGTAAATCAGTTGTACTTTTATCCATAGAGCTAAAAACCCTAGCCTTAGTACCATCAGAGAATTTAAAACTAGTTTCATACGTTTTTTTATACTCCGAAACATCTGGCCAAAAATCAATAGTATTATGATCTTTGTCAAACTTTCCATCACTTCCATAATGCCCCCAACTATTACCCGAACCATCTCCTGGGGTCTCTAAACCAACCTTGATAACCCGCCATTACCAATCCTTTATAACTAGCGTATTTATAAGTTGTCCCATGTTTGCTTTGAGCTTTAGCGTTAAAGCTAAAAAATGTGATCCCTATTATAATTAAAATACTTTTGAATTTCATTTTATCTGATTTTATTAATTGAATACTATTTTATTTTCTGATACCCCCATTTCAAATTGAAGAATACTACCTGTTAATATATCCTCATGATGTATAAATGGGGATTCAAGTTTATTTCCATTTAGCTTTACCGACTGAATAAATTTATTATTTACGCTGTTATTTATAGCAATAATTGTGAATTTTTTTCCATTGGAAATATTGACTTCAACTTTATCAAAAATTGGGCGACCTAATGAATACTTAGGCTCTCCAGGATTGAACGAATAAATTCCCATTGCATTTAAAACATACCAAGCCGACATTTGCCCACAATCTTCATTACCAGACAATCCATTAGGATTGTTGAAATACAATGAACTCATAATACTATCCGTTAATTTTTGAGTTTTCCAAGATTGTCCAATATAATTATACATATGGGTTATGTGATGACTAGGTTCATTTCCATGTGCATACTGCCCAATAAGCCCCGAAATATCTAATGATTGTTTTTCTCCTTTAATTTCTGAACTTGTAGAAAAAAGCTCATCGAGTTTTGTTGTAAATTTTTCTTTTCCACCCATTAAATTAACCAAGCCATCAACATCATGTGGCACAAACCAAGTCCATTGCCAAGCATTCCCTTCAACATAATCAGCTTCTTTATGACGCGAATACTTAGGGTCAAAGGGCTCTCTAAATGTACCATCTTGATTAACACCTCTCATAAATCCTGTTTCCTTGTCAAAGTACTTTTTATATTTTTTTGAACGTTCCATATAGCGTTTGTAATCATCTGTTTTCCCTAAATCTTTAGCCATTTGTGCAATACACCAATCATTATAAGCGTACTCCAAGGCTTTTGAAACTGACTTGTTTTCTAAATCTGAAGGAATAAAGCCTAATTCTTCATTGTATAATTTAGCCTTTGGAGCTAATTTCTCTTTAACGTCTTCCGATGGAAATTCAATGCCGTTAGTATTGTATGTCGATGCATGAATCATAGCCTCATACGCTTTTTCAATATCAAAACCACGAACACCTTTAAAGTAAGCATCTACAATTACAGGTACCGCATGATATCCTATCATAGTTCCTGTGTAGTTTCCGTTCAATTCCCATTTTGGCAAAATACCACCCTGATCATATATTGTTAATAAGGAATTTATATATTCATTATTTTTATCTGGTTCTATAATATTTAATAAAGGATGAAATGCTCGAAATGTATCCCATAATGAAAAGACCGTGTATATATTTTTCTTTGAAGTATGGATATTTTGATCCATACCTCTATATCTACCATCAACATCATTAAAAACATAGGGACTCATTGCTGAGTGATACAATCCTGTGTAAAAAATTGTTTTTTGATCTTCTGTACCACCTTCAATATTTATTTTATCTAATTGAGTAACCCAGGTATTATGAGCATCTTGTTTTACTTGTTCAAAATCCCAATGAGGAATTTCTTCCAATAAATTTTTTTTGGCACCTTCATAATCTACAGAAGAAATACCCACTTTTGCCATTAATGGTTTTGAATTATTATCCTTAAAATTTAATACTGCTACTATGTTCTTTCCACTTAATTCTTTAATCTCATTTTGTTCTTCACCTTCTGCATACAGTGTATAAGCAAATGGTTGATCAAATTTAGCATGGAAATATATGTGCCTGTTTTGCGCCCATCCTTTTATATGTTTGTACCCAATAACTTCAGTATCACTAATTACTTTAAATTCACTTTTTACAATTTCACGATCGTGAATCGTATGCTTTAAATCTATAATCAGCCCTTTATTTTCTTCATTAGCATAATTATAGCGATGAAAACCAACCCTTGAACTTGCCGTTAGTTCTGCTTTTATATTATAATCCAATAAGTCAACTGCATAGTATCCAGGAATAGCTGTCTCATTGTCATGACTAAATCGACTTCTATATCCTGAGTCAGGATCTTCTGGTGAACCTGGGTTTATTTTTGCCTCACCTGTAAAAGGCATAAACAAAATATCTCCCAAATCTCCAATACCAGTGCCACTTAAATGTGTATGACTAAATCCACGGATTGAATTATCTGTATAATGATAACCTCCACAAGCGTCCCAACCATCGGTTCTTGTGTCTGGGCTTAATTGAACCATTCCATTTGGTATGGTCGCTCCCGGGAAAGTATGACCATGACCTCCAGTTCCAATGAAAGGATTTACATAGTTGGTGTTCTCATTGTTTTTTGGGGTCTCTGTAACTTTATTTGAGCAGGCTCCCAGTATTAATATTATACTTAAACAAGTATAGTTGAAAATCTTTTTCATACGTTCCTATTTATTTTCTTATCAGTAATTCTTATAATCTAAGAATTATATGAAACCTGCCAAAAATCTTTATCTTGTTTAACATTTCTCGAATAAAAATGTGTGATAAATTTTAACTTCAAGTCTCATGTTGGTTTTTAATAAAATCAATAATTTAAATCAAATGTAGAAGGGAGTTATTAATAAATAATGAATAATAACTTAATTAATAATTAAAAGAATTCTAATAGTTCTTTTTATTATAATATGAGATCATTTTCTAAATAAATTAACAAATAAGTTTATTAGAATCCTTCCTTCGGTAATTAGATATTGAAAAAAAATACCTTTCTCATTTAACATAAGAAAGGTATTTTTTAAATAGATTAAGGCCTATTTTACCTTAAATTCTTTCTTAAGAATATCTAAATACGCTTCACCATAAGATGTTGCAGCCTCTATTTGAGTTCCGTAATTCCAATCATTAAATGAATCCAAAATAACCAACTTATCCGTACCTGTTCCAACTCTTGCCACATTACACATATCTGAAAAGTATTGAGGATCTTTTACAATTGCCCAATCTGTACTTCTACTATTTCTAATTTGTGGATTTATTGATGGTGAAATGTTTGGTACAAATTGCAATCCATTATCTGCAAACCAATCTCTTTGATACGTCCAGTTTACCTCTAGCATCTTATGAAGCATAATGTATCTGTCATAATTTGTCAAATTATTTCTATTATACTCTATACCTGTAACTGCATCTACGCCTCCAACATATCTAAACTCATAACGCGCAGGTGGTGACCATGCTCTTTGCGTTGCAATAATGTAAAGTTCTTGACCAAGACCAGCCATATGCTCACGCAATTGCGCATATACTGCAGCATTGTCATTAGCATACAATTCATCTCCTCTTTCGATTTGAACAACGGCTTTACCATTAATCTTCATATAATTTGCTTGTTGCATATATGGTAACATCAACTCAAAGTCATTTATGAACTCATCAACCTTTCCCGCATCTTCAATTCTGTTATTATCCTTTAACCCCAATGCTCCAAAATTATATGAAATGGCAAATTTTATGGATGCTGCATTAGAAGCAGATTGTAATTTAGCAATAAAAGCTTTATCTGTATTGTGCTCTGTAATTTTTACTGCTGATCTTAAATCAAAGAAGAAATAATCAATGCCTCCTTTTAGTGCCTGATCAACATGCAAAGCATATGCTGTTGGGTCACCATATTGAGAATCATAATTTCCAGCCGATGGTGTTTCTGGAACGGCACTATTCCATTGAAACGATACATAAGGCGAACCTACAATATAATCTGTATCAACCGGTATTTGTGGAATTGGTTGCGCCATAAAATGGTCTTCAGCCGTAGGATTATCATCATCGCTACATGCAAAGGCTACCAAGCCTATTGTTAAAATTGTAATATATTTAAATATTTTCATAATTTTCTGTTTTATAATTTTACGTAAGGAATTCCTTTTGCTATAAGATCATCTTCTGAATCCCCATACCAATGTTTGGCAAAATCCCAGTTATATTCCGCAGGAAGCGAAGGCCAATCTATAAAGTCTCCAGGCTTGTTCATTTCTATTGGAGTTGTTGTTGCATCTACACCTCCTAAAAATCCTAATCCAATTTCATAACCTGCACTGTTAATTGATGGTTCACTTGTGCTGTAAATCATTCTTTCAGGAATTTCTGCATACTCAGCGTTTACTAAGGATCCATCAGGACTTAAATGCGGAGGTAAAGTTACACCTCTAGTTCTCTTAAGCATACACCAAGCATCATGTCCTTGCCAGTACATAGCGATCCATCTTTGTCGTAAAATTTTATCCATTGGGTCAGCAGAAATCCCACTGTTTGTAATGGCATAAATATCTCTATCACCCGCAAATGCTGTTCCCCATTTAATACCGTCCTGTGCTTTATATGCATCAGCTCCAGCAACATCATATTGTGAGAAAGAAACACTTATACCTTCTTCATAATATGCTTGGGCACTTTTACTACCTCCCCAACCACGTAAAGCAGCTTCCGCTTTCATAAAACAAGTTTCGGCATGCGTATTAATATAATACCTAGATTGTGGTTGAAAAAACAACTCTTGTGATGGCTGTGAGTAATCACCACCATCTAATCCTCTATAAGGATTGTCATTTCCATTCAAATTCCAATCATCTATTGTAGAATTCCCTAAAGTTTTTCCATATTTTGGAATGTTATAACGCACTAGAATTGTATCAGTTGTTGAACCAGATGCATACACATATTCTTCTATTTCAAGAGGCTTTTTAGCAGGTTCTACTAATTTATCCATTCTTGGGTCATTATATGTTTTAAGATGTAATAAGTAACTGAAATTCACATAAGGATACGTATCTGTATTCGCTGTTTTAAAAACATATTTATTGTAATGCCAGTTCCAGCTCGTTTCATCAGTACCACCTATCATAAACTGGTTGTCTCCGTTTGATCCAAGTAAGTTACTCTCATTTGCCATAGAAGCTTTTACAGCTGCTTCTGCTAACTGAGGAAAACCATGTGTAAGACGCAATCCAATTTTTAAACGTAATGTATTGGCTAATTTTCTCCAGCTACCAACATTTTTATTAAAAAGAACATCCACTTTAAAAACATCTCCATCATCATCTAATCCCGTAACGGCCTCACTAAGCAATTTTAATATTTCAGTATAAATTTGCTCTTCATTATCATAAGCAACAGATGTATTGTCACCAAAAGCATCGCTCATAGGTATTGGGCCCCAAGTTGAAACCGCAATGGAAAACATATAAGCTTTCCAAATTTTGGTCATATGCATTCTATTTGAAAATTCAGGGTCTGTATCGTGATCATCAATAATTTGCTGCGTGTTTTTTAACACGTCAACATACATATCTGCCCAAATCTCGCCAACTGCACTTTCTGTATAGCCATATTTAGGAAGTTGCCCTCCTACACCACCATTATAACTTGCATAGTGCAAATACATATCTCCATTCATTCGACCCAAAAGATCGTATGAATTTTTTACAACACCCGTAAATGCAGCCTCAATAGGAGCTTCATTAAAGGCATTTGGGTTTTTGTTTAAATCGCTGAAATCATCGGTACAAGAAACTGCACCAAGGAATCCGCAGACTGCCATTAAATTTATTAAATATTGTTTAATTTTCATGTCTTATGTTTTAAAATGAAAGTTTTACGTTTAATCCAATCGTTCTAGTTGGCAAGAAGGATCCAAATTCAATCCCTTGTCCATTACCCGATGTAGTTCCTGCTTCAGGGTCTAATCCTTGTGGGGTATTTTGATGTATTGTCCACAAGTTACGACCTACTAAAGAAATTTTAGTTCCTTCTATAAACGTTTGATCTAAATATTCACGTGGAAAATCATATCCTATAGTAAGCTCTCTTAATTTAATATAAGAAGTATCGTACGTAATTCGCTCTTGATCGTCAAGTGGATCATAGTTATAAGTTTGTGGGCTTAACCAATTATTGCTATAAACTATATTTCCATCTGCATCACGTTTTGCAACCCAATTTCCATCAGCGTCTTGTTCACCAAGTGCAGCATTCTCATACCTAATTCCTTTTGTTCTTTCAGAATCAGCATAAACAGTACCATATAAACCTTCACCTCTTCGTTCACTATCATTTTCACCTAGCACAACTGAAGATAAATAATATTCACTTCTACCTTCTAGAGTCGCTGCATTTATACCAAAGTTAAAACTTTTTAAAGATGTACCCGAGTATAAGTCACCTCCTTGTTTAACATCCAGTAAAAAACTTAAAGACAATCCTTTATATCTGAATGAATTACGCATACCTCCAATCCAATCTGCTTGTGCATTTCCTAACAACTGATCTTCTTTGTGAATAATTCTACCATTTGTTTGAACCAATGTAATTCCTGTTTCTGGATCTCTTGCTCTTGCGTTACCTCTTATATTACCTAAAGGTGAGCCTACTTCGGCCCAAACACTTACATTGAACCAATTTCTAAGTTGTAAACGATCAACACCATCAATTAATGAAACCACTTCAGACTGATTGTTAGACCAGTTTAAATCAATATTCCATTTAAACTTCCCATTAATTGGTTTTGCTTGTACAAATACTTCCCATCCTTTATTTTTAATTTCACCAGCATTAAACCAAGCACTAGTATAACCCATAGTTGGTGTTACTTGAGCAGGAATAATTTGATCTACGGTTGAGTTTTGGTAATATGTTACATTGGCAGTAAGCCTATTTTTAAAGAAACTTGATTCAAAACCAAATTCATATGACGATGTTAATTCAGGTCTTAATTCAGAATTTCTTCTTTGTTGATCAAGGCTTAACCAAGAATTTCCATTAACACTACCTCCATATTGGTATGATGTAATTAAATTGTATGGTTGTGTATCACCTCCTACTTGTGCATAGGACATTCTTAACTTACCAAATGAGAAAATATCTTTATTCTCAAATAATTGTGAAAACACAAAACTAGTACCCACAGATGGGTAAAAATACGACCAGTTAGATTCTGGTAAAGTAGATGACCAATCATTTCTTCCTGTTAAATCTAAATAGATTAAATCTTTATACCCAGCAGAAACAGAACCAAAAACAGAGTTCACTATTTTATCTTGATCTCTTTCAAAAACAAGTGGAGTTGTATTTGAATTCGCCAAACTATGAACCTCTGGAACTAATAAAGATGTAATTCTAGTTTCTCTATTTGACTCCGAAAAAGAACGATGATTTGCTCCAAGTGTTCCTAAAAGTGAAAAATTATCAAATTTCTTATTGTAATTTAATAAGGCTTCCAAATTATTGTTAGCTGATTGTCTATCAAATGCTTCGTAATAACCATCTAAATCATAAATAGCACCCATATTGTTAAACTCTTCACCAACAATATAATTCATATCAGAATTAATCCTACCACTTAAAGTAAGTTCAGGGGTTATATTATATACCAAACCAATAAATCCTGTATATTTATTACGAATATCCTGGTTGTCGTTTTCATACAAATTCCAATATGGATTTTTAAAATCCCCTCTAAATCCATACATTATTCCATCTTCGTCTTTATAAGGAATTAAATTTCCTTCGTACATATTTGGATGCATGTACATATAGTTATTTGCAGGATTTCTGTTACTACCATTTTGGTACATTCTATTTTTTACTTTATCGTAAGTATAGTTCAATCCAACATTTGCAATCAAGTCTTTTGTTATATTTTGAGACAAATTAAGGTTTACATTATGTCTCATTTGATCTTCAAAACCTTCCATTACAAATTCTCCTTGTGTGTTGGTATAAGATAGTCTTAAGGATCCAGAATTATGTAAATGATCAATAGCAAGGTTGTTTGTATAAACAGCTCCTGTTTGATACAATTCTTTAATATTATCAGGTCGCGCAGTATACGTACCTTCGGTATTGTTATAATCCCATACAGCTTGTCCTAATAGCGGAGCACCGTAAGCACGAGTTTCTCTACTTGAATATGGAAGTCCACTGTCTTTATCAATATTATTACTACTACCAGCAAATTTATGATTGGTACCACCACCATATACATATTGCCAATCTGGATACTGAGAATTTTGTGTAATAGCTACGTTACTATTCCAGCTAATACCTATACCATCTTTTGATTTTCCTTTCTTTGTTGTAATAATAATCACCCCATTTGCAGCTAATGAACCATACAAAGCTGCTGCATTGGCTCCTTTTAATACCTCCATGCTTTCAATATCATCAGGGCTAAGAGAAGAAATTGGATTACCATAATCAAGGTCATCTCCACCATTCCAAACAGATACACTAGCATCTCCTTGTTCATTGCTTAATGGCACCCCATCTAAAATATAGAGTGGTTGGTTGTTACCAGTTACAGATGTAATACCACGAATTACAACTCTAGCTGTACCTGATGGCGTTCCAGGATTTACAACGGATACTCCAGCTACTTTACCTGATAAGGAATTTAATAAGTTAGTAGAACGTGCTTCATCAAGACCTTCAGTATCTAGTGATTGTCTCGCGTAAGAAAGTGATTTTGTTTCACGTTTAATACCCAAAGCGGTTACAACAACTTCGTCCAGCACATTACCACCATCTTCAAGAATTACATCGACAGTGTTTGAAGTTCCAACAGTCACTTCCTTAGTTTCAAGACCTACGTAGGAAAATACTATAATAGCGTTTGCGTTACTGATTGATAAACTATACCTTCCGTTAAAGTCAGTATTCGTTCCAATATTCTTTCCTTTTAAAATTACGTTAACACCTGGTAGAAGCTCTCCAGTCTTGTCTGATACGGTTCCAGTTATTTCTCTTTGTTGTGAGAACACGACTAAAGACAATAATTGAAAAAGTATAATTATTTTATATTTTCTCATTAAGTTTGGTTTTTTTTAATTACACATTTAAGTTAAATAATTGTTTTGTTTCCATAAATATTAATTTAGTTCTTTGATAATGTTTTTTTTAATTGTTTTCACCATATAGTTTTAAGTTTGTTAATTTTTGTTAACGTTTGTTAATATTTGATAACATTTGTTAACTTTTAATTAACATCAAATTAAGGAGTAAGCTGTTAATATATTCCTAATTATCTACTAATAAAACATTAATTAATTAAAAATTTTGAAATATTTTAAGATTAAATCAACGTGTGCTTTTTTAAAAAAATATTATATATTATTCGTTTGATTATCTGTTGTTTATGTTTTTTTGTTACAATAATTTAGAGCTAAATCCCGTTGAAATAACGTTATTAATATTAGATTAATTAAACTATTTTCTGGTTTTAATTATTTTGTTTCTTGTTTAGATTCCATCCATAAACTCTATACCCTACGCGTAATTAGAATTTCTTAATCGTTTTATTATTTTCTTTGTGAGCCATAATAAAAAGTTACTTTGTTTGGGTGTTAGGATATGCTAACTAAAAATAAGTGAATACTTCAACTTTGGCATTATTCAATAAGTTTCATACAACATTTCGCCAACACTTATTTCAAATGCTATTATAACAGCTTCAGTAAATTAAACATTTCCTTAACCGATATAATTACAATAATATTTCAATGATTATTTTTTGTTTTTGGGAACTTATTTTTTCTTCTTTTTTGGGTCTCCACCCATTGGTTCACCCATTTCACTTCTCCAAACTGAATACTTTGCTTGTAAATCGGCCACTTTTTCTGGGTGTTTATCTAAAATATTGTTTTGCTCCACATAATCATCTTTCAAATTATACAATTCCAAACTTTTTGCTTTAGAATATAATAACTTCCAATCTCCTTCACGTATAGCCCATGAGCCGTCATTTCCATCGAAAAATAATTGTTCATGCAAAGGTTTTTTCAAATCTCTATGAATAACAGAAAGCATATTTCGTCCATCATAAATAACATCCTTAGGCAGTTCTATCTCTAATGCAGCACATATTGTAGGCATAATATCTATAGAAATTACTGGTTCATTATTTATACTATGCTCAAACTTATTTGGCCAACTCACAATAAATGGCACTCTAAATCCACCTTCATATACGGTATGCTTTGCCCCATTAAGAGGTAAATTATCTGCAACAGATGCTGTGGCTCCACCATTATCTGATAAAAAGAATATGAGTGTATTGTCATATACCCCTTCTTCTTTTAACGTTTTTACCACTTCTCCAATTGCAATGTCCATACGGTGCAACATGGCTAAAAGAATATCCCTTTTTGGATTCCCTGTGTTGAATTTTTTAATATCCTCTTCCGGTGCCTGCATTGGTGTATGAACAGCATTGAAAGGTAAATAAAGAAAAAATGGTTTTTCTTTATTGGCATAATTTTTTATAAAAGAATTTGCCTCTCTCGCCAAATTATCTGTTAAATATCCAGTATCAGAGATTTTATCGAGATTGCGATATATCGGTTGCTGAACATCATTAGAGTTTTCTTTTATAGTGAGGTCAAAATAATCATGTGCGCCGTGCCCCAAGAATCCATAAAACTCATCAAACCCTCTATTGTTAGGATGATATTCCTCGGTTAAACCTAGATGCCATTTTCCAAAGACTCCAGTTACATACCCATTTTCTTTTAATACATCTGCCAAAGTAATTTCTGATAATGGCAATCCTATACGAGAATCTGAAGCACGATAAAATCCAAACCGTTGTTGGTAACGTCCAGTTAGCAATCCAGCTCTTGTTGGTGAACATACATATCCACTAGCATAACCATTTGTAAAAATTATACCAGCCTCGGCAAGTTTATCAATAGAAGGTGTCTTTACTGTGGCGGGCGATCTTTGGTATCCTGCATCTGCATTTCCTTGATCATCCGTAAGAATTATTACAATATTAGGCCTTTTTGATTTTACATTTATTTGAGGGTAAAGCATCGTTGTACTTTGAATAAATAAGGCTATGAAAATTATTAAAATGGAATTAAATTTTCTCATCATTTAATGTTGTTTTTGATAATCTATATGTCTACTTTTTAATCTTGATTCGTCAACTATTAATTCGTAAATAGTATCTTTGTTTTTTCTTAAATAAAACGTGCGCTTATTTTTTACACCTTCTTCTTTTATGTAAACTTTTAAACCTGTATTTTCATAAGAGAACATTTTGGATTTCTTCCCTTCCTTGTTCAAAAAATAACCTTCCTCATTTTCTTTCAAAACAAGTGTACCATTATTGTTTTTCCACGAACCTAACAATTGTTCTGAAGTAATATCAATTGAAGGATAATTTCCTTTCAACCTTTTTTCTAATTCACTTTCAATGGCATTATACTCAATAAACTTCAATTGAAACTCCTTAACATAAAACTTAGCAATCTCCATGACGGTATTTCTAAATACTTCAGGATATCCTGGGTTTAAACACGTGTGGTTTATTTTATCATATAATACTACTTTAGCCGTTCCTCTAGCTTTTATAATTTTTTCAGCATATTTTTCACTTTGACTATAATGGCATAAATAATCATCTTTTCCGTGAAATAGCAATACTGGAGCAGGTTCATCTTTTAAATTATAATAAGGTGATGCCGCTAACTTTTGTTCTTTCGAAATTAGTCCATACGCTTCTTTTCCTTCCTGATTTGGGAAATGAGATAAATTAGGATCCTGATCTATAATATTATACATTCCTTCTCTGCCTACATATAATTTACATGTTTCATATCGCTGAGCCAAAATTGCCGATAGTGTTGTTCCAGCAGAACTGCCACCAAAACCTATACGTGAAAGATCGGCATTGTAATCATTTGCTTTTGACATAAACCAAGCAATGGAAACTTCTAAATCTTCAATTGCCAAATTAAATGTTCCGTTGTTACCTTTACAGCGATATGCCAATCCTACATAAATAATCCCCAAACGATCACAAAGATAACCTGCATCATTAGGTATTTCAGCCTTAGGGACTTCTGTTGCAGTTCCACCATTCCATCCACCACCATGAACAAAAAAGAATACTGGCGATTTTTCTGTTCTATTATCAGGAAGCATTATTTTAATGGGGATGTCATAGCCTCCTGCACTGGTAGCAATAGCATCTATCACCTTTGAGGCAAATAAATTTGAACAAGTAATGACAAACACAAATAGTAATAAATATTTATTTGAAACTGAAAAAATCATTTTTTTAGAATTCATAAAACATTAGTTTTTTAAACTTTGAAGCCATTCTTTCAACTCATTTTTCATGGATTTTGTTAATTCAGGATTTGAATCTTTTAAATCTTTTTCTTCTGATGGATCATTCACTATGCTGTACAATGCAAATTTTTCACCAATCATTACTCCTTTCCAATTATCTTTTAAAATCACTGAATTTCCTTTTTCAGACCAAAACAACGGATCTGTTCTTTTATTTCCTTCTCCGTAAAAGGCCGATTTCACATCCATTCCATCAAATGTGCCTTTTGGCAATTCTACATTACACAACGATGCAATGGTAGGCAACCAATCAACCCCTTGAATAATTGTGTTATTATCCTTTTTCCCTTCTGGAAAATGACCTGGCCATGAAACTATATATGGCACCCGAATTCCACCTTCATGGAAACTTGATTTACGATCTCTATAATTTTTTGCTGAACCCACACTGTTTAATAGGGTTGGTTTTTCTTTATATCGTTTTACAACTGATTCACTTGTTATCTGATCGGTTAATGGCCCTGGTCCATTATCACTTGAAAACACAACGATGGTATTTTTATCTAACCCCGTTTTTTTTAAATATCCAAACAACCTACCCAAGGCATTATCCATCGCTGTAACATCTGCACAATAGGCCTGCATCGCTTCATGAATATTTCCATGTTTGGAAACAAAGGTTAAAAAATCCTGTTGTTGTTTGCTAAAATCATTCATATCTACTTTCAACCCATCATAAACTGCCAACATTTCCGGAGTTGGATCGATATATGAATGTGTAGGATAAATCCAAAGATTTATATAAAATGGTTTGGGAGTATTTGAAAATTCAATGTTATCCATAAAATTAATGGCCATATCTACATAGGCATCAGTAGTTCTTTCTCGCCAATGTTCTGAACTCATTTCTTTCTTTGACCACGTTTTACCATTTCCATTATGATTTGTTGAAAAATGGTCGTCAATACCAAAGTCACTTAGTGTTTCCATAAAATCCATTCCCCAATTCATATGCCATTTTCCAAAGTGTCCTGTTGCATAACCTGCATCTTTCAATATTTTAGTAATTGTAGGCTCATTGGGTTTTAAATTTTTTGATTTATTAAAATCTCTGGCTGGGTATTGACCACTCATTAATCCATAACGGCTAGGTGCACACCAAGCACCAGCCATGTAAGCTCTATCGAATTGAATCCCTTCTGATGCCAATTTATCTAAATGGGGAGTTTGCGCATATGGATGCCCAGTGCTTTGTAAATCACCTGCTCCTAAGTCATCGGCTAAGATAAAAATTATATTCGGTTGCTTTTCATTTTGAGATTTTATTGTATAATTTATACTAATTAAAAAAAAGAATAATAAATTTAATTTTCTCATGGGTTCAAATTGTTTCTATATTATTTGACCAAATCACCATAGGGTCTCTTTGGAAAGGATTGTAAACTTTTAATAAGTAATGTTTTCATTTCTTCCGATTTCTTTGAATCAGATTCAAAAACATTTTTCTTTTCCGTTGGATCATTTTTTAAATCAAATAGTTGATCTTGATCAAAATATAAAGGATTTAATTTGGCTGCATGATAACCCAAATGGCTATTTCCCAAATAATAGGGCAGTTTATGTGTATGCCCTTCCCAACCTTTAAAAACGACCCCTTTATCAATTTGTTTTTGCGTTTTTTCATCGTATCGCACGGTAATGTATTTCCAGTCTTTGGTTCTTACACCGCGGGCAAATCCCAATTCAAAGTACAAATAATCGTGTATGGGTTTCTCACTACCAGCCAATACATTTTTTAAACTTAGTCCATCAATAGCCGCTATCTTTTTTAAATCTACACCGGCCAAATCTAAAAATGTTGGTGTAAAATCTATATTTTGAACCAACTCGTCATAGTTTGATGCTGCTTTAATTCCTGCAGGCCAATGAATCATTAATGGGACTCTTGTACCACTGTCATACAACGTTGTTTTACCATGGTTATAATTTCCGTGATCGGAAGTAACTATAATTATAGTATTTTCGTAGATTCCTTTTTCTTTTAATTTTTTAACTACCGCACCTACCGCATAATCAAACCATCTCAACCAAGCGTGATCTGGATCTTTACCTGCAGCAATAACTTCATCTAAAATTGCTTTTCTAGAAGGCATATTCTCAAATTCATTATCTAAATATCCTTCGCCAGTAAACTTTGGATTGGCGTCCAAACTATAAATATATTCGCCATTTTTTTTAATCCAAGGTGCCGGACCATGAGGTACCATTTCACTATAATATAAAAAGAATGGTTCGTCCCCGTAATTATCAATAAAATCTAAAGCCGCTTTGTTCTTCCACTCAATATTATGCACATTTAAAGAATCGTTATTCAACTCTTTTAAATTTGCTGCATAAACTCCATTTGCATAATCGAATCCATATTTTTTTATCTGATTCGCCCAGAATTGATGGTTGTGATGCATTGCTTTGTTAATTTCAGGAATTCTTGGGTCGGCACTTTGGTCATATTTTATTAAAGACACTCCATCCCATTCATTCAAATCTTGACTTTCATTTTTATTCAAAAGATAATGATCTATAATATGACTTTTCCCTACAAAACCAGTTTTGTACCCTGCTTTTTGCAATAATCTTGGCAAATTTTCACGATCCAACTCCAACTCAGTATTGTTTTCGACACGCGTCATGGCCCCATGGGGATGTAATTTCATAAAAGAAGTTCCTTCTGATCTACTTGCATATCTGCCTGTTAACATTGTATATCGGCTTGGAGAACAAACCGAACTCGATACATAAGCATTCTTGAAAATCATCCCATTTTTTGCCAACTCATCAATGATAGGAGTGTGTACTTCGCTATCCCCATTAAATCCGAACGGATGTGACTGCACACCCATTCCATCCATAAATTCTGTCTTTTGATCAGCTTTATTTGGAACAATGGCACTTTGATCATCTGTCATGATAAAGACAATATTAGGACTTCTATTTCTTTGAGCATGAATATTACTTCCATAAATGGAAAACAACACTACCACAATCAATAATAATTTTATTTTAGATTTCATTTTATTTTAATTAATAGGATTATTACTCAAACTATTTTATCCAGATGTTTTTTGAAGTTTTTTCAACAATCTGATTCAAATATGCTTTTGCTTCCTTTGCTTTTACCGTTTCTTCAGAGACTACATTGGTTGATTCCTCCTTATCATTAGCTAAGTTAAAAAGTTGCTCCATATCGGTTGATTCTTTTGAATTCTCGTTAATAGATTCTATGAATTTCCAGGTTCCAAAACGAACGGCTTTACGTCCTTGAACATCTCTATGCACCAACGGTGGACGTTGATACTCTGTTGAAGTGTTTTCAACTACCGTTTTAAAACTAAAACTATCCGGGGCATCATTCTTCTCTAAGCCTTTGTTATTACCTATATAATCTGCTAAAAAAGAAAAAATATCAATGGTTGATACGGTCGCATTTGAAGTCTGACTTCCTTGAATTTGTTTAGGATAATTAACAATAAATGGAATCTTAAACCCACCATCCCAAATAGTATGTTTATCTCCTTTTAAATCACCATTAATTTTCAAACCTTTATTTACGGCAAAGTTTTCTGGCATAATTTCCTTTTTATTTGGAATATCACCACCATTATCACTAGCAAAAATGATCAACGTATTTTCACGTATTCCTTTTTCTTCCAAATAGGCAATTAAATCCCCCAAAGACCGATCAATATCTTGTATGAAATCACCATAAGCACCAGCGTTACTTTTACCTCGCATCTTTGGGCTAGGTACAATTGGGTGGTGCACTGCAGCTGAAGCATAATATAAGAAGAAAGGTTTATCTCCATCTAAACTTTCTAACCACTCAATGGATTTGTTCGTTAAATCATCCGTCACATTTTCCGTCACTCGCTGTGGCGCATCATACCCTGTATATTGGTTACCGTAAAATGACCTGCCATAAGCACATATTTTATTAGATCGCAAACCATAAATTTTATTGTTTTCAATATATACTTTGTGAATGTCATCCAAATTATTTGGTAAAGCAAAACTATAGTCAAATCCATAATCATTTGGACCTGGATAAATCTCTCCTAACAGGTTTTCAAACTCTTTTTCCTTAAAACCCAGATGCCATTTACCAACTTGTGCAGTTTTATAGCCTAGAGATTGCATATACTTTGGTAAGGTTTTTTTGTTAACATCTATTAAGGCAGGATCATTTGAATTTACAACCCCTTTTTTTAGACTTGTTCTCCAAGAATACTCACCAGTTATTAATGCATATCGTGTTGGTGTACACACCGACCCTGTTGTAAATGCATTTGTAAATCGAATTCCTTCTTCGGCCAGTTTATTTATATTTGGTGTTTGAATCAAAGATTCTGGCGCACCATAGGCATTTGTAGAGCCATAGCCGAAATCATCGGCTAGAAATACAATTACATTTGGAAGACCTCCTTTACTTTGTTGTGAGTGTGTTTTCAATCCGCTTAGCATGCAAACAGATATTAATACTAAAAAATATATATTATTATTCATATTATTATTATTATTTTGTTGTTTATCTAATTGGCATTGTTTTCGTTAAAGGAATCTCTCCACGTAACATTTTACCAGCCATCCCAGTTAACCATAAATAATGATCTGAAGGCACATCCTTTGATCGTGGCACGAAAATACTTTTGCCAATAGGCACTGTATGAGCAATTTTTATAATTGCTGTCCCTTCATCAATTTCATCAAACATAGCCACATATATCATTTCTGCTCCACTTATAATTGCACCAGCTAACTGCATCCAATAAAAACTACCTTTGCTTCTAGGAATTTTATTAGACACCTCGTTAGGCTTTAAATTATACCAAGAAAATCCAGGAAATACAGTTGGAGCATAGGATATTCCATTTTCTCTACACCATTTCACATCATCAATTATTACATTTTGTCGAAACTTCTCATAACTCATCTCGTTGTATCTTCCCACAAACCATGGATGGATAACATCAGCTTGTTTCAATAAATCATGTAATTTGGGGTCGCCTTTAGTATCAGACCCTAAAGTTCTCCATCGTGATGGAATTCCAAGATGTATGGAACATCCTCCATATACAGCGTCATTCTTTAAAAAATCTACAATTTTAGTTGCTTCAGGTATATGACCCGTTTCTCTATCTTTATTACTAATTCCCCAAAGAGCTACTAATGGTTTATCATTATGAAATAGATACGTTGTTTGTCGTCCTTGATTGGTTAGCTTTAAATCATCAACTAAATGTTTCCAATCTTCCATTACAAGTTGATATCTGCTATCATCCATACTACCAATATCATACATGATAGCAATTGCAACCCCATATTTATTTGCGGCTTTAATAGCTGAAGTCAATACCTTATCATTGTGTTCAATTCGACCTTTTTGTGTTAATACCGAAAAGAATCTTTGAATAAATACGCCATCAATACCGTATTCTTTCATCCATTTAAAATGAAGATCCACTGTACTTTCGTCATAAGAACTAAAAACATACGCTGGTGAACCATCAGGAAATTTGAAGGAAGTTTTGTATTTCACTTTATATTCATCCATTTCTGGCCAATAGTCTATGGAACAATTGCCATCTTCGAATTTTCCCATTTTACTATAGTGTGTCCATCCCCGATTAGCACCATCTCCTTCCGCATTAAACCAACCTTGATAACCCGCCATTACAAGTCCTTTATAAGTCATGAATTTACTTTGAGTAGCATGTTTGTTTTGGGCATAAATTACGGTACTTAAAAATATAAGCAGTACTAGTGCAATTCGTGATACATTTCTATTCATATTGCTAAAAATTAATTGTTGTTTGTTATAATTTAACATAATTCTATTATTTTACCAGAGCCAGTTCTATCTGACCATTCTTTAAAACAAGCTTCTAATTCTACTACTTTTTCGGAGTATGATTTGAGTTTTCAGCAAGCAAATTATTCATTTCAGTTAGGATCTGTATTCAAGTTATACAATGCCAAGGGTACTTTTATTCCAGTGGCATGCGGCTTCATTAATTTCCATCCTCCTTTTAAAACCATATGAGATGGTTTTGAAGTTAAATTACTTAACCATTCAGCAACTACATAAGCCTCTTCATCATCCCCATTTTCAATAAACTTACGAAGACTGGCACCATCCGATGGTGACTTAGGCATTTCGAGATAATCTAAAACTGTGGCAAACAAATCCATATTGGAAGTAGGTGATTTCACTACCGTTCCTGGCTTAATTCGGCCTGGGAATCGTATCATCATTGGCACATGAGAAGAAGCTTCATAAAAATTAAATTTCCCTTTTAATCCATGATCTCCTAACATCTCTCCGTGATCACTGGTAAAAACAACCATCGTGTTTTCTGACAATCCAAGTTCATCTAGTTTAACTAATATTTCTCCCACCCAATCATCAACTTCTTTAACAAGAGCATAATATTCTGATACAAAATATTTAATCATTTCTGGATCTGAATAACGCTCACTTGTTCCTTGTTTCGATTTATAATAAGGCGAATTACGCATATTATCATTTATACTTTTCGGAACAATCATCTCTTCAGGCGGGTACATTTCAATATACTTTTTTGATGCTAAGTACGGTGGATGTGGATGATGAAAAGAAACCGTAATACTAAAAGTTTGATCTTTTAATTTTTCAATTGCGGCCAAAGTTCCTTTGGCTTCATAGGCAGAAATATGGTACTCAGCAGGTATTGATGTTACTCCATGAATATCTGATTGGCCCACTTTAATATTTGTATTTTTTCCCTGTTGATCTAGTTCATATCTTAAATCTAAAGGGTCAGGTGTATAAGGCCTCATTGTTAAAGTATCATCAAATTCTCCTTCCTTAGAAGCTTCCTTTGGAAATTTAGTGTTCAAATATGTTTGATATGCTTCTTTTTTTCCAGGCCCTAGTTCTGACTTAGATTTACCAGCAACTGTTACTGGATTATTATAAACTTGTGCGTGAAAAGTTGGTGTATGCCATTTTCCATAATACTCACAGTGATACCCATTCTCATCTAAAATTTCATCAAAAGTTTTCATTGGCATGATTCCCGTTTCAGGTTCCGCATATGCTACTTCGTTGGATATCATTTTTGTGTTTTCTACCGTATGCCCTGTTAAGATTGAGGCTCTTGCTGGCGTACAAACTGCCATTTGTGTATAAGTATTTTCGAAAAACACCCCTTCTCTAGCCAGGCGATCCATGTTTGGAGTTTTTAGCACAGTGTTTCCTGCAAAACT
>CAVQGP010000007.1:0-220106 GCA_963712085.1 uncultured Flavobacteriaceae bacterium | reverse complement strand
CAATTAAAAAGTGACTCAATATCAGCTCTTGTTGCTTTGTCGTTTCCACAACCGGTAATGATGTAATAAACCATCCCTACATCAGAAGCATCAAACTTATCATCAAAAGGATTACGCGAAAACAACCAAGAATAACGCCCTCCTTTTTCATCTAACCATTTCCATTCAGGTATGGGATTGTTAAAATAGCATTTGTTTTGATTGGCAATCATTTTATAATTTCCTGCAATTTTTATAAGATCATCCCAATTCCTGCCGCCATGCTTTTCCCCAGCATGATTATTATTCCACTTGCCATGAGAAATTACATATACTACTTTTCTAAGATCTTCGGGCAGACTTTCAACCATTTGATAAGGAACTTCCATAGGGCCACCACATGCATAGTACAAAATAGCACCTTGGTCTTTGGCCTGTTGAGCCGCTTTTCTAAAATTTAATTTAGCCGCTTCCAATTGAGCAGGTATTCTTACTTCAAAAATTCTTGTAGCATCAACACCCCATTTTTCAACGCTCCATTCACCGAAGCCTGCATTTCTTTGACACTAGTTGCGTTTTCATCCCAAATATGATTGCTGTATTCAAAGTGTACTACTTTATCCCAAAGTCCAACTTCGGCAAGTAGCGCAATATTCATGGGAGTTGCTATAAAATCATCTTTATCATGCATATTACCATCGTGACCAATAGCGATAAGATAATTTCCGCGGTCAATTTTATCTTGAGTAAATCCCAATGTAGATAGCAATAAAAACAAACACATGATTTTTATACTTTAAATGGGATTAGCGTTCTACCAATAATGCACCTCGGTAGATTTTAACATTTTCTTCATTTATAAAACATTTTAAATTATTTAATTTTACTTAATACTTATTTAAAAATAATATTCGATACAAATTCATTTACTTTAAAATGGTTGAGATTTGTCAATTTTAGACCATTAATTCTTACGTTGTCAAAAATGACGCCCCCATCCCAACGTGAATCGGCTGCACCTAAAATATACTCGGTTTTACCATCCCCTTTCTATCATAAGCAGCTGCAGCCGTGATATTTTTAAATATAATACCACTATAGCTTGCACCTGCCCTACTTTGTCGAGCGGGAACATGTAACCATGAGTTGTCAAACTCCGCAATTAACTTAAATATTGGCGCATTCGGGTTTTTATCATGGATTCGAATATCTTGAAAAGTAACATCTACCATGTGTTGTCCTTTTCCACTTCGTGCCCTTTGCACAAAAATACCTGATCCAGCAATGTCACTTCGACTGCGGTTATACAAAACATCACATCCGAAACTAATAATCGAAAATTGATCAGCTCCATCGGGTATTTCAGTCATGTGAAAGGCAGCCCGCATTGGCATCTTTCCAAAAAGTGCATCGTATCCTGTTACCTTTTACGTAAGTGCCATCATCAGCGGTGCGCAAGAAACAATCTTCAACTAAATTGAGTCCACCAATACCATCACCATTTGATCTCCATGAAATTACTTTTACCCAGCGGGCAATGGTTGTATTTTGAGTTTTATCTGGCCGTCCTCCCCAAGCATTTGCATTTAATGCAGGATGCGCTGCATTTGCAATACATATTCCCTTCACCTCAACATTCAATGCATTTTCAATAGCTATGGCCTTAAACTCTTTCATGTCAATATTCTCTGGATTATCGTAATTCGGATGCGTAAGTCGATCGCCCGAAAGCGTACCAACTCCATATATGCGAATATTTTCACCGACACACAAAGCTTTGCCTTGTGAAACATCAATATTATTAAAAGTGCCATACACCATAGCATCTCCGGGAATGTAATAGTTTTTGCCAGGATGCACTTTAAAGCCTCTTCCTAAATCGTGAATACCTGGACCGAAATACAATGTTTTGTATGTGGTAGGATTCGTTGGTGGCTTTTGACCTGAATTCACTATAACCACTCCTGGATCATCATTCAAAGGCTTATCCATAATCGGATTGGCGAATAATGATATCGTATGAACAGGTGAGCCGATTGGATTAATAGCTGCATTAAAATCATCCATCTGACCATTAATGTCTATCGTTATCTGTGAGGGCTGATTGATTGTAAAAAATACTTTCCCACCAATAATTTTTGCTAAACTAGCCTTATGCGATGGATGAACGGTGGCTTTGTAGAATTCTTTACCATCAATTTTAAAACCATTCTTAGCGGTTATTTCAACTTCAACAAGCAAATTTGGACTCATTTCTATGTTTCCGTAGCTTTGGCTCCACCTATCTGTAAACTTTTGATAATGCTTTGCAGTTTCTTTATTATCCTGTTTATCTGACGTTTGTTGAAAGGCCAAATTACGGGTAATATTTGCAAAACACTCTACCCATTCATTATTTGTTGCCGCAGAGCGAACCCGAATGGTATAAAACTCTGAAGGAGTAAGACCGGGAACGTCTTTGTAAACAATGAGCGTGTCATTTCCTTGAATAAATTTTTGATTAGACTGAGCGATGGCATTATAGGCTCCTAAAAGGAAAATCACCAATACATAGCTATAAAAAACTTCTATTCTAGTTTTACAATACTTCTTTTTATTAAATCTGGAGTAAATTGGATTCATATAATGTTTTTCAAAAATTAATTGCTATTGTAAAAAAAGTATTGAATTAATATTATGGCCTGCTAATATTTAACAATACAATCACTCTTTTAAATAAATACTTATTTAAAAGTAATATTCAATACAAATGAATTTGTATTGAATTCACTAAGGTCTGTTACTTTTTTACCAGCAATAGTTACATTATCGAAAATAATGCCTCCCTTCCACGGCGATTCTGCACAACCGATTAATACTTGTTTTCGACCTCCAACAATAGGGTGAGCAATAGTTATATTTTGAAACGTAATCCCACTATAACTTGAACCAAAACCTTCGTTATCTTTTGAAAACAGATTAAAAGTGGGCATGTTAGATCGTGGGTCAGTTACACGAAAATTTCGTACTGTAACATTTACAAAACGTTGTTTTTCAGGTCCTTTTGCACGTTGCACAAAAACACCTCCTCCATTTACTCCACGTGATCGATTATATACCACATCACAATCTTCTATAATAATTGCTTTTTCCGTTGCATCAGGAATACCAGCCATGTGAAAAACTGCTGCATTAGCATCCTTCCAAAAAGTACATCTTCGTCTATCCCCTTTCATATAGGAGGCATCATCCGATGCTCGTATAAAACAATCTTCAATAAGATGAACCGCCCCTATTCCATCTCCATTGGCGCGCCAAGAAATCATTTTTACCCAACGGGCAAAAGTTAATTTTTCACTTTTATTCTCTTTGTCATTCCAAGCGTTGATATTTACTGATCTATCAGCAGGATCTACAATAGTTACTCCCTCAATTTCGGCATTCACTGCATTGTTTATTGTAATGGATTTGTATTCATCATCCTTTTTACCACCTATATTGTCAGGATCATAATTTGGATGAATGATTTTAGCTCCAGAAATAGTTCCTAGACCATATATTTTTATATTTTCACCCGATTTTAAATTACCAACAGATGGCAAACCAACATTGTTGAATGTGCCGAAAACGATTGCGTCTCCTGGTATAAAATAATTTTTATCAGGGTATATTTTGAAGTTTCTCCCAATATCATGAACTCCTGGTTTAAAACTTAAAGTACTATACGTATCAGGATTGGTGGGCGGATATTGTCCTGGCTCAACTTCAACAACTCCCTTATCCCTTTTTGATGGTTTATCCATAATAGGGTTTGCAAAAAATGATATTGTTTGTGTTACATATGAATTGTCTACTGTCTTATCATCTAGGGCTTTATTAAAATCGTCCATCTGACCGTTAATGTCAATTACTATTTGAGCTGGATTCGTTATAGTGAAATAAACCTTACCCTTTACAACAGTTGCCAAACTCGATTTTTGAGCAGGATGAGCAGTGGCTTTATAAAAATCTTTGCCATCAATTTTAAAACCATTTTTACTCGATATTTCAACTTCAACTGGAGAATTTTTACTCATTTCTATAGTTCCATAAGTTTGACTCCAACCTCTAGTGAATTTTTGATAATGTTGTACCACCACTTTTATGACTTTGCCACTTGTCATTGGAATTTCAGGTAAATCATAACCTCGATTGCGAGTTATATTTGCAAAACAGTCTACCCATTTGTTTTGAGTTGCCGCCGATCTCACTCTAATAGTATAAAACTCGGATGGGGCAAGACCTGGAACGTCCTTATAGACGATGAGGGTATCTTTGCCTTGAATAAAATTTTGGTTGGACTGAGCGAAGGAATTTAAAACTCCAAAAAGGCAAAGCACTAATAAATGGTTATAAAAGGTTTGAATTCCCTTTTTTAAATTCTTTTTTTTATTAAATATGGAGCAAATAGTATTCATGTAATTCTTATTTAAATGTAATATTCGACACGTATTGATTTGTATAAAAACGATCCAAGTTGGCTATCTTTTTCCCTGCAATAATTACATTATCGAAAATAATACCACCGTTCCAGGGGGCTTCTGCTGCTCCTAAAATCTGTTCAGTTTTACCAGCCCCGTATAAGTCAAATGTTGCGACGGCCGTAATGTTTTTAAAAGTAATACCGCTATAACTAGACCCAACTCCACCCAAACGATGATTTTTAGGTAAATCGGCAAACTCAGAAACCAAATTAAAAACAGGCACGTTAGGAAGTTTGTCGTGTATACGAATATTTTGCACGAATAGATTCACTTTTTGTTGTCCTTTCGCACCTTGTGTTCGTTGAACAAAAACACCATCGCCAATTGAACCGTTTTCCGAAGATCTCAGATAAAGCACATCACAATCTTCAATAACTATCGGAAAATCAGTGGGGATGCTTGGCATGTGAAAAACTGCAGCATTAGTATCCTTCCAAAAAGTACAACGTCTTCTGTCTCCCTTCACGTAAGTACAATCGTCGCTCGTACGTATAAAGCAATCTTCCACCAAATGAGCATTTCCAATACCATCGCCATTTACACGCCATGTAACCACTTTTACCCAACGTGCATAGGTTACTTTTTGACTTTTATCTGGACGTTCGTTCCAACTCATTAAATGAATAGAGTGAAAGGCCGGATTTGCGATAAATAAACCCTCAACTTCTAAATGATATGCATTTTCTATCGAAATGGATTTATATGGTTTTTCTTCGACTGTAGAAGGATTATGATCATAGGCAAAGTGTGGATGGTTTAGTCTGTCGCCCGAAAGGGTACCAAGTCCATATATTTTTATATCTTGACCCGAAACCATTCCATTTGTAGATGATATTCCAAAATTATTCATAGTACCATACACTATGGCATCACCGGGTATATAATACTTTTTACCAGGATGCACCTTAAAATTCAAACCTATATCGTGTACACCTGGTTTAAAATATAAGGTAGTGTATTCGCCCAAATCTGAGGATGGCTTTACCCCAGGCTCCACAAATACGACTTTAGGATCATCTAACAAAGGCTTGTCTAAAATAGGATTTGCAAAAAATGTTACCGTATGAACTGGAGCACCTATTGGGTTATTGAGTGCATTGAAATCATCCATTTGACCATTTATATCCACAGTTATTGATGCCGGATTATCAATTGTAAAATATACTTTACCCTTTACCACTTTTGCAATACTGGCTTTGTGTGAAGGATGGGTTGTAGCTTTAACGAACTTTTTCCCGTCAATTTTAAAACCATTCTTACTCGATATCTCAACTTCAACGGGTGAATTAGGACTCATTTCTATATTGCAGTATGTCTGACTCCACTTATCTGTATGCTTGAAATATTGCCAATTTGAGTCTGTATTAAGACCATCATTAGGAAAAGTAGAAGCCAGATTTCGAGTTATATTTGCAAAACTGTTTACCCATTCGTTGTTGGTTGCAGCCGAACGCACTCTGATGGTATAGAACTCTGATGGTTCAAGACCAGGCACATCTTTGTAAACAATGAGCGTGTCATTTCCTTGAATAAATTTTTGATTAGACTGAGCGATGGCATTATAGGCTCCTAAAAGGAAAATCACCAATACATAGCTATAAAAAACTTCTATTCTAGTTTTACAATACTTCTTTTTATTAAATCTGGAGTAAATTGGATTCATATAATGTTTTTCAAAAATTAATTGTTATTATAAAAAAAGTATTGAATTAATATCATAGCCTGCTAATATTTCACAATAAAATCAATCTATTAAACAAGTACTTATTTAAAAGTAATATCCGACACGAATTCATTGGTATTAAATTCACTAAGGTCTTTTACTTTTTTACCAGCAATAGTAACATTATCGAAAATAATGCCTCCTTTCCAAGGCGATTCAGCACAACCGATCAATACTTGCTTGCGGCCTCCTACAATTGGGTGGGCTATACTTACATTTTGGAATGTAATGCCGCTATAACTTGAACCAAAACCATCGCTATCCTTCGAAAACAGATTAAAAGTAGGCATGTTCGATCTCGGGTCTTCAACTCGGAAATTTCGAATAGTAACATTTACAAAACGTTGTTGTTTTGGATTCCCTTCGGCACGTTGTACAAAAACACCTCCTCCATTTACTCCTCGAGTTCGGTTATAAATCACATCACAATCTTCAATAACAATTGGGAATATTTTTCCAGCATCGGGTATACCAGACATATGAAAAACTGCTGCGTTAGCATCCTTCCAAAAAGTACATCGTCTTCTATTGCCTTTCATATAAGAACAATCGTCGGCTGTACGAATAAAAGAGTCTTCAATCAGATGTGCACTTCCAATTCCATCACCATTAGCACGCCAAGAAATTACTTTTGCCCATCTAACAAAAGTTACTTCTTTCATAAAATCCGGTCGTTTTGGGGCAGCATTTAAATTCAAGGAATGGTTGGATGGGTCTACAATACATATACCCTCCACTTGCATGTTCAGTGCATTTTCTACAGTAATGGACTTATATTCTTTGGAATTTGAATTGGCAACATAATTGGGATGTGTGTATTTTGCTCCTGAAATAGTTCCATAACCATAAATTTTAATGTTTTCTCCCGATTCAAATTTACCTACAGATGGTAAATCAAGGTTATTAAAGGTTCCGTAAACTATGGCATCTCCGGGTATATAATATTTTTTATTAGGGTAAATTTTAAAGTTTATTCCAATAGTATGCACCCCCGGCTTAAAATACAAAGTTTGATACAAATCAGGATTAGTTGGAGGTGTATTGCCTGGCTCTACAACCACTACCCCCACATCGCCTATCGATGGTTTTTTTAGTATAGGATTGGCAAATAGTGAAATGGTGTGAGTTACATAGGATTTGTCTGGCGTTTTATCATCAATAGCTTTATTAAAATCATCCATCTGACCATTAATATCAATCACTATTTGTGCTGGGTTATTTATAGTAAAATAAACTTTACCATTTACAACTGTTGCTAAATTGGATTTTTGTGCAGGGTGAACAGTGGCTTTAAAGAAATTTTCACCCCCAATTTTAAAGCCATTTTTACCCGAAATTTCTACTTCAACAGGGGAATTTGGACTCATTTCGATATTTCCATAAGTATGACTCCATCCCAGAGTAAACTTTTGATAATGCTGTACAACTGCTTTTATAACTTTACCACTAGTCATTGGAATTTCAGGAAGTTCATAACCACGATTACGAGTTATATTTGCAAAACAGTCTACCCATTTATTTTGAGTAGCCGCCGATCTTACTCTAATGGTATAAAACTCAGATGGTGCAAGACCTGGAACCTCTTTGTAAACAATGAGAGTATCTTTTCCTTGAATAAATTTTGGGCTAGATTGAGCGATGGCATTATATCCTACTAAAAGGAAAAACACCAATAAATAGTTATAAAAGGTTTGAATTCTTTTTTTATAATTCTTTTTTTTATTAAATATGAAGCGGCTAGTATTCATATAATTCTTATTTAAATATAATATTGGATACAAATTTATTAGTATCTAAATCCTTAATACCAGTCAGTTTCTTTCGTCCAATAACAACATTTTCAAAAGTAATTCCGCCATTCCACGGAGCACCTTCACAGCCAATAATAGTTTCTTTTCCAAATGAGGCTGGAGCTGTGATATTTCTAAAAACAATACCACTATAACTAGATCCTACACCTCCCAATCGATGATCTTCAGCTAAATGGTCAAATTTCGAAACCAAACTAAAGATCTTTGAATTTGGATGTAAGTCATGAATACGAAAATCTTGTATTAAAAGATCAACTTTTTGAATCCCTGGTTTACCATTTGCCCTTTGGTCAAAAATGGCACCACCAATAGAATCGTCATTTTTTCTCCTATTATATAGCACATCACAATCTTCAATAACAATTGACATATCTTCAGGTATGTTTGCCATATGGAACACAGCACCATTACTATCTTTCCAGAAAGTACACCTTCTTCTATCTCCTTTTATATAAGAACAGTCATCGCTAGTACGAAGAAAGCAGTCTTCTGCAACCTGAGCACTTCCAATGCCATCACCATTTGCACGCCAAGAGACCACTTTTGACCATCTTACAAAAGTGATTTTTTTACCTTTATACTCGCCGGAGGTTTCAGGGTTTAAATTGATAGAGTGCTCAGCACAATTGGAAACACTTAAACCAAAAACTTCAACATTTATGGCGTTTTTAACACTTATAGACTTCCAGTTTTCTCTTGCTTCTTTCCTTACTTTATGGTCATCGTCATAAAGGGGATGCATCAGGCTATCTCCTGAAATAGTTCCATATCCGTATAATTTTATATTTTCTCCGGAGGGTAAATCAAAATTATTAAAGGTTCCATAAACGATTGCATCTCCGGGTATGTAGTAGTTTTTATTGGAATGTAACTTTATATTTTTTCCTAAATTATGAACACCTGATGCGAAATACAAAGTGGAATAGGTTGTTGGATCAACAGGTGGTTTTTGACCTGGAGTTACAACAAATACCCCTGAATCTCCAATTGAAGGTTTATCCATAATTGGGTTTGCATAAAGAGCTATTGAGTTTATGGCAGAGCCAGTGTAATCTCCCCCAGTTTTATTGTCATCCATTTGACCATTAATATCAATAACGATCTGAGCAGGCTTATTCAAAGTAAAATAAACTTTGCCATCTACAATTTTTGCCTCACTGGATTTTTGCGCCGGATGCACTGTTGCTTTATAGATTGGCTTTCCTGCGATAAGCACCCCTGGCTTTGTAGATATCTCAACTTCAATAGGTCCAGCCATTTCTATGTTACCATAGGTATGACTCCAGTCTCTTGTATTTTTCTGGTAGTGACCTATGGTACCGCCAGTTCTAGATTCTGTACCAATTGGCAAAAATGAAATTTGATTGCGACTAATAAGTGGAAAAACCGATTGCCACTCATTTTTAGTTGCTTTAGATCGAACTCGAATATTGTAAAATTCTGAAGGTGTAAGTCCTGGAACATCTGAATAAACAATGAGTTGGCTGTCTCCTTCTTTAAATTTTCTTGTTGTTTCTGAAACTTTTTTTTGAGGTGTGTAGAAAAGCATTTGTCCACTTAGAGCTGTCAAAATTAGAATTGTTACTGATTTCATAAATTTTAAATTTCGATTTTAATATAAACGGTTCAAATATTTTATTAAAAATTTAGTGTTATTCATCGTCTTCATTTCTATCATTCCTTTTAGTTTTAACTGGTCTAATAAGTATCTCTTTCTTTTTACCATTTAACATTTCTGCTGTTAATTCTACCGATGAAATGTTATCGAACTTCGCTAAAAATTCATTACATGCATTATTCTCAGCTAGAACCACCTCAAGATATTCAGGGTCATACGCCAAATTGTTTGTTTCGTAAGGATCTTTATCCATATCAAATAGCATCATTACTGGTAAATTATCCGAAGGTCTTTTAGAGTTTCCATGAACTCGTGTAAATTTATAGCGTTGTGTACGCGCATAAATTTCGCCTGGTAAGCTTCCTATTTTTGGACTTGCAACAGTAAATACGCGTTCAGGTCCAAGCATTGGATTATTTTCTAAAAGTGCTTTAGAAAAATCTTTACCATCTAAATTAGAGCTTAATTTATTACCCAGTCCAACAAGTCCTGCAAGTGTAGGAAACATATCAACATGATTAAAAAGTATATCGCTCTGTTGACTTGGTTTAATTACACCTGGCATCCGAATCAAAAAAGGAACACGAGCGGAACCTTCATAAGATACCATTTTACTGATACGCTTCTTCTCACCCATCATATCCCCATGGTCTGTTGTAAAGCAAACAATAGTTGTTTCGCTTAATTTTTTTCCAGGATTATTCGGATCATCAAGATTATCTAATTTAACAAGCATTTTTCCTATCATGTGATCTAACCAACTAATGCAAGCGGAGTATTTTGCACGAGCAAAACGCTCAGCATCCGGAGCATAAGGAGCGCGAGTCCCAAAATACGGTGACGAAGGGTCTTCATACAATAGCTCTTTACTTATGGGATTTGGAATGATTCGTGGTTCTGGCTTCCCATTATGTAGATAGGTTAGATGATCTTCTTCTGGGCGAGCACTGTACATATACCACCATTCTGTATCATCTTGCATAAGTGGAACTGTCCAACCGTAGTGAGGTTTGTGTAATGATAAAAATAAGAAAAAAGGATTTTTGGGATCAATTCCAAATTTATCATCATTGCGTTTACCTGCATAAGTATCTAAATAATCAAGTGTTTCAAAACCAAACACAGCATCTGGCATTTGAGCTGCGTGATCTACACCTTTACCATTACATGTGTATTTTTTATTTGCTTTTACCAACTCTTTTTCCCATTCAGGCATTGGTGTACCTTTAATTTTTTCAGGATAGCGATTTTTATATTCTTCAGTCAGTTTTGCCATTTCATCTGACATTTGTTTTGCACGAGAAAGTGCCAAAGTGTTTTCTTCAACAGTTGGAGCAAAATCAGGTGTGCGGTTTTGTTCTAATCTACCCTCATAATCAGTAGTAGAATAGCGACGAAAATCCCAACCAGCAAAAACGCTTTTGCCCATAAAGGTACCATTTTGGAAACTTTCCAACGGTTCCATATTAGAGTGTTGTTTACCTAACATGGCTGTATTGTAACCATTTTCTCGAAATAAATTGGCAAGTGATGGTGTTTTTCCATTCGGACCTGCTTCAATAAGTAAACGTTCATTTGCTACTTGCTCATGCTTCATTGGATAGGTTCCTGTGAGTAGACTTGCCCGAGTAGGTGCACATACAGGAACGGCATCGTATGCTTTGGTAAAAAGCATTCCTTCCTTAGCTAATCTATTTAAGTTAGGGGTGTATATATTTTCGTTACTTTGAGGGTCGCAACCCATATAATGAACATTTTGCATATCCGTCATTACAACCATAATATTCCAACGGATTTCTTCTGATTTCTTTTGTGCACTTATTGAAATAAATGAAATTACAGCTATTAGAGTGGTTAAATGGGTTTTACAATGTTTTATTAGAGAATAAAATGATATTGTTACAGTCTTTATATTTTTATCTGCCATATTATAATTTTAAATTAAATCGATTTATGTTTCAATTAACTTTCTGGTTGATTTTATTATTAATTTATTAAATCGATTTGAGTAGCTTCATAGAATCTCTCTTTTTGAATACATTTTAAAAACTCAATTAACAATATATATCTATAAGAATACAACCAAAGATAATTTCTAGATTTAACTTTAGTGGTAAAAAATTGTTCTTTTACTTCGTGTTTTTGGTCATCCTTTTACAACTTTATATTTAGAACTAATAATAGAAAAAAAAGGGTAGGAAGATACTCACCCTCATCAAGAATAGTAAATTTTGAATTTAGAACAGTTACATAAAAACAGCACTAAACTAAAAACACAATGTTCAAATTAGAAACAATCTAAATTGAATTAATCTGTATTTAGACTCGTTTTTTTATCAATGCTTTTTTTCACTCCTTCTTTTGTTGGAATTACTTCTTTAATTGTTCCATCTTCATTATAAAACAATTTATCTACACAAATTGACCTACGAAATGGATGTGGACTTCCTTTATGCCCCCAACCAAACTTTGCTTCTACTTCTGGGTGGTTTGAAAAATACAAATCAGAATTGTGATAAAATAGATACCATTGCCCATTGTATTCTGTAATAGAATGGTGATTTGTGCCGCTATTCATTTTTCGAAGTATAACCCCTTTATATTCAAAAGGCCCTAGTGGTGAATTACTCATACAATATTTTATTTCACCACTATTACCTACATAAGAAAAGTAATATTTACCATTATGCTTGTGCATCCATGATGCCTCAAAAAAATCATCAGTCCCTTCTAGATGATACACCTTACCATCATACGAAACCATATCTTTGTTCAACTTAATCGCATTTACAACCCATTGTCCCATATAAAGATATGCTTGACCATCATCATCTATAAATGCTGCAGGATCAATAAAATCCCTATTGCAAATGACTCCCTTAGATTTGGTATGAATTAATGGCTCACCCAATGGATCCTTAAATGGCCCATAAGGTTGATCTCCAACTGCAACACCAATTTTACTCTGATCAACTGGATAATAAAAATAATATTTACCATTTTGTTCTACACAATCGGGAGCCCAAGCCATAGACTTTGCCCAACTAAGACTGTCTAGCGAAAGGGCCACACCATGATCCTTCCAATTAATCATATCAGTAGTAGAAAAAACATGCCAGTCTTTCATAAAAAACCATGCAGCATCGTCTTCATCATGCGAAGGATAAACATATAATGTATCATTAAACACTCTGGCTGAAGGATCGGCTGTATACATGTGTTTTATAAAAGGATTCTGAGATAGGCAGTTATTAACAAGCATAATAAAAAATATTATTAATATATATTTGTTCATCTTTACTGATTTATAAGTTTACTTAAAGTATTATAATTACTATTTAATGGTGTTAACAAACTATTTCCATAATTCAACTCTATATAAACTTATAAATCAGAAAAAATGTACTTTCCTTTAACCCTAAAAGAACTACTAACAACTTGAGTTGTTGATGCATCGCATCTGCCATTAAAACCAGGTTGCTTACCACCAATAGCAACAGTAAATTTACCAGGTTCAATTACTCGTTGTGATTTTTTGTTTATCATAGAAAGTTGACGCGCATTTAACACAAATTCAATTTTTTTACTTTCACCCGGGTTTAATGAAACACGTTCAAAACCTTCTAACTGGCGCACAGGTCTTGAAGTAGAAGCTTCTATATCAGATAAATACAACTGAACCACTTCATCTCCTGCTAATTTACCACTATTGGTAACTGTTATGCTAACTTTTACATCTTCCCCTGCTTTAACTGTTGATGGAACTTGTATATCAGAATAACTAAATGAAGTATAGCTTAGTCCAAAACCAAAAGGGTATAATGGTTCACCTTTAAAGTAACGATACGTGCGTCCCTTCATATCATAATTTTCGAATGCAGGTAATTGATCTAAAGACTTGTAATAAGTAACTGGTAAGCGTCCCGCAGGATTGTAATCTCCAAACAACACATCAGCAAGTGCATTACCACCTTCTTCACCTGGATAGCCCACATTTAAAATGGCCTCAACATTTTCAGCTGCCCAATTAATAGCAATGGCACTTCCAGCATTAATAACCAAAATTACTGGTTTTCCCGTGGCTTTAACCGCTTTTAAAAGATCTTCCTGTTCTTGAGGCAATCCAATACTTACACGATCTCCGCCTTCAAAACCAGCAGCAGGAACTTTCATCTGTTCACCTTCTAGACGTTGGTTAAGACCTAGAACAACCACAGCAACATCTGATTTTAATGCTGCATCAACCGCTTTTGCAAGTCTATTAGCATCGGGCATTGACCATAAAAGTTGAACCATGGCACTTGACTTACTACTAAAAAATTCACAAACAATTTTGTATTTTTTTCCAGCTTCAAGTTGTACTGCTTTAGAGGCATGCTGCATGGTATGATAAGCTCCTTTGGTTCCACAAATTTCCTCATCTTCAAAAACAATTCTCATACCATTTTTAGAAAATCTTCCCAATTCATATTTACCACTAACAGGAGGTACAATAAATCCAGACCAGCGAATTGAATAGTGATCTGCCATTTTTTGGTTAATAGCTTGTGTTTGCCATGAGAAGTCTATTTTATCATCGATACGGGTTATTACCGGAGAACCTTTCCATTCTACATTATCAAAGTATTCACCCTTCAAACCTTGTTTACCATCTTCTGTTTGTAAAAAACACGATGGAATAATGCTCATATTATACACCCCTTCAGCAAGATGAGAACCTTCAGCAAAAACAACTTCGGCTTTTGGTTCAACCTTATTTTTAATTCCTTGTAAAAAGGTAACCGGATTTTTTGGAACCCCATGATAATTTCCAACAAGTGACTCCCAATTTTCTGCATTGGGCCCTAAAACAGCAATTTTAGTAATCGCCGATTCAGACAATGGAAGTATATTATTTTTATTTTTAAGAAGTATAATACTCTCTTGGGCTGCTTTTCTTGCCACACTATTGTTATAATCACTGCAAACAATACTATAAGGAATCTTTGAAAATGGAACTTCGTCATCAAGGTCGAACATACCCAATTTGAATCGTGCAGTAAATACTCTTTTTAATGCTGTGTCAATTTCAGCTTCGGAAACTAAATTTTCTTTAACTGCTTCTGGCAAATTGCTGTAATATGTTCCACAATTTAAATCACAACCACCCTTTATTCCAATAGCAGCTGCTTCGGGCGCTGTTTTTGCTATTTTGTGGTTTAAATGTATATCCTTAATAGCTCCACAATCTGAAACTACGTGACCTTTAAACCCCCATTGCTTTCGAAGGATATCATTAAGTAAAAAGTCACTTCCACTACATGATTGCCCTCTAAAACGATTGTAAGCCCCCATAACAGCAAAAACTTTTGCATCAATAACTGTTTTTCTGAACGCAGGTAAATAAGTTTCATACAAATCAATATCGCTTACATCGACATCAAACCTATGTCTTTCAGGTTCAGGACCTGAGTGTACAGCAAAATGTTTTGACGTTGCAATAGTTTTATAATAATTAGGATCATTACCTTGAAGTCCTTTAATAAACTGAGTGGCAAGTTCGCCTGTAAGAAATGGATCTTCTCCATAAGTTTCATGTCCTCTACCCCATCTAGGATCCCTGAAAATATTGATATTTGGCGACCAAAAATTAAGTCCCATGTAAATACTGCGTTTACCTTCTCTTATAAATTCGTGATGTTTTGCACGAGCTTCGTCTGAAATAATAGTACCAATTTTTAGCATCAAATCTTTATCAAATGAAGCTGCGACGGAAATAGATTGAGGAAATACAGTAGCATAACCAGCTCTAGCTACCCCATGTAAACATTCGTTCCAGTAGTTGTATTCAGGAATTTTAAGACGTGGTATTGCAACAGCATCGCTTACCAATTGACTCGCTTTTTCCTCGAGCGTTAACTGTTTCACAAGAATATCTACCCGCTGTTCAATAGGAAGTTTCGAATTAAGGTATTCGAAATCAACAGTGTTTTGTGTAAAACCAAAGTACGAAGTCATTGATAAAACTACCGCTATTAAGGTTCTTTTAACCATCTTTAATTTCATTTTTATTTGATTATTCATTTAATATATATTTAACTATTATAAATTATTTTTTTAAAATTTCGACTAAGTAGACATCATTTTCCCTTAATGCTAAATCATAAACGAATGTCTTGCTATTACCAATATTAATAGTTGTATTAATATAAGGAGTTCCAGTACTAACATCTTTAATAAGCTCAACCTGTCTTTTAGTAAGTTGTGAGGGCGAACCTAACTTCATATAAGTATCGTAAGCATCATTCACCTGATAACCAACTTTGTAAATTTTTAATTGATAAGTACCTTCTTCAACATTAGTTAGTTTTAGCTGGGTAACCCCTTTCTCTTTTGAAGGTAAATCGCGTTTATAATAAATTTTGTTAATTGCTTTATCTTCTGGAAAAGTAAGGGTAAAATCCCATAACAACACTTGAATATCACCCGTTTTGTTTTTACAAATCCAAGACGCTGTATCATTATTTACAATTTCTGTTTCGCCCAAGGCATTTAAAAACTGATAAGCAAAATAAGATGGTTTTTTGATTGATTGATAGTTAAGTAGTCCAAATCCGCCGTGAAAAGGATCGTACCTTGGACCTTGTTCTTCAAAAATATCGGTAAATACCCAATACGACATTGAATTGGCTACAGTTTCGGTGCATTTAATTTTGTCGAGAATAAATGAGGCCGAATGATAACTGTCATGAACCGGATCTCTGGAACTATATGAAGCACTCCACTCGGTATAATGTAACTCCAGATTTGGTTTGGCAGATGCAAGAATTCTGTTTTTTGTTGCAACAACTCCATTAGTGACGGCATTTGGATTTCGACTTAAAACGGTTCCAGTTTCGCCGGTAGCATCAAAAAAACCTTGTGAAACACCATAATTGTGAGTCGAAATAAAATCGATAGGAGTGGCATTTTTATCGCAATGCTCAATAATCTCAGTAACCCAGCCATTTCCTGCTGTTGCAGGTCCTCCAACAATATATTCAGAATTAACGGATTTTATTGCTTTTGCGGCAACATCATATAATTTAAAATAATCATCTATATTTCCTGAGAAAAAAGAGTTATGATTTGGTTCATTCCAAACTTCAAAATACCAAGTTTTCACCTCTTCAGAGCCATAGCGCTCTGTAAAATGTTCTGTAAGCGACCTGATTAAATTGTACCACTTATCGTATGATTTTGGCGGTGTAATATTTCCTTTCCACCAAAAAACAGTTCTATCGCCACTGGCAAGTGCATTGGGCATAAACGAAAGTTCTACAAATGGTTTCATACCAATTTCAAGTAAAAAATCATATAGTTTGTCAATATACTGCCAATTATAGATTGGATTACCACTTTTATCTTCAAAATACACCCCCATATCATCATGCAAAAGACCATGCATTCGTAAATATTTAAATCCCAACTCATTTTCTACTAACCTAAGTTGTTCTTGCCAATCGGCTCTTAAGCCTTCATTTGCACGTCCGGCCCCTACACAAAGTTGCCATCCCTTTGGTGTTAAACCTTTTATTTGGTTCAAGTTAGCTTCTATCTTTCTAACAATTGGATTTACAACTGTTGGATTTTCCATTTTCTTTTGTCCAAATAGTATTCCTGATAAGGAAAGAAATGTTATTAAAATGGTTGATTGTTTAAATATTGGGTTCATATTTTGACATTACAGTTAATATTCGTTTAAACATTTATTATTTTCTCTTTAATTTTAAACGATTTAAGTGACAAGAGATTAAGATCAATAAATTAAATCTTGATTTATAAATAATATTCTTTTTATGGTTGTTTTTACTGATAATTGTTTTGTTTACTTAATTTCTTTCTATTTCTTTAATAAATTAAACAGCAAAAATTCATTTATATTACAAATTTTCAGATTGTTATTGTTAATTTAAATGATACTACCCTAATTGGTGTAAAAAAAATTGAAAACCATCGTTAGATTTATTTAATTAATAAACATAATGAACATTTCCAATCCCAAAATTACTATTTCTACTAAAATGAAGGTACTATTATTTGTTCGTTATGGGTAATATTTCATCCATACCCAGGAATCATCAATAAATAAAACAACCTAATTATCAATAAATTAGGTTGTTTTTATATTTAGCAAAAAGAAATACTTCTATAAAAATTAATTATTCTTTTACAAATTTTTTGGCAGCAACACTACCATTTTCTAGATTAACTTTAACCAGATAAATACCACGTTCTAAAATCTGTAAATTAATAACTGATGTTTTATTATTTGACAAAACCATTTTACCTAATACATCATAAACTTCAATCTTTTCAATTGTATTAATTGAACTTATATTTAAAACCTCATTTGCAGGATTTGGATACAACGAAATAGTGTTGCTTTTTAATTCAAAATTATTAGTTCCTAAAGTAACATTATCAAAAATAACTGAATCTACATAAATAGGATTCACACGATCTAAAGCACCACCTACTATAGCACCATTAAGTGGATCTGTATCACCTGTAGCATTTACTACCACCCAGTTAGTTGGATCTGAATTTGGACTTAGCAAAGCATCATTTGCTCCAGTTGTGTTTTTAAAATAAGAATTAGAAGAAATAACAATATCATTTATAGCATAAGTTGCCGCTCCCGACCAAGTTGCCTTAACTCCAAACGTTAATTCAGGTTGTTGATCAGAATCGTCCCAAGTACTTAAATCAAAATCATAGGTTTTGTAACCTGTATCAGCAGTTGTAAAATTTTGTGCTGGAGAATAACCCATGTTTACAGCCCCTGAAAGTCCATTCATTATAAATTCATTATTGGTTGAGGTATTTTTTATTATAACATGCGCATATTTATTATTAGTACCATTTACATGAAACGCCGTTGGATTTAAAACTACTTTACCATTGGCTTGATTTGCCCCAGTAACATTAATCTGTAAAACACCATTTCCAGTTTCGGTGGTTTGAACCGCCGTAGTTCTAATTAAAGTTGTAAAACCATCTGTTGAAGTGTTAAAATCAAAACTATTTTTTTCTGCCGTTGTTACAGTGCTAACAAATCTTATATAATCAATTTCTATGTTATCACCATCTGCTGGAATGTAGGCAGTCCCATTTATATTTGTTGTTTCTCCTGGTCCTGTCGCAGTTTTAAGCGCCATACTAAATTGAGTAATTGTGCCAGACCAACTTGTAATATCAAGGAAATAGGTTTTGAAATCTGAATTAGGAGTAATATAAAAACCTTTATTATTCGCAGAACCACCTAAAGAACTTGAACCTGTAAGTCTAATGTGAGAAGCAAGACCTGTATTTTTAAGCCTTATCTCTAAATAATTATTAACATCAGCATTTACATTTGCTCCATTTGGTGCAAGTGTAATTTCAGTTGGCGAAGATATCATTGGGTTTTGCGTACCAGCTGTAAAAGTATTGATCAAATTTCCTGATGATTGAGTTACAACGTTCCCAAAACTTCCTGTAAACAATTCTGTGCCGGTATCAAAATTCCAAGGACCTTGAGCAAAAGTCAAAAAGGGCAGCATAAATAATAGATAAGTAATTTTGTTTTTCATAATAATAAAATTTTAGAATTAGTTAATATATCTTCAAAATTAACATGACTATTACATTTTGAGGGTCTGTAAAATGTTCATTTATAGTACACTTTTATTCAAAAAGCATATTTATTAGTGAAAAATTAAAATAAAATGGTTATCCGCTTTTATTTGATATAACTGGAAGTTAAAATTTAAAATGCTGGCTAATTATGATGTTATCAGTTAGTTAAATTTTATTTAAAGTTGTACCTGCAAAATAGATAAGCGACATAAAACCTACTTAATTTAATGTTTTAATGATATTGAGGTGATCCAGTAGTACAAATTTTTCTGGTGAAATGGCTATGGAGTTTTGCCCTTTTTCAAGATTTACCGTATAACGTTCCCAAACCCAATTACCCGTATTTCCGGTGTTCCAAAAGGCTATTTCTCCAACTTTTACCCCATTAATTTCTAATGGTGTAGAAAAAAGGTCTTCTCGTTTTAAGGTGTATCGAAATTCTAATATATAAGTTCCAGAAACGGGGGCATTATAATGCCATGTGAAATTTTGTTTGGCATGACCATCATCATTAGCAACGTATCCCTCTCCTGTAAATCCGTTAATTTTTGAATCTATTAGCGATGGATTCTCACAAAAATCTTCAGCTTCAAGTATGATACCTCCAGCTGAGGGTTTCATTGAAGGTAAATCAATTTCACCACCATTAGACGTTATCTCATATAGTGCCCATTTAAAGTTTTCTTTCCAATCTACGTAACCCACGCGGTTTGTCCATAATGGATTGTAATAATTAGACAACCCAAGTGCTGCATATTGCCTCCAATAACCTGCTGACCTATTTAACGCTTCAATAGCCTTAAAATACGTTTCTTTTTGAAAAGTTTTCCTGAAAATAGCCATATTGGTGGCGGCTATTATTTTATAGGCATAATAGTTACCCAACAACGCCATGGTTTTTATATCATCAATGGTAATACGCAGCTCTTTTGAGTTATTAAAACTTTGCTTCTCTGCCCATTTTAAAGCGCTATCAGCATTTATAATAATCGAATCAGCAACCTGTAACGGTGTTATTCCTTCAATTTCAGTATTAGAAATAAAAGCCTTTACATAATCTGGAATAGAGATATTTTCCGTGCCTCTATGCGGTTTAAGATTGATAAAATTGTTAAGGTCATGATATCCTGTAGGGGCTTTTGAAACAGATGGTTGCGATTGTCCAGATTCTATATACCATTGAAAATCAAGTGCTCCCCAATGAAAACCAGTAACCAATGGGTAAATCATAGAAGCACTTTGCCATGCTTCGAACATCTCTTGCGATTTAACCGATGGAAAGCGAGATTGAATGATATGAACAAATCGACTGTTAGGCATATCTGGATTATACCCCAACCTACCCCAGCACATCCACTGGTACCAATGTTTTTCTAACTCAAGTTCCCTTTTACCTATAACATTTTTACTGAGAAAATCCCTACCCCAAACATATTGATCGGAACCATAATAATAACCTTCAGACACATTGTAGGGTATGTTTTTAATAAAATTCCTAACAAAATCAGGTGCTCCCCACCTAAAATAAAAAACATCATCATTTCGAAGTGTCCACAGTGTTTTAATGTTTTCGCTTTGTATATCTTTTACAAAATCTTGATGAAAAACCTGATTTACAGAACTGTAAACATGGGCCTGTGCATATTTAAAACTAAAGATAAAGTTGATGTTTTTATTTTCTGTAAGCTTTTTAAAAATTTTGGTAATTTCACTAGCCTTTGACTGGTGCTGACGGTGTATGAAATCAATTTTTCGTTCTGGTTGTTCCTTTATTGCATCCAATACACCTTGTCCATAAGTGGCATAAGCCCATTCTTCTTTTTCATTAGCAGTATAGTCGTACATGTTTTCACCGGTTGTAAGTCCAATTCCTGCTAGATCTGGATAAGTGAGCACCATTTGCTTTATACTTTTTCGAAAATAGTCAGTAGTAACTGGGTTTTCAACTTTATCGGATATGCCATATTTGCCATCAACTCCATAAATAAAAATATTCCACGTTACCATGTAAAAATTCACGTTTCGTTCTTTTCCATACGCCATAACTTTTCGCCAAAATTCAATCTTTTCATCAATGGTCATTTTCTTGATTACCTCATAACTTTCCATAATTTCTGGCGCGTCAAATCCCCATCCGTTAAGCGAATAATTCTCTTTCCATGTTCCAGTACTCTTTCGAACGTCATCTAGGGCTATATCTGGATATTCTGGCACTTTTACCATTGAAGGAAAAGGGTGCATGTTCCAAAGCGAAATAAGATTGTAGCGATACCTTGCTAGATTATCTATGTACGCTCTCCAAAATTCAAAATCCCACATTTCACCAATGTTTTTTTGGGCTGCATCGCTAGGTTCAGTATAAGTAGGGGTTCGCATGTCTAACGGAATATTAAACTTAGTTCCACGAACTTTCATGTAAGGGTTTTGCAATTGATTTTGAATATCTTCAAACCCTTGAACTTTAATAATTTCAGCAATTTCAAGACCTCCATACATAACGCCAGCTTCATCAAATCCAATAACCCAAATTGTATTAGCAATTTTAGTAGATTTATAAATTATAAAACCTTCACTTCTCAATTCACCTGTTCTCTCAATTTCATTTTCCTGAATAATTTTTAAATGCTCCTTATTTTTGAGATTTAACAATAAAATAGTATTACCCATTTTATTTAATTTTGTAAAAGCTTTAATTGATTCATCAAAAGTGAATTGACCACATTCATTAAATGACTGTTTTATTTCATCAACAGCAAATCTTACAGATGATGACTCTTTATTGTAAAACAAATTAATTCTTTCACTTGCGTATAACTCTGTAAAAGAAATTGTTAAAATGTAAAAAAGAAAGAAAAGAACTTTCTTATGTATTTGTATAGAATTGTAATAAATCATATTAATTTTATTTTAAAAACTGCAATGCAATGTTATACATGAATCACTAAATATTATAGTTGAGTAAAGAAAATTTGAAAACATAAAATATCAACACTAACTTATATAATGCATATTAAATAGCTAATTTTAATTCACATCATAAAATTTAAATTTTCTAAACCATTTGTTTTACCTATTCCTACGAAAAAAATCAAATTTTCTCCTAACATGACATTTTGAACCACAAAATCCATTTTTTCCAAACATTCTCCAAGTACAAGTTCTACAAGGATTCAAAAAAAAGTGTTTAAATTTAATGTATACACCATAAATGATTATTCCAAATAGTGCGGCTCCAAATGGCCAATGCCAGATTGGTATTTGTGGAGAAACTCCCGATGATGATGATCCTATTTCGTCTCCAAAAATTAATGGTACACAGCATTGCTGAACTACCAATTCTCCTTGAACTCTATACGCATGATATTGATAATCTGGAAACACAAATTGATCTGTAAATAATCCTGCAACTAAAGATAAAAGAATAAGTGCTATCGTATAAAACACCACTGGTTTTAATCCCATAGATTTTCGAATGGCATTTAATTCTCCTAAATTGGTTGCAGGTCCTGCAATCAAATACGCTACGGCGGCACCTGGAGTAGCTCCCAACAGCAAAAGTCCCTGAACAACTGCAATTGAAGGAATACTACAAGTATATACTGGAATTCCAAGTAGTATCACATAAAATAGGGTATAAATATCTTGTTGGCCTAGCCATGATGAAATCCATTCCATTGGAAGAAAAGTGAGTAAAAGAGCCGCAATACTAAGACCAATAGTAATATCTACACTTACATCAGAGCCTAACTCAAAAAACGACCATTTTAATGTTTGTGACAGCTTGCTTTTTACTTGTTTTATTGAAACATTACTTTTATTGTATTGTTTATCACAATTCAGCTGGGAATTTGTATTGTTCGTATTGATTAAAACACGATTTCCTATAAATCCAATAAAATAAGCCCCAAAAAGTACTACAACAACTAATGTAACCGTTAGTTTAACACCTAAAAAAGAAAGCGAGAGTGCAATAAAAACGGGTGAGAGTATAGGGGTAGATGTCATAAAAGCCAAAATATTACCAATTACAGCTCCACTCCTAAACAATCCAATGCCAAGAGGTATTGTTCCACAAGAACATAAAGGCAATATACTGCCAACACCAACAGCCTTAATTAATGAAACCGAAGTGTTTCCTCCCACATGTTTTCGTAGTATATTTGGTGGAACCCAAAATTTCAATATTCCAGCAATAATAAAACCCAACAGAACATAAGGAGCCGACTCAAGTAAGGTGTTCAAAAGTGTGTTAATCATTTTCTCTTTCTAATTTTGCAACTGCACTTTCGATAAAAAATACAGATTCGAATGGTTTAGATGTATCAATTTTAAATATACCTGAGACAATTGCCTGAGTATTAATCATCTCTTTTCGACTCAATATCCAAAATTCATCTAAAGTTACTTGTATTGTCCATCGCATAGCCACATCGGGTTGTAAAACACAAGCATTGGCTAACCCCAAAGAGGGAAGTAAAAAAAAAGATTTGACTTTAGTAGTATTATCGTCAATTATTTCACATCCGTTTCCAAAAAAAACTACTGCTCCCAAAAGTTCAATCTCTTTTCCTTCATTATCTTTTAATTTATCAGGAATTGAAAAACTGGCAGATTGCCCATCTATAATGGTTGCCCTTACCTTATAAAAAGGTTCCCAATTTTTCGATAATTCATCTGTTTGTAAACTATCCAATGTTGGCATATTATTTATACCTTCTTTTTTTACTTTACTAAATTCAATAATATATAAAGCAGACAGCAAGGCTATTACAACAATGATAATTAGCCAATTATTTTTCATTTATTTAGTTATTTAAGTGGATCAAGCTTCCATATTATGTTTTGTCCTGAACCTGATTGGTAGATTGTTCTCGGCCAACCAATCATTTGTTTTGCTCCATTTTTAGTCACATCGGTAAACCTGTCCCAGCTTTCGAAAGTGACGCTCTTATCTTTTTTATTGAATCTAACAATTCCATATCCGTCACTAAGTTTTTTTGGTCCTTCAATGTTGGCGTAAGCAAGCATTGTAATCCTATTTCCTAATCCATCTAGATAATCACCTGTAAAAGGAAGTGGATTTTTAGGGTCTTTGTTTTTACCTGGCATTGCATCAAGTGGATACCACCATCTTTTGTAAACAGTATTTACAATAGCTGGTGCCACAAAAGCAAAAGGGCCATCTCTGTATTCGTCAATTCCATGTTGAACCAATGTGGCTAAGTGTTGATCACCGGCTAAATGAATAGCACCTGCAGCCTTTATAGCCCTTAATGCTTCGTTTCTACCCTTTTGAGGCCAACCGTTACAATCGAGATCAGCATGTAAATAATTTTCAAAAACACCATGTCTGTGAGCAGATCCCGAGAATCCAGTCTGTGAAAGTACCACTTTTATAAAAACACCATCTTGTTTTTTTCCCCAATCTTTTAAAAAATTAAGTTGACGTTCACCAAGCAACTCTAAACCAGGAAGATCAATTGATTTTGGATCGTAGTCCGTGTTACGAATATGATCTGGACGAGGTCCTTGCTGAGGAATTTTACCTGCAGGGCCGCTTTTAAATTTTCGGTCTTCAATAATGGCAAAATCAATTCCTCCTACATTCATACTTGTATAATAAACACCAATTCCCTGTTTGATAGGTGTTGGATCGTAGGCGTCTGGTAAATGAGCTGTTTGACAACGTTCTACCATCTTCACATACTCATGATGATAAAAGTATCCTCCATCATCGCCGGCCATTGAAGATGCCATTTTTCCACCTTCTCCCCAAAGGTTAAATTGACCTATATCATGGTCATCTGGAATGGTTATGCATGGACGCTCTCTAAACAACTCTCGAAACTGAAGCCCGAAAAGAAGCCAAGCAGCTGTATGCTCTGCATGGTCATAACTTTGATCACCTGCGAAAAAAACCAAATCTGGATTAAAAAAATTTACATTACGTGTAAATTCCTCGCGCAGACCACGCTCTCTATTCGAGTTACAGTTTAAAGAGGCAACTACTATTTCATTTTTATTTATTGGTTGTTTTCGAATTAAACCTTCAAAAATAGCCTTTTCTCCATGGCGCAATCGATATTGTACATCTTTGCTTTCATCCCACTTTTCAATTCTAAAAAGAGCTGACCAACCTAAATCATTCACTTCTTCTTTAGCTATTTGTACCCATTTTCCATCCTTTCTTTATTTCCAAACGCACTTCACGTGTTTCTTTTGGGTATAATGGAAATAGCTGAGCACTCAATTTCAAAACTTTATTTTGTGTAGTATATATTCCAAAACAAATTACCTTGTCACGTGGTACATCAACATCAATAATTAAATCTGGGTTATGCTTAACATTCTTGGCGTGAACCCACCAATCATTTACACAATAAGTATCAAGCTTTTCAAATGGAGCTTTCACGGGTGGTTCACCAATTTGTGCTTTAGCGATTAGAAAAGAAAATGATAAAAGTGCAAAAAGTATTTGTGTTTTCATTTTAAGTATCATACGGTTTATTAATTTGTGTTTTTTGTACCTCTTTTTGTACTTGCACTTTTAACGTATCTAAAAGTACCGACAATTTAATTGATCAATTTTTAATTTATTATTATTATTCAAATATAATTTACTTTAATGCTAGCTTTCTATTTTAGCCTATTTAAAATTCGTTTATTTTTAATTGTCAAATCGACGTCGCTTGATGATTCATCTTCTTCGTCAGATGATTTATCCCCTTTTGATTTAGCAATAGGTTCCGCATTAAAAACAGGCAAATACGATTTTAATCTTTTTTTGACTGATTCGATTTCACGAGTGTTATTGTGAGCTAAATTCACCCATTCCATGGGGCATTTTCAAGGTTATATAACTCTTCCGTTCCTTTTTTACTGTAAATATAATGCCATTTTTCAGACATAACAGAATGACTACCCTGACCATAAGTTGTAACGGCAGGAGCCCATTTTTTATTTGGGTTAATTAAAAGCGGTCTTATGGATTTCCCATCTAGCTCTTTTTTTGGCAGGTTACATAAATCAATCAAGGTTGGATATAGATCAATGAGGTTTACATTTTTAAAACAATCCTGTTTTTTATCCATTCCAGGAAGGTGAATTATAAATGGTAATTGCGTTGCCTCCCTCCAGAGAGTAGCTTTCCGAAATCTCAGTTTCTCCCCTAAGTGCCAACCATGATCTCCAAATAACACAACTATGGTATTATCGGCATATTTACTTTTTGCCAACGCATCCAATACAACACCAACACAAGCGTCAGCATAACTAACAGCCGCCATATAAGCGCGGACTGTTTCTTTATAAACACCATAATGTTGAGTCCATAAAAAATCTTCGCTAGGCTTGTAAACCATTTTTCCATTTTCATCAACAATATCATCCAAATCATCCATTTTGTATTCTGGTACTTTTAAGGTGTCTAAACCATACATATTAAAAAACTCCTCGGGAACACAAAATGACAAATGAGGTTTAGATATTCCTACCGACATAAAGAACGGTTTATCATAATCTTCTTCAAGTTTTTCTTCAAACCATTTGGCTGTTTTGTAATCTTTAGTTACTTCTATACCGCCTTTAGTTGGGCCAAATTGAAAATCGCTGCCACCACCAGTCGTATATAGAGGGTTTTCGATCTTCTTCCCATTTATAATACCTTTTGTACGAGAATAAAATTTATCCTGTTGTATGTCTTCTTCACCTTTTTCCTTTTCCCAAATATCAAAAGCCCATTGCCCGTGATCTGTACCAATAGCAGTTCTATGTTTATGAAATATTTTTCCACTTGAGATGGTTAGATACCCATTCTTAGAAAAATATTCGGGCAATGTTGCATGTGTTTGAACAATTTTTGAATCGAGCATATTCATTGCATTACCATAAACGCCTGTGTTAGCAGGCATAAAACCCGAAAGAAACGCCGAACGTGAAGGCCCACAAACTGGCCCAGGACAACTGGTGTTTCGGAAAATCATTGCGTTTTGTGCAAGTTTATCGATGTTCGGGGTTTTAATCTGTGGATGCCCTCCATAAACACCAATCCAATCATTTAAATCATCTACAGCAATCATAATAATGTTTGGTTTTTGATCTTGTGCAATAGTAGGTATCGTTAAACACAATGTTATTAATAACAGAAATTTATTCTTCATTTTTCTTAACCTTATTACTTATTTCTCTTACTCCCATAATTTTATCAATAACGCTCTGCTCGTATAAATTACTATCAACAATTTCGTATCTTTTTTTTATAGCTAAATCAATATCTTCATTCCTATCAAGTCTTTCATATAATAATAGCCCCTCTAACCTGTTAAATCTATTGTTAGAATTTATTCCATTTATAATCAATTGCTTACAATCTATTTCCTCACCTAAACTGATAAGCAAATTCGCTGTTAAATTTTTAATATATAACTCCTGATGAGAAAGATTCTTTTTTATGTCATCTATTAGGTTCTCTGATTTGATTTCATTTTCGTATTGAAACATAGATTTAATTCCCCAAAAAGCAATAACCGGATTTTTATCTTTTGTATTGGCATAAAGCGTTTTAAAATCTTTTTTTGATGCTCTGGCACTCATTCTTGCGACTTCATGAATTTTCATTAATGGATACTTACTTCCGTTAATTGAGTCATACAGTATACCTTTTTTATCAATATCCACCATCATTGGTTCTGGAAATACATCTAAAGGTCTAGTCTCACCAATCCACTCATTTGTAGCCTTGCTCATTTCAGCAAGAACATGTGCATATTCGGTTTTGTTGGCAAGATTGTTTATGTTGTGAGGATCATTTACAATATCATAAAGTTCCTCATAAGGTTTTGTTTTCCAATATGCATCTTGCATATCGTCTAATTTATGAACCTTATCAAGTTTTTCCCAATCTCTTATAGCTCTTGATTGCCATAAATACTCTATAAATTGGCCGTAAATTCTTTCTGGATAATAGTTTCGGATATAACGATACTTTTGGTTACGCGCTGAATGCATCAGATCGTATCTTTCATCCATTCTACCTCGAAAACCAAATGCATAATCTTTAGATTCAGGCAGATTTTCACCAAGAAATGGTTGACCCTGCATATATTTTGGAATCTTGATACCTGCTAAATTTAAAATAGATGGAGCTAAATCCACAAAACTAACCATACGATCAGAATGAGACCCAATAGCGTCAGGCATCAAATGCTCATACATTTTAGGAACATGAACAATTAATGGAACTCTCAATCCTGATTCAAAAAGATACCTTTTTCCTCTAGGCAAGACTCCACCATGATCAGAATAATAAAAAACAATGGTATTTTCATATAATCCCTGTTTTTTCAAGTCATCTAAAACTTCTCCAATTTGTGTATCCAGCTGACTGATTCGATGATAATATTGCGCATAGTCATGTCTAAAATCTGGGGTATTTGGATGATAAGGAAAAACTACCATGTTATCAGGTTTGAAAAAAAGTTTTTCGTCAGGAATTGAATCAAACAACTGACTTTCATGGGTAATTCCAAAGTTCTTGACATGAAAAAATGGCTGTCCTGATTTTCTATTTTTGTATGTTGCCTTTGAAGAAGATTCGTCCCAAGGACCACTCCAAGGGTGAGTTTCCATTGATATATTATAATCCTCTTTTTTACAATTGGAGGTATAGTACCCTGCCTCTTTGAGGTAATAAGGAAATAATTTCACAAAATCAGGTGCTTTATATTGTGAACGCATTTGCTGATTCCCTAAAGAATTAGCATACATACCTGTAATAATGGTATTTCGTGAAGGCGCACAAACTGGGGCATTTGAAAAAGCATTGTTATAAACAACCCCAGTTTCAGCCAATTTATCAATATTTGGCGTTCGAGCAATTGTATCTCCATAAGCACCTATATAAGGGCAATTATCTTCACTTACTAACCAAACAATATTTGGTTTTTGCGCTGTTTCTTTTCCAAAATTAAGACTATGCTCTACCATTTTAATGCTGCCATCTGCATTGTAATACAATGGATCATAACAGGCTATTCGTCGTGCACCGTTCCATTCAACTTCTTTTTTCACGACAGATGGAGTGTTGATATGATAAAAAATATACCACTGCCCTTTAAATTCTATTATAGAATGATGATTTTGTGCTTCAGATGGCTTAGGTACAAATGCTCCTTTCCATTCAAATGGCCCATAAGGACTGCCGCCAACGGCATAAAATCCTTGATGTTTTTTATTGTGGAAGTTGGTAAAAGAATAATAGTATTTACCATCCTTTTTATGCATATAAGACCCCTCATTAAATCTTAATGTATCGTTAGCCATTACCTCTGGAGAAGCATATACAATTTTTCGTGGAGCTTCGTCCAATTCAATCATATTGGGCTTTAACTTAGCAACTATTGCTTGATTGTTGTAAATATAAGCCTCACCATCATCATCAATAAAAATTTTAGGATCTATCCCACCTATGCCTTCTATTGGTTTACCTATATCCTTAAATGGCCCTGCTGGTGTATCACCAATAGCCACGCCAATACGCCATTTATCTTCTTTATCTCTGTGTGGATAATAAAGATAATATTTGCCATTTTTTTTTGAAGCACCCGGAGCCCACATATAACCATCTTTACCCCAAGATATATCTCGTGAATGCATTACTTCACCATGGTCTGTCCAGTTTATCAAATCTTTAGAAGAAAAAGCATGGTAGCCATCCATACCATCATATGAACCTTTTGCTCCAAGTTTTTTTTCATGATCTTGTGAACAATACATCCAAACCTCGTCATCCCAAACGTGTACATCAGGGTCTGTAGAACTTATGTGAGGCACTAAAGGATTGCCATTGTATTTAAACTGGTATGGGTACTGAATTTTCTCATCAAATTTATAGATATCCAATTCATGCGTTTGAGCAGCAATTTTTGCAGAATAAATAAAACATAGAGAGATAAATCCAATAATTGCGACAAGAAATTTTTTTTTCATCATTATATAATACTTCATTTTTGAAAATTGTTATGAAACAATTTCTGAGCAAATTCAACTATTTTTTTTAATTATTTTTTTACTTTTTTAAGCGTATGCTCAACCATTTTAATTGTGCCATCTGTATTATAATAGAGTTGATCAAAACAAGCAATACGTCGTGGACCATTCCAATTCATCTCTTTACGCATAAAAGTTGGTGTGTTAATATGATAAAAATAGTACCACTTTCCTTTAAACTCAATTATTGAATGATGATCTTGCGCCTCTTGTGGCTTTGGAGCCATTGCTCCTTTCCATTCAAACGGTCCATAAGGGCTGTCACCAATGGCGTAATACCCTTGATATTTTTTGTTTTTAAAATTAGTAAAAGAATAATAATATTTTCCGTCCTTTTTATGCATATAAGACCCTTCACCAGTTCTATTAATAAAATTTTGTAACGAATCTTTCATTATAGCTTCTGGACCATATATAATTTCACGAGGTTTTTCAGCCAATTCAATCATATTAGGTTTCAATTTAGCAACAATGGCATGGTTGTTATAAATATAAGCTTCTCCGTCATCATCGACTAATATTTTCGGATCTATACCTGTAATTCCTTCAATAGGTTTTCCAGTATCTTTAAATGGACCTGCTGGCGAGTCTCCAATTGCCACACCTATTTTCCAAATATCATCAACATCCAAATGTGGATAATACAAATAGTACTTCCCATTTTTGCGAGCAGCTCCTGGTGCCCACATCCAACCTTCCTTGCCCCAACCCACATTACGAGAATGTATAACTTCTCCATGATCTGTCCAATTCTTCATATCCTTTGATGAAAATACGTGATACCCATCCATCCCTTCATATGAGCTACTTTCTGGTGATTTTTTTTGATGATCTTGCGAGCAATACATCCATACTTCACCGTCCCAAACATGTACATCTGGATCTGTTGAACTTCTATAGGAAACTAAAGGATTGCCTTTAAACTTGAATTTATGAGGAAATTTAATATCCGAAACCGTTTTTATTTCAACTTTTTTTACTGACTGGGCATTAATTTTTATTGGGTTAATAAACGTTATTGCTGTTGTTATTACCAGAATTATTAAAATTTTTACTTTATTCATATTTAAATATTTAGTATTAAAAAGATTATTCATTAGAATATCAATAAACTAAGATATACGAGTAGATTACTTTTTTACTTTTTTAACCGTATGCTCGACCATTTTAAGTGTGCCATCTGGATTATGATAAAACTTTTCGTAACATGCAATGCGTCGTATTCCTTTCCATCCCATAGCATCAAGTTCTTCTTGAGGTGTATTTATATGATAGAAGTAATACCATTGATCTTTAAACTCAAAAATTGAGTGGTGATCCTGAGCATTTGGAACAGCTGGAGCAAAAGGTCCTTTCCATTCAAAGGGACCATAAGGATTATCTCCAGTTGCATAAAAACCTTGATGTTTTGGATTTTTTGGAGTACTGTATGAATAATAATAAACCCCATCTTTCTTATGCATGTATGGTCCTTCACCTAAACGTTTGAGTGGGTCATCTAAAACGTGTTTTGGAGCATATTCAATTTTTCGTGGCGCTTCAGCAATTTCAATCATGTTCGGTTTTAACTTTACAACCTGTGCAGTATTGCAGTATAAGTAAGCTGTTCCATCATCATCTATAAATATTTTGGGATCCATACCTTTAATGCCTTCAATGGGTTTGCCTGTATCTATAAAAGGACCAGCGGGATTGTCTGCAACAGCTACTCCAATTGGCCAACTTCTGGTGCTATCACCTCTATGTGGGTAATATAAATAATACTTTCCATTTTTTTTGGCTGCAGCAGGCGCCCACATCCAACCGGGAATTCCCCATTCTAAATCGCGTGAATGCAAAACTTCTCCGTGGTCTGTCCAGTTTATAAGGTCTGTTGATGAAAAGCATGATAGCCATCCATATTATCATATAGATTTCTATCACCTGGTTTCTGTTGATGATCCTGAGAGCAATACATCCAAACTACACCATCCCAAACATTTACATCTGGATCGGCAGCGCTTATGTGTGATACTAATGGATTTCCTTTATATTTGAATTTATAGGGATACTTTATATCCTGAACCGATTTTTTTGAATGATTTGTAGTTGTTTGAGCTACTATTTTTATTGGAAAAATAAGACCTAAAGTTAATAAGGCAACTACTACGAAAACGAAAATTTATTTTATTCATTTTTTTAAATTTAAACTGAATGTTTATATTTTTTGAGCTGGAGCATATTTTAAAAACACAACACCATTTCCTTGAATTTTTATACTCAATTTGTCTCCTTTCTTATAATCATTAACCGATTGGTTTCCCCAAACATCATTTAAGTTATAAGTACCACTTGGTATAAAATTTAAAAATTTTCTTTTCACATCTAAGATTTGCTCTTTGTCTGATCGGTTAAAAAATGCTACCCAACCTTCTTTATAGGTATATTCCTGATAACCTTGTCTAGCCGAATTTGCTATAGGTGCATTCCACATTTCTATATCATTTTCTTCGTACATAAGTTTACCATGAACACCATTTTTTACACAACTCAACATTTCAGTATTGGTAAGCAGTTTGTATGAATGCTCATCCATAGTAACCATAGATCCACCAATCATAATTGGAGAAGCAGAGATAGCACGTTGTGTAATGAAGGTCTCTTTTTGAACTTCAGAAAATTTACACCAATGATGCATTTTACCCATAGCCTCTTCAGCAGATTTGTTGGGAGATATTTTCTGTATCTCTGGCCTGCGAAGAATGCATAATTCTCCAAAAGGAATCATATCCAAATCTGGCCAGAATCCAGGTTGTTCAAGTCCTTGCCATTTTCTCATAGAACCAAAAGTTCTATCAATAGCTATCTGCTCATCCCAAATATCAGGGGTGGTACGAACCATATTTGTTTTTTTGTAAGTGTCTAAATATTTAACATTTGAAGTTCCCCCTGCGGAAAGACTTAAAATCATAGGGCGCCCACACTGTTCAATAGCTTTAACATATGCTTCAATTTCAGCAGGAAAATGGGTTACATGATCAACTTTTACAAAGTCTATACCCCATTCTGCAAATTGTTTAAACACGCTGTTATAATATTCTTGAGCACCAGACTTGCTCATATCTACGCCATGCATAAATGTACACCAAGTAGTGTCTTCAAAAGTGGTAAAAATGCCTTTTGCTGTATAATTAGTACCTTTTATAGGTAAATCTCTTTCCACTGCTAGTCTCGGAATACCACGCATTAAGTGAACTCCAAATTTCAACCCTTTAGCATGTAATTTATCAATCATTGGCTTAAACCCATTAGGAAAGTATTCTACTGCAGGCTTTGGAATACCAAATTCATCTATAGAAACATCTTTATGACTGGTTTTATCTTTTAATGGAACAAGTAATCCACCTATTATTTTTGATTCAGGATAAGCAAACCAACCATTATCAATTACAAAATATTCGTACCCAAATGGCGCATAATTTTCAATGAATGCATCAATTTCTTTTAATGCCAATTCTTCGTAAATATTAATACCATAACTATCAAAACTATTATAACCCAATGGAGGGGTTTGTGCTAAAATTAAATTTTCAGCTGTTTGGTTTTCATGTTCAACTACATTCTCATTAGGTTTTTGTTGTCCACTAGTACAAGACACTATTAAAACTAATATACCGATTGTTAAACGGCTCCGTAAGATATTTTTCATTCTTTTTATTTTATATATACATTTCTATTCGTTAACTCAACTTTAAAAATCTAGAACCTAATCTAGGTATTTTAAGAATATAACGCCATTTGGGTTAATCTTAAAATTTAAGGCAGAAATCTCTTTTTTATTCCAAACATCGAATAGTTTATTAGATTTCGAAAAATTTGAACCAAAATCTTCATGTTTTAATGAAATAAATTTTAAATCTAGGTTACGATTAAAAATTCCAATCCAACCATCTTGGCTATTTTGCTTTGGTGTTTTCCAAATTTCAACACCCTCTTTTTCATACACTAAACTACCCATAACACCATTTTGGTTACATTCCAAAATATCTTTATCTGTTATCAATTTTAATGAAAAATCATCGAGAGTTGGTAAATCCCCGCCCATCATTAAAGGAGAAGCTGCCAAAGCACGAAGTGTAATAAAAGTATACATTTGGTCTTTGGTAAATTCACTCCAGCGATTAAATCCTTTTCCAGCCAACAGTTCAAAATTTGAAATTTCTCCAGATGTCATTTTTTCTAACAACTCATCTTTAGATTCATCTCCATCAACTCCTGTAGGTCTTGGAGACATCAGTTGTAATTGTCCAAATGGAATCATATCCATATCAATCCAAAATCCGGGTTCTTCTTTACCCTGCCACTTTTTCCAAGCCTCAAAACATTCATTAATTCCCTTTTGTTCATCCCAAATATCTGGTGTAACTCTTAGCATTTGTGCTTTTTTAAAAACTTCAAGGTGGCTTGGATCAACTTTCCCACCTGGACTAAGACTCAGTAAAATTGGTCTGCCACTCTGTTCTATTGCATTGGCAATGCCTTTTATCTCTTCAGGAAAAGGCACCAAATCATCGTATTTCAATAAATCTACTCCCCATTCTGCCATCTGATTTATCAACGAATTATAAAATTCTTGGGCACCTGGCTTACTCATATCAACACCATAATTTTGATGGTTCCAAAAACAAATACTAGTAGTATCAGCAATATCCTTGAGCTTGATAATTGGTATTCCTTTACTGGTGCATTAGCCTTTACAGCTGCTCTAGGAATACCACGCATTAAGTGAATACCAAATTTTAAACCCAGTTGATGACAACGATCAATAATAGGTTGTAAACCATTTGGAAAATATGTTTTAGAAGGTTGAAGCAAACCAAATTCATTAAAATTTAAATTTTCTGCATGTTTCTCAGCTGGATAAATAGTTCCTTCCTGTAATTTAAATTCGCCAAACCACCCAGCATCAATTACAAAATATTCGTATCCGTAAGGCTTTAGTTTTTCTGCAAAAGCTTCAAGGTTAGCCATTGCAGCTTCTTCGTGCAGGTAAACACCATAACTATCGAAACTATTCCACCCCATTGGAGGTGTTTGAGCAAGAAGCTTCGGAGTGATTTCGACTTTTTTTGTACTTGTACAAGCAATAAAGCTTGCAATTAAAATACTTGTAATTAATAATTTAACTTTCATTAATTGTTTTTTTTGAATTTTAAACTTTTTAACCAATCCAATTCAGCAAATACCTGTGCTTCAACTTTTGACCAATGAAACGAATTTTCTTTAAATCCTTCATCGTTTTCGGCATAATGAACAAGCGGAACCGGTTTATAAACTAACTTGGTAACTTCAACCAAAGCATGCCAATCTTCAGTGGCTTTTGTTAGCCATACAATTGCCTTATTTAAATCCTTCTTATCATGCGAAATCGTAAAACGTCTGTATTCAACCGCTGCTTTCAACTTATTAGAAAAATACTTACCCAGATTTGCCCATGCCTTGATATCCGACACTTCATATAATAAATCCACATTTTCTCCAGGTTTAATCCCCTCCATTTCTTTAAGTGCCTTTTGACAAAAAATGTTCAGTGAATCAGCAAGTTGAAATGGTGAAATTTTATCTTTTGGTAAATTGTTTTCTTTTTCTAAAAAATCGGAAATACTTAAGTAAGCGGGCTCCATTGGTTCCTTGTTTGCCATATCATCAAGCGGAATTAATCTGACTGCCTTTTTTCCATTTCTAACAATTGATCTGAGCATACCTTCAGAGTACAATGAAAAATCCCAAGTAGCATTTTGGTAAGAGGCAATTATCAATGGTACCTTACTCACTTTGGTTTGTGCTCTAAAAAGTTGCTTCCCAAGTGCTGGGAATCGTTGTTCAAAAGCATCTTCAAAAAATGAGTCTGAAGTGTTTGGGTTGTACAGCAGCCTGCCGCATACTTTATAAAACATCCATTGGCGTTCAAAGGCATAACGATAGCTCGCTCCAGAAAGGGACGTTATATAGTCTTTCGCTGGAATATATGTTTCAGAACCAACATAATAGCCATTAACATGTGCCTGCGCATTCAGTGCAATATGTTTACGGATAAAATCCGGTTGCCCCCAACGTAACATAAAAAAATCTTCATTCCGCATCATCCAAGCGAGGTAATAATTTTTAGGCATCGGATTCCAATATGCATTGGTCAGAACACCTCCGTGAACCTTAACAAGATGAGGTGTAGAAAATGAATGTGACCAGTTAAATTTAAGTTCAATATTTATTGGCCCATTTACAGAAGTAAGTGAATCTAATGTGTTTCTGGTCATTTTTTCAACCGCTACAGAGGTAGCTCCACCACTATCTGTACCAGCCGAAAGTGGCACACGATGAATAAATTTTACCTTTCGTGACGCCATTCGCATACCTTGAATATAGCTATCGAGCAGCCACTGTTCTCTTTCTTCGGCAGTCATTCCTCCCATACCTTCTCCTAAGGTTATTCCCAAACCTGTAAGGTCGGGATAGGTGTCAATTACAGCCTTAACACTCTCTCGCATATAATCTTTAATAATCTCTGAGGTGTCACCACTTGGAATAAAATGTTTTCCTTCTAAGCAGTAATCACATACATTATGGGCTTTGGAAAACTCTGGTGAAACGAAAATATTCCAGTTTACCAAGTAGGTTTCAATACCTCTGTTTTTTGCCATCTTTAATAAAGTATGCCAAAATTTTTGCCAATCGGCCATTTCTTCATCAGTAAATCCGGATGCCTCGGGATATTTATCAGTTCTTACCAGATAATTAAACGGATGTAAATTCCATAACGTAAGTTTATTAAATCTGTTTTCAACCATCATATCCAAAAAAGCTTCCCAATATTTGATATCACGGCATGTTTCAAAGTGTAGGCTCAAAGCCTCATGTCTCCTATATGAATCCCACGGAAGGTTGAATTTAATAGCTCTAAACATAAGTTTAGGAGATTCTTCTTTACTTTCAATCCTATGTTTTCCCGCTTTTAACTGATTTTTCACTTCTAATAAACCGTACATCAATCCAACAACATCTCCACCTGATATTTCAACGATATTGTTTTTCGATACAATTTTATATGCTTCATGATTTAAATTTATAGTATCTAGTGTAGCGCTAATATTAAGATCAGGATCTCTATAAGAAAATATAATGACATTTGATTCCTGTAACTCTTGTAATTTTTCTACTGCATAAACAATTTCAGGTGCTGACACGTTCACATCTAAATGAACAGTAAAATTGTTTTTGCCAACCATAGATGACAGACATACTACAGTAGCAAAATAAAGTGAATAGCGAAATATTATATTCAGACTCATTTTATTTATTTATTAATGTATTTCCTGTAAATCATCAACTAACATTTTTATTTTTATCGTATAAACTTATAGTTATTAAGTGCTTCTTTTAACAAACTATAAGCTGCCTTTTCTTCGTTTTTAAAACCCTCAATTTCAATAGGTTTTTTTTCATAGAAATCATCCAAGACATTGTAAAACTCGCCTGTTTTATATAACTTATATTTTTTATTTCTCGTAAATTCTTTCAGATCTTCTATTTTACCAGACTTCGAATACCAACTATAGATCCATTCTCTTGGTGTTCCTGTTTTACCAAGAAGTTGGGGAAGAAAACTTTGACCATCAATTGCTAAATTTGATGAGATTTCAGCATTTATTGCCTCACAAATTGTGGGCAAAAAATCACTAAAGTCAATTAAATCAAGGCATACACTACCCGCAGCAATAGTTTTATCCCAACGAATGATTAAAGGAACATGGGTACCATTATCTTTTGTACTACCTTTTCCTCCCTCGTATGTTATTCCTCGTAATTCTGAAACAATTGATTTTTCTGTTCCATTATCGCCTGTAAAAATGATGATTGTATTTTCCGTTAAACCAAGTTCTTCAACTTTAGCCACAATTTTTCCAACTAGTTTATCCATATAAGCAACCATATCCGGAAAATATTTAGTGTTACCTTCATAAGTTAATGACCCTAAATTCGTAGGATCATAATCCTTAGAATCAGGTGTTGGAGAAAATGGACAATGAGTTAGTACCATTGGATAATAGACAAAGAATGGCTCGTTCTTATTATTTTCCATAAAATCGCAGAGAAAACCACTTAAAATATCAGGGCCATATTCACCATTCGTAAACTTTCTAACTTCACCATTAAATTCTAGTACAGGATTTGAATATCTAGTGTCGTGCCCCTCGTCATCTGACTTACCAAGGGTATGTTGCCAAAGGCAAGAGTTTTCAAACCCAAAATTTTGAGGTGAATCTTTTTCTTTACCCAATTGCCATTTACCAGCAATTGCAGTCTTATAACCAATATCTTTTAAGAGATTTGCAAAAGTTAATTGATCGCGACCCAGCTTGCCAAAATTTATATAATTTCTAACATTGTACTTACCCGTCATAATTTGAACTCTTGACGGAGTACATACTGGCTGTGAATGGCTATTCTCAAACCTCATTCCATCAGATGCCAGTTTATCAATATTAGGAGTCTTATAAGAAGTTCCTCCATTTGCTCCAATACATTCAAATCCCAAATCATCGGCAAGAATAAGCACAATATTAGGCGTTCTTTTTTGTGCCAACGTACTTAAACTGAAAGCCAAAAAAAAGATACTAAAAAGATAACCTTTAATTGTTTTAGGTTTATTGGATTTAAACATACTACTATCTCAAAAAATTAAATAGTGAAAAAACTCTTTAATGAAGTAAAAGTATAGTTTAGGATACATTTTGAGGTGTTGAATATTGTTCAATTACGGTAAAGAATCAGTTCCTTTTAACAGCAAAGAAGATATACGTTGAACAAAATTGGGAATTGTCAAATTAAACGTGATTATTTTTAGAATAACAACAAAATTTGTTTTCCAATCCTTCAAAGATAAAATGGCATTTTTAGTAACACCTTTTTTAATTTTTATCCAAAAAAATCTTATGATTACCAACCTCATTTTTCTCAAAAAAGGCACAATTTATTCTAACTGGATGGTGCAATAAAATCAGAAAATAAAAATATTTGAATACGGATAAACCTTATTTTAAACCTCCTGTAATTTCCTCCAATTTATCGAAAAATGCTTTTTTACGTGTTGAGCTTATTTGCCAATTTACGGGTATAGATTGATACCCTTCGTCGAATGGTTCATCAATTTCTGAACCTCTAACACCCTTTGATGCTCTAAAATCGAAAAAACCCCAAGAAACATAATTTTTTATTGACTCAACAAAATTATTAGAAGGTTTATCAAAATTGAAATGATCGTCTTCGTTAAAAACAATTGGCATGAGTCTATAACTATTAATGGCTTTTGTTTGGTTTACCATTTGAGTAATTCGGGCAGGATTACTAACATTATTTCCATGTAAAAGAATTAGATCAGAAGATTCTACTACTTTTTCACTAGGTATTTCTCCTCCTCGATAACTTGTACCTACTAAATATCGATATCCTTTCTTTTTCTTTGCTTTAATATAATCTATCATTTCATGAATTCTATCAGGTCGCAAAATTTCATGTTGATACCCTTTATAATTAGTTTCATTTGCTACTTCAATAATAATGTTCTTATAATTATTTTTAAATAACCAATTGATAGTATTATCTACACCTTTATAAACTGCCGCCTCATCATTTAGGTGTTGGTCTTGGCCAAAATAGTAGAGTCCAAGAATTACCACCATACCTTTTTCATTGGCTTTATCTAGAATTTTCTTAAGACGACTCATATAATCTGAACGCAATTCGCCGTTGGGATCTATAGCAGAGTTAATCCAACCCTTGTTTCCATACCCTAAAGGACTGCCTCCTTGTAAATTAAGTGTAAAAGCTATCAATCCTTTTTTATACCATTCGTCCATGGCTGAAACAAACTCATTGGTATTTCGTTCAGGATCCCATTTTTGGGTATCAGGATATTTCCAATTTTTGGCAGATTCAGGATTTAAATCATCAAAAATTCCCATTACCATTCGTGAATTCATTAACAGCCCTTCAATTGAATTTCCCTCCCATTCTCGACCTTCATATGTTGGTTTTCCGTTAATAAAAAACTTTTCGCCTTCAATACTAACAACTGTTTCTTTGTTCTTTTTAGCTTGAGCTGTTAAAGTGTTCTGGTTTAATAATACCAATATTGCTATTAGCACTGTATTCACGTATATTTTTTTCATAATTTCACGAATTTAATATGTATAATTAATCATTCATAACTTTCTTTTTCCCAGGCATGTGTTCAAAAGCCTCCAATTCTGTTTCTTGGCCCTTATCTCCGCAATTCTCCATCCATTTCAATAATTCTTTGCTTAATTTTTCTTTAATTTTAGTATAGTCAGGATTGGCAGCCAAATTGTTTAGGCACCATTTATCATCAATGATATCAAAGAGTTCTTCTTTTGGGCGATATTTATTTTTTGTAATAATATTTTGTGCAAAAGCATCTTCTTTTGCTCTTTCTTCCCATGAATGATACCAATAGGCTTTCCTCTCTGAAGATTCATCAGTTTTTGGATTGTTTATTAAATTTTTAAACTCAGCTTCTGGAGTTAAATTCAAAATATACCGGTACCTATCATTAACAATAGCCCTGCTACCATAATAATCGCTTCCCCTAGCTATTCCTCTTGTAGTTTGAATACTAAATGAGTAATTTTTTAGTATTCCTTTTGGTTTTTTAAATAATGGTACAAGGCTTTTACCATCTAGGTTTTTAGGTATTTTTCCGCCTGCCAAGTCAATAAATGTTGGAAGTAAATCGGTATACTCAACAATTGCTTCAGACTCAATTCCAGGTTTAATAAATTTAGGTAACCTAGCAATAAGAGCCGATTTTACACCAGCTTCATATAAAGACCATTTATTGAAAGGTAAAAGATTACCCTGTTCACTGGCAAAAACAACCAATGTATTCTCCTTAAACGCATATTTATCAATAAGTTCCAATATTTTTCCTACTTGACCATCCAGATAATTGACCTCAGCCAAATAACGAACGTACGCTTCGCGAAACTCTTTGGTATCAATGGTATTTGGAGGTAGCGTTATTAATTCTGGATTAAATAAGTTAGCATCTCCTTTAGTCCAAGGGTCATGAGGTTCATTAGAACATATCATCAAAGCAAACGGTTCATTTGTTTCTTTAACGTTTTTGAGAAATCCATCAATTGAATTTGATGCTGGTTTGTAAATTTTATCAATATCTTCAAATGAAAAAATTTCATCTGGTCCTACATCTTTTTTTCCTGATAAAGCAACTCGGTAACCCAGTGGTTTTAAATATTGAACAATACTCTTTGTATCTGAATAGGCATTTGAATGGTTTGGATATGCACCTGTTTTAACTGGGTACAAACCTGTATAAATGTTATGGCGCGTTGGTGAACACATTGGAGCAGCCTGATAACAATGGTTAAATTTGATTCCTTCTGACGCTAATTTATCAATGTTGGGAGTTTTAGAATCTTTGCTTCCATAACAGCCAATATCCCAGATCGTACAATCATCTGCGAGTATAAAAACAATATTGATTTTATCACCCTGTTTTTCTTGTGATAATAACTTTGTAGTTATTAAAAACAACACAACAAATGATGTTATATATACCTTACAAATGCTTTTACATTCTTTTAAGTTCAACCTGAATTATTTAGAAATATTAATTTACTCTTTGAAAATAGGGTAACCTTTCTAGTGGAACAGCAACCTCTATTATTTTTCCACCTTTATATTTATTACCATTTTCGGCTTTCCAGTTTCCTTTTGGCAAAACAACTTTTCTTGTTCTTGCTCCTTTTTCAGTCACTGGAGCAACAATAATATCTTTACCTAACACAAACTGATCTTTAATTGTCTCATAACCCATACCTGGAAATGCCAGCTCCATAGGTTTTACAATGGGTTCTCCTGTTATAGATGCTTCTTTGGCTAAATTGAGGATTTCTTCGCCCATTTCTTCGTGAAGTTTCGACATTTTAAGACAAATTGCAGCATTTTCTTTTGACATTACGCGCCAAGGAGCAACAGAAAACTGCATCATTGGCATTAAGGCATGTACTTGTGCTGACCGTACAATCAATTCTTCATCAATGGTTGCACCATCTAAAAATGATCGGTATTCTCCACCACCAATCATATCGGGACAGGTATAAGCATACCCCATAACACTTTGCGACATTTGATCAGATATAAGCTTTTTTAAATCACCCCAAAAGTGACCTTTATCCCTTAGGCGCTGAGTTAAAGGCAACCCTGCCATTTTCCATGAGGCACGATATTCATTTAAAGGATAATGCAAGCCTAATTCAGCAAAATAAGTAGTATGATCATTAGGTGTTTTAGCATTGAATGAAACAACATCATCAATGTAAAAACGAGAATCTCCTGCATCGAACTTAAAACCATCTACGCCATATTCGTTCACCAAATGATCTAATCTTCCCTTAAACCATTCTTGAGCTTTTGGATTACTTAAATCTATACAAGCACTAGCTCCATTCCACCAACGCATAATGGCTGCTTTATTTTTTGTATTTGCCCAAAGAATATCTTGCGTTTTCTGAGGGTCAAGAATTAGCATGCCATCTTGAGCTAATTTGCGAAAAACTTCAGAATCGGCGCTTACAAATGGACAAACCCATAACATGACCTTAAATCCCATATCATGTAGTTTTTTTATCATGCCTTTCGGATCTTTGAATCTTCGTGGGGAAAACTCCCAGACACCATAATTTTCCTGCCAGTTATCGTCAATCATCAAAACACCTGGAGAATATCCATTTTTGATGATGTCCTGAGCATATTTCAATATGTCTTTCTCATTTTGATTATACATCAACTCAATCCAAGTATTGTATTGCGGATTAGTAAATAACAACGGATCCGGAATTTTTCCATTGGGTGGAAAAAAATTTTCAACGGCATATTCGTATGCGCTACGTAAATTCGTTCCAGCTATTCCAGCAATAATTTCACCTTCTCTAACTTTAACTACTAGGCTTCCTTTGTTAAATTCATAATGAATTGGTTCTTCACTCCAAACATATCTTCCTTTACTAGATAGCAGAATAGGTTGAGCCTGATTACCACGATTGTCTCCCCACATATCTATTGAAACTACACTAGCTTCATCATATGGAGTCTGATGTCCTAAGGATGATATTCCGGCCCACCAATATTCTCCCAAATTAACTTTTAACTCTATTTCTCTCGTATTTTGTGTAAAAACTTGTAGGCTCTGAAGTAAAAATAAATATAGAAAAATATTTTTCATGCTAAACTATTGTTATAAATTAATTATTTTATAAATGAATGTCTTTAATCTCAAATAAAAAACGGTTTGTATAGAAATTCAATTCCATGCAGAGGTAATATCTATTCTCTACATTTATAAAGGAAACTACATAAATTAAATTTTACCATTAAGAGAAATACGAATCCTTTAAATTTTATTCATTTAATATTTTTTTTTGCTAGTTATCCTTTTGAATTGGTTCAATTAAAAATTGAATTCATATAAAAACAACATAATTATAAAAATAACTATAAGCATAGCTAAAATTTTTAGTATGAATCTGTTAATTGAAGAAAAATTGTTCATCACATAATTTTTATATAAAAATATATCTTTTATTTTGATTCAAGGATGAATTAAATCCCGTCAGTGTAGTAATATTTGTTTGATAGGTGCTAAAAAAAGTGCTTTTTAGTACAACTATTTGTCTAAATTGAAATTTTTATTAAAATTATATTAATTAAATAAATAAAAACGGCAATATTTACAAGACTTAAATATTTACAATTTATAAAATAATTTATATGCGAATTAAAGAATGTTTATTATTAATATTTTTTGTCTACTATAATATTCTTTTCTCTCAAATAAGAAATTTTCAACATCTTGAAAATGCAGATGGAATTTCACAAAGCGAGGTATACACATTTTTAGAAGACTCAAAAGGTTTTATGTGGTTTGGCACCGTTGATGGTTTGAATAAGTATGACGGATATAATATTACTATTTTTAATACCAATAGATTCAATCTTAACTCTATTTCTAACAATACAATCAGAAGTTTAGCTGAAGACAGTTTTGGAAGGATTTGGATTGGAACTGATGATGGGTTGTGTGTATACAACCCATTATCAGAAAAAATATTTCAGGTAAAAATCGCTTGTATAGATGATAATACTTTATTACAAATTCGCTCAATAATTGTTGATGAAAATCATATTTTACTTGGAACATCTTCGGGGTTATTGAGAGCAAATATAACAAAGCTTGATCAAATAGGTCAAGATTTCAAATTGATAAACTTTGCAGAAAACCATACTATTAAAATTTTTGATTTAACACTTTGTAAAGATGGAAGCTTATGGATTTTAACCGCTGATGCATTGTACGGAATGGTTTTTCAAAACGAAACTGCAAAACCATTGATTATTGAAAAAATTGTTGAAAAAAGATTTGGAAATAATATAGCTTTAGAGGAAGATAAGTTTGAAAATTTATGGATTATAACGCATAATTCTGGGTTTTTTAGGTACAAACGTTCAACAAAAAATTTAGAACATTTTAACGAAAACAATTCAAATAAAACTGTTATTTCTAGAAAGTTTTCTGATGCTGTAATAGATAATAACGATAATTTATGGATAGCTTCCAGAGATAAAGGGCTCCTATTTCTTAATTCAAAAAAATTAAATGATGTTAATCCTCAATTTGAAAATATAAAGAATGATCCCTATGATGAAAAAAGTTTAAATTCTAATTTAACCTACTCCCTTTACGTTTCTAGAAACAATCTTTTATTTGTTGGAACTATAGGATCAGGCATTAATATATATGATCCCCAACAAAAAGAATTTAATCATATAAAAAAACCATCAAATGAATTAGAAAATCAATCTAGCTCAAACTTTATACGCTCTGTTTATAACGATCAAGACAATAATATTTGGTTTGGAAAACAAAACAATGGGCTATTTATATATAACAAAAATAAAAACACCTACTACAAGGCTGGTTTTGAAAACCAAACTATATTTTACATTTCTGATTTTGGAAGTGGTAATTCTTTAATATGTAGTACTAATGGGGCTAGTGTGGTAAAACTAGTTAACAACAAAGTTAAAATAATAAATTCCAATTTTTCAAATGCGCATTTCTATGCCTGCAAAAGTAAAGATGATATTATTTGGCTAGCGAGTATAAATGGTGTAACAAAATGTAGAATTGTAAATGGAAACCTGCAAGTCGAAAAAATATATAACAGTGACACTAACCCTGGAGTTTCTTTAAATAATTGTCGTGTATTGTTTTACAATAAAGAAAAAAATGAATTGTTAGTAGGTACCGAAGGAGGTGGGTTAAATATCCTTGTTTTGGATAAAAATCAAAATGTAGTTTCTGTTAGGGTATTTAAAAAAAATAATTTAATCAATTCCATTAGCAATAATTACATACGTTCAATTATTAAAGATTCAAATGGGGATATTTGGATTGGGACTTTTGAAGGTTTAAACAAATTATTGCGCAATACTGTGTCAAATGAAATAACTTTTAAAAGTTACACCATAAAAGATGGCTTGCCAAATAACCTGATTCAGTTAATTGTTGAGGACAATCAAAAAAAGCTGTGGATTGGAACAAATGGAGGTCTTAGTAAGTTTGACTTTCAAGATGAAAGCTTTATCAATTATTCCATAAACGAAGGTTTGCAAAGTAATGAGTTTTCGGAGCATACTGTTTTCAAAAAGCCAGATGGAGAAATCATAATTGGTGGAACCAATGGTATTAACATGTTTTACCCTCAAAATATAATTTCTAATAACATTCTTCCCAAAACAACAATTACCAAATTTTATCTTTTCAATAACAAAGTTGAAATTTCTGATGGTTCAAAAATAAGTACACCTTTAAATAAAAGTATTGTACTTACAGATTCCATTTTTTTGAATACAGACCAAAACCAATTTTGGCTTTGATTTTTCTGCCATGCTTCATTCCAACCCACGAAAAAGTAAAATATGCTTTCATGCTAGAAGGTTTTGACAAAAACTGGAACTATACAGATGCTAAAAGCCCAAAAGCTAATTATACTAACATCAAATATGGAAAATATACTTTTATGGTAAAATCAACAAACATCGATGGCAAATGGGAAGAAAATCCTCGAAGTATTTTTATTCATATAAAAACTCCTTTTATCTATACTTGGATAGCATTTATTATTTACATTTTAATAATTATTTTGTTAATTATTTATTTTACAAATTACTCTGTAATCAAATATACAACCAAAAAGAAAATACTTTTGGAGAACGAACACAATAGTAAATTACATGAACTGGATGAACTGAGAACCCGTTTTTTTATTAATATTTCTCACGATCTAAGAACACCCCTTACTTTAATAAGTAGTCCTCTTGAGATTGTGCTTAAAAACAAGCATTTAGTACCTGATGTAAAATATCATCTAAATTTAGTACAGCAAAATGTTAAAAAATTAAAATATATTACTGAACAACTTTTAGATTTCAGAAGATCAGAATCGGGCAAATTAATTGCAATACGTCAAAACCAAGATATCGTGTCATTTATAAAACATGAAGCTACTCATTTCACATATGCCCTTAAAAGCAAAGGACTCGAATTTTACATTTCAAGCAGTGAAAAAGAGATCTATACAAGTTTTGATCCAGATATGATTTCAAAGGTATTTTTTAATCTCATGTCTAACGCCATAAAATATACTCACAAAGGTGAGATAAATATCCGTATTGAAAAAGTAACTAATGGCCTTCCAGAAAGATTAAAAAACTCGAAATACAATAGTTTTATCAAAATTGATGTTCAAGATTCAGGTGAAGGTATTAATGAGCAAGAACTTAGCAAAATATTTGACCGTTTTTATCAGTCAAAAATCAAAAACCAAAAAGGCTACGGAATTGGATTATCACATTGTAACGATCTGATTGACGCTCACGAAGGATATATATATTCAGAAAGTACAAAAGGTATTGGAACAACATTCCATTTTTTTATACCAGATATAATTGAAGACAACAATGAGCAGGAAATAGAGTTGATTAATAAAAGTACTGAAGATATTTTTATAGAATCTTTTTCTAATAATACTGATGAAAATACCTTACCTGAAAATGCAAGTGTGAAAAAAATACTAGTAATTGATGACAACATTGACATGCGCAATTTTATAAATCATGAACTAAAAAAAGAATACAAAGTATTTAAAGCCGAAGATGGTTTAGAGGGCCTAATAATGGCTGAAAAATTTTCTCCAGATTTAATAATCTGCGATATAATGATGCCTAATATGGACGGAATAGAATTTTGTAAAAAAATAAAATCAGATATTAAAACCAGTCACATACCTGTAATTCTATTAACCGCAAAAGTAGACATCACTACAAAATATGAAGGAATTGAAATGGGTGCTGACGATTATATTTCGAAACCTTTTGAAATGGAATACCTCGTATTAAGAATTAAAAATCTTTTGAAATCTAGGGAACAACTAAGGAGATTGTTCCAAACAAATAGTAGACTAAACCCTTCTTCAATTACGGTAACATCACTTGATGAAAAGTTTTTATCTGAGCTTATGAAAGAGATGGAAAAAGGTATTTCAGATTCTGAATTTACCGTTAATTCTCTTGAAACTAAAATGGGAATGAGTCACTCCAATTTTTACCGAAAAATTAAAAATTTAACAGGACAGTCAGGTAAAGATATTTTGTTGAATCTGCGTATGAAAAGAGCAAAGCAAATTTTAACCGATACAAAGGGCATTCGTATTTCGGAAGTTGCATATATGGTAGGATATTCAAATCCTAAATATTTTAGTCAAACTTTCAAAGATTATTTTGGGGTTTTACCTTCTGAAATTGAGAACTAAAATGAATTAAAAAATACAGGTTACTCATAACAACCTGCTAAATATAGAGTTTTAAAGAAAGTCTTTTTATTTGTTCTAAATCAGTCTTTAGTAGTTTTATAATTTACAATATACAAAGGAACCCCAATCATATATCAATGTTAAATAATGGATAACTTTACACTTTAATAAAGCAAGAGCAATGGGATATCGTTCTTGTAAATCATTCAGGTAAACCTATGCAGAATGCTTATTTTGATCTGTTCAAAAAGGTTTATATAGAATCTCAACCTAGTAGGATTTGAGTTTTTATTAAATATAGTTTGTAAATAATAACAATTATTAACAACAAAATAATTAGTATAATATTATCCGGAAATACTTTGTAAAGACAATCAAAAATAAAAATCCCCTATAAGATAGCTTAATGCTCTAGTAGGGGGATTTTTTATCTAAGAAAATAAATACTTCCTTTAAATTGTGGCTAACTATTTCAAATTAATCTTCTTCCTCTATTATTTCATCTTGCTTAATATTAAACTCCTCATAAACAATACCACTACTGCGGTATACAAGTGTATCTATAGAAATATGTTCGTTACCTAAATCGTCTTTAAAATTATATTTCAGAAAAAGGGTTTTATGCCCTTTCCCTCCCCAAACTATACCATCTTTTGATTCCTTATATGTTCCTGTACCTGAAACTGGGACACCTCCTTCAACGCTACTAATAGTAATTGTTTTATCATCATTGAATTTTAGCTTCATCTGATATTGCCCTCCAACATTTGTACCACCTAAACGATCAATAATAGATTCAGAAAGCGAAAGCGTTTTTACTGTGCTTATAGTATTATCCTCAACAAATGGAGTACTGTAAATTTGACGAGAAGTAAATACACCTGCATTAAATATACTATCTAATCCATAATGAAAATATTGACCATGATACTTGTTAGTATACTTTATAGCAAAGAAAGTATAATCCTTTGGGGTTAGACCTACTTCCCAATGCGAATTTATTGTACGAATTGGATTCTCAACTATAGGCTTCCCAGACAAAATAGAGTCTTTAGTAGAAGGTAATATAATGAATGGAATTACATACTTAAGACCAACAGTTTTTGCATCATTAAAAAATTCATCTTTTAAATCAATTCGTATTCTTCCAGTAAATTCTCCTTTAGGAATCACAATTTCGCTCATTGAACTGGCAGAATAGTATGTTTCAGGAAGAACAACTAAAGTATCATTAGTAGTTGTAACTAAATTAAAATCATTAACCAACTCTGGAGCATATTTAATATTTAAAACCCTCTCTTTAGTGTTATTATATATACCACCAACACTTGCTCCTATAGTGAAAGCATGTTCTAAATCAATAGAATTATCAACTCGGCTCTCTTCATCGAGTACCAGTGTTCGAACTGGATTCTGTATAGGGAAATATACTGTTTCATAGGTATAGTCCGGATAAATAACTTCATCACTTTCACATGATGCCAATAACATTATAATCAACGTGTAAAATAATATGTTTTTCATTTGCTTAAATTTTAAAATTTTTATTGCCATCCGTTGTTTTGTTTAATATCATATTTAAGTGTCTCCACATAAGGTATAGGACCATAAATCTGATAATCTAGATAATTTTGTTTTTCAAGTTCAGATACTGTGGCTGTTATGTTATCTTCAGAAATTTTTATACCACTAACACTACTTTGCATATTAGCTTTATCGTCCCAACGACGAATATCCCAGAATCGATGCCCTTCAAAACAAAGTTCAATACGACGCTCGTTTTTAATTGCAGTTCGCAATCCATCTTTACTCAATCCATCAATATAGGAGGTTGATGTTATTCCTGCGCGTGTTCTAATCGCATTTACTACATTACGAGCAGTATAACCTTTAACATCACCATCAGGGCCTACAACTTCATTAGCCGCTTCTGCAAAATTTAGCAATGCTTCAGTAAAACGAGCATAGGTATAAAAATGGTCTTTACCTACTGCTGGTTTAGCTGGATCAATTTTTACTTGCTCATTGATAAATTTTTTAAGATAATATCCAGAGCGAGTTGCAGTAAGACTTCGTCCAGGTGCATCAATATTTAATTCAACATCCGCAAGTTTAATAGGTGAGCCACCAAATACTAAATTATTATAAACCACATATTTAGCTAAACGAGGATCTCGATTAGTATATTGAGAAACGGTATTATTAAAACTCGTTGAAAATGGTGTGCCATCTTTCATAGGAAAGGCTTCAACAAAATCTTGGGTTGGGTTGGTTTGTCCAACCCCAAATAAAGAGGGAGGAAAGTTTGTTTCTTCCCAGCTAGTTCCATTTTGAACTCTTGATGAAGACCAAAGAATTTCTGCAGATGTATAATCTTTATAAAATTCCAAATCTGAATTTTTAAGAGTCGCCAACCCTCCATTATCATTGATTACATCAGCCGCTGACTGTGCAGCCTCATTCCAAGTAAACCCAGATGCACTATATGCAGGACTGGCGGCATACAAGAGAACTCGAGATTTTAAAAGTTTTGCAGTAATACCATTGATTCTATTTATATTACGTGCTCCATTAGTAGAATTATAATCAGTATTACCAGGCTCGTCCTCCCAAGTTAGAGGAAGCATAGAAATTGCACTATCCAAATCGTTTAGGATTTGATTTACACATTCCACATAAGTATTTCTCGGTAATTTAAACTCATCATTATCACCAATCACTTTTGTTACAATTGGATACCCCAATAGTTTTTCATTTGCCAAACCTCCATGTGCCTGTAATAAACTGAAACCCCACCATGCACGTAATGCATATGCTTCGCCCATTAAACGCTTAGCAAAATAGTCATTTTTTGTCTTTGATAACCAGTCCCATTCAACTTCAGGAGCATATTCTATAAATGTATTCAAGTATAGAAACATTTCATAAGCCTTTCCCCATTGATCTATTGGATTATTTGAAGAAGTCCAACCACCTGCAACCATTGTATTTACTGCTAAATTTTGATCATTGGTAACAGCATCATCAGCAGCAACATCAAGAGTGAAATTATATCCAGTTGGTAATCCCTTGTAAGCTTTGAGTAAAAGCCCTTCTGCATATGAAGGATCAGCTAATAAATTGTCCTCAGTTAATCGCTGTTCAGGCATCGTATCCAGAAAATCACTACAACTAGTGATTACCATCCCTGTAAAGATGGCTAATATTATAAATATTTTATTGATTTTCATGTCGTTCTTATTAAAAGTTATATTCATAAATGCATATCGTAGTTAAAACGAAAGTATGGATCCAACCGAAAAACCTTGTGTTTTTGGTACATTGCCCACACTTACATCAGTGTATTTTGCATTATTGTTAATTATAAATAAATCTGTTCCTCGCAAGTACACTTTTGCATTATTTACAAAACTTTCTGATTTTCCAGTGAAAGTATAAGTTAATTGCATAACAGGTAGCGTAAACCAGTTATTAGAATACATCCAGAAGTCTGAATCCTGAAAATTATGTGCACTTTTAATAGTCGTTAGTCTTGGATAAGCAGCATTTACATCAGGGTTTGTTGCACTATATGCCTGTTTAAGGTGTTCAGGATATTTTAAATCTCCATAGGTTCTGTGATAATTGCCTGTCCTCATGTTATCACCACCATTTTGACCAACGTAAAGAGCATAAAATTCAAACTGTTTAATTTTTAGATTGAAATATAAACTATATTGAAAACTAGGTCCTTTTTGTCCAATTATATGAACATCTTCTGAATTAATTTGATTGTCATTGTTCATATCAATGTATTTAATATCACCGGGAGCAACCTGCCCCCAAGAAGGTATAGGCAGTGAGCTTAAAAGGTTTCCATCAACATCAAAATCTGAATTACCATATAATCCTTCAGAGGAGAATCCCCATATAGCATTTGTTGCTGTTCCTGAACGATATTGATAATCGTTAGTATAGAAAGGCTCATCAATCTTGGTTTGTTTTTGCACAGATCCAACCAAATTAGATCCTAGAGTTAAGAAAATATCTTTAGATATTTTAGTATCATATTTGATACCAAATTCAACTCCTTTAATACTTTCTGCATTATAATTACCGTAATACTGGATACTTTCTGTACCTAAAAGCAAAGGATAAAGATTGTCTAATTTTGTTATTAAATCATAGTGCTCAGTATAAAAAGCTGAACCTTCAAACCATAAACTATTGTTAAACATCGAAGCGTCAAAACCAAATACAAATTCCTTTCGTTTTTGCCATCCAATATTACTACCACGCGTATTAATATCCATTTGAGAATTTGAGTTTATACCATTATTATAGTTAAATGTAGCACCTGTATTAAATGCTGTTTTATACAAAAAGTAATCATCCCAATGATCATTTTTCAATATCCCAGCACTGGCGCGAAGTTTGAAAAAATCTAAGAATTTTGAATCAGACATAAAGTCTTCTTCAGAAAGAATCCATCCAAGTCCCAAAGAAGGTGCAAATGAATAACGGTTATCACTTGAAAGTTTTTGAGTGCCTAGCCACCCCAATGAGAAATCAATAAGATATTTATTATCATGCATAATATTACCATTTAACCCAAATGTTAGGTTTCTTATTTCCTGCTTTGCAGCTTTATATGCAGTCTGATCACGATATGCTACAGCCATCATTGAAACATCTGTTTTACCAAATGTTTGATCATAGGTTAAATTAGCAAACATCCCTAAACGACGGTAAAAATCCATTTCGTTATTCTGCACCTCATAATTAGTTGCTAAAACATCTTCACCTATAACCTCAACACTTAAACTATCTATGGTTGGATCAACTTTAGACTTTAATAATATAGGGTTGTAAACTGCGTATTTACTATTTTGTGATTTAACTAGAGTATTGTAAGTGTCAATTGCAAGATATCCATTTGCTTTCAATCCAGGAAGTAACGACTTCAAGTCCCATTCGGCACCAATATTAACCTGCAAATTACGTTCAGAAACAATACGGTTTCCATTTCTAGTTAAATCACCATAAATATTTCTGGTATAAGTTTTATCACCACCAAGTAACATTCCATTTTTTGTAAGTACTGCATTATTTAATAGCTCGTCACGCATTACTGAATCTGTGATCAATGCTGGATCCCAATACAAAGGATAAGAATTTGGAAGAATTTCAGAGGCCTGTTTCCAGAAATCGGTAATGTTGGGTGTTTTCTGAATATTAAACAACGCCACCGCATCAAGTTTCATTTTAAAATTATCTGTTAATTGATAATCCACATTTCCTCTTACATTAAATTTATCACGTGTGTCCTGGTCGCCCAATTTCATCCATCCATTACTGTGTTGCCATCCCAAATTTAGATAATACTGTGCATTTTCATTACCTCCTGATGATTCTCCAAAGATGTTGATATAGTCAGTTTGTGACTTTAAAAACTCATTACTGTAAAAATCTAAATCAGGATTCAGGGCTGGATTTATTCCAGCACGTGTATCTTGTATTTTATTCTCCGAATAAGTATCTGGAAATATTGTGTTATAGTTTTCCATATAATCTGATGCATTCATATATGCTGGATAGGTGTTTTCTATAGGCACTGAAACACCATATTCTCCTTGAAAATTTAATTCTTTCGTAAATGCTTTTCCACGTTTTGTAGTTACCATAATTACACCTGCATCACCTAAAGCACCATACATGGAACGGGTTACCATATCTTTTAGAACTGTAATTGATTCTATTTCTATAAGATTAAAATCAAAATTATCAGATCTAGGTACACCATCAACCACAACAACAGCATTTCCACGTCCCCAAATGTTCGTACTGCCATAAAGACCAGAAATCCGACCGTTTAAAGCAGCTCCTAAACCCTGACGTGAATCATAATTCTGCATTTTCTCAACATTAACCTTTGCAACTGAACCGGTAGTTCGTTTTCTAGCTAACTGTCTAAATGGCATTTGTAGCATATCTTTCTCTCCCATTAAAAATTCAGGTTTTGTTAAAACAACGCTACTATTTGTTATTAAATCCTCAACCAAAACCTGTTTGGTATTATAACCTTCCTTTTCTATTAGGACTATATCTGAAAACTTAATTTTAATTGAAAACTGGCCTTTATTATCTGATAAAGTAAAAACATCTCCCTCGTCTCCAATTACAACAACTGCTTCTAATGGATCTCCATTTTCATCAGTCACATTTCCTTTTATAGTTCTATTATTCTGTGAAAATAGCTGATTTACTGAGCAAATCAGCAATAATATTATAGTAAATTTTTTATATTTTTTCATCGTATTCTTTGTATTCATTTTAATAAAAATATTCGAATAAATGCGCGGGTAATTACCAGCCCGGATTTTGCTCAAACCCTTCATATACCTGTGTAACTTCAGTTGGAAACGGCAACCAGTAATGCTTCGATTCAAACGGATAAGGTTGCTGAACCTCACGTGATACAATTGTGTAATTTTTATCAAATTGCAATCTGTATACTTGTTTCTCTAATAAATGGCTTCTCTTCCATCTCCTTAAATCAAACCAATATTGCCCTTCATAAGCAAGTTCTACACATCGCTCATTGCGAACAGCCAAACGAAAAGGATCATCAGAACTCAATTCTCCATGGGAGGTCCTTGCAACTGAGTATGTAGCTGGATTATAGTTTGGCATCTGAGCACGGTTACGAACCTTATTTAATGCCGCTCTCGCTGAAAGTACCCCACCAATTGATGCATCAGGATTTCCTGTTGCTTCATACACTGCCTCTGCATACATTAAATATACATCTGCAAGACGAAGAATTGGTGTATAGTACATAAAATTACCAAATTGTTTATTTTGATTATCAACTTGTGGATACCAGTATTTAGTAATTAAAAATGGCGCCCTCATATCACTAGAAAAGGCTTTACCTCCATCATTAAAATAAGTAGTATATTTTCCTATTTTTTCTCCATGTAGTCTAAAATTGTATTGAAAACGCGGATCCCGTTGATTAGTGAATTTATCAAAGTTATCATCATATCCTCCTACAATAGCATTACCTGGTTGGTATTGAGTACCATCCATCATTTCAAATTTATCCATAAATTGCAATAAGGGATTTTCAACACCACCTTGAGGTACACCTAATGGTCCTGTTGAATAATTACGCCCAAATCTATTGTTAAACACACCTCTCCCTTGTCCGTCCATAGGTTGTACCCAACGTTGAAATATAGATTCTTTTGTATGTGGAACATTACCATCAATGGTTGTAAACATCCCCCTGTATACATCACCATCTACTCCCCAAGGAGTTAAGTCATACACTCCAAGCTTAATTACTTGAGCAGCAGCCTCTGCAGCACGATTCATATACTCTTTATCAAAATCAGCTGGTCCATCCGAAAACTCATTCATTAAAGGACTTCCTGCATACAAAAGTACTTTGGCTAATAAAGCATAAGCTGCTCCTTTGGTAATACGACCTAAATTATTTTCTTTCCATGCTACAGGAAGTAATTCAGCGGCTCTTTGCAAATCTCTTGCTGCTTTTTCAGAAACCGCCTGAATATCTTTTTTACCCGTTACTTCATCGGTCCAGTGACGTGGTTGTTTCAAATTATTTTCTGTGTATAATTCATCTAGATATGGAATGGTACCATACGCACGGGCAATTTCAAAATTCAGATAAGCCCTAAAGAAAAGCGCTTGTCCTTCAATTTTATCTTTTTCCTCCTGTGTAGCATTGGTTAACTTATCTAGATTCGAAAGGGAAATATTGGCAATACGACAGCCAGCTGGCCACCAATCCCACAATCCATCACCATTCAAAGAAATTTGAGCACCGGAATTATTGTTTTGACCATTCCAAACTGAACGCCCATTGGTAGATAATCTAAAATAATCTAAATTCATTGCATTTGTTACCGGTGAAGCATTTGCAGAAGATACAGATTCTGTTCCAATATTATTAGTAACAACCAAAGCATGATTATTAGGATCGGAAATTAAATCGTAACATGGATCTAAAAATCCCTGAGCGGTATTATAATTAGAGAAAATAGCCTCCTCGGTTAGTGTTGCGTCAGGCGGAACATCCAAGTAGTCCTCACAACTTGTTGATATAAATCCCGTAAATAAACTTAATATCAATAATTTATATATATTTTTCATTGTAAAATAATTTTTCGATTAAAATTGAATGTTTGCACCAATAGTTACCATCTTTTTTAATGGATAGTTTTTACCTTGGTGATCTCTACCTTCTCCATCGGCAGGCATATCTGTCCATACATATAAGTTATTTCCATTAGCATATAAACGCACATTAGAAGCAGCAATAGTATTTGACCATTTTTTAGGTAGCGTATAAGACAGTTCAACGCTTTTGAGACGAAGTAAGGAACCATCAAAATAATTAAAGGTACCAGTTCCTGAATTTCCTTTTTGTAAAACAATACTTGGGTAAGTTGGATTTTCGTTGCCATATTCTGGTGTCCAAGTATCATCTAAATAGTATTGTTGAATAACAAGTGAATTGTATTGAAAAGTACTAAATGTTACGTTACGTGTTGTATTTGTGGTTCCATATAACAGTATATCTAGACTCCAACCTTTGTAAGCAACATTTAAATTACCAGTATAAGTATTCAATGGATATACTGGGTAACCATAAGGTGCAGCATCATCTGGATCAATAGCACCGTTTGCATTATAATCCATAAATCTGAAATCACCTGGAAGTAAATCTGTATTGCTATTTACGCTATTTGCACCATTATACAAATCATCCCACGACTGAATGAATCCTGTTTCCTGAGTAACTCGTACTTGACCAATAGGATATCCAGCCTGCTGTTGATAGAATGGTTTTAGCTCAGCATCTTCTTTGTATTTAACTTCATTTTGTGCGCGCGTCCAACTACCTCCTACTCTAAAATATAAACCGTTACTTAATTCTTTTGATAAAGAGGCTTCAATCTCAAAACCATTAGAATTAACCTCACCTATGTTTGCTGCTGGTGGTATTTGACCAAAAATATGTGGTATTGTGCGCTCAACCCCACTAACAAGCATATCATATCTATGTTCCTTAAATACATCTACTGAACCAGAAATTAATCTATTCAAAAATCCAAATTCAACACCCAGATTTTGTTTGTTCGATTTTTCCCAACGCAAGTCAGGATTACCCGGTGTACCTTCATAATATTTAAGGTATGAATCTGCTCTTGTTAAACCAAACCTCCCATTATTATTATCATCTGTAAAAGGACCTCCTTGACTCCAAGTAGTAAGGTATCCCCATTGTTCTCCATTTATACGGTCGTTACCTACTACACCATAAGAATATTTAATTTTCAATTTATCTATGAAAGGAGCATGTTCTTTACTAAAACTTTCATTTGCAATATTCCAACCAACGGCAACAGAAGGGAAAAAGTCAAATTTATTTCCAGGACCAAATTTTTCCGATCCATTGTAAGCTCCATTAACTTCCGCCAAGTAGCGGTTGTCATAATCATAAGTCATACGCCCAACCCAGTCCTCTCGTTTTTCTGGCCAACCACTTCCTGATTCAGATTTTTGTCTGCTAAAAAGGGCTAAGGCTGTAACACTATGGTTGCCAAATTCTCTAGCATAATTTAAGCTGGCCTCGTAATAAACACTATTTCTCGATTGATTACCATTAACTCCTTCTGTACTGTAACCTAGTGGTTCAGGAACCCATTCAAAACCATCTGAGCCCCCTGTAGGGTAATTATAAATAGTATAACCTTCGGCAACCATGTCAACTGGTACACCATTCATTTCATATTCTTGAGTATCATAATTATAACTTCCTCCATTTAAATAAAATTCAGGTCTAATTAGTTTTGTCAAAACACCTGGATCAGAAACTTCAGGCCCAGTTGTGATAAAATAACTATCATAAGCGAATTTGGCCTTAAACACAAGACCCTTAGTAACAGCATCAAGTTTTTGATTTAAAACAAAATCACTAGTTATTTCTGTTCGATTGTCAACATTTGTCCCACTAAAGTTAATGTTGACATATTCATTTCTACCAATCAAGTCATATAATTCGCTATACCCATAAACACCGTCTTCGTACTGAATAACTGGCACATCTGGAGAGTGTCCATAAATTGTTGAATACAACGAGTGATACGATGTTCCTGAGCGTTTTTGTTTGCCATAAACTCCTGATAGGTTTGCAGAAAATTGAGTTGTTTTTGAAATCGTAAAATCAAAATTACTTCTAAAATTAAAACGATCGTAAGAAAACTCAGGATTGTAACCCTGCCCCAAATCTTGTGTAGCCATTATATCTCCTTGATGATTATAACTTAGTGATCCGAAATATTTTACAAACTTAGTTCCTCCAGATACATTCAAATTTACACGTTGTGATGATGCAAAGTCTTTTAACATTATATCACGCCAATCATTGTCAGGAAATGCATAAGGTAAATCTTTATCTAAATAATGTTGTAAAACTGCATCTGGCTCGTAATAATTCCAGCTATCTGGCTTAACGTCAACCTCATTAATAATTGCAAGGTTACGTGCTATCAATGCGTTATAAGTATCAACATTCTCAGGATATTTACTGATATTCTCGAAAGATTGATTTATTTCGAACGACAATTTTGGCTTTCCAATCAAACCCCTTTTTGAAGTAATCAAAATCACACCATTACCACCTTTCATACCAAAAACTGCCGTAGCTGAGGCATCTTTAAGTACCGAAATATTTTCAATTTCGTTAATATCGATATCATTCATAGGTCGCTCAACTCCATCAACTAAAATCAATGGTGAAGAATTGTTCCAAGTAGATTTTCCACGTATTAGAATGTCGGTTTCTTTATAGGTACCTCCTTCAATACTACCACCACCACCAGGGATTCCAGTTGTTGGCAAAACAGTTACACCGGGCATTGAACCTGCTAAAGCATCTGTAATATTGGTTATATTACCTTGCTTTTTTAACTCTTTAGATGTAGTTTGTGTAATAGCCCCAACTACAGTTTCCTTCTTTTGTGTGCTATACCCAACAACAACAACTTCATCCAAGGCTTCGGAATCTGGAAGCATTTGAACATTTATAACCAATTCTTTACCAACGGTTATAATTTGATCCTTAAACCCGATATACGAGAATTTTAACTGATTACCTACTACAGCATCCAGCTCGTACTGTCCTTCAAAATCAGTGAAGACACCTTGTGAAGTTCCAACTAAGATAACAGTGGCCCCTGGTAAAGGTTGCCCAACATCATCAGTCACAGTACCCTTTACCTTTTGAGATTGACTGTAAGACTGTAAACATATGGTAAGCAATAAAACCAAGATATTAAACTTTTTTTTCATAATTATATTTTGTTTATGTTTAGTTATTACAAATATATATTACCATTCTAAGGTCTAAGTTGTAATTCTGTTACAAACAAGTATATAAAATTGTTCAATACGTTAATATAATGGTCATTAAAGTGCTAAATTTTGTTCTTTTTCTATTTACACACATTACTTAACAATCTTAATACCAGCATATAAATAGCTCTGAACCTAGTAACCAATAACTAGTTTACGATTGTTCTTTACAATTTTAACATTCAGTATTTCCCAGTAAAATTGCCAGGATACTTGAAATTATAGTACACCGAACAGCCTTGAATTAAATAAAAAATTGGGTGGATAATAACTTTTTAACTTAAACCTCTCTCTTTCAAATTATAAACTATGGTGCTTTTTTGATAATAACTTGTCAGTTCTATTTAATTTGACTATTAGAGACTTATAAATAGAAGAAAAAATAATTACAATAATACTAGAATGAACTAAGCAATTGAACAACTAAAAAATTTAAAAACTATGCTATTTATTAATTTAATAGTGCTAAAGTTCATACTGAAAAAGAATATGATTACTTCTCTTAAAACAAAAAACTTTTATATATAGGGCATTTATAAAAAATTAAATGAAGAGGAACTCAAATAAAAAAAGGTAATTTATTTGAAGATTAAACAATGCTATTAATTTATACAAATTGATGAATTGAATCTGTGATTTGATTTATTATTGGAAGAAAGTATATGGAGAACAAAAATAAAAACAAAATGAAAAATTGATTAAACTAAAAGTGATGAGATTTAATATAAACCTCATCACTTAAACAAACCAAATTAATGAAAATTGTACTTATTTTATTTTAAATCCTTCTGGGTTTTGGATTAAATCACTTGATATAATGGCCTGGTAAGGAATAGGTGAAATATATTGTAATTTTGTTGGCATACTTAACAAAGGAACATTTTCTTTTGGATCTCTTTTTAAGGCAATTTCTTCTACCCTTTCACTTCTAATTAAATCAAACCAGCGTTTATATTCTCCTGCCAATTCCCATCCTCTTTCATCAATTACTGCATTTACTGTTGTAGACGAAACATCAACAGAAGCATTTGGTATTAAATATGGCAAACCTGCTGCCCTTCTTTTCACCTGATTTAAAGCTTCAATTGAACTAGCATTTGATCCAATAAAAGCTTGAGCTTCAGCATAAACCAATAAAACTTCTGCATATCTAAAAACTTCAACGGCTCTAAACCCTTGAACTCTATCTCCCTGATTGAATACCTCTGCACTAGTAAACTTCTTATACATTGGATGTACTCTTTGTGATTTCTGATATGGCTTTGTTTCAGGTGGATCTTTTTCAGAAACAAGACCATTTACAACTATTCTTTGAGGTATGTTTACTGCAAAAGTTGCATCCTTTCTTGCTCCTTCAGGAAAATCATAGAAGAACCTAAGTTCAGGATACGCATCAGACCAGCCTCTTGACTCGTGAAAACTAAATGCTCCTGCCCATCCTGATGGTATCTGTTCGGTTTCTGAAAATTGTATAGAAAAAATGGACTCTTTACTATTCTGGCTTTCTTGCAACCATAATTTATCAATAGGTAATAGTGCAAAATAGTTCATGTCTATTACTTCTTTTGATTTGGTCGCTGCGTGTGCATATTTAGATTCGTCTTTAACCGGCCAACCTGCCCAAGTCAAATACAAATTGGCCAGTAAGGTTTTTGCTGCAGCTGAAGAAGCTCTTCCAATATTGGCAACTGCTCCTGGAGCAGGCAAATTAGCTTCTGCTATTTTTAAATCACTTTCAATTTGTAAATAATTTTCTAAAACAGTCGCTCTTTGCTCATGACCAGTTGGTGAATAGCCATCAATAATAATTGGCATATTACCATGCGTTCTTACCAAATGAAAATAACTAAGTGCTCTTAAAAATCGAGCTTCACCATCGGCTGTTTTAACAATTTCATCAGGAGCTGTTGATGTTTTTAAACCTTCAATAACAGTGTTTGCATAATATATTGTTTTCCAGTAATTATCCCATCCGTGAGAAAGCCAATTCACATCTGCATTTTCTCCATTCCCATAATTAAATCCGTCAAAAACTCTCAATGGCGCTTTATTCCCAGCCCACCATGTTGTTAAATCATCAGCACCATAGGTTGGTGTACGTTGATAGTGTGGACTTCCATATGCATCTTGAGTTGTTCTATAAATAGGAGCAATCGCAGCAACAATATCACCTTCACTATTTAAATTTTCAATCGTTACAACGCTGCTTAAATCTTCCTCTAAAAGATTTGAACAAGCCTGACCAACAAATATCCAAACGGTCAGTAAGATTATTTTATATATATTTTTCATTTTTAAAATTTTATTTTTATACATTAAAAAGTCATATTTAAACCAAACGTAAACGATTGATTGATTGGATAGGCATTGTAGTCAATCCCTAAATCAACATCAGAATTTCCTGTTGCAGTGGACTCAGGATCAAATCCAGTATAGTTAGTTATTATAAATAAGTTTTCTGCACTTAAATACAATCGAACATCATCTAAGCCAATTTTCTTTGAAACATCGGTAAAAGTATACCCTATCGCTAAGCTTTTAAGACTAACAAATGAGCCATCTTCAAGCCATTGGGTAGATAAATCTTGAGTACTATCTCTGTCATTTGGTATATTACTAGGATTTGTTGGCGACCAGCGATCTAAATAATCCTCATGTACTGCATGAAATTGTGTTGCACCATTACCCATCATTCTCAAACGGGTAAAGTTATAAATATCGTTCCCTTGAGACCCTAAGAAAACCATGTTTAAGTCAATATTTTTCCAAGACGCACTCCAATTCCATCCCCATGTAAAATCGGGATTACCATTTCCTACTACAGTAATATCATCAGTTGTAATTAACCCATCAGGCACACCTTCTGGTCCACTTACATCTTTATATTTTGCCTGACCTGGAATTCCTTCAGCTTCTTCACCTAATTGATAAACGCCTTCAAAAATGTATCCTACAAATGAACTTATTGGTAAACCAACTTTTACTATAGTTGGATTCACAGGAAAAGTACCTCCGAAATAATTATTCCCTAATTCCATGGAATCTTGTCCATCAATTAATGACAATACTTTGTTGTTGTTTTTTGAAAAAGTCAATGTTGAACCAACGTGCCAATCTTCATTAGTAAAAACGTTCCAACCAAGTGTAAACTCGAACCCTTTGTTTTCAACTTCACCAACATTTTGAGCTACTACTGTAGGTCCAACATATGATGGTAAAATTCTATCCAATAGAAGGTTTGATGTTAACTTCTTATACATATCAAAATTTAGAGTTATTTTCGAATTCCATAAACTTAGATCAAAACCTATATCTCCTTGATTTGTTGTTTCCCAAGTTAAGTCTGGATTTGCCAATCTATTTGACGGTGCAACTCCAACAGTTGCAGCCCCACCTGTAAACGGATAATTAATATTTGGATCTATAATAGGTATTGAGCGTGTTGCTAATGGTTCAATTGCCTGGCTACCCGTTACACCGTAACTAACTCTAATTTTCAAGTCATTGATTACTTTTGAGTCTTTCATGAAATTTTCTTCTGACATTCTCCAAGCAAAAGACCCGGAAGGGAAAACACCCCATTGGTTTTGATCTTGAAATTTACTTGAACCATCACTTCTAACTGATGCTGTAAATAAGTATTTATTTAACAATGAGTAATTTAATCTTCCTAATACCGATTGCAAGCCTTCACTTGTAGATAAATTATCGGTACGTTGTAATTGCCCTAGTGCTAAATTTTTATAAGTAGTCCCATCAGAGAAAAAACCTGTTGATTCAGCTTCGGTCCAAGCGGTTGTTATTTTTTGTATTTCATAAATGGCATCAACCTGTAGTCTATGTTTTGGGTTTTTGTCCAAGGTATATGTCAATCGATTTGTATTTTGTAAACGATTCACATTCCTATTTAACACAGTTGCTGTCCCGGTACCATTTGAAAGAATAGAAATATAACCATTGTTATTAATTTGATTATTTTCAACTCCTCCAGAAATATTTAACACCAAATTTTCCAAAATATCATAATTAAAGTACGTGTTTGCAACAACCTGATTATTATAATTTTCTCTAATATTGTTTTGTGGGGCTATCAAAGGGTTGGCAACTCCATTTCCTACTCCTGGAATTAATGGTGAAAAATTATAATCTCCATCTTCATTAAAAGCAGGTGTAGTAGGATCCCAAGTTAAACCTCCAGCCAATCCAGCACTTACACCAGTATTTTCTGCTCTACTTAAAAAAGTATTCATTCCTACTTTTATTTTCTCTGAAACTTTTGCATTCACATTTGCACGCACACCATACCTTTTATATTGTTGACTAACAACTGTCCCCTCTTGATCATTATAATTTCCAGAAATATAATAATCTATATTTTCTCCACCACCACTAAAAGCCAATTGTAAATTATATGCTTTTGCTTTTTGAAACAAGGTATCTTGCCAATCTTGGCCACCTTCATTTTCTAACCCTGCAATCGCCTCTGGGGTGTAAATCACTTTCCCTTCTGCAAAATTTACACCTTCTGCAAATTGTGCAGGAGTCATCATTCCAATTTTTTGTGAAACATTAGACATCCTATAGAAATAATCAACCTCAACTTTAGCCTTACCACTTCTACCACTTTTTGTTGTTATCAATACAACACCATTAGCTCCCCTAGATCCATAAATTGCTGTTGAAGAAGCATCTTTTAAAACTTCCATAGCCTTAATATCGTTGACATTAATTGAGTTAATATCGCTAACTATTAATCCATCAACAACATATAAAGGGTTATTGCTTCCACTAATAGAATTAGCTCCTCTAATTCTAATTTTATACCCTGCTCCTGGAGCACCAGATGTTTGATTTACTGCAACCCCTGAAGCTCTTCCTTGCAATGCTTCAGAAATAGTAGTTAAGGGCTGTTGATCAAAATCTTTTGAATTTACAGATGATAAAGCACCTGTTACATCCGATTTTTTCATAGTACCATAACCAACAACTACTACTTCATCTAAGGTATTCTCAGCGTATTGCAAAACCACATCTATAGTAGTTTTTGCTTCAACTGTGATATTAGCAGTTTGCATTCCAACAAAGCTAAACTCTAAAACATCTCCTTTTGATGCATTAATAGTATAACGACCATCAATACCTGCTTGAGTACCAGATTTAGTACCTTTAATTATAATATTTACCCCAGGTAAAGGCGAACCCATATTATCCGTAATCAGCCCTGAAATTTCTTGTTGAACTTCTTCAATTTTTTCTATGTCATTTAATAAATAACCTACAGTTTCGTTTGCAACTACTACACCTTGAACTTTTAAGATTAAAAAACAACAAAGTAAAATAGATAGGTTTAATTTAAGAAAATCTTTAAAAGGATACCAAAATAATTGTTTGATTAATTGGAGTGTTTTCATACATTTAAAAAGTTAGTAATTAATAATTAAGTTTGATTTTAATATTTGGTTTAACAAATTTTTAACTAAAAAATTCTTTAAATTAGAATTAAAATTGTCCTTTTTAGAATCTTAAATTAGTATGAAAAAATGTTGGTACAAGATTAGAAATAAATTATGGCAATCAGGTTTAATAATATTCCAAATTAAGTATATTAATCGTTCGTTTTTTTACAAAAAAAAATATTAATTCACTAATATTCATATACTTAAAAAAATCAAATCTTTATTAAAAGGTTACAACCCTTAAAAAAATCTAAAAAACCGTTCGCTAAAATATTTAAATTATTTTAGAGATAAGCTAAATAATCATAAGTTTATAAAGTAATTTTTTTTTTGAGTTTTTGAAGTTTCCAAGTTTTTAATCCTTTGAAATACTTTTGAAGTAAATATTAATTTTAAAGAAACATTAAAATACCTTTAAAAAAATTTCTTATGAATGAGCTAAACATATTTACACTAATGAGTTAATAAGTTGATTTTAAATTAAATTTTATATACAAATTAAGAGAATTCTCTATTCCGTTTCCATTAGAATAGATACTACAAACCATAAACATTCGTGCAGGTAATAAGGTGTTCGTCATTTGCTCCATTTAGTTCCATAAAATACAATTACAAGGGCATTTGTCACACTGAGCCTGTCGAAGTGTGTTTAACCAACTACAAAATACCAACAACTAATAAACCAATCCCTTGTACTTGCCGTTCATTGCACTACAATTTGTGCGCCAGTGGGTGCTCATTGCAGCGCATTCACTTATTTTATTGCACACATTCCACGCATTCCTCACCCACAGCTATCTTTTGTACCCAAACCCTTTAATGTTTTGCTACGCAAGTCATTTTATTGGGTACAACCGCTGTTTCATAATTTTGGCTCGCCTGCTGCTCACTCCGGGCTAATCGGGTTGTCACAGTTTTTGCAGTACTTACTTCAGAATAAGAAAATCCATTTTGCATATAATTTAACCCCTCCTTAGCACTCGCGATTAAACCATATTGCAAACGCACACAAGAGCAATCTATTCCGTTAAAATCCTACTTTTAAACAGTCAGCATCTAAAATAGTAAACTCACCAAAACGACCTATTAAAATAGCTGTAGAAATACAAGTTATCGAAACGTCTGAGTAATCCAAAGAGCGGAGCGGTCTGGATGCGAAAGTGAGATAACGTAGTATTCTAGGCTATTTTAATAAGTCTTGATTTTTTGGTTCGTTTTGCATCAAGGCAAAATGAATAGAAGGAATTAATAAACCACTTCATATCTTGCACTTGCCTTTCCCACCTCATACATTTGAATACAAAAAAAAGTAAGCAAAAACAGCGCCAACCCTGCGTGTGCCACGTAGTTGTTGCACGCACTTATGCTGAAAAAGCAACGTGCTTTTGCCCCAACACCCTTCGTTCAACTCGCCGGCGGCTCGCCTAAATGCTACCGCATTTGTCGCGCGATTACCTGCGATAAGAATCATTTTTTACAGAACTATCTTAGAATAATTTTCAAGTAATTTAAAAAAATAAAAAAGACAGCAAAACTCGGTTGTTCCCTACTTCAGCCGCACAACACCTTTCAAGGTCAGGCCCTTCGGGTTTTGAAAAAAATCTACACCTCACAAATGTTCGTCTCCGTTTTTTTATAAAAATACAGGTCGTATTTTTCTCAAAAACCTTGACAGGCTATCCCTCACAACCAGTAACATTGCTTTCTTTTTTCTTTTTGTTTCAAAATTTATGTGTGCGGAACGCAGTGAAGCATAACTTTAATTGCGTACCTATGTCAAATTTTGAAATCAAAACCCACCAATCCGGAAGAACCTACAACGCGCCGCACTTTTTTATTCTATCTAAAGGCTTAAACAGTGGCAGGCCAATGAACCAGCCTTGTCCCAACTGTTTTGTAATTACAACAGCTTCAGAACCAGCCCGGGAGTCGTTGTACTATTTATGTTTATCCCTAAAAATAGGGAAGTACTTTCATTACTATTTAAAAGGAAGTGTGATCCCATTTATATGCATTTCAGATGCTAAAAAAGTAATCAATGAGGCCCTCCGAAACAACCAAGTGCGACAATGGCAAATCAAAGTTGAAAAACTCAAAAAAATCAATGCTTTTGAAGAAAATCTCAAGCAGCAGCTTTCAACAATCAAGCAATTAAAAATTGCGTTGCTGAGGTCTTAATAATATAAATTAATCAATAACAAAATGACCTATTCAAATGAAAACTCTTTTTCGAAAGAATATATCCTTAAAAGCTTCGAGACTAGGAACGCAGTGACGCGAAGTTTTAAGGATGGTTCTGCAAAGCACAAATTCCTACGAAATACTTTGTATTCACGAACACAAAACCAATTAAAAAATAAGTGAGTAAAAAGTGTCCTTTTTTGATTCGTTTTTTGGACAAGCAAAAAATGAATGGAATGTAAAAATAAAACAAACTATGAAAATCATAATTGCCGGAAGTAGAACCTTCACCGACTACAAAAAACTATGTGAAGTTTGCGACCAATTTCTCCAGGATCAAACCGATGTTGAAATTGTAAGCGGAGCTTACTACAAAGGTGCAGACAAACTTGGAGAACAATATACAATAGAACGTGGTTATAAACTAACAAAATTCCCTGCAGATTGGAAAAGATTTGGAAAAGCTGCTGGACCAAAACGAAACGAAGAAATGGCTAATTACGCAGATGCTCTTATTGCCTTTTGGGATGGTAAAAGCAAAGGAACAAAGCATATGATTGAGGTTGCAAAAAGTAGGAATTTGAAGATTGAAATTTGTTATCATTAGTTAAAAAGTTGTAAAAAAAACGTAAACAAAAGTTTTTGCAAATTAAGATTTAATATGAAAACTTAAAATAAGTAACCCTTATTTAAGAATTTTATAAAAAACTTAATTAAGGATTATTTTCTAAAATAATTTTATTTATTGTAATCTTTTAAGTTTACAATTTTGTACATTTGTAATCATATAGGTTTACATATAAGATTTTTTGTAAACTTAAGTAGTTACAAATATATAATTAATGAGGAATAAAAAGAAACTTTTAATCGAACAATTGGACCAAAAACTTGGACACTTCCAAAAAGCTGAAGTGATTTTGGTGCCAGATAGAGGGTGGATTAACACAATCCGTACCACTCTTAATATGACAATGGCTCAACTTGGAGCCAAGCTCCAAATTACCCGTCAAGGCGTAAAAAAAATTGAAGAAAGTGAAGCAAAAGGCACTATAACAATCAATTCATTAAAAGAGGCAGGAGAGGCATTGGACTTAAAATTCGTGTATGGATTCGTTCCTAAAGATGGGACTATTGATAATTTAATTGACTCAAAGGCTAAAATATTGGCTCGGAAAATAGTGTTACGAACTAATCAAAATATGAAATTGGAGGATCAAGGAATTGGTGATGAAAAAATTAATGATTCAATAATGGACTTGGCAAATGAAATTAAAAGAGAAATGAGAAAGTCGTTATGGGATTAAATTTAAAATATACCGAAGGACAAACACCTTTAGATGAAGATGAAAAAAAAGGACTGAGAATAAAATCGATGACCACACAAAAAGAGCTAGATGAGTTTGAACAATTAAATATTGAAAAAGCTGTAGAATGGACAATTCACGCGAATTTGAAGCCAGAAAAAATATTGACCGAAAAGTTTATAAAGGATCTACATAAAAAAATGTACGGTGATGTTTGGAAATGGGCAGGTGAGTTCAGAAAATCAGACAAAAATATTGGAATAAAATGGACGCAAATTGGAGTTGAATTAAAGAACTTACTGGATGACACAAAATATTGGATGGAGAATAAAACGTATGCTCCCGAAGAAATTGCAATTAGATTTAAACATCGAATTGTAGCAATTCACTGCTTTCCAAATGGTAATGGTAGACATTCAAGAATGATGGCAGACATAATTATAGAGTCTATTTTTGAAAAAGAAGTATTTAGTTGGCATAAGTCCAATATGGTCAAAGCTGATGAAACAAGGAAAAATTATATTGTAGCATTACGAGAAGCTGACAATGGAAATATAAATCCTTTAATTGAATTTGCTATAAACTAAAAATTCGCATCTTAGTGAAGATAGTTACTCAAATAATTCTTCAATTATTAGTTGCTTCGGTAAAAAATTCCAGCAATAATAACTACTGCTAAAAGTAATTTTGTTTGCTATAGCGCCATTATTAATAAATTTCATTCGTTTATCAAAAAGTAACAATTGCAACTCTTTATTTTTAAAAAGTTGTTTTGGAGCAGCATCATTGAGCCAGGTATTACTCATAATCAATGCAAAAGGTTTATTAAAAGACAAAGCCCTTTCAAAGTATTTTCGCTTGTTTGAAAAAGGAGGATTACTAATCATAATATCCCAGTTTTCAGGCTCAAAATTAAAGAAACCCTGTCCATTATCAATATGGCTATAGATCACTTTATTTTGAACACTAATTTGCTTTACAAATTCACTTGTAGATGTATCAAAAGGACACCAAACAATAGCTTTTTTAGGAATGTATTTTAAGATTGGCCTTACTCCATATGCAGGTGTATAACACTCATCGTTTTTACCTTTACTGAAAAGAATATCCTTGCTTTTCATCTGTATATTTTAATTATGAATAATGAAGTGAAACGTCTGGCTCCAGTGCTGAAATTGCTCAAGTGAGCTAGGCGTTTTACATCCTTCTTTTAGAAGAAAACAACTTTCGCAACAAACAAGAAACAAAAAAACTTACAACCGCTCCAATAACAGCCATTACAACTGTAAAAAGAACATCATTAAAAGCTGATATTAAAAATGGTTGAAAGCAAAGTACCACCAACCACACCAGACTTTATTTGCAAATCATTGTGTAACATTAGTCTTAGTCTTAGTCTATCAGGTCTTAGTCTTAGTCTTGGTCAACGTCTTGGTTTTCGTTTTGGTCATCTACATCATCCGTTACCACCGCCTGACTTACAGCAGTTACCACAGTTCCGGCAACAGTTAAATAAGTGGCAACAGTTACCAAAATAGCAGGCAAACTTATAGGAGCTGCAATAATAGCACCACCAGTAGCAGCCAATGCAATACCAATATTTCTCAGTTTTCTAAAAAAAGTTGGGGTTGGTTTTTTATAACGTTCAGTAATTTTCATAAATTAGTTAAGATTTAATAGTTAAGGTTACTTGTTCTTTTCGGTCAAATGCCTGATAACAAGCTGAAATTACTTTTTGAAACAAGGGTACTGAGATTACAATCCTTTTCCAATTCCTGTAAATGACCTACAGGAGCAATACAGCCTTTTAATTCCGTTTGTTGGCATCATTGGCCGGATGAATCAAAATCAAACTTCTTTTCGGTACATTCTGAAGCTGCTAAATGATGTTTAAACTTTTCTGAAAAACGAGGTTTTAATTCATACACACCTTCAGGAATACAAGACACTTGTTTTTTATTTTCTATCCAGGGTAATTCAATCACTAAAGCCCAAAAAATGACCATTGATAAAAGAGGGCACCATTGGTACCCTCTTTAAAATAAGTTCTATGTAAAATCAAGTTCACTATACAGTCGCTACATCAATTACAATGACAAAGCATTGTAAGAACCATTTTTCAACGGATACATTTGCCCATTCACTTCCTGATAAAACTCAATTCCCAATACCTGAATCACAGGTAATGTCGAATTCGCAGTAACAGCTTGCAGTCAAATCAATGGCAGCAGTATTTGCGCTATCGTAAGGTAAAACAGCAGTTTCATCACTTTCAAAATTCGAAGTTTCAGTTGCAAAATCTACTTCAGCAGCACCCATTACCATTTTAAAATGTGTTGTTCCATTTGGAGCTGCAATTCTTATTCTTTGGTGAAAAAGGCGCAATACTAACAGTTGCTTCACCTGTTACACGGTCAAAATCATTTACAAAAGCGAGCAAACAATGTTGAACCTAACTTTCCATTGATGTTAAATTCAAATCCTTTTAAAAGACTCATATCCCCATCTTGAATGGTTCTTAATCCACGCTCATTTACAGCATCTGTTTTTACCACCTTTAAAAGATCGGTAGTCAATCTGCTCACCACCCTTTTGTCTTTTGCATTTTGCAAAAGAATTCTAATAGCGTTTCGAATTACTTTTCCACCTTTTCCGGCAGCTCCAAATTCAGAACCATTTTCACGAGTTCTTTGAAACGCAGGATCGTTTGCAATTCGAGATGCATCTATACCACCTTTTTCACGTGCAAGATGTCCATCTCCAGTTTTGTAAAAAGAAATATCTCCGATAGTTCCTTTTAATTTAATAATACCATTTTGTCTAGCCATAATTGTATAAAATTTTTAATTCTCAACAAATGAAACTTATCTTTATAATGAAAATTAAAAAACCAATAGTCATCCATTCCGAAACAGTCTTTTTCTTCCGAAAAGGTACTGTATGGATAAAGCATACCAAAGCCTAGGATAAAGCATAGATAGAGTATTAAAACAATGAAAATAGTAAGAGCCTGCATATACCCAAAAGACATTCAATGCATCACTGGAAGAAGTGAACGTTATGGACGTAAACTACTCAATGAAATAAAAGTTCATTTTGGGAAAGCAACCGTATCAGTTTATTACTTCAGAAGAATTTGCTGAATATTCACGGTATCAAGCTTGAAATTGTGAATGAGTATTTGCAAAAAGTATCATAGATAATATGTACAAGTGTAAACTTTTTTATAAGAGGATTCTAATGTATTAAACAATGAACATTAAATTACCACTCAATTTTTTATTAATTTTACATAATTCAAAATGATTTTTAAATATGGAAAACTTTAGTAAAGTTAAAAGGCGTGAGTTTTTAAAAAGAAGTACAATGTTTGCTGCTGGAACAATGCTTTTAGGTTTTGGAGGCTCAAAAATATATGGTGCTTTTAAGTTTATAGAAATTGAAAATTCTATTCCAATTGTAACACTCAGCAATAATATTAAAATGCCGATGCTTGGTTTTGGAACGAATACGCTTATGGGGCCTGTTTGTATTCAAAGTGTATCTGATGCAATTTCTGTAGGATATCGATTAATTGACACGGCAAATATTTATGGAAACGAAGAATTTGTGGGAAAAGGAATAAAACAAAGCGGTATGAATAGAGAAGAACTTTTTATCACATCAAAACTTTGGGTAGATGATGCTGGGTATGAAAGCACCAAGAAAGCTTTTCAAATTTCTTTAGATAAATTAGGAGTAGAATATTTAGATTTATATCTTATTCATAGACCAAGAGGTGATGTAAAAGGTTCCTGGAAAGCTATGGAAGAACTTTATCATGAAGGGAAAATTAGAGCTATAGGAGTTAGTAATTTTGACCCTAATCAGTTAGATGATTTAATGTCCTATGCTACTGTCAAACCTGTCATTAATCAAATTGAAACAAATGTTTTCTGTCAGCAACACAGTTCTTATGAGTTTTTAAAAAATGAGAATATTCAAATGGAAGCTTGGTCACCTTTTGCTGCAGGAAGAAATGATATTTTCAACAACGAAACCTTAAAAGAGATTGGTAAAAAGCATCAAAAAAGTGTTGCTCAAGTTTGCTTAAGATGGCTTTTCCAAAGAGGAATTATTGCAATTCCAAGATCTTCCCAAAAAACACATATGATTGAGAATTTGAATATTTTCGATTTTGAACTTTCTGAAACAGACATAAAAACAATAAGAGCACAAGATTTAAATACTACTCAATTTCCTGAGTGGGAGTAAAAAATTATTAGAGCCTAAACATACATCAAGCTTGAAATTGTGAATAATATTTACAAAATATTTCATTGTACAACCCCCCTATCTTCCTTATTTATTTATATGCTAACACATATAAATAAATAATTTTTACTAAAAATATACGCAATAACATATAATTTAATATATTTACATTAAATTATACTTAAAAGCATATAATGAAAGAATTAGCGCAGTTTGTAAAAGAACGTAGAAAAGAAGTGAATTTAACACAGGAAGAATTCGCTGAAAGAACTGGTGTTGCCTTGACTGTTATCCGTAAAATTGAACAGGGAAAAACAAACCTCAATATGGATAAAGTAAATTTAGTGCTTCAGATGTTTGGCCATAAACTTGCACCAGTAAGCTTAAAAGAAAATGAAATTGCTAATAATTAAACTATGAGAAGTGCTAATATATTTTATGATAATATACTTGCAGGTAAGTTAGTGGAAACAAATGATGGGGAATACACATTTACCTATTCAACTGATTATGTGAATAATTTTCCAAATCAATTTATCACATTTACACTACCCGTAAGAAGCGAACCATACAAAAGTAATAGGTTATTTCCATTCTTTGAAGGATTAATTCCTGAAGGTTGGTTATTAAATATTGCTTCAAAAAACTGGAAGATCAATCCAAATGACAGAATGGGATTGTTATTGGCTTGTTGTCAGAATTGTATTGGTGCAGTGAGTGTTCAACCTATAACTCCAGAAAATGAAAAATAAGTGTTTGTATTGTTATAAGGATTTGACTAAAGAAATAGATTTTCACGAAAAATGTAGTCTTGCTTTTTTTGGAACCAAAGAAGCTCCAAAATTGAATTATTCATTGGAGCAAATGATTGATTTGGCTAAAAATGTAATAGAACGAAGTATCTCGGTTCCTGGAGTTCAACCAAAATTATCTATGACTTTTAATGAGAAAGGCAAAGATCAAAGATTAACGGTAGTTGGAGCCTTGGGAGGAAATTACATTTTTAAACCACCATCATTAGAATTTCCAGAAATGCCTACCAAACGAACACTTAACAATGCGATTGGCTGAATACTTGAAAATTAAAACGGTTCCCTCCTCTTTAATTCGATTAAGTTCAGGTGAATTATCGTACATCACAAAACGAATAGACCGAACTGCAGACTGGAAAAAAGATTCATATGCTAGATATGTTTCAAATAACGGAAGCTTTTGATAAATACAAAAGTTCTATGGAAAAAATTGGAAAAGCTCTTGGGCAATATTCAAGCAACACGTTATTGGATAAATTATTCTTTTTTGAAATAGCTGTATTTAGTTTTTTAACTGGAAATAACGATATGCATTTAAAAAACTTTTCGATGATTGAAACCAACTCCAATTGGATTTTAGCTCCCGCTTATGATTTGTTGAATGTGGCCATTGTAAATCCAGAAGATAATGAAGAACTAGCATTAACCTTAGAAGGGAAAAAGAACAAATTAACCAAAGGTGATTTTATAAAACTAGGTCAAAATTTAGACTTAAACGACAAACAGATAAATGGTGTTTTTAAGCGATTTAAAAATAAACAACAAGAAATCATAAAAATTGTAAACACTTCATTTCTTTCAAAAAAAATGAAAGAAAACTATATAGAAATAGTTTTAAAAAGAGCAGCTATTTTATTTAACTAAATCTTAAAAAATCATAAATTTTGATGTTATTTAGTGTTATTTAGTCATTTAAAAGTCGTATTTTTATAGTTCAAAACGAAGGAAAAAAGCTATTAAAACTAGGCAATTTTTTATGGTAGTTAAATAGACACCTTAACTTCTTTGACATCTAGAAACCCTTATAAACTCTTATACATAGGACACAAGTTTGAATCTTGTCGAGGTCACTTTTAAAATTCGCATTTAACTGATTATCTAGTTAATGCGAATTTTTTGCTTCTACTAAGTTCTGTTTTGGAACGATAAATAGCACGATAATGCTAAAAGCCTCCTTAAAAAATAGGAAATTTCAAAACTTCAAGATAGGGTTTTTCGTAACTAAAATTTTAACTTTAAATTTATTCAACAAACTATTAAGAATCAATATTTATTAGAGCATAAAAAAACCATCTCAAATTAATGAAGTCGTTTGTATTAAAATGTGAACTTTTGAACCTTTAAGTATTAAAAAAATCGCTTTAAAAACAAGAGTTCACATTGAACGTAATCTAAATGTAGTAATAAAATGTTTCCGCTAATAATTTTTTATTTTGAATTCCAACGCCAAAGACAATCATAATTAGCTAGTTCTTCTGCTTTAAGAACTTTAAGCCTTTCTTGTTCATCTATATCACCTATAACACCTTCAATCAAATCATTATAGTATTGAGTAATTTTATTTTGCTCCTTTAAACAATCTAATTCTTCTTCACTACAACTTATAAGAGAGAGGCAAAATATAAATGTTAAAGCCAATTGAGTAGTTTTGATAAATACTAATTTCATAATATTATTTTTTCCGATTCACTGAATAAGTCTGTATTTCATCAAAATACATTAGATAATTTTTTGAATCTCCATTAATCAAGAAAGTTTCTTTTTTAGAACCCACAACTGCTCCAACAACTGTTCCTGCAATTCCTAACCCAACAGCCCAACTTGCTGCCTTCTCACCTGCGGTCGTTCCTTCAACTGTAAGTGTAAGTGCCAAAAAAGGCCAATACTCCATCTACCGTCTCATCTGGGTCATCCCCACTGACAAGACCAATTATAGTCCCCGTGGCCGCACCTATGCCTGCTCCTATTGCCGCACCTTTTCCAATTTTTCCTTCCCTTCTAATTTTTATTTTATAAATATCTTGAACACTAATTTCCGAGTTATTCTTTCCAATTACTCTTAAAGATTCGGCATTTACTTCCAATAAAATTCCCTTTAACACTTCTGAGTGGTTAATTCTTGAGACCCAAACTTTATAGGCTTTATTTTTCTTATTAGGTTCTTGCGCAAACAATATGTTTAGAGAACATATGATTACGATTGCTGAAAGTTTAATTTTATTCATAATGTTAATTATTAAAAGTGAATTAACTTTTTATAAACAAATCAAATGGAGTTGAAGCAGGATAATTCTAAATAGCAACTAAAGTTACATAATTTAATAATTTGAAAAACAGTAAATTGTAATTTATATTCAGACTAAATAAAGAGTTCTTTTGTTGATGAAAACTGCGATGAAACCTTTTTAACTACCCTAAACTCCTACTAACTATCCAATGCCAACATAATTTTATCAGATATAGTGAAGGTAATTCCTGCACGTACTCCAAGCCCTAGTTTAAACATTTCATAAAATCAAAAATAGAGAACAATACACATTATGACTATTCAATAAATTTAGTTTATTGAAGTGATTTATGTCATAATCAAAAACCATTATTAATAATACTTTTGCCTTTTTTGAAATGATAAACATTAAGAAACATAGATACATTTATAAAAAGTTATTGGTTATAGTTAAATCATTAATGGTATTTGCTGTAATTCTAGTTATTTTACAACTTTGTTTTTTATTGAATATTTATGTAAAAAATTAGGCTCAAGCCCTTCAAACTCGCTAAACTCCAATTCACTATCCAATGCCCACATAATTTTATCAACGGTAGAAAATTTAATTCCTGCTAACGCCCCACGTTCTAATTTACCAATAAATTCCAAGTTGGGCTTATCAAAAACCTTTAAAGAAAGTTGCAGTTGGGTCAACCCTTTTTTTGTCCGTACATGCTCAGCAAACTGCACGAATTTAATTATTGAGTCCAAAAAGTTAAGTTAAATTTTAGTGTTGAGAACTTGTTTTTAATTCCATTCTCTCCACTTTCCTTCATCTATTCATTTTTCCCAAAACTCTTCATTGATTACTTCTTTGTTGAAGTTGTGACAAGCGTCTTTTAGTTCATTGGAAAAATCCTTACGTTTGATATGTCCGCGGTTTAATGCCATCATTAATTGGTGGAAATCTGCCTCCGATAGAGGAAATTTGATATTCTATAAAAGTGAATAATCTTTTAAACGCTGATTTTCTTTTCTAAGTTCAACTACTTCATCGCTGGTAGCTTCTCTTACTGTATCACCTACAAGACGCTTTCTCCCTGCTTCTAAAAACTCTTTGTTCCATTTATAAAAGGAAGACTCGTGAATGCTGTATTTTCTGCATAATTCTGCAACAGACATTTCCGCTAGTAAGGCTTCCATTACTATCTGTATCTTTTGTTCGGAACTAAAGATTCTTTTGGTTTTTCTACGAATCTCTTTAATGAAGTTTTCGGTGGTTTGTTTCTTTTGTGTTTTTATAATATTTCAAAGTTAAAGATTTTGAAAACACTCTCTAACAATTTGTTAAAATCAGTCCACTTTTTACTGACGATTTACAGAAGTAATTATTGTTTATAATTTTTAGCTTTATAACATGGACGTGAATAGTTATATAAATAGATTTAATTTTATATGTGGTATTCCATTATACAATTTTCAATGTTTGTAATAATTTATACGTTTATCAATTTAACCTAATTTTTTTTTGAGATCATAAAAAAAAATGAACCATTTTTAATAATTTAACAATAATATTCCTTTACTTATCCACTTTTATATATTAGTCTTATTTTTACCTTTAATTTTTTATAAAAATACAGTTTTCAATTTTATTTTTTTAAGCTTAGATGGAGGTGCTTGCATTTTTAAGGCTTAATTATATAAATAAAAAACGAAATAATAATCAAAATATATGACCCTAAAAACTCCAGAATCAGAAAGATTAGCAATACCAGATACCTACAAAAATTGGAAAAAGTGGGGCCCATATTTAGCCGAAAGACAATGGGGTACAGTTCGTGAAGATTATAGCGAACATGGAAATGCATGGGATTGTGTTGATCACGACAAGGCTCGTAGTAACGCATATAGATGGGGAGAAGAAGGCATTGCAGGGTTTTGTGATTCTCGAGAAATATTATGCTTGGCAGCTGCCTTTTGGAATGGTAAGGATGCTATTTTAAAAGAACGTTTGTTTGGTCTTACAAATAATCAGGGAAATCATGGAGAAGATGTAAAAGAATTTTATTTTCATCAGGTATCCTCACCTACGCATTCTTATTGTAAGTACTTATATAAATATCCTCATAAAAAATTTCCTTATGCTGATTTGGTAAAAAATAATAACAGAAGCCGAGAGGAGGCAGAATTTGAACTTTTAGATACTGGCAGCTTTAAAAATAACGCGTATTTTGATTGTTATATAGAATATGCAAAAGCTGGGATTGATGATATTCTGATGAAAATAACAGTGGTTAATAGAGGTCTTAAAAAGGCTAAAATTCATGTACTGCCTCATCTTTGGAATAGAAATTATTGGAAACACAACAAGAGATATACCCGTCCGAATATGAAATCTATTTCAGATGATTGTGTACATTCCAGAAGTAGTAGAAATGGCAACTATTATTTTTACCATGAAAATGGTGAACAACTATTTTGTGAAAACGAAACAAATAATATGCGCATTTATAATACACCAAACGAGGTTGAATATGTAAAAGATGGTATTAATGACCATGTTGTGAACGGCAAACCAAGTGTGAATCCTAAAAAAAACGGATCTAAGTTAGCTGTTTGGCATAAATTTAAACTGAAAGCAAGTGAGGAAAAAAGTATAAAAATAAGACTAAGTAAAAATAAATTACAAAATCCATGGACAGATTTTGACTCTATTTTCGACAAAGAATAAAAGAATGTGAGGAATTTTATAATGAAAAAATAAAAACCAACCTACCTAAAACACATCAGGAAATTGCAAAAAGTGCTTTTTCAGGCTTGTTATGGTCCAAACAATTTTACTATTACGATGTTTTTAAATGGCTTTTTGGTGAGCCTGGTGAAGAAAAACCAAATAGGCACAATCCTAGAAATTTTAGCTGGCAACATTTAACCAATCGACATGTAATTTCAATGCCCGATAAATGGGAATATCCCTGGTATGCGGCTTGGGATCTTGCATTTCATATGGCTTCTTTTGTAGAAATTGATCCTTATTTCGCAAAAGAACAGTTACTTCTTGTTTTGCAAGAAAGCTATATGCATCCAAATGGTCAAATTCCTGCTTATGAGTGGAATTTTAGCGATGTTAATCCTCCTGTTCATTCGTGGGCAGTTTGGAATGTGTATGAAAAGGATAAAAAACGAACAGGTAAAGGAGATACCATGTTTTTTTGGAAAAAGCTTTCCAAAAACTACTTATTAATTTTACATGGTGGGTAAACCAAAAAGATAAAAATGGTACCGATCTTTTTGAAGGTGGGTTTTTAGGTTTGGATAATATTGGCGTATTCGACCGAAATCATATGCCACAAGGTATTACAAGAATGCAACAAGCTGATGCAACCAGTTGGATGGCCATGTTTGCCCTGAATATGCTTACGAATGTCTCTAGAACTCTCAAAAACTAATAAAATATATGAAGAAGCTGCAGCTAAGTTTTTTAGACATTTTTTAAATATTGCTTGGGCCATGCATCACATTGGTAAAAAGGATATTTCACTTTGGGATGATGAAGATAATTTTTATTATGATGTTGTTGAAATGTCGAATGGGGCAACAGATCGCTTAAAAGTTCGCTCTTTAGTTGGCGTTATACCAATGTTTGCTGTTGAAATAATTCATAAAGATCTTTTTGAAGAATTAAAGGAATTTAAAAAAAGAGCAAATGAAATTATGAGAACCAGACCCGATCTGGCCTCATTAATTTCGAATTTAGACAATACCAACGAAGAAGGAAATTATCTTTTCTCCATAATGCGTGCTTTTAGGTTAGAACACCTGCTTATTCGTTTACTCGATGAAAATGAATTTCTATCAGATTTTGGTATTCGTTCACTTTCAAAATATCATGAAAAACATCCGTTTGTTTTTGAACATCATGGTCATTATCAAATTCAATATGAACCTGGTGAAAGTCGTTCCAATATGTTTGGAGGTAACTCCAACTGGCGCGGTCCTATTTGGATGCCTTTAAATTATATGATTATTCAATCGTTAAGAAAATATTATACATTTTACGGCCCTACCTATCAATATGAATTCCCAACGGGTTCTGGCAATAAATTAAACCTAAATGAAATTGCTAATGAACTAACAAAACGATTGATAAAACTTTTTGAAAGTAATTCAGAAGGTAAATTTCAATATCATTCAGATGACTTAGACAATCAATTTTCAAAGGATGAGCACTTTAAAAACCTACATCTTTTTTATGAATTTTTTGATGGTGACACCGGAAAAGGACTTGGCGCTTCTCATCAAACAGGTTGGACAGCTTTGATAGCAAATTTAATTTTGGAAATGGAACAAAATGAAATATAGCTAAACACTAATTTTAAATTAAGTAAATTAAATTACTTTAAAAATATGAAATAATTAAGAATGTTAAATGATTTTAACATTTAATTATAAAGCCTCTTTTTAGGATTATACTAAAAATTTATTTGACAATTATTAATTTTATAAAAAAATGAATGATAAAAATTGTCCAAGCTAACACAGAACATTGCGAAGCATTAGCAGAAATTGGAAAAAAATCATTTTTAGAGGCACACGGACATAGCGCCTCAAAAGAGGATATAGATGCCTATGTAACAAAAAATTTCAACAGTGAAGTATTTCATAAAGAATTGGCCAATTCAAACAATATTTATTATTTGATTTATCATAACAATAAAATTGCAGGTTATTCAAAAATCATACTAAACTTCGAAAATATCAATATTGTAGACCAAAATGTGACAAAATTAGAACGATTGTATTTACTTAAAGCGTTTTACAATTTAAACCTTGGCGCTATATTGTTCTATTTCAATGTAGAATTGTCTTTAAAAAATAAGCAAAATGGAATTTGGCTGGCTGTTTGGGTTGAAAACCAAAGAGCTATTAATTTTTATACCAAAAAAGGATTCAAAATTGTAGGCAAGTACGATTTTCAAATTTCAGAAACGCATTCAAACCCCAACCATATTATGTATTTTAAGTATTTATAAACTTTTGATTTTGGTAAGTCATACTAACTTTTCAATCAAACAATCCTTTCGTGAATTTTTCAGGGTTGGCAGCCAAGTGGTAACGCGGATCATCAATTGCTTCAACAATTACCTCCCTAAATTTCGGACTTGATTTATAGAGTAATATTTTACATTCTTCACTTAAATGCTTTAAATGAATTGTTTTACCAGCAGTTTCATATTTTTCAACCAAATTAAAAATTGCTTCTAATGCTGAATAATCACTAATGCGAGATTCAATAAAGTCTATTTCAACAAAATCCGGATCATTTTTAACATCAAATTTTTCGGTAAAAGTTTTTATAGAACCAAAAAATAGTGGTCCCCAAATTTCATAAATTTTTGTACCGTCTTCTTTCATCCTTTTTCTAGCCCTAATTCTAGTTGCATTTTCCCACGAAAATACCAGTGCGCTTACTATTACACCTGCAATAACCGCTATGGCCAAATCAAATATTACAGTAAGTGAGGAAACCAATATTAACACAAAAATATCGGCCTTGGGAATTTTGTTTATAATTCTAAAACTACTCCAAGCAAAAGTTCCAATTACAACCATAAACATAACACCAACCAATGCAGCAATAGGAATCCGTTCGATGTATGAAGAACCAAATAAAATAAAAATGAGTAGCATTACCGCAGCAACTATTCCTGAAAGTCGACCTCTACCTCCACCTTTAATATTGATAATAGATTGTCCAATCATAGCACAACCTCCCATTCCACCAAACAAACCTGTAACAACATTGGCACTTCCTTGAGCTATACATTCTTTATTTCCATTACCAATAGTTTCAGTTAAATCATCTACTAAATTTAAAGTCATTAGCGACTCAATCAATCCAATAGCAGCCAATATTAAGGCATACGGTAAAATGAACTGAATACTTCCCCAAGTAAATGGTACTTTTGAAAATGTTTCTAAATTCAAAGTTGGAAGCCCACCTTTTAAACCTTCACCACCACCATCTTTAATAAATGAACCTACAGTGGCAACATCAAAATTCATAAAAATAGCTATTGAACTTACTGCAAGTATTGCAATTAAGGCTTCAGGTAATTTTTTAGCTTGTTTAATTTTTGGCAAACCCCACATTATTAACATAGTTAACGCAACAAGTCCCATCATTAAATACAATTGACTACCTTGTAACCAAACCTTATCTCCATCTATATTTTTTTTGAACATTCCAAGTTGAGAAAGAAAAATAACAATGGCCAACCCATTTACAAAACCCATCATTACCGGATGAGGTATTAAACGAACAAACTTTCCAAGTTTTAAAACACCTGCCAAAATTTGAATTATACCCATTAAAATAACTGTAGCAAATAAATAGTAAAGTCCTAAATTTTCATCAGGAGCGCCCATTGCATTTCCTTCTGAAACCAAACTTACCATTACCACCGCTAAAGCTCCTGTTGCTCCTGAAATCATTCCTGGTCTTCCTCCAAATATTGAAGTAATTAAACCTACTATAAATGCTGCATACAAGCCAACTAATGGATCAACACCTGCCACAAATGCAAAAGCAACTGCTTCAGGCACCAAGGCTAGCGCTACAGTTATTCCAGATAAAACATCATTTTGTATATTAGATACTCTTTTTTGAATAAATTCAGTCATGTGTAGTTATTTGTAAAAGGCGGCAAATATAAGGATTTTAAATTTGGGGAATGATGTTGTAGCTTTTCAGGATATAGATTAAAAGCTTTGGGATTTGAGATTTATTAAATTTTTAAACTTTTCCTATTCCTCAAAAAGCAACTTTATATTGCCGTAAGTATTTTTTAAAGCTTTTTCAGCTTCATTTTGATTTTTAAAAACTACATCTGTAATTCCTTCTTCAATTTGAGGTTTCAATTTTCCAATATAATTAGAGTGCATTTGAAACCAATAGGTTATTTTTAAAATTAATTTACCTTTTCTTTTAAAAATATGGTAGGTGGTTTCTAGCTGACTAACAATTTCCAAATCATTTATACCACACTCTTCTTCAACTTCTCTTAGTGCACAATGTTCAATTGATTCTCCTTTATTCAATTTTCCTTTAGGCAAGTCCCATTTATCAAATCTATAAATAAAAAGCACCTCTTTTTCCGAATTAAAAACTTTACCTCCAGCTGCTTTCTGAATTTTGAAATGAGATTTAAACTGCTTCCAGCAAACATCTAAATCATTGCATATCAAACAGTATCCTTCATTTTTAGGATCGAAAACACTATCAATAAATTCATTAAAAATAACATTTTCAAAATTAACCTTCTTTAATTTTGTTAAAATGTTCATATTTTCTGTCAAAATTATTAGACAGTCATTCACAAAAACTTTATACATTTGCATTATGATAAAGAACAAAGATACTGCAAAAAAAACTGCTGAACTTTTATTACAGATAAAAGCTATTAAATTACAACCAAACGAACCTTTTACTTGGGCTTCAGGCTGGAAATCACCAATATATTGTGACAATAGAACCACACTTTCATTTCCTCCAATCAGGAATTATTTGAGAGAAAATTTAGCTCAAATCATTGAAGAAGAGTATGGAAAACCCGATGTAATAGCCGGTGTAGCAACTGGCGCTATTGCTATTGGTGTTTTAGTTGCACAACATTTAAACGTTCCTTTTATTTATGTACGCCCTGAACCAAAAAGTCATGGTAGAAAAAATCAGGTTGAAGGTTTGTTAGAGAAAAACCAAAATGTGGTTGTAGTTGAAGATTTAATTAGCACAGGAAAAAGCAGTTTAAACGCTGTAAAAGCATTAAAAGAAGAAGGTGCCAATGTTAAAGGTATGGTTGCTATTTTTTCTTACGGCTTCGATATTGCAGACGCTAATTTTAAAAAGGAGAATGTTAAATTGACTACTTTAAGTGATTATGACAACTTATTGGAACAAACATTCGATAGTAACTATATTTCTAAAAAAGAACTAGAAACCCTAAAACAGTGGAGAGAAAATCCTGCTAATTGGAAACAATAACACCAAATTATGAATCTAGAAACTAAAAAAACTATAATTAATAAATCTCAAAAAGATTTTTTTGAATTTTTAACCAATTTGAATAATTTCAAACAATTAATGCCTGAAAATACAGATAAATTTGAAGTTGACGGTGATTCATTTTTATTCAGTTTAAAAGGTATGCCTGAAATTAGATTGGTATTGAAAGAAAAAAATGAATTTGATAAAATTATTTTGGGAGCAGCAAGCAGTAAATTAAATTTTACATTGAGTGCCGTTATTAATGCCGTTTCTGACAATAGCTGCGAGGCTCAATTATTATTCAATGGTGATTTTAATCCAATGATGGCTATGATGGTTAAAAGTCCACTTCAAAAATTTATTGATGTGTTAACTGAAAACGCTTCAAAATTATAATTCAATAAACTTTATTAACGACTCGCAAATTTAATTTCTTTCAAATTGAATTCTCGGGTCGTCCCATTTTCAAGTTCAATTACTAACTTTCCATCTTCCGAAACTGTAATTATTTTTCCTAGAAAAATAGTACCCGATTTATCTTCAAACATTGCTGGAGTTTGAAACTTGTAAAGCGACTCTAAATACATTTTCTTTAAAGTTTTAAAATCCTTTCTTTCCAAATATCCTGTAAAATATTTTATAGATTTAATTATTTTCAAAAGCAATTCATCTCTATCAAAATGAATTCCTGAAATATTTTTTAAAGATGTTACATTTAACAGGTTTTTAGAAAATTCTTGTTGATTAACATTCAAACCAACACCAACTATAGAATGCTTTATATTGTTGCCACTCAGCACGTTTTCTATTAAAATTCCAACAAGTTTATTGTTTTCTGCCAAAATGTCGTTAGGCCATTTAATTGATAATTTAGCTGGAGTTTCAGCCTTAAGCACTTGTAAAATACCCAATGAAACTGCCATACATAAATAAAATTGATCAACAATTTCAAGGTTTTTAATTTGTATTATTATACTGAATGTTAGGTTTTTACCTCTGTCACTCTCCCAGATAGTTCCAATTTGTCCTCGACCAGAAATTTGTTCCTCAGCAAACACAACTGAAAAGTTTTCTACCTGTTTTTTAACTGTCAATTGTTTTAAGTACGAATTGGTAGAGTCAATGGCATTAAGTTTGATTATATTCATAGAGAAATTTGATATAGTGAACAAAGTTACTTAAAACATAAATTATTATAAAAAAATAATAACTTTGCACCAAATAAAAAAAAGATTAATGGCAAAAAAAAGAGTAAGCGCAGACGACCTAATAGCAGTAATTTTAAAAGCGGTTGATGATGTAAAAGCTATAAATATTGAAATTTTAGATTTACGAGAAATTGAAAATACAGTCTGTGATTATTTTATAATCTGTACAGGAACTTCGAACACTCATGTAAATGCTATTTCTGGCATTATACAAAAACAAGTTGGTAAAAATAGTAAAGAAAAACCATGGCACGTTGAAGGGGAAGGAAATGCTGAATGGATTTTATTAGATTATGTAAATGTAGTTGTGCATGTATTTCAAAAACATACACGTGAATACTACGACATTGAAAGTCTTTGGGGTGATGCAAAAATTACATCAATTCCTAGTTCAAATTAAATAATTTTAAAAAAAATTTTGAAAAAACACTAAATGAGTCAAGATAAAAAAAATACACAGAATAAGAATACAATAAAAACACCTAAATTCAATTTCTATTGGATTTATGGAATTATATTCGCTTTATTTATTGGTTATCAGTTTCTCAACAGCGGAAACATGTCGTCTAAGAATTTGAGCCAAAATGAATTTGAAACCATTCTTTCTGAAAATGATATTGAAAAAATATTGATAGTAAACAAAGATGTTGCTGATATTTATATTAAAAATGAAGCTTTAGAAAAAGAAAAGCATAAAAAAAATAAAGGATCTCTTTATTCTGCCAATACCCCAATGTATTACTACAATTTTGGAGATTTACAGAATTTTGAAAAGGAGTTGAACGAAAAAAAGAAGGAAGGATCTCTTGATTTCGATATAAAACATGAAGAGAAAACAAACCTTTTAGATCAAATTTTAATTTACCTACCATTTATATTTTTAATTGGTTTATGGATTTATTTTATGAGAAGAATGTCTGGAGGTGGTTCTGGAGGTGGCGGACAAATTTTTAGCATTGGAAAATCCAAGGCAAAATTATTTGATCAAGACCAACAAGTAAAAACTACATTTAAAGATGTCGCTGGTTTAGAGGGTGCAAAAGAAGAAGTTCAAGAAATAGTTGATTTTTTAAAAAGCCCCGATAAATATACTTCACTTGGAGGTAAAATTCCTAAAGGTGCTTTATTGGTAGGCCCTCCTGGAACAGGTAAAACTTTATTGGCAAAAGCAGTAGCAGGAGAAGCTGGAGTACCTTTTTTCTCTCTTTCTGGCTCTGATTTTGTTGAAATGTTTGTTGGGGTTGGAGCGTCACGTGTACGTGATTTGTTCAAACAAGCACAACAAAAATCGCCTTCAATTATTTTTATTGATGAAATTGATGCTGTAGGTAGAGCTCGTGGAAAAAGCAATATGACTGGCGGAAATGACGAACGCGAAAACACTTTAAACCAATTATTAACTGAAATGGACGGTTTTGGGACAGATACCAATGTAATTGTAATTGCTGCTACAAACCGTGCAGACGTTTTAGATAAAGCTCTTTTAAGGGCTGGACGTTTTGATCGTCAAATTTATGTTGATTTACCAGACATTAAAGAACGTGCTGAAATTTTTAAAGTTCATATAAAACCAATAAAACTTCATAAAGACGTTGATTTAGAATTTTTATCGCAACAAACACCTGGTTTCTCAGGTGCTGATATCGCTAATTTATGTAATGAAGCTGCTTTAATTGCTGCACGTCAAGGTAAAAAAGCAGTGCATCATCAAGACTTTTTAGATGCTGTTGATAGAATTGTAGGTGGACTTGAGAAAAAGAATAAAATTATTTCTCCAAAAGAAAAGAAAACAATTGCATTTCATGAAGCTGGCCACGCAACTGCAAGCTGGATGCTGGAACATGCCGCTCCACTTGTAAAAGTTACTATTGTTCCAAGAGGACAAAGTTTGGGTGCCGCTTGGTATTTACCTGAAGAACGTCAAATTGTTCAGGCCGAACAAATGTTAGATGAAATGTGTGCAACTTTGGCAGGTAGAGCTGCAGAAGAAATTATGTTTAATAAAATCTCAACAGGAGCCTTAAATGATCTTGAAAAAATTACAAGACAAGCAAGAGCTATGGTTACCATATATGGTTTAAACTCAAAAATTGGGAATATAACTTACTATGACTCCTCTGGGCAATCTGATTATAATTTCACAAAACCATATAGTGAAGAAACTGCAAGAATTATTGATAAAGAAATCTCTGATATTATTGAAACTCAATATCAAAGGGCAATTAAAATTTTAACAGAAAACAAAGACAAACTTATTACTTTAGCTGAATTATTGCTTGAAAAAGAAGTTATATTCAAAAAAGATTTGGAAGTTATCTTTGGAAAAAGACCTTTTGCTGTTGAAGAAATTGAAGTTGCAGATATATTAGAGAAAGAGTTGGAAACGCCTGAAAAAACAAAAGAAGAACCAAATATTGAAAATTCGTCTAAAACAGATGAATAAATTGATATCTTTTTTATAATTTTGGGTTTATTCAATATAAATAATGAGTTTTTTTAAAAAGTTATTTAATACTCCAAAGCAAGAAGAACCTAAAACTGACGAATTAGAGTTTGAAAATTTACCGCTTGATCAAGTTTTTGTAAAAAATTTCATCAAGAATAGTGGTAAATTTTTGTATTGCACCACTTTAGAAGAAGTTACAAAAAACCTTTCAAGTATTATCAATGAAAATTCTTGGGATACCATTATCTGTAACGATTATGATTTAATTAAACTAGTTAAAACAATAGATGTTGTTACTACTGATAAATTTAGTAACAAGTATACTTTTTTTACAAGTTGCGAACACTTAATTTCTGAAAATGGAAGTATTTTATTTTCATCGAACCAATTAAAAGAATTTAAAATTCCTGAATTGTCAAAAAATTTTATTGTTTATGCAACTACAAGTCAATTAGTTAAATCTAAAGGTGAAAGTTTAACAGGCATTAAAACACGTTATCAAGGAAACATCCCAAATAACATTAGTGCAATTAATAATTACAACCCTAACAGTGAAAGTGAAGACTTTATGAGTTATGGAAGTACAAATGCAAAAAACTTATATTTGCTTTTGTTTGAAGATTTATAACTTATGAGAAAACTTTCAAAAAGAGCACTTTCAGGATTTGTTTTTGTTAGTGTTTTAATATTTTCAATATTATATAGTAAAATAACCTTTATAACCTTGTTCTTTATTTTAATGTTATTTTGCTTATATGAATTCCAAAGAATGATTAAATTAAAAAGTATTTTTCCATATCTAATTGGAACCCTACTTTTTATTTTTGGAAACATCTTAAATGTAGAAGATGTTCCTTCAAGAATTATATTTGAATATGTTGGCGTGGCATTGTTTTTAACTATTTTCATGTCTTTTGCATCCATATTATTCGCAAAAAAAGAAGAAGTTATAAGTCATTTAGGACAAATTTTTCTAACCATTATTTACATTGTTGTTCCTTTTACATTAATGGTGCAAATTCCATTTTTAAATACTGAATACAGCTATGTAAACACTACAATTTTAGGTGTTTTTATTTTAATTTGGACCAATGATACTTTTGCTTTTTTAGTAGGCAAAAATTTTGGTAAACATAAATTATTAAAACGAATTTCACCCAATAAAACAATTGAAGGATTTATTGGCGGTATGGTTTTTACCTTTATTGCCAGTTTTATATTATCCAGTCAATTTACATCACTTTCTATAATTCAGTGGACAGTTATTGCCGGTATTGTTAGTATATTTGGTGTTTTAGGTGATTTAATAGAATCTATGTTTAAGCGTCAGGCAGGTGTAAAAGACAGTAGTAATTTTATTCCAGGGCATGGAGGCTTTTTAGATAGGTTTGATAGTGTTATATTTGCAGCACCTTTTATTTTTATTTATTTACAATTAGTTCAATAATAATGTTTCATAGAGAAGGTCATAAAATAATTTTAGCAGCAACACTTTTTGTTGGAATTGGAATAATTGTTATAGATAAATTTATTATTCTAGATTGGCTTAATAAAGCTATAGGAATTCTTTTATTGTTTTTTTATATCATTATTCTTCAGTTTTTTAGAAATCCTAAACGAACAACAAAAGTAAACGACGAGCATATTATTGCTCCAGTTGACGGAAAAGTTGTTGTAATAGAAGAAGTTTTTGAAAAGGAATTTTTTAAAGACAAACGCATACAAGTTTCTATTTTTATGTCACCACTAAATGTGCATGTAACAAGATACCCAATAAGTGGAGAAGTTAAGTTCAGCAAATATCATCCAGGAAAATATTTGGTTGCATGGCACCCAAAAGCTTCCGAAGAAAATGAACGTACAACTATTGTTATTGAGAACCCTACATTTGGCCGCATTTTATACCGTCAAATAGCCGGTGCACTTGCAAAAAGAATTGTAAACTATGCAAAACCTGAAATGCAAGTTATTCAGGGATCCGATGCTGGGTTTATTAAATTTGGATCGAGAGTTGATTTATTTTTACCTTTAAATACTAAAATTAAGGTAAATTTAAACGACAAAGTTAAAGGGGGAGAACAAATTATAGCGACTCTTTAGAAATAAAATTTGCGCTTATGGGAAAAGAAATAGACAAAAAGTTTGAAGAAGCTTACAAAATTTCTTCAACTACAAAAATAAAACTTCCACCCGATGTAATGTTGCTATTTTATGCCTATTATAAACAGGCTACTAAAGGCAATAATTATGAAGAACCTTCTGGAGATGAAGAATTGAGAAATGCCTTTAAATTAAATGCTTGGTTTCAATTGAGTCATTTATCAGAAAAAGAAGCAAAAAAAGAATATATAGCACTTGTAAATAAGCATTTAAAATAATTACTATTATGAAGAAAATACATTTATTAAGTTTCTTATTTTTTGTTACATTAATTTTTATTTCATGTAAGGAAAATAAAAAAGAAGCATCAGAAAAAAACATTGAAGAAAAAGGATATTTACTTGACGTTAACAAAACTTCAATAAACTGGATTGCATACAAAACAACGAGCAAAACACCTGTTAAAGGTTGGTTTAATAATTTTACTATTGAAAACTTATCAAAGAAAAGCACAGCTAAAGAAGCAATTGATCAATTAAAATTTAGCATTCCAGTTAGTAGTTTAGCCACTAACGATAGTATTAGAGATGGAAAGTTAATAAAATACTTTTTTGGGAATATGGTAAATACCTCAGAAATTGCTGGAATACTACATTTAAATAATGAAAATTCAGGAACTGCTGAAATTACAATGAACGGTATTTCCCACCAACTCCCAATTAATTATCAAATTAATGATAATTTAATTAACATAGAAGCTGTAATGGATTTAGAAAATTGGAAAGCACAGGCTGCTATTGATGCCTTAAATGTTGTTTGTTTTGATCTACATAAAGGTGAAGATGGTATTTCAAAAACCTGGAGCGAAGTAAAAATTGAAATTTCGGCAGCTTTAAAATATGAATAAGAATAATTATCACATAATAAAAAAAAGACTGCAATTGCAGTCTTTTTTTATTTTAATAATCCAATGATCTCAGATAATCAAGTTTAGTTTTCCAAACCTCCAATTTCACCTTATGACCTTCTATTTGATCCATTACATTTTTTACTAAAGGATTGTCCTTAGTAACATTAGAAATAAATCCAATATTATTTTCTAATTGTTGAATTTCCCTAACGGTTTCGTCAACTTTCTTTCTAATAAATAATTGCTCAGAATCTAATTTTCTATAATTTTTTTCTTCTAAATAACTATTGATTAAGTTCGTGAATTTTATTATTTCAATGTCTTTCTTCTCAATATCACTTGAATCAACAATTTTGTCTAACAACTTATTAAACTTAACTTCAATATGCCTCATATCATATGGAACTCTTCCTAAATCTCTCCATTCATCTACATAGTTTTTAACTGTATCAACCGTGATATCAACGTTGTCATCAACTGTTTGTTCTTTTAATGAATTTAGTAAATCTTTCTTTTTTTCAAAAACCTCTAATTGCTCTTTATTTCCTTTATCTTGGCTTTGATGTAATCTATCAAAATAATGATTACATGCGTCTTTAAATTCTTTCCATAATTTATCAGAATATTTTCTTGGCACATGACCAATTTTTTTCCAATCAGATTGAATTTTTTTCATTACTTCAGTAGCTGATTCCCAATCTTCACTTTCTTTTAATGACTCAGCTTGTTGAATTAATAACTTCTTTTTATTTAAATTATCTAAGTGATCTTTCTTAACATCTTTGAAAAAAGCATTTTTCTCAACATTAAACTTACGGGTTACTTCTTTAAATTTAGCCCAAATCTTATCACTTTTTGCTCTTGGAACCTGACCAATTGCAAAAAATTTATTTCTTAAATCTTCAATCTCTTTAATACTGACTTGCCAATCAGCTTTTGATTTGTTATTTGAAGTATTTATGGCTTCAATTTGTTTAATTACCGCTAATTTTTTATCAATATTCTCTTCGTACTTAGATTTTAAATCCTTGTAAAAATCATGGCGTTTATCATGAATTTTTTTTGTAGCTGCACTAAAACGCTCCCAAACCTCATCTCTATGTTCACGAGAAACCGGCCCCACTTCTTCTTTCCAAAGTTTATGCAACTCTTGCAATTCATTAAAAGCTTCATTAACATCTTCTTTTTCATCTAATTCTTCAGCTTTAGCAACTAGCTTTAATTTTTCTTCTAAATTGTGCTTAAAATCTAAATCACGCAAATCGTTACTAATATGTAACAAATCATAAAAGCGTTCAACATGGTGATGATAGGTTCTCCATGTGTCATTGTATTTGGCTCTTGGAATTGGACCTGTTAAGTTCCATTTTTGTTGAATATCTTTAAACATCTTATACATTATACCACCATCATTGGCGCTATCTATAAGCTGTTTTAATTCTTCAATAATTTCAAGTTTTACTTCTAAATTATTTTTTAAAATATTTTCCTGATTTGCAAAATATTCATTTCGTTTAATTTTATAGTCATATAAATGACTATTATATGTTAACTTTAAAGGATTGCTATATTGAAATTCTGCCAAGTCTCCTCCACTTTCTATAAATTTTTCTTTTTCAGTTTTCAATAAAGCTCCAAACTTAACATTAAAAACACTTTTTATGATATTAACATTGTTATTGATACTTTGAATTTGATTTCCATGAACCAATAAACCCAATTGATTTACTAACTCTTCTAATGTAAGATTTTCATAATCAAGCATTTCAACAGCAACATGAACAGCTCTCTCTGAAGATTCAGCAATGTTATTTTCAATTTCCTCAATAGCTTTATTTTCTAATAGCTTTATTTCAGGTGAAGCTTTTAGCTTAATAATAGGTTCTTCTTTTTGAATCTCCTTTTCTGAATTTTCTAAAACTTCAGATGTTTCATTTTCCTTTTTTGTGATTGAGTTAATTTCTTCTGCTGAAATATTATTGTCTTGATCTAACATATAAAAATGTTTAAGGTTCGTTTAAATTAGTGAGTAAAAATCTATGTAGGTGTATGTTAATACTACTTCTATATAAGATGATAAATTATTATAAAAGTTGCGTAAATTTAGCTAAATCTTTTTATGAATTCCATATTTCCCATGACTTTTCTGCTTGTAGCTGAAGCATTTCCAATCCGTTTTTAACAATTGCTCCACGAATTCTACCTTCATTCAGAAATTTAGTTTCATTGGGATTGTAAATTAAATCAAATAACAAATGTTTATTTGATATGAATTGGTAAGGAATATTTGGAGACTCATCTACATTTGGATGGGTTCCTATAGGTGTACTATTAACAATTATAGTGTATTCTTCCATAATTTGTTCATTTAACATAGAATATAGTAAAGCATTTTCAGATACTTTTCTAGATACAAATTTAAAAGCTATATTCATTTCATTAAAAGCATATGCAATTGCTTTTGATGCGCCACCTGTTCCTAAAATCAAGGCTTTTTTATGATGTTCTTTTAAAAGTGGTTGAATAGACTTTTGAAATCCATAAAAATCAGTATTATAACCAACCAACCTATTATCATCCGTAACTTTAATAGTATTTACGGCACCTATTTTTTGTGCGTCAATATTAATTTCATCCAAATACTTCATAACAGACTCTTTATAAGGAATGGTAACATTTAATCCTCTAAATTCATCTTCTCTGTGATACAATAAAAAAGGAAATTCTTCAATCTCCGGAATATCAAAATTGAAATATTTATAATCATTCAATCCTAATTCAAGAAATTTATCTGAAAAGTATTTTCTAGAAAAAGAATAGGAAATATTTTTTCCCAATAAACCAAATTTACATCTATTATTCATCTATACATTTATTGCGGTCTGATCCATATTTATCAATTAAAATAACAATACCTAATCCTAAAAAAACAAATAAAATGGCTACCCATGTTTCTTGTTTTGAAAAATCCGGAAAATACCTATTAAAATTTTCTATGATTTTGTCACCCTTAGAATCCAACATCACTACCCCATCTTTAATTTTATAAATCTCTTTTTTCCAAGGCCAAACAATTCCTAATGACCCAGTTATAAAACCAATAATTGCGGATGTTACTATTTGATGCCAACGTTTTAAAACATACGCTAAAATATGGGATGTTACAATTAAGCCAAAACCTGAACCTAATGTAAATACAGTAATTATTTTAAGGTATCTTATTCGTTCAGCGTTGTCAATAAAGCTAAAATCTCCAGTAAAAACTTCAAAAATAGTATTATATAACGACGTTACTGAATCTACTAATAAAAGAACATAGTTGCCTAATAAAATTAATATAAATGAACCCGAAAAACCTGGTAAAGTCATTCCAGAAACACTTATAATTCCACAAAAGAACACAAACCATAAATTGTCATTTTCTTTTGCTGGATTCATAAAACTAATAGCAATACCAATAATAATTCCTATAATTAAGGAAATTATATTGTTTTTATTCCAATCATTAAAATCTTTATTAATATAATAAATTGAGCCAATAATCATCCCAAAAAAAATACTCCAAACATAAAGTTCATAATTGCGTAAAAAATAATCAATAAAATAGAAACACTAAAATAGCTTACAATACTTCCTCCCAAAATCAGGATTAAAAAACGTCCATTTACATAATTGTAAAAACTTTTAAAACGCCCATTTATCAATAACAAAAAAGCTTTTTTATTTATTTTTTTAAAAGAATAAATAAATTCTTCATAAAAGCCTACAACAAAAGCAACAACCCACCAGAAACTCCAGGAACCTTATTAGCAGCACCCATAGAAAGTCCCTTTATAAAAAGGAAAAAATTATCCAGTAAACTACGATCCTTAGCCATTATTTAAAAATCTTTAACCCCTGAATTTGCGATTTTTTCTAATAAAATAATCAACATAAAACCAATAACAGCCATTAAAATAGCCATTACCATCTGTGCGTCTCCATCAAATGAAAAAGGAGAAACACTTTGCTCATTAAACGGTACATTTTCACCATGTGAATTTAATCTCCATGTAAGTGTTTCTTTCCAAGGCCATATTTTATTTAATGAGCCCAGAATAAATCCAGTTAATACAGCCAAAGTAAAATTTTTAAAATGGGCAAACAACCAATTTAATACTTTTGAAAAAGAAAGTAAACCAATAATTGCGCCTGTTGCCAGTAATGAAAGTAATTTAAAATCTTTAACGTGTATTGCTTCCAGAACTGGAATATAAGCACCCAATAAAACCAATATAAAGGAACCTGAAATTCCTGGCAAAATCATAGCACAAATAGCCAAAGCCCCAGCAATTAAAATAAAAAACGGTGATGAATTTTCAGAGACTAAAGGCTGTAAGGTTGTTATATAATAAGCAACAACAGCTCCAATTAATAGTAATACAAAGGTTAAAACACTCCATTTTGTAATTTGCTTAGCTATATATAAAATACTTGCTAATACCAAGCCAAAAAAGAAAGACCATACTAAAATTGGTTTGTTTTGTAAAAGCCAAGTAATTATTTTTGCTAATGATAAAATACTTGTAAAAATACCAATTAACAATGCCAGTAAAAAGTTACCATTTACCGCTTTCCAGGCAGCCTTAATTCCCTCTTCTTTTAAAACAACAAGCGTTTTGAAATTAACTGCACTTATTGCAGCCAGCAATTCCTCATAAATGCCTGAAATAAACGCAATTGTACCTCCAGAAACTCCAGGAACAACATCAGCAGCGCCCATTGCCATTCCTTTTAAGGATATAATAATATAATCTTTAAATTTTCTTTTTTGCATTTGTCTGAAAAAATTAATCAGACAAATGTAATATTTTTATAATGAATTTTTTTTGAAATCATTTATAATAACCTGAACTTGATTCATATTATAAACTTCGGGAAATAATTCTTTTAATATTGATTTGTAGTCAAAGTCAATAAATAGCGCATTTATTAAATGGACAGCTCCTTTTGTTTCATTTTTAAAATTAAAATATAAGGCACAAAGTCTGTATTCTATTTCCGCATATTCTTCAAAATACTTTTTAGCTTTTAACAAGTTTTTTAAAGCATCTTCAAATTCCCCTAAAAAACAAAGCACATCAGTTAAGCCTATCCAAATTTCTAAATCGTAATCTTTAAGGTCTAAACATTTTTAAAAAGCTTCTGTAACTTCTTCAAAAGAATTTAGCTTCAAATTTATTTCAGCATATTTTCTCCAATACAATGCATTATTTCATCAATTTCCAGGGCTTTATTGATGTAAAATAGTGCTTTATCATATTTTTTTTGTTTCAAAACCAAATTGGCAAGTATCATCCAACCTTTATCTAACAATGGATCTTCATGAACTGCTTTTTTATAATATTGAATGGCTAAAGTATTTTTATTTAATTTCTCATAACACTCGCCTATTCGTAAAAAAACAAATGAAGTTGGGTCATCTAATCTTAAAGTCGCTTTGTAGTTTTCAATGGCTTCTTCAAACTGATTTAACTGTTCTAAAGATTTTGCTTTTTCAAGATAAGCACCAACAAAATATTCATCAATTAATACTGCATAATCAAATGCTCTAACAGCATTTTCATATTGTTCTAAAATAAAATATTGTCTGCCTAATTGATGCCAGGCAACTTCACTATAAGGATCTTTATCAATATAATTATTCAAAAAATCAATTGCTTCAACATGTTTATTTTCCATATCAAAGCAATAAATAATATTGTAAAGTGAAGAATAATCTTCATAATCTACATCCAAACATTTTGAAAAATTAAAACGTGCTTCATCAAAATTATCCAAATACAAATATTCCATACCAATCATGGCAAATACATCAGCTTCATCTTCAGTATAGGAAAGTGCAATTTTTAATGAATGAATGGCTTTTAAATGTTCATCGTTTTTAGAAAATATACTTGCTTGCTGAACATATATTTCATCGTTTGTTGGTTCAATTGCCTGCAATTCTTTTAATAAAACTGATGCGCGGTCAAATTCACCATCAAAAATCAACAATTCCGCCTCTAACAATCTTAAAATCATAGAATTTGGATGTTGCTTTAAGCCCAATTTAATGGCTTTTTTAGCCAATGTAATTTTTCCAGAATCAATGTAATAATGAATTATTTCTTCAAACTCTACTGAATCAAAGAAAAAAACATTGTTCGTTTTTAACATTGATTCAAATTTTGATAATGGTATGTTGTTTTCTTTTGGAGTTAAAGACATAATGAAGATTGGCTTTTTACTTCAAAAATAAAAGTACAAGAACTTGAACAAAATTTTAAAATAACTTCTAAATGTTTTTAACAAATTAATTAACAAAATGCTTTATATTTGTATTCCAAACAATGTTTGGTACTACCATGAGTAAAAAAATACTACTTAACTCAAAAGAAATTCATATCATTTTACACCGATTGGCTTGTCAGCTTATTGAAAATCATCATAATTTTGAAAATACTGTTTTAATTGGAATTCAACCACGCGGAACCTTTTTAGCTGAACGCTTGGTGTCTATTTTACAAAATGATTATAACATTCCAAAAATTGAGTTTGGACAACTGGATATTACTTTTTATCGCGATGATTTTAGAAGAAGAGAAGCTCCTTTAGAAGCTAATAAAACCAATATAAATTTTATTGTAGAAGATAAAAATGTTGTTTTTATTGATGATGTACTTTTTTCAGGAAGAAGTATTAGGGCAGCTTTAACTGCAATACAATCTTTTGGAAGACCTGCTAATATTGAACTTTTAGTATTAATTGATAGAAGATTTAGTAGACATTTACCTATTCAACCAGATTACAGAGGACGACAAGTAGATGTAATTAACAAAGAGAAAGTAACTGTAAATTGGAAAGAAAGAGACGGAAAAGACGCCGTTTATATTATAAATAATTAATTATATGAGTCAGTTAAGCGTAAAACACCTTTTAGGTATAAAACATATAAATAAAGCTGATATTGATTTAATTTTTAAAACAGCCGACCATTTTAAAGAAGTTATTAACAGACCAATAAAAAAAGTACCATCGTTGCGCGATATTACCATTGCCAATTTATTTTTTGAAAATAGCACGCGCACAAAACTTTCGTTTGAATTGGCTGAAAAAAGACTATCTGCAGATGTTATTAACTTTTCTGCCAGTCAATCTTCGGTAAAAAAAGGCGAAACTTTAATTGATACAGCAAACAATATTTTATCAATGAAAGTTGATTTAATAGTAATGCGACATCCCGATGTTGGTGCCTGTGATTTTTTATCAAAACATGTAAAAGCTCCAATAGTAAATGCAGGAGACGGAACTCATGAACATCCAACACAAGCATTATTAGATTCATATTCAATTCGTGAAAAATTAGGAAGTTTACACGGTAAAAAAATTGTAATTGTTGGTGATATTTTGCATTCGCGAGTAGCACTTTCAAATATTTATGCCTTAAAACTACAAGGGGCTGAAATAAAAGTTTGTGGCCCAAAAACATTGATTCCAAAATACATTGAAAGCCTTGGAGTTAGCGTTGAATACAATATTAAAAAGGCGCTTGAATGGTGCGATGTTGCCAATGTTTTACGTGTTCAAAATGAGCGAATGGCTATTAATTATTTTCCTTCAACAAGAGAATATGCCCAACTGTTTGGAATTAACAAAAATTTATTGGATTCCATTGGGAAAAAAATAATAATTATGCATCCCGGACCTATAAACAGAGGTGTTGAAATAACAAGTGATGTTGCAAACTCTGACCAATCAATTATACTAAATCAGGTAGAAAATGGTGTTGCAGTTCGTATGGCTGTAATTTATTTATTGGCTCAACAAATTGAAAGAACATAATTATGGAAATATTTAAATCAAAAAAATATACCCATATTAAAGTTGTTAAAAAATCAGCAATAGATATTCTAAATGATATCAAAAAAAGTTATTCAGAATTTGAAAACCAACATTTAATAATTGATTTTTCAGAAAAAATTAACACCACCCTAGCAGAATTATTATTATTTTTGGATTTAAGTACAAATCACAGGGAAAATGGCACAAGTTTTGTACTCGTTTGCAATGAAGTTGATATTGATGAAGTGCCTGATGAAATTTGTATTGTACCTACGTTTGCAGAAGCTTTAGACATCCTTGAAATGGATGCAATTGAAAGAGATTTAGGGTTTTAAAAAAATAGCTTATTGATGAAAAAACTACTTTTACTAACTTTTTTAATGCTTACCACTTTTGGTTTTGCCCAACAAAATGACAAAAGTAATACCACTATTAAAAGAACTGAAACTCCAATTACTTTAAAATCAATTACAGCTTCTCCAAATCCATTTACCACCAGTACAACCATTAGATTTCAATCAACCAAAAGTCAGGAAGTTGAATTTACGCTGAAAAATTTACTTGGGAAAACAGTTTATAGCGAACAAATTAGTGCATTTACTGGTCAAAATATTATCAATTTTGAAAAAAATGAGATTAGTAAAGGAATGTACATTTACACGCTTCAAACTGGCTCAGAAGTTATTTCAAAAAGGCTTGTAATTCAATGAGTTTAAAACTCACAATTTTAGGATGTCACTCTGCAACTCCACGTGTTAATGCGCATCCCACATCCCAGTTTTTAGAAATTAAAAACCATTCTTTTTTAATTGATTGCGGTGAAGGTACACAGGTTCAATTGCGTAAATTCGGAATTAAGTTTTCAAAAATTAATCACATTTTTATTTCTCATTTACATGGCGACCATTTGTATGGATTGGTAGGATTGATTTCAACTTTTAGGTTGTTAAATAGAGAAAATGAACTGCATATTTATGGTCCAACAGGTATTAAAGAAATTATCACTTTACAATTAAAATTGTCAAATTCCTGGACACATTACCCTCTATTATTTCACGAATTAAATAATACAACAAATGAAATTATTTTTGAAGACTCAAAAGTTGAAGTGCATACCATTCCATTAGATCACAGGATTTATACAAATGGTTTTTTATTTAAAGAAAAATTAGGAGAGCGTAAATTGAATTTCACAACTATTTCTCAATACAAAGAAATTGAAATTTGTGATTATCAAAATTTAAAAAATGGAAGAGATTTTATATTAAAAAATGGGGAAATTTTAAAAAACAACACCTTAACTTTAGATCCACCAGCACCTTTAAGTTATGCTTTTTGCAGTGATACTTCATATTTTCCAGAAATGATACCACAAATTAAAAATGCAGACTGCTTATATCACGAAACTACTTTTCTTAAAGACAAAGAGTCGCTTGCGCTTAGCACAAAACATTCCACTGCCGAACAAGCTGCTAAAATTGCAAAAGCAGCAAATGTTAAACAATTAATTATTGGACATTTCAGTGGGAGATATAAAAATAAAGATGGCTTTTTAGCAGAAGCGGGTTCAATTTTTAAAAATACTTTTTTGGCCGAAGAAGGAAAAACTTTTAAAATTGACTAATGTGCCGCTTACTTTAACAGGCTTTTCTTGTCCGCTTTTTCAATTTATAAATTCTGTCTAAATAGTATTCTTTCAATTCTTGTATAAAAGTCAAGGGATTTTCATATTCAGTTAAAACTTTAAATGTATGTCTGTTTTTTGCTTGTTCTAATTGTATCTCAATTTGTAAAATCTCTTTCTCCAAATACCTATCCTTCAGCTCACTACTATCAACACTCTGAACATCACTAAATTCTAAAAAAGCATTTCCAATGCAAATATGATTGTGAAAATCTCGGAGTTTTTCCAAACTGCCAAACTTATAAATTTCAATAAGCTTGGTTGTAATTTCAGTAGCTAAATCAATTTTTTCGTGATGTAATGAAAATTTATCTGGATGCGAATAAATCATAGCTTCTCTATACAGTCGCTTTCTTTCCTTTTGTTCTTCAACTGTAAAATTTTCCAATTTATGTTGAGCAACAATTTTTAAGCCTTCAATAGGTTTAAAATTTTTTCCTCGTTTTTTTTGAGCAATTCGTTTTTCCTTTTTTGCTTTCTGCAATTTTTTATAAAGTACTGTAAGTTCCTGCTCTTCAACAATTTCATTTTCTAAATGAGACCGCAGTATTGTTTCAAAAGCAATTGTTTTTTGTTGAATCGTATTTAGTTCAATTTGCAAAGCTTTTAACTTTGCTTTTAACAAAAACTGTTCTTGATCTGAATTCTGTGTTATTGATACTTTTTCATCTGCCATTTTTTAAAATAACAATAAAATTAGTGGCATTTATTTAAATTCAATATTCACCAATACTTAACATAACCAATGTGCACGACCTTTCCCAATTGATATTATTTAAAGAAAGTAATTTTTCAAATTCCTCATTTTCAGCACCTGGATTAAAAATAACTCGCCTTGGTTTTAAATCAATAATATAGTTATAATAATTGGTTTGATTTTTTGCGTTCAAATACAAAGTTACTGTGTCAATATTTTTGAAGTCCATTTTTGAAGTATGAATTTTAACTCCATTCACAATTCCTTCTTTTTTACCGATAGCGACAGTTTCAAATTTATTGTCCATCAGTCTTTTAATCGCAATATTGGAGTACCTACTTAAAATTGTTGAGGCGCCCATTACAAGTGTTTTATGACCCATGTTTTTCAAAAATTAGTTCTTTACTTAAATATTTACACACTATTTTTAACTTTTACCAACGTATTATTACACTTCCCCATGTAAATCCACTACCAAATGCAGCCAGTACAACCAAATCATTGTCTTTTATTTTACCTTCTTCCCAAGCTTCAGAAAGGGCTATAATTATAGATGCTGCAGTTGTATTACCATATTTCATAATATTATTAAAAACCTGATCGTCACTCAATCTAAACTTCTTTTGAATAAATTGAGAAATACGCAAATTGGCTTGATGAGGAATTAACATATTGATATCTGAAACTGTTAAATTGTTTGCTTGTAAGCCTTCATTAATTACTTCAGAAAAACGAACAACTGCATGTTTAAAAACAAAAGTACCATTCATGTAAGGAAAATAAGATTCATCAGATTCATCATTTGCTGCTAAAATCTCAGGTACCCAATGGCGAATACTTGGTGCTAAAACTGTAAGTTCTTCTGCATGTGCACCTTCCGAATGTAAATGAGAAGATAAAATCCCTTTAGTATTATCTTCAGTTCTAGACAACACCGCTGCTCCTGCTCCATCACCAAAAATAACAGAAACACCTCTTCCGCGCGTCGTTTTATCGAGTCCGCCCGAATGGAATTCAGAACCAACCACCAACACATTTTTATACATCCCTGTTTTTATAAACTGATCGGCAACTGAAAGTGCATAAACAAATCCTGAACATTGATTTCTAACATCAAGTGCGCCAACTGTATTCATATCCAACATTTGTTGAATTTGAACCCCACATCCTGGAAAATAATAATCTGGACTTAATGTTGCAAAAACAATAAAATCAATATCTCTTTGCTGTTAACCCTGCTCTTTCAATAGCAATTCTAGAGGCTTTTGCTCCCATAACTGCTGAAGTATCCTCGCTCCCTTCTTTAATCCATCTACGCTCTTTAATACCGGTTCTTTCCTGAATCCACTCGTCATTTGTATCCATTAATTTTGACAAATCTTCATTTGTTACAATATTATCTGGCACATAATAACCCAAACCTGTTATCTTCGAATTATACATATTCTTCAATTTTAAAAATATTTATATCAAACATACTAAAAACTTCAATGTATTACAATTAAAGTTAACACTATTCTGAAATGTTATTACACCTCTATTTTGCCTTGACAATAGGTTTTTGTATAAAAAAAATAACTTGTAAAATTTAGCTTTGATTCATTTCACTCGAAAAATTATAATAGATTTTAAAATCTACCTCTTATAATTAAAACAATTCAACAAAATTATCAGCTCTTTTTATATATTAACAAATACAATAAATCTATTTCTTTTAGTATATTAGTAGTTACTTATAATCCATTATATTAAATCTTATGAAAAAACTATTTCTTATTATAATTTTGTTCTTTGGAACATTTATTTATGCTCAAGACAACTTATCATATCAAAAACCTCCAAAAGAAATTTTAGACCTTGTTGAAGCTCCCCTAGCACCCATCATGAGAATGGATGATAAAGGTGAAAATTTTGTTTTTTTATACCGATCAAATTTCAAAACTATTGCTGAATTGTCTGAAACAGAAATGCGCTTAGCTGGTTTAAGAATTAACCCTGCAACAAATATTAATAGCCGTGAACGTTATTACAATAATGTAAAAGTTAGGGTTGGTAGAAATAATGTTGAAGAAATTCCTGCCGGATTGCCAAAAAATGGAAGACTTTCAAATTTTAGCTGGTCTCCTAATCAAAAAATGATGGCTTTTACAAATACTGTTTTGAATGGTGTTGAACTTTGGATATTAGATATTGAAAATAAAAATGCTAAAAAAATAACTGATGCCAATTTAAATGCCAATACTGGAAATCCGTATTCATGGTTTAAAAACAGTGAGGCATTGTTAGTTAAAACCATCGCAAAAGATAAGAAACCATTAATCGATACCAAAACAGCTGTCCCAACCGGACCTACAGTTTCAGAAAGTGAAGAAGGAGTGAAAGCACAAAACAGAACCTACCAAGATTTACTTAAAAACCCTACAGATGAGTATAATTTTGAACAATTAGTCCTTTCAGAATTATATAAAATAGGCATAAATGGTGAAAAGTCACTTTGGAAAGAAAATGCTATGTATGATGATTTAGACTTTTCTCCCGATGGAAATTATGTTATGGTAACCACAATTGAAAAACCATTTTCATATTTAGTTCCATACAATCGCTTTCCTTCAAAAACAATTATTTACAACCAACAAGGAACATTTATAAAAACGGTAATAGAAGTGCCTTTAATTGAAGATTTACCACAAGGATTTATGGCTGTTAGAACTGGAATGAGAAATATTTCATGGAGAAGCGATAAACCTGCAACATTGGTTTGGTGTGAGGCTTTAGATGAAGGAGATCCTCAAAAAGAAGTAGCTTTTAGAGATGAAGTTTTTGAGTTAAACGCGCCTTTTGACAGCTCACAAAAATCACTTTTAAAAACCATTGGAAGATATAGTGGCATTATATGGGGAAGTGAAAATACTGCTATTGCAAATGACAATTGGTGGAATACTAGAAATACAAAATCATATGTTTTCGATCCGTCAAATAACAATATAAAACCTACTACAATTTCGGACAGAAATTATCAAGATACCTATAGTGATCCAGGAAGTTTTGTCACCCACCGAAACGAGTTTGGACGTTACACGCTTTCGATTGTAAATGACAATGCCTATTTAATTGGTGATGGTTATAGCGAAAAAGGAAAATTTCCTTTTGTTGATGAAATGAATCTTAAAACCTTACAAACTCAAAGGCTTTACCAATCTAATTTAACCGATCAGGTTGAAAGTATTGTAGATGCTCTTGATATCAAAAAAGGAGAATTGGTAGTTAGAATTGAGTCTAAAAGTGAATATCCAAACTATTTTATTAGAAATATGATTAAACGAATTGGATTAATTCCTTTAACAAATTTTGAGAATCCTTACAAAAGCATTCAAAATGTTCATAAAGAAGTAATTAAATACAACCGAGAGGATGGCTTAGAATTATCTGGCACTTTGTACTTACCAACTAATTATGAAAAAGGCAAAAAATATCCAATGGTTATGTGGGCTTATCCCCGAGAATTTAAAGATAAAAGCAGTGCCGGGCAAAGCACTTCCAATTCAAATGAATTTACCTATCCAAATTACGGTTCTCCAATTTATTGGGTAACACGTGGTTATGTTGTGCTAGATGATGCTTCTTTTCCAATTGTTGGTGAAGGTATTGAAGAACCAAACGACACATTTATTAAGCAATTGGTTGCCAATGGAAAAGCTGCAATTGATGCAGTTGACGCATTGGGCTATATAGACAGAAATAAAGTGGCTGTGGGAGGTCATTCTTACGGTGCATTTATGACTGCAAATTTATTGTCACATTCTAATTTATTTGCCGCAGGAATTGCCCGAAGTGGTGCTTACAATAGAACTTTAACCCCGTTTGGGTTTCAAAGTGAAGAACGAAACTATTGGGAAGCTCCAGAAGTTTATTACAATATGTCACCATTTATGCACGCCGATACTATGAAAACTCCATTGTTATTAATTCATGGCGAAGCCGATAACAATTCAGGAACTTACCCTTTACAAAGTGAGCGCTACTTTAATGCATTAAAAGGTTTGGGAGCACCTGTTCGTTTGGTGATGTTACCAAAAGAAAGTCATGGTTACAGTGCCGAAGAATCTGTTTTACATATGCTTTGGGAACAAGACCAATGGCTTGAAAATCATGTTAAAAACAAGGTAATTGAACCACAACCAATTATTCAAAAAGAAAAAGAAATGAAAAACTAATTATAGGTTTATATATTACAAAGGGCAGCTTTTAGCTGCCCTTTTTTAATATAATTTCATAACCTCATCAAGTGATTTACGAACAATATCTGGAACATAAGTTTCTTCAGAAGCATAACCTACGGGTAATAGCAAAAAAGCACGTTCGTTTGAGGGTCTTTCTAATATTTTTTCTAAAAAACGCATCGGACTAGGTGTATGGGTTAAAGTTACCAATCCTACCTGATGAATGGCTGAAATTAAAAAGCCACAAGCCAAACCAACAGATTCATTTACATAATAATTTTGATGCTTATTTCCTTGTATATCAATTTCGTAGGGACGTTTAAATACCACAATTAAATAAGGTGCTTTTTCTAAAAACGGTTTATTAGCATCGGTACCTAAATGTTTTAAATCGCTTAACCATTCTTCGCTCATGCGCTCTTCATAACTTTTTCGTTCCTCTTCTTCGGCTGCCAATCTAATTCTCTTTTTTATATCGGCATTCTTAACTACACAAAAAGTCCAAGGTTGTTTATTTGCCCCGGAAGGTGCAGTTGAAGCCATTTTTATCAAATTTTGTATCACTTCAAAAGGAAAATCTTTATCTGAAAAATCGCGTACCGAACGACGTAAATTCATATGCTCATAATTTTCTCTTGTACGCTCAAGCATTTCTTTTTCTGTTAAATCGGCCGATTGATACTTAATATGCCTAAAACCATTAACTAAAATAAAATCGTCTTTCTTCATAAAAAAATCATTTTAAAATTTAAAAGTACTAAAAACAAAACTGATTACAATTTTAAAAATTGTCATAATATATGTCATCATGTCACTTTAAAAAGTTTGGTATTTTTTTTGACTAATTATAATCATTAAATTAAAACTAAAAAATATAAATATGACAACAGGAAATATTAATGTATCGGTTGAAAATATTTTTCCAATTATTAAAAAATTCTTGTACTCTGATCACGAAATATTTTTACGTGAATTGATTTCAAATGCAACTGATGCAACTCTAAAATTAAAACATTTATCTACTTTAGGTGAAGCTAAAGGTGACATTGGCAATCCAATAATTGAAATAAAAGTTGATAAAGACAAAAAAGAAATTCAAATTATTGACCAAGGAGTTGGAATGACGGCTGAAGAAGTTGAAAAATACATCAATCAAGTTGCGTTTTCAGGTGCTGAAGAATTTGTTGAAAAATACAAAGATAAAGTTGAAGATTCAGGTATCATTGGGCATTTTGGTTTAGGATTTTACTCATCGTTTATGGTGGCAAGTAAAGTTGAAATTTATACTAAATCGTTTCAGGAAGATTCACAAGCGGTGCGCTGGGAATGTGATGGAAGTCCTGAATACACTTTAGAAGATACAGACAGAACTGAAAGAGGAACTGAAATTGTTTTACATATTGATGACGATTCTTTAGAGTTTTTAGAGAAAAGTAAAATAGAACAACTTTTAAGTAAGTACAATAAGTTTATGCCAATTCCAATTAAATTTGGAACGAGTGAAGAGACTTTACCTTTACCTGAAGGCGCAAAAGAAGATGCAAAACCAGAAAAAGTTACAGTTGATAATATTGTAAACAATCCAAATCCGGCATGGACCAAAAAACCAGCAGATTTAAAAGATGAAGATTACAAGGATTTTTACCGAGAATTGTACCCAATGCAATTTGAAGATCCTTTATTTCATATTCATTTAAATGTTGATTATCCATTTAATTTAACAGGTATTTTATATTTTCCTAAATTGAGTAAAAATTTAGACCCTACCAAAGACAAGATTCAATTGTATCAAAATCAAGTGTTTGTAACTGATAATGTTGAAGGAATTGTACCTGACTTTTTACAAATGTTACGCGGTGTAATTGATTCACCAGACATTCCTTTAAATGTTTCTCGTTCATATTTGCAAGCTGATGGTGCTGTAAAGAAAATTTCAGGTTATATCACCCGAAAAGTGGCTGACAAACTGGTTAGTTTATTCAACAACGACCGAAAAGGATTTGAAGAAAAATGGGACGATATTAAGGTAATTATTGAATATGGAATGCTTTCTGAAGAAAAATTCTTCGAAAAATCTGACAAGTTTGCATTATATCCAACAGTTAATAAGGAATATTTAACTTTTGCTGAATTAGAAGAAAAAATTAAACCAGCACAAACAGATAAAGATGGTAATTTAATAATTTTATATGCTTCAAATGAAAAAGCGCAACACAGTTATATTGATGCTGCCAAAGAAAAAGGATATGAAGTATTATTGTTAGATTCGCCTATAGTTTCACATTTTATTCAAAAATTAGAAGGCAGCAAAGAAAAAATTCAGTTTGCACGCGTTGATGCCGATCATATTGATAATTTAATTAAGAAAGATGATGAAAAAATAAGCAAACTTTCTGAAAAGGAAAAAGAAGAATTAAAACCATTAATTGAAGAAGTAATTCCTAAAGAAACTTACACTGTTCAATTAGAAGCGATGGATTCAAATGCCAACCCATTTATTATTACTCAACCAGAGTTTATGCGTAGAATGAAAGAAATGCAGGCAACTGGTGGCGGAGGTTTTATGGGAATGGGCAATTTTCCTGAAATGTATAACCTTGTTGTTAATACCAATAACGAGTTAGTTGGTCAAATATTAAGCACTAAAACCAAAGCAAAGCAAGAACGCTTAATACAGCAAGCTTTTGATTTAGCAAAACTATCTCAGGGCTTATTACAAGGTGAAGAATTGACCAATTTTATAAAACGTAGTTTTCAAATGGTAAAATAAATAACCAAATCGTAAAAATTTTAAAAAAACCACTGCTAAAGCAGTGGTTTTTTTTTGTTTACTGATTTTTGTCAGTTAAACTTATCTATCCCTAACCTAAATTTAAGTAAATATTAATTTTAAAAACACTTAAATTTTTAATTGATTCATAAAATTTTTATAATTAACTATATGAAAAAATTACTAGTAGCTATTACATTAATGATTAGTTGTGATAGCATATTTGCACAAACTGCACTCAATTTTGATGGGGTAAATGATTATGTTCTTGGAACAAAAAACACTTCATTAAACTTAACCCAAGGCACAATTGAAGCTTGGATAAAAACTTCAGATGCTGGATCTGGATATCGTGGAATTATTGTAAAACAATATAACTATGGCGTTTTTCTAAATAATAATAAATTAATAGCTTTTGAATGGATATCGGGCAGCATAAAAAATTCGGACATTTATTTAAATGATGGAATTTGGCATCATATTGCATTCTCTTTTAACAGTGAAGTTATAAATGGTTCAAAATTATACATAGATGGAAATCCGGTATTAACATTTACTTACAAAATTGCACACTTCGACAGAACGATTGCTGTTGGAAATGGTAAGGATGACACATCAATCATTCAATTTTTTAATGGACAAATAGATCAAGTTAGAGTTTGGAACACCATTAGAACAGATGCTGAAATTTTAGCAAACTACAAAAATTGTTTAAATGGAAACGAAACAGGTATAGTCATGTTATGGAATTTTGAAGAAGGTGCTGGAACAACTGCAACAGATGTATCAGGAAATAGCAATAACGGAAGCTTAACAAATATAGATACATCTACAAATTGGGTTAGTGGCTATGATTGCTCTAATTTAATTGCCTATTACCCATTTAACGGCAATGCAAATGATGAAAGTGGTAATAACAATCACGGAACAGTGTCAGGAGCAACATTAACAACAGACCGATTTGGCAATGTGGACAGTGCCTACAATTTTGATGGAAACGATATTATTTCAATAGCCCATAATGTAGATTTAAATATTGAAGGTGAACTCTCATTTTCTGTTTGGGTTAAGCCTACTTCATTAATAAATGCAATGGTTTTAGGTAAATCAAACTATGTGTCAAATACAAATTATTTATTGAGAACAAAATCTAACGGCTTATTACAATTTGAATATAAAAATTTCGCAAATTCAACCAATAACCCATTAATTGCTGGGCAATGGAATCATATTGCAGTAATTTCTCAATCAGATAATACTAAAAAAGTGTACATAAATAATGTACTTGCTTCTCATACAACAGCAACAAGTCCATATGGTTTAGTAACAAATGATTTAACCATTGGAGCAAGACCTGGTGCTGAATATTTTAATGGAATTATTGATGATCTAAGAATTTATAAATCTGCTTTATCTCAAACGGAAATCACAAATTTATTCACTAACAACACTCTTCAAGTTGATAAAATTGAAGATATAGCAACAAATTCATTTTATATTTTTTATAACACATTGTATTTTAAAGACACCCAAAATCTCTCAGAAATTAAACACGCTGAAGCTTATAATTTATTGGGACAAAAAGTATTTCAAACTTCAAAAATATCTAAGGAAATAAAACTTAACAATTTACAAAATGGTATTTATATTTTAAAAGTTGAAAATATCAAGGGCAACCATTCGACATTAAAATTTATAATTCAATAAAATCCTAAAATCAAATAGTTTAACAAACAATTATCAAAGGCTTCAAAAAAAATTGAAGCTTTTTTTGTTATTTTTGTTTCAATATTTAAAACAAATTTAATTGGCATCTTTATTGATGTAGGTAAATATTTAATTAAAGAAAATGAATCTATCATTAAAACATTTATTAATTTTAATAATAAGTTGCTTTATTACAGTTAGTTCTTTTGGGCAAAGTGATTCAACAAAATCAAAAGTTTTTGACGGGGAAACCGGTGTAAACAAAAGTAGCGGTCAGTTAAATTCAAATAATGCGAACACAAAAGTAGCATCCAATAATCTTAATTTAAACTTCAATAAAGAATTAAATGTTGATGCCATAAATAATAACCTAAAAAACTACACATCTGCAAACAATCCAAATTTTTTAATGGAAAATTTACCTGAAGACAATGACATTATTGGTAAAAGATATTGGGGAAACGAAGATGTTACGCATAAAAAACTAAGTAGCACACATAGTTTAGGAACTGTAACCAGTGCTTCAAAAACGGTTCAAGTTGTATGCAGAGACCATAGCTTTGTTGATGGAGATATTATTAAAATTTACATAAATCAGCAACCACTTGAAAATAATGTTGTTTTAAAAGGTGGCTACTATTCTGTTTATTTAGATTTGAATGAAGGCTATAATAGAATAGATTTTCAAGCATTAAATCAAGGACTTTCGGGGCCAAATACTGCTGAACTTAAATTGTACGATGTAAACGGAAATTTAATATCTTCCAAAGAATGGAATTTATTAACTGGAGAAACTGCAACTTTAGGAGTTATTCATAAATAAAATAATTCATGGTTTTATCAGCTTCAGGAATTATTTTACACAATAAAAAAATATTATTACTGCAACGTTCCAATTACACAAGTATGTTTCCTGGTTTTTGGGGATGTCCCGGAGGAAGAGCTGAACAAAATGAAACAGCTGAACAAAATGTAATTAGAGAAGTAAAAGAAGAATGTAATTTAAATTTTATACCAACTGAAATAATTAAAATAGGCGATTGGCAAGGCCGAAAATTTTACCGTTTCTTAGGAAATTGGAGTGGTGAAATTAAAATTCAGGAAGAAGAAGTTTTGGATTATAACTGGTTTACTTTTGAAAAAGCCATACAATTACAGTTGGCCTTTGATTATAAGGAAATAGTAGAAACCCTAAGAAAAAATAATCACATTTAGTTATAAAAACCTACTAATCTGAACTTTAACAAATCATTAAGATTAACTTAACAGAAATTACTGTAACAATTGAGTTTTAATTACGTCATTTAAATAATAATTTCCAACTCAAACCATTATTAAAACTATTCATTCTCATATTGTACCAAATAATATTGAAAACATTCGTTTACAAGATTATGCTCCTAAAGTTTTCAATTTATTCATTCCATCAAATAGTGGCGTAAAAAAAGCCATAAAAAGAGGTCAAATACTCGCAAATGGGAAAGTTGCTGAAACTGGAACTTGGGTAAATTACGGATTGGTTTTGGAATTGATTGAAGATCCAAACAATAAACCAAAAGTTTATGAATTTGATTTAGAAGTTGTTTATGAAGATGAGCATATTGCTGTAATAAATAAACCTGCAGGAATTATTGTAAGCGGTAATACTTTTAAAACAATTTTTAATGCTTTGCCTCATAATTTAAAAAAGAGTTTAGAACCTGATGCTTTAAATTCTCCAACACCAGTGCATAGATTAGACAATCAAACCTCTGGTTTATTGCTTGTTGCCAAAACAAAAACTGCACAAGTTGAACTTGGTAAACAATTTACAAACCAAACCATTCAAAAAAAATATTGCACCATTGTTATTGGAAAAGTGCTTGCCAATCAAACAATCAATACAATTATTGACAATAAAGATGCAGAGACAAGTTTTGAAATTTTCAGAATTGTGAACTCCATTAAATACAAGGAATTATCTTGTTTAAAAGTCTATCCAAAAACAGGAAGAACACACCAAATTAGAATCCATTTAGCCTCTATTGGACATCCAATATTAGGAGATAAACTATATGGAAATTCCGAAACTATTCATAAAGGAAAAGGGCTGTTTTTAGCAGCTTCTGAAATTAAGTTTTTACATCCAAAATCATTTAAACCTATGAATGTTAAAATTGATGTACCAAATAAATTTCACTCCTTATTAAGTCGTGAAAGAAGGCGTTGGAACACATATAATGCAAATTAAAACTACCCAAATAATTCATTCAAAACTTTTGCCAAACGAATCCCACCTTTTTGCAACTGAGATTGCGCCAAACCAAAATTTTTATACATATATTCATATCTCAAATTCCCACCTACTTCAGCTGACTCATATACTTTTTTTGCATAGTAATGAGTGTCGTTTACCCAGTCAACAACGGTTCCTTTCTGAAATTCAATAACTTGATCCTTTGTAATTTCGGTAGTATTCTCAGCCAGTTCAGTGAAACTCATACCAAAATGATCTATCATTTTTGAATCCCAAACCGAGTGTAAATTAGTGCCACTTCCAAACCATTGAACCTGAATTGAGTTTCCTCCTTTATCTTCTTTTTGTCCAACATGCATTGGCTGATGCAGGTCTCCAATAAAGTGAACCAATAGTTTTAAATAGAAGGCTTTGTCTTCTTTTGAAGCATTTTTATCTAAAATTACAGTCTTACACTTTTCAATACCTGAAACCAAGTCACCTTCAGGATTTTTTTCCGAATTTTGATAATCAACATCAAAAGGCATATTTATATAATGCCATGTATAAAATTCATCATAACGCTTATCTGATTTTATATCGTCACCAAATGTTGATACAAAAGCCAAACTTTGTCCATCTAACAATTCAGCAATTTTTCGCTTGGTTTTACCTTTCAAATAATCGTCAGCAATTTTACCAATAGTTCTATGTCCTGTTGCTCCCCAATCTGGATTTGAAGCTTTTATAACCGAAATTACCATTAAAAAGGTAACAAATAAATAAATTGATTTTTTCATTTTTAAAATGCTTATAATTATGGCTAATATAAAATAAAGATTCGTAATTATTTGGAAATGTGAAATAAAATAACATATCTTTGTGATATCATTTTAATATCACTTTAAATTCAACATCATGACACAAGAAAAATTAATTACAGTTTCAAACGGCTATTTTATGTTACTACTATTGGTGATATTTATAGCATTAGGTATTTTTAGTTTGGTAAGCTCTATTATACCTTTATTCCTTACTTTTTTAGTTTTAACAATTGCCATTATACCTGGATTCTTTTTAGTAAATCCAAACACGTCAAAAGTGATTTTACTTTTCGGTAAATATATTGGCACCGTAAAGGAAAATGGTTTTTATTGGGCAAATCCTTTATATTTAAAAAAAGGAATTTCATTGCGAGCCAGTAATTTTGACAGTGAACGTGTTAAAGTAAATGACAAATTAGGAAACCCAATAATGATTAGTACTATTTTGGTTTGGAAAGTAAAAGACACTTTTAAAGCTGCTTTTGACGTTGATAACTATGAAAATTTTGTTCGGGTACAATCTGATGCAGCGGTGAGAAAATTGGCCAGTTTATATCCTTATGATAATTTTGAAGACGATGGAAAAGCTGAAGAAATTACTTTAAGAGCCAGTGTTAATGAGGTAAGTGAAGCTTTGGAAAAAGAACTTTCTGAACGCCTCAATATGGCTGGAATAGAAGTTTTGGAAGCTCGAATTGGCTACTTGGCTTATGCCCAAGAAATTGCAAGCGCTATGTTAAAACGTCAACAGGCAACTGCAATTATTGCAGCCCGACATAAAATTGTTGAAGGCGCTGTTAGTATGGTTGAAATGGCCATAAATAAATTGAGCCAAAATAATATTGTTGATTTAGATGATGAACGCAAAGCCGCTATGGTTAGTAATTTAATGGTAGTGCTTTGTTCAGATAAAGATGCGACACCAATTGTGAATACAGGAACTTTAAATCATTAATATGGTTACTTTTTTACTTTATATCACCGTTTTAATTTATTCACTAATTATTATTTTTCTATAATTTAAAATTTGACGAATGAAAGAATATAAAATTATTAAAAAAAGCATTTGGTCAAAAGATCTAGATTTTGAAGATACTTTAAACCAATTAGCCCGAGAAGGCTGGGTAGTAAATAGTGTAACCCATCACGGTGGAAATTTTTCAAAAGTATTGTTAGAAAGAAATAAGAACAGGTAAAATGAAGGTTTTTTTAGAAGAACAAAAATTCAACCAGCCACTTGTAATTATTGGTTTATCTATGGCATTTATAGTTGTTGCCACTTCAATCTATACAAGCTGGGCAGATATTGCCATCAAAAGTATTGGCGAACAAATTGGTGCCTTAAGCGGTTTATTAATAGTTGCATTAGTAGCCCTATTATTTGTTTTTTTAAAATTAAAAACCAGAATTGATGAGATTGGAATACATTATAAATTTCATCCTTTTCATTTAACTTTCAAAACCATCACTTGGGAAACGATTGCCAATTGTAATATTAGAAATTACAATGCTATAGCTGAATATGGAGGTTGGGGAATGAAATTTAGCTTTTTTGGAAAAAAAGGAAAATCATTCACCACCAAAGGAGATATTGGACTTCAGATTGAATTAAAAAACGGTAAGAAAATATTAATTGGAACACAGAAAAAAGAGGAATTAAAAAGAACATTAGATACCTATAAATACAAGTTAATTAATTAAAAATTAAACCTGTTTGATATTAAATTATAATTATCAACTTTAAAATGAGCTTAAACAATGCCGAAGAAAAAAGCGTTTGCACTACGTATAAATGAAGACATGCTCAAAGCAGTAGAAAAGTGGGCTGCAGATGAGTTTAGATCTACTAACGGACAGTTAGAATGGATGCTAAATCAGTGCTTAAAAGACGCCAAACGATTACCAAAAAACAAAGAAACGGAAGAATAAAAAGCCTGAGAATTTATATCAAAAAAAAAGACTGTTTTAAAAAACAGTCTTTTTTTTTAAAATATGCAAATTTCATTTTTAATTCCAAAAAGCAGCATACAATGCAACTAAAACAAGCATTATTGCAAATGCACCAATATTAAATAAAGGACTAGTTTTAAATAAATCTTTTGTAATGACGATTCCTTTTTCATCATCAGCCCCTTTCAGTTGGAAGTAACTTACTATTATAATTATAATCATAGTTAAAACAGTCGTATATCCCATTTGATCCATAAACGGAACGTTTACAAACAATGAACTTGAAGACCAGCCGTTTGGTGCAATTTTAAAGTACATAGCGATTGGAATGGATACCAACGCTCCAATAATTGCTGCTTTGTTGGTTGTTTTCTTCCAGAACAAACCTAACATAAATACCGCTAATATACCAGGACTCACAATTCCGGTATATTCTTGTATAAATTGAAATGCCTGATCCAAACCACCTAATAAGGGTGCAATAAAACAAGCAATTACCAATGCTACAGCAGCAGAAATTCTTCCCATACTTACTGTTTGTTTATCACTTGCATTTTTATTGATGTATTGTTTGTAAATATCCATTGTAAAAATGGTAGACGTTGAATTTAACATAGAAGCTAAAGATGATACTATTGCAGCAGCTAAGGCAGCAAAAGCAACTCCTTTCATTCCTGTTGGTAAGAATTGTAACAACCAAGGATAAGCCCTATCAGCCTGTTCTAATGATGGCAAGTTTTTTAAACCAGCAGCACCTAATCGTGCCATAATTTCAGGATCGTTTACCATAACATAAGCAGCAATTCCAGGTAATACTACAATTATTGGAATAATTAATTTTAACACTGCAGCCAATAAAATACCTTTTTGTGATTCTTTTAAAGATTTAGCTGCTAATGTTCTTTGAATAATGTATTGGTTGAATCCCCAGTAATATAAATTCGCTACCCACATTCCTCCAATAAGCACTCCAATTCCAGGTAACTTATCATAATACGCATTTGTTTCATCAAAAATCATAGCAAATCTTTCTGGTGTAGCCTCATAAATTGTTTTCATACCAGCCATAACACCTTCTCCACCTGAAACGGTGTTTAAAGCCAAATAAGTTGTAACCAATCCTCCTAACACTAAGAAGATTACTTGAATTACATCGGTCCATGCAACTGCTGAAAGACCACCATATAAAGAATAAGCTGCAGCAAATAAAGCAAGCCCCATAATTCCATAAATCATAGGAATGCCCATAATTGTTTCTAATGCTAAAGAACCTAAATACAATACCGAAGTTAGATTTACAAACACATATAAAAAAATCCAGAATACAGCTAAAATGGTTTTTAAATTTGTTGAAAATCGTTTTTCAACAAATTCAGGAATGGTATACAGTCCTTTTTCAATAAAAATTGGTAAGAAATATTTTCCAACAATAATTAAGGTTATAGCTGCCATCCATTCATAAGAAGCAATTGCCAAACCTAAAGCAAATCCAGAACCTGACATACCAATAAATTGTTCGGCTGAAATATTGGCTGCAATTAAAGTTGCTCCAATAGCCCACCAAGGTAAACTCTTACTTGCTAAAAAGTAATCTTCTGCATTCTTCTCATGTCCCTTTTTATCTCTCGACACCCACAATCCTACGCCTAAAATTAATACTGCATAGGCAATAAAAATGAGGTAATCCCAAAATCCAAAATTTGCTGTCATAATTATAATGTTTGTTTAAAAAGTTTGGTTAATAAATATTATTAAATTTTAGTTAATTACAAATATCTCAAAAATAAGATAATTAAAAGGTTAATAATTGATTTAAAACAAAGCCATATGGTTAATTTAAGCTTAATTAAACCTTTCAAATATCGATATCTTTAAAATAGCATTTTAATACTATATTGTCATTTTATTAAATTATAGTTCTCTTAATCTTTTTGCAGCTATTTCTGCTGTTATATCACGTTGAGGCGAGCCAAACATTTCATAACCTACCATAAATTTCTTTACTGTGGCGCTGCGTAATAACGGCGGATAAAAACTCATATGCCAATGCCAATGATTGTTATTTTCCCCATTTGTTGGAGCCTGATGAACCCCACTTGAATAAGGAAATGAACAATTAAACAACTTATCATAAGCTTTTGTTAAAACCGAAATCGCTTCGGCAAATTGAAAGCCTTCTTCTTTTGTTAAACAACCAATATCTTTTTGTGCTTTTTTAGGAACAATCATGGCTTCAAAAGGCCAAACCGCCCAAAACGGCACTAATACTACAAAGGATTCATTTTCAAATATAATACGTTCGTTTAAGATTAGCTCCTGCTGAACATAATCTTCAAGAATTGTAGTGTTTTTTTGTTCAAAATATTTACGTTGGTTTACATCTTTTTTATAAACTTCGTTCGGTAAAGAAGACTGACTCCAAATTTGACCATGCGGGTGTGGATTACTACACCCCATTACTGCACCTTTATTTTCAAAAATTTGAACGTAATTAATACTTTTTTCTTGTCCTAAAGTTTCATATTCATTTTTCCAGGTGCTTACTACTTTTTCAATAGCTTCTATTGACATTTCAGCCAAACTTTTTGAATGATCAGGGCTAAAACATATTACTTTACATATACCCGTTTCACTTTGTGCCTGCAACAAACCCTCATTTAAAAAAAACGAAGGTGAATCTTTTTGAAGGGCTGCAAAATCGTTGGTAAACACAAAAGCACCATCATAATCTGGGTTTATTTCTCCATTAATTCTAGTGTTTGTTGGGCATAAATAACAGCTTTCATCGTAGGAAGCCTTAATTTCTTTTGAAAGTTCTTCATTTTGACCTTGCCAAGGACGCTTTGCTCTATGCGGTGAAACCAACACCCATTCACCGGTTAAAACATTTAATCGCTTATGCGAATAATCTTGTAATTCTGTATTCATTGTTCTATGCTATTTTATGGGTTCCATCTGAAATATTTACAGAATATGGAGAACACTCTTTTTTAAATTTTTCCTTATATAATGGCGCTACTTTTTCAACAAAAGCATTCGACTTTCCTTTTTTAACAATATTTATAGTGCAACCACCAAAACCGCCACCCATCATTCGCGCTCCAATAACATCATCACTTTCTTTAGCCAGATCAACCAAAAAATCTAATTCATCACAACTTACTTTGTACTGATTTTGCAAACCATTATGTGAGCCAAAAACCAATTCGCCTAATTTCTCAATATCATTTGCTATCATTGCCTCTGAAGCCGCCCGAGCACGATTATTTTCTTGAACAACAAATAATACTTTTTGATAATCTTCTTCAGAAATTTTACTTTTCACTTTTAATAAATCTTCTTCAGTAGCATCTCTTAAAGCTTTAATTCCTAATAAAGAAGCAACATTTTCACAAGCAGCCCGCCTATCATTATATGCGCTATCTGCCAAACTGTGTTTTACATTTGTATTGATTAATAACAATTCGTAATCTTTAAAATCTACTAAAAATGGGGTTGCAATTGTTGTTCTACAATCCAACAATAATGCGTGATTTTTTACACCAAACATACTTGCATACTGATCCATAATTCCACAATTAACACCAACATAATTATGCTCTGCTTTCTGTGAAATAAAAATCATTTCTTCCTTAGACAATCCTAAATTAAAAAGCTGATTTAACCCAAAAACCACGCTATTTTCTAATGCTGCGGAAGACGACATGCCTGAACCATTTGGAATATCGCCCCCAAAAACAATATTAAAATTTCCAACTTCAATTCCTTTCTTTTTTATTTCTCCAACAACTCCTAAAATATAATTTCTCCAATTACCTTTCTTTAATGGTTCAACTACATCAGTTGAAAACTCAAATTTTTCTTTTAAATCACTTGCTATGGCAATACTCTTATTGTGATTACTTTTACTCATGGCTGCAATAATCCCTTTATCAACGGCTGCCGGAAACACAAAACCATCATTATAATCTGTATGCTCACCAATTATATTTATTCTTCCTGGTGAAAAAACAAGTAATGGTTCTTCCGAAAAATTTTCCGCAAATTCTTTCGCTATTTTATTTTTTAATGCAATATTCATAATTACGCTTTTTTGATGTTGTATAAAATTATAATGAGTTTCTTACAATAAATGAATTGCTGTTTTCTATATGGATTTGTTCGTTATTCACAATCATTTTTGCCAATTGTTCACCCATTTTTTTGAAATCGGTTGAAATTGTTGTAATACCACCTTCAAGTATTTCTTTTAACATAGTATCATTGTATGAAATAATCCCAATATTTTGTCCCAATAACAATCCTTCTTCTTTAATTTTTTTCATAATTACAATTAAATTTCTATCATCAGGGATTATATAAACTTCCCCCTTTTCCGGAGCTTTTTCTTCTAAAGACAGTAAAATTTCATATTCAAAATTATATTCTTCACAAAACTTCACAAAACCACTGCGCATTCCTTCGGGCTGTTTGCTTTGAAATAACAAAATAAGTTTATTGTATTTTTTTAGGGAAACAATTCCCAAAGATAAATTCGAGTACATATCTTTTTCAAAATTTTGATAAACAGAACCATACTCATGCAATTCTTTGTGCATTTGATCTAATATATAAACTTTACCTTTTGGAAGTTTTCCAATAACTAAATGAGTATTTTTTAGGTTGGCAGGCATTATAACATAATGATTATAATTTCCAATGCTATCAAAAATCAACCTGCTGAAAACATCATAATTAAAATGGTGAAAGAAAATATCAACTTGAGAATTATTGCCAATATTTTTTAGAAATGAATTGTACAAGTCTTCTTTAAAAACATTCAATTCATCAAACAATACAAATATTTTTTGCTCCAAATCAAGAACTGTACTTTTCACATAATATCCCTTACCAGATATTGATTGAATAATTCCACGCGTTTTTAACTCGTTATATGCCACAAAAACAGTATCTCTTGAAATTTCATACTTTTTACAAATTTCATTAACCGATGGTAATTTAGATCCTTTTACTAAACGTCCCTCTTTAATTCCATTTTCAATAGAATTTACAATTTGTTTGTATTTAGGAATACCAATGTTATCTTTTATGGAAATTATTTGCATAGCCAAATATAATAAAAAAAACAACTAGTAGGTACTGGTTGGTATTTCTTTTATAAATTCATTTTGAATTAATTGAAAAAGCAATAAATCTGAAGGATTTTTATTAAAAATAACAAGAAATTCTAATGCTTCAAAATGATTTTTGAGATAAAAAAAATGCAATTACATATTTTTAGTAATTGCATTTTTAAATTGTGACCCCGACAGGATTCAAACCTGTAACCGCTGGAGCCGAAATCCAGTGCGCTATTCAGTTGCGCCACGAGGCCATTTTTTTATTTATCCTAAAATTTCTTTTACTGCTGCAGAAATTGCTTTTCCGTCAGCTTTACCAGCCAATTTTTCAGAAGCTATTCCCATCACTTTTCCCATATCTTTCATAGAAGTTGCCCCAACTGTTTCAATAATTTCAGAAATTATTTTTTTTAAGTCATCTGCACCAATTTGTTCCGGTAAAAACTGAGCAATAATTTCAACTTGTGCCAATTCTGGATCCGCTAAATCTTGCCTGTTTTGAGAAATATAAATAGCTGCGCTGTCTTTTCGCTGTTTTACTAGTTTTTGAAGCAATGCAATCTCTTCTGCCTCATTCAATTCTTCCGAAGCTCCACTTTTAGTTTGAGCCAATAATATTTCCGATTTTATAGCTCTTAATGATTCCAGCGCTATAGCATCCTTAGATTTCATAGCTTCTTTCATTTTTACCATTAAATTTTCTTTTAAACTCATTTTCATTTATTTTGGTACTGCGAAGATAAAATAAAAAAACTCGAAAATCCTCAATATTATAAGAAGATTTTCGAGTTAAAACTTAGAAAACTAGTCTAAGGGCAATCGTCTTTGGGCAATATTTTTTAATCTACGTTATCGTGTAAAAAAGAATTGTTAGAGCGCAACTGAATTCCATCATTATCATCAATTTCCAACGTTGTTCTAGATGTGCTAATTTCTGAAGAGTGAGCAGTTTGATCTAAATGAACACCTCTTCTTTTATAAGCAGGCTCTTTTTCAATTTCATCAATATTGTTATTTACTTTGTGCATGAACTTATAATTGAAATTTTTCATTTTTTCACGTCGTTCTGCAGCTCTTTTTTGCAACTCAGCAATTGTTAGGTCTAACGGAGAAACTTCTTTATAATCAATTACTTCCTGATCATTGATATCTATTTTACTCACTGAAGTAAGTGTTAAATTTAATTCATCGGCTATTTCATTTTCAATTGAAACTTTAGCTGTTGGTTTAGTCGCTTTGGATAAATTCTCTTCAAATTCTGAATATTCTTCTAAGGTAAAATAAACTTCTTTATCTAGTTGCTCAGTTGAAATTACCTGATGATCAACTACTTCAATCTTGCCAATTTCAACTTGTGGTTTTTCTGCTTGTGGTTTTTCTATTTGTGTTTTTTCTGCTTTAACAGGCATTTTTACTTCCATTATTGGCAAATCAAAAGTCAAAGTGATTTGGTTCTCTTCTTCAATAACTTCTATTGGCTCTTCAACAACGGGTGTAATATCTGTAATTACAAAATCATCTACCGCAACAAAGGCAATTTCATCATATGAAACTTCAATGTTCTTAATAAATTCAGTTGTTGGAATGATTTTAAATTCGTCTTCAATGTCTTCGCCTAAGTCAAAAACAATTTTATTTTCTTTAACTGGTATTTCTTTAAGCGGTTGATTTGTACTTTTATTAACTGAAGTTAATTTTTTATTTTCAGACAAATCATAGGTAGATTCCTGATCATCACTTAATGAATGAATAATTACTTTGGCTTCTGTGTTTGAAATTTCATGTTGTTGAGATTTGTTAAATCCCGTAGCCACAATAGTTACCGAAATAGCTTCACCTAAAGATTCATCTTCACCAACACCCATAATAATATTTACATCAGATTTTGCTTCAGCCTGAATAAAATCATTGATTTCTCCAATTTCATCAATTGTAATTTCTTCTGTCCCTGAAACAATTAGCAACAATACATTTTTTGCTCCTGTTATTTTATTATCATTTAACAATGGAGAATCCAATGCTTTTGAAATAGCTTCTTCTGATCTGTTTTTTCCACTTGCAGTTGCTGACCCCATAATAGCTGTTCCACTATTTGAAAGTACAGTTTTAGCATCTTTTAAATCTATGTTTTGAGTGTAATGATGTGTTATTACTTCAGCAATACCGCGTGATGCGGTAGACAACACCTCATCAGCTTTTGAAAAACCTGCTTTAAAACCAAGATTTCCATAAACCTCACGTAATTTATTATTATTAATTACCACCAATGAATCAACATACTGGCGTAATTTTTCAATTCCTTTTTGTGCCTGTTCATTTCGCATTTTACCTTCAAAACGAAAAGGAATGGTTACAATACCAATGGTTAACAAGTCTATTTCTCGAGCAATTCTGGCAATAACTGGCGCTGCACCTGTACCGGTTCCACCACCCATTCCAGCAGTAATAAATACCATTTTAGTGTTGGTTTCCAACATCGCCTTAATTTCTTCAATACTTTCCTCAGCAGCTTTTGCTCCTATTTCAGGATTTGCACCTGCTCCCAATCCTTCAGTTAAAGAAACACCCAATTGAATTTTAGTTGGAATGGAACTATTGTCTAATGCTTGTGTATCCGTATTACAAATCACGAAATCAACCCCATGGATTCCTTGTGAATACATATGGTTAATTGCATTACTACCACCACCACCTACACCGATGACTTTTATAACGTTGGACTGATTTTTTGGTAAATCGAATGAAATGTTGCTAAAATCTGAACTGCTCATAATATTTGTTTAATTGGAGTTAGTGTCTTTTTCTATAATTTAATTTATTCTGCGTTGTCTAAAAAGTCTTTAAACTTTTCTCCCCATTTTTCAAAAATTGTTTTTTTAGGAGGTTTTGGAGGTTCCTCATTTTTAACATCTTCATTTTCAACTGGTTCTTCATTAGGATGTTGCTGCATCACAACTTCTTTTGATTTTTCTTTATCAAGTTTTTTCAAACCATTCATTACCAGTCCTACAGTAGTTGCATATTGCGGACTTGATAAACTCTCGTCTGAATCACCTGCCAAATGCTCATTTGGATACCCTATTCTAGTATCCATTCCTGTAATGTATTCAACCAGTTGTTTTAAATGCTTCAATTGTGCCCCACCTCCTGTTAGTACAATTCCTGCAATTAATTTTTTCTTAGGCTCTTCATATCCGTAATTTTTTATTTCCAAAAAAACCTGCTCAATAATTTCAACCACACGGGCATTGATTATTTTTGAAAGATTTTTTAAGGTAATTTCTTTTGGATCTCTTCCTCTTAAACCTGGAATTGAAACAATTTCATTGTCTTTATTTTCACCTGGCCAAGCAGAACCAAATCTTGTTTTTAATAGTTCGGCTTGTTTTTCAATAATTGAACAACCTTCTTTAATGTCTTCAGTAATCACATTTCCTCCAAAAGGAATTACAGCCGTGTGACGAATAATTCCGTTCTTAAAAATTGCTAAATCGGTTGTTCCTCCACCAATATCAATTAAAGCAACTCCAGCTTCCTTTTCTTCATTACTTAAAACAGCATCTGCTGATGCCAAAGGCTCTAAGGTAATTCCTGCTAAATTTAAACCTGCACTTTTAATACAACGACCAATATTTCTAATTGAGGAAACCTGCCCTACTACAACATGAAAATTGGCTTCTAAACGACCCCCATACATTCCAACTGGCTCTTTAATTTCAGCCTGTCCGTCAACTTTAAATTCTTGAGGAAGTACATGGATTATTTCTTCTCCAGGAAGCATTACTAATTTGTAAACCTGCTTCTCGAGTTTTTCCAAATCTTCATCGTCAATTACTTCTTCAGCATTAGGCCTAGTAATGTAATCACTATGTTGTAAACTTCTAATATGTTGACCTGCAATACCCACAACGGCATCGGTAATTTTTAATCCTGAAACGGCTATAGCTTCATCAACAGCCATTTGAATAGATTGAATAGTTTGGGTGATATTATTAACTACACCGCGATGAACACCCATACTTTTGGCTTTTCCTATACCTAGTATTTCTATCTTTCCATATTCATTTCTGCGTCCAATCATAGCACAATTTTAGTTGTTCCTATGTCTAGTCCTACCGCAATATCTTTGTGTTCCATATCCTACTTTTTTGTACACACAACCTGATTGTTGTATTCTAAATTTACTGATGTATAATTATCAATTGTGTGATCTCTAATTGTTTTGATAAAAAATGATTTTAAATTTTTAAATTTTGAATCCAAATTTTCAATTTTACCCAATTCTATTTTTTGTTCACCTATTCTTGTTAACAAAACAAAATCATTCGACGGCATTTTTTCTATTCCTATAATTTGTTTTTTCAAAAATTCATCATTTAAGATTTTACTAACCAATAAATGAATTTGCTCATTATCAGCTTCGCTTATATCTCCAGAAATTAACAAAACTCTTGCAGAGTAATTTATTGACAAAGGCATTGTTTTAGCCTGAGAATCAATGTAATAACTTTTTGTTTCGGTTATTACTCTAGCAATAGGAGTTCGCTGTTTTATTTTTGTTTTCAGCAAACCATCAACCGTTAAATAAACCGAAGCACTTTCTACCATGGGGTGTGATATGATATTTGCCTCAAGTTTGTGTAAATCTATAACACTTTTTTGTTGATTTTTAACAGTTTTCCCATTTTGTATTAACAATTTATTAACCATTTGGTAATTCATAAAAAGGTTGTTTCCTTCCTCAAATTCCACAGCAACATCATATACTTTTTTAACCTTGTTTTTCTCATGAGAAAAGCCCACTAAAAACCCTACAGATCCCAGTAAAATAAAACCTTTTATGAAATTCCAATTAATTTTCAACTGTCAATTTATTTTGAATGTTTTTTACCATTTCACCTATATCTCCTGCTCCAATCATTACAATAATTTGAGCATTTGATTTTACAATGTTTTCAACCAAATTTTCCTTTGTTGAAAGTTGTTTATTTTCAATTGATATTTTATCCAATAACCAAGCAGAATTCACCCCTTCAATTGGCAATTCACGAGCTGGATAAATATTTAACAAGATCAATTCATCAAACTGTGATAAACTATCTGCAAAATCATCTATAAAATCTCTTGTTCTGCTGAATAAATGAGGTTGAAAAATACCCAAAACTTTTTTTGTTGGATACAATTCTCTCACCGCATTTATAAACTGCATTTATTTCAGTTGGATGATGCGCATAATCATCAATAAATACCAAATTTTCAGTTTTAATTTTATATGAAAAACGTCGCTTTATACCTTTAAATGTTAGTAAAGCTTTAGCAATGACTTGTAATGGTATTCCAAAACTGTTTGCCATTGCCAAAGCTGCCACTGCATTTAGCACATTATGTTTTCCTGGTAAATTTATTTTAACATTTTTTATTATTTCTAATGGTGTTTTTACATCAAATATGTAAGCTCCATTTTCAATTCTAATATTTTGAGCGTTATAATCAGCTTGTTCTTCAATTCCAAAAGTGAGCCCTTTAACAGGTAATCCTTTTCTAACGATTAAGGTTTTTGAAACTTTTGCTGCAAAATCTTTAAATGACTGTTCTAAAGCTGAATGCTTCGCCATAAATATCTAAATGGTCAGCATCCATTGAAGTAATACAAGCAATTGTTGGGGATAATTTTAAAAATGAACGATCAAATTCATCAGCTTCAACAACTGATATCTCGTTTCCTCCTAAAATTAAATTTGAATTGTAATTTTCCGAAATTCCACCCAGAAAAGATGTTGCATTTGTGCCTGCTTCTTTTAAAATATGACCTAATATTGTTGATGTTGTTGTTTTTCCGTGCGTGCCTGCAACAGCAAAACAAAAAGTGTTTTTTGTAATTTCTCCTAAAATTTCAGATCGTTTTAAAACCGTAAAATCATTGTCTATAAAATAGTTTAATTCTGAATGGTTTTTAGGAACTGCAGGAGTATAAATTACAATTGTATTCGCTTTATTTTTGAATTGATTTGGAATAAGCGCAACTGAATCCTCAAAATGAATTTGTATGTCCATTTTATTTAAATCCGCAGTAATTTCAGTTGGTGTTTTATCGAATCCTGCAACATTTTTACCATTGCATTTAAAATAATTTGCAATAGCGCTCATACCGATACCTCCAATACCAATAAAATAGATGTTATGTATTTTTTCTAAATTCAATTTCAACTTTTTATTAATTTTTCAATCTCTGCTACAATATCTTTTGTTGCATTTGGCAATGCTAGTTTTTTAATATTTTCACTTAATAATTGTTGTAATTTTTCGTCATTAATCAACTCTGAAAACATTGTTTGAAACCTATTTCAATTCTGTTTCTTTTAATAACAAAGCGGCATTATTATTAACAACCGACAATGCATTTTTTGTTTGATGATCTTCAGCAACATTTGGCGATGGAATAAAAATCACAGGCTTTCCAACAATACACAATTCAGAAATAGAACTAGCCCCGGCTCGACTTATAATTACGTCTGCAGCCGCATATGTTAAATCCATTCTGTTTAAAAAAGCAAAGGTTTTTACACCATTCAATTCATCATATTTTTTAAACTCATTGTAATACAATTTCCCTGTTTGCCAAATCACTTGGATTTGTTGTTTAACCAACCAGTTAATATGTTTTTCAATCAAATTATTTATGGCTCGTGCTCCTAAACTTCCGCCAATAACCACCAATGTTTTTTTTGTTTTATCTAAACCAAAATAAGTTATAGCTTCCTCTTTTTTTCCATCAATTGTTAATAAATCCTGACGCACTGGATTTCCTGTTTTTATAATTTTATCTGAAGGAAAAAAACGATCCAATCCATCATAGGCAACACATATTTTATCAGCCTTTTTACTCAACAGCTTATTGGTAATTCCCGGATAAGAGTTTTGCTCCTGAATTAAAGTTTTTATTCCTTTTATACTTGCAGCATACAATGTTGGTCCGCTAGCAAAACCTCCAGTTCCAATAACTACAATGGGTTTAAATTTTTTAATGATTTTATGTGCGTCCCATAAACTACTTATTAATTTAAATGGGAAAGCTAGGTTTCTCAATGTTAATTTTCGCTGAAGACCTGCTATCCATAAACCTTTTATTTCATAACCCGCCTGAGGCACTTTTTCCATTTCCATTTTATCTTGCGCTCCAACAAATAAAAAATTGGCTTCGGGATATTTTTCCTTTAGTTCGTTTGCAATTGAAACTGCCGGATAAATATGCCCGCCAGTTCCACCGCCACTTAATATGATATTAACCGATTGCCTCATGTAATACGTCTAAAGGGTTTTCTTCTATTTCTTTTTGTTCAGTTTTTTCTTTGTTTGCAGTAACACTTAAAATAATTCCAATTGCAATACAAGTCATCCAAATGGATGTTCCACCGCTGCTAATTAAAGGAAGTGTTTGACCCGTTACTGGAAATAAATCAACAGCAACTGCCATATTAATAATGGCTTGAAAAATAATAGGTAATCCAACACCAAGAATTAACAATGTTGCCAAATATGCTTTCGGCTTTTTTTGCCGCAATAACAATTCTAAAAAACAAAACGAAATAAAGGACAATTACTGTTCCTGCTCCAAATAGCCCAAATTCTTCTATAATGATGGCAAAAATAAAATCGGATGAAGATTGTGGTAAAAAGTTTTTTTGGACACTTTTTCCTGGACCTCTTCCCTGAAATACCTCCACTTGCAATGGCTATTTTTGCTTTTTCAACCTGATATCCTTCTTCTGAATCTTTATCAGAAAAATTTTCAACTCTACTAATCCAAGTATCAACTCTATTTGGCAGGACATTCGGAAACGCCTTTGCAGTAAGCACAAATAGAGTTAACACCAATACACCTATCCCCACAACAGATGCTAAATATTTAAATGGATAACCACCTATAAAACAAACCAACAAAATCATTGAAAAAATAATTGCTGTGGTTGAAAAATTTGCAGGTAAAATAAACATTAATGTTATGGCTACTGGAAGCCATAATTGTAAAATACTTTCTTTAAAAAAAATCTCTTTATCTTTATTTCTGGCTAAGTATCGAGCCACATAAATCATTAAAACCAAACCCGCAAAGGTTGAAGTTTGGAAACCAACACCAATAAACGGAATTTGAATCCAGCGCGATGCATTAGCACCATCAATGGTTGTTCCCTGAGTTAACGTATAAACCAGCAAAACAATAACAAGTGGCATGGCCAATAACGAACCTCCACTAAAATATCTATACGGAACTTTATGAACCGCATAAATAATAAAAAAACCACAAAGCAATAAAAAAGCATGTTTAAATAAATGAGAGGTAGTTGTGCCGTTATTGGCCACATAAACCAAGTTGGTACTAGCACTGTACACAGGTAAAAACGACAATATTGCTAAAATTGCAACAATTGCCCAAATGGTACGATCACCTTCAATATTTTTAAGAATATTGTTCATTTATAATTCTCTAACAGCTTGTTTAAATTTATCACCTCTATCTTCATAATTATCAAATAAATCGAAACTTGCACAGGCAGGCGACAATAATACGGTGTCACCCTTTTCAGCAATTTTGTAAGCAACTTTTACGGCTTCTTCAGCACCAGCAGTTTCCACAATTAAATCAACAACATCATAAAATGTTTGAACAATTTTTTGATTGTCTAAACCTAAACAAACAATTGCTTTCACCTTTTCTCTTACCAACGGCATTAATTCCAAATAGTCGTTTCCTTTATCAACACCACCAACAATCCAAACTGTTGGTGTTTGCATGCTGTCTAAGGCGTAATATGTTGCGTTTACATTTGTAGCTTTTGAATCGTTGATATAGTCAACACCATTAATTTTTAAAACATGCTCTAATCTGTGAGCTGCACCTTCAAAATCTTCAAGACTCTCTCTTATAGTATCTTTTCTAACTTTTAAAAGAGCAGCTGCCATTGTAGCTGCCATTGCATTTTTAGTGTTGTGTTGTCCTTTTAATGCTAAAGTTTTAGTCTTCATTATAATTTCTTCTGTTTTATATTTTACTAGTATGTTATTGTTGTTTATAAATACACCTTGTTCCAATTCTTTTTTTAATGAAAAAGGCAATAAGGTTGCTCTTACTTTATTTTTTTTAAGCCAATTTGTAATAACTTCATCATCAGCATCATAGATTAAATAATCATCTTCTGTTTGGTTTTTTGTAATTCTGAATTTAGAATTGATATAATTTTCAAATTCATACTCGTACCTATCTAAATGATCAGGTGTAATGTTTGTAATTATTGCAATATGTGGTGCAAAATCAACAATTCCATCCAGTTGAAAACTGCTTAATTCCAACACATGAATATCAAAATTGTCTTCAGCCACCTGTTGTGCGAAACTTTTGCCAATATTCCCTCCCATTCCAACATTCAAACCTGCCTTTTTCAAAATGTGATTTACCAACATTGTTGTTGTGGTTTTTCCGTTTGAACCTGTAATTCCTACAACTACACTTTTTGAAAATTTTGAAGCGAATTCAATTTCAGAAATTACTGGAATTCCTTTTTCTTTCAAAAGCTTTACTAAAGGCACTTTATCTGAAATTCCAGGACTTTTCATGACCACATCAGCATTCAAAATTCTTTCTTCTGAATGTTGCTCTTCTTCAAACTCAATATTATTATTTAAAAGAACTTCTTTGTATTTTTTTGCTATTGCACTTTTATCTGATACAAAAACATCGTATCCTTTTTGCTTCCCCAAAATAGCAGTTCCAACACCGCTTTCACCTGCGCCAAGAATTACTAAATTCATTTACCTTAACTTTAATGTTACAATTGTTAGCACAGCCAACATAATTCCAACAATCCAAAATCTGGTTACAATTTTACTTTCGTGATAGCCTAATTTTTGATAATGATGATGTAATGGCGACATTTTTAACAATCGTTTTCCTTCACCAAATTTTTTCTTTGTGTATTTAAAATAACTGACCTGTAAAATCACTGATAAATTTTCAACTAAAAAGATACCTGCTAAAATTGGAATTAATAATTCTTTACGAACGGCAATGGCAAGCACAGCAATAATACCACCAATTGTTAAACTGCCTGTATCGCCCATAAAAACCTGAGCTGGATAAGTATTGTACCATAAAAAACCTATTAAAGCCCCAACAAAAGCAGAGATAAAAATGGTCATTTCACCTGAGTTTGGTATGTACATTACATCTAAATAATTGGCAAAAATAATGTTCCCTGAAACCCAAGCAAAAACGCCCAAGGTGAGTACAATTATTGCTGAAGAGCCCGCAGCCAACCCATCAATTCCATCAGTTAAATTTGCACCATTTGATACTGCAGTAATAATAAATATTACGATTATAATAAAAAGAATCCAAGCATAATCCCTAAGTCCTTCGCCAAATAAGTCCATTGCAGCAGCATAATCCAATTCATTATTTTTTAAAAATGGAATGGTAGTTTTGGTTGATTTTTTCGCATCACCAAACAACACTGGAACCCCTTCTTGGGTAGTATATTGGAATTTTGGAGGTAATTTTTCTTTCATATTAACTCCAGGATGGAAATAAAACATTGCCCCTACAAAAATTCCTAAAGTAACCTGACCTAAAATTTTAAAACGTCCTTTTAACCCTTCTTTGTCTTTTTTGAAAATTTTAATATAATCATCAACAAAACCAATAGCTCCCATCCAAATTGTTGTAACCAAAAGAGTGACAATGTAAACATTGTCGATCTCGGCAAATAACAGCACAGGAATTATAGTCGATAAAATAATAATAACCCCACCCATTGTTGGCGTTCCAGCTTTTTCAACCTGACCTTCAAGTCCTAAATCACGAACAGATTCACCAACTTGTTTAAACCCTAAATAATTTATAATTCTTTTTCCGTAAATGGTTGAAATTCCCAATGAAAAAATAAAAGCCATTGCCGAACGAAACGAGATATATTGAAACAAATTTGCTCCCGGAATGTTGTAATGTTGTTCTAAAAAATCAAATAAATAATATAACATTTTATTAGTTTGTTTGGCTTATAATAATTTCATTATTTTCTCATAATCATCGAAATGAGAGCGCACCCCCTTTATTTCCTGATAGGTTTCATGACCTTTTCCGGCAATTAAAATAATATCACCTGGTTTGGCTAGTTTCGTTGCCGTTTTTATTGCCTGTTCACGATCTAAAATTGAAATTGTTTTTTTAAAATTTTGCGGTTCAACACCAGCTTCGATTTCACTTAAAATGGTTTGAGGATCTTCACTTCTTGGATTGTCGGAAGTAAAAATAACCTGAGTACTCAACTGAGAAGCTATGCGCCCCATGATAGGGCGCTTAGCTTTATCTCTGTCTCCTCCACAACCCACAACGGTTATAATTTGCTCGTTTCCTGTTCTAATATCGTTAATTGTTTCAAGTACATTTTTTAAAGCATCTGGCGTGTGTGCATAATCAATTACTGCTGTTATGCCTTCTTTGGAAATAAAATACTGAAACCTTCCACTTACACTTTCTAACTCACTTAATAGTGTTAAAGATTCCGTTGAATCCAAACCTAATAAATTTGCTGCACCATAAACAGCTAATAAATTATAGGCATTAAAGCTTCCTATTAATTTTGTCCAAACTTCATTTCCGTTGATATTTAACAATAAACCTGAAAACTGATTTTCAATAATTTTAGCTTTAAAATCGGCCATGGTTTTTAAAGCATATGTATATTTTTTTGCTTTTGAATTTTGAAGCATTACCATTCCATTTTTATCATCAGCATTTACAAGTGCAAAGGCTGTTTTTGGCAATTCATCAAAAAATATTTTTTTTACATTTCGGTATTCCTGAAATGTTTTATGATAATCTAAATGATCGTGAGTCAAATTGGTAAATATGCCACCAATAAAATGCAATCCTGCAGTTCTTTTTTGATGTATACCATGTGAACTCACTTCCATAAAACAATAATCAACACCAGCTTCAACCATCTCATTTAAATAATAATTGATTAAAACCGAGTTAGGTGTTGTATGCGTTGCTTCGTACAATTGGGTGTCAACTAAAATTTTTACTGTTGAAAGCAATCCAGTTTTATAACCTGCTTTTTGAAATAAAGTATAAAGCAAGGAAGCAATTGTAGTTTTACCATTGGTTCCTGTAACACCAATTAATTTTAATTTTGAAGACGGATTGTTATAAAAGTTTGAAGCAATAATTGCCAAGGATTCATTGGCATCTTCAACTTTAATATAAGTAATATTATTATTTAAATTGGTTGGCAAATCTTCACAAACAACAGTATTTGCGCCTAGTTCAATGGCCTTATCAATAAACAGATGTCCATCAAAAATCAACCCTTTTTGAGCAACAAACATGGTGTTTTGTTTCACTTTTCTGGAATCAAACTCTATGGCATCAACTAACACATTGGTACTACCATGTGTTGCATTTATGTTTACCTTGTACAATATGTCTTTAACTAACTTCAATTAGGCTAATTTTATTACTATTGTTGCACCTTTTATCAATACTTCCCCAGCGCTTAATGATTGTTCCACTACTTTTCCATTTCCTTGAAAACTCACCCTTAACCCTAAATTTTCAAGCAATGAAACCGCATCCATTCCTGGCATTCCTTTTACGTTTGGAATTGAATTGTATTCTTTATCGGAAATGATATTATATTTGAAATAATTATCCTGAACACTTTTAAATTGTGGTGTTATATTTTCAATTTGATTGTAAGAATGATTTGAAGTATAAATTTTTTGAGCAATATCTTTAAATACTGGTCCCGAAACATCGGCACCATAAAATCCTGTTTTAGCATCAGGTTTGTGAATCACTACTATACAAGAATATTTAGGATTTTCTGCAGGAAAATATCCGGTAAATGATGAAATATATTTTCTATTGGTTGCCCAGTCTGCTTCCCAGTATTCAGTTCGTGCAGTTCCTGTTTTACCTGCCATTGAAAAATCTTCAGCATACAATCTAGATCCTGTGCCACGTATCACTACATTTTTTAATACTTCCTGCATTTTAAGAATGGTAGCTTCTGAACAAATTTTAGGGTTTATAACTTCTTTCTCAAAAGACTGAACATGTTTGTCCCAAGACCTTATTTCTTTTACAAATCTTGGTTTTATCATTTCGCCATTATTTGCAATAGCATTGTAAAAAGTCAATGTTTGTAATGGTGTTAAGGTTAAGTTATAACCATAGGCAATTGATGGCAATGCATTTTTACTCCATTTTTTTTCGCCTGGACTTGGAATTTCAGGTGCACCTTCACCTTTAATTGATAAAAATAATTTATCATTTAAATCCATTTTCTTTAAAGCATCTATAAATTCATCAGGATTTTGACCAAAATTTTCTTCAATTAACCTTGCAAAAGCAATATTTGATGAAACTTCCAACGCTCGTGCGGCAGATATTTTACCATAGCCACCTCTATGTGAATCGTTAATATCTCTACCATACATTCTGTATTTACCATTACCTGTATCAACTACTGTACTTGTATCAATTTTCCCAGATTCAAGTCCAACAACCATGGCCATTACCTTAAAAGCAGATCCTGGTTCATGAGATTCATAAACAGCGTAGTTTCTTTTTTCATAATAAGTTCCTACATTACTTCTTCCCAAATTGGAAATGGCTTTAATTTCACCAGTTTTGGTTTCCATTACTACTACACAACCGTGTTCGGCTTTGTAAAATTCTAGTTGTCTTAACAACGAATGATGCGCAATGTCTTGTATGTTCACATCAATTGTTGTAACAATATCTTTACCATTTATTGGCTCTTTTTCATTATTATCGCTAATAGGCTTCCATTGGCCTTTTGCTATTTTTTGCTTTAAACGCAAACCATTTACACCAACCAAGTATTCTCTATAAGCTCCTTCAATACCAGGCGCTCCTCTATAATCATCATAACCAATGGTTCTTTCTGCAACTTTCCCTAACGGATGCGCCCTTACTGTACTTTGCTCAGCAATAAAACCACCTTTATAAATTCCCAAATTAAATATTGGAAATCTTTTAATCTTCATATAATCGTTATAACCTAAATTTTTAGTTATGAATAAATACCTGTTTTTGTTACTTCGTCCTTTTCTGATTTTTGTTTCCCAATAAGTTGTTGATTTTCCCAACATTTTTGACAACTCAACAGAAAGATCACGCACATTTTTTTCAAAAACTTCGGCATTCACAGTTACAACATCCATTCTAATTTCATATTGCGACATAGATGTTGCCAGCAAGCTGCCGTCAGAAGAAAAAACACTTCCTTTATTTGCATAAATTGTATCGTTTTTTAGCGTAAGATGTTCAGACATACTTCGGTATTTTTCACCATCAACAAACTGAATAGTAGCCAACTGAACCATAATTGCTATCAATAGGACAACAACAAACAGCATAACAAAGTTTAGTTTATTTAATATGTTCTTTTTGGTTACAGCCAATTTTAACTTGATTTTTTTGAGGTTACTTTTATTACTTGAGGCGGATCTTCACTTGGTTTCAAACCTAAAACTTCCACTTTTTTTCTTATTGATGATTCTAATTTCATTTTCATTGAAATGGAACGCAAATCAACAAATTGCGCTCTGCATTCCTGAACTTCCTTGTTCAATCTCGCAATTTTCATTACTTTTTTATCAGAACTATGTCCACTTGCAATCATTAGTAACATAAGCATTACTATAAAAGAAATAAATCCCCAGTTTTTTAAAGAGTCGTCACTTACTAAAAACTTCCCTTTTAAAATATTGTATATATTATCCTTTATTATTGACATCTAAATTTTTGTGGCAATTCTAAGTTTTGCACTTCTAGCTCTATTATTTTCTTTGATTTCCTTTGAAGTTGGAACTATTAAACCCCCAACTTTTTTCAATGGAACATTTATATTTCCAAAAAAATCTTTTTCCGGCTGCCCTTCAAACAAACCATCTCTAATAAATCGCTTCACCAGTCTATCCTCTAAAGAATGGTATGAAATAACACTTAGCCTTCCACCGTCGTTTAACAATTCAGGAGTTTGAAGTAAAAATTCTTTTAAAACCTCTATTTCCTGATTTACTTCAATTCGAATTCCCTGAAAAATCTGAGCCAGTACTTTATGCTCTTTTGCTTTTGGAATAAACTGACTTAACACTTCCTTTAATTCAAAACTGGTTTTTATTGGTTGTTCAGATCGTTTTTCAATAATTTTTTTTGCGATGGCTTTCGCGTTTCTTAATTCACCGTACTGAAACAAAACATCACTCAATTTTTCTTCATCGTAATTGTTAACAACTTCATAAGCAGACAATTCACCTGTTTGATTCATTCTCATATCCAATGCCGCATCAAATCTGGTTGAAAACCCTCTTTCAGCTTCATCAAATTGATGTGAAGACACCCCTAAATCTGCTAAAATGCCATCCACTTTTTTAATACCGTGAAAACGCAAATACCTTTTTATAAATCTGAAATTTTGTGGAATTAAAGTAAAACGTTCATCATCTATTACATTTCGTTTCGCATCACTATCTTGATCAAAAGCAAACAACTTTCCACCATTGCCTAACCTGCTTAAAATTTCTTTTGAATGTCCGCCACCGCCAAAAGTAACATCAACATATACTCCGTCAGGCTTAATATTTAAACCATCTACACTTTCTCTCAACAATACAGGATTATGATATTCCATCTTCATCATTAGTTATATTACCCATTACTTCTTCAGCTAAATCAGCGAACACATCGGTAGCATCATCAATAGCTTTTTCATAATTATCCTTATCCCAGATTTCAATAATATTAACCGCTGATGATAGCACAACATTTTTTGTAATTCCAGCAAAAGATTGCAGATCTTTTGGAATCAAAAGTCGTCCTGAAGCATCTAATTCAACAATTTTTACACCTGCGGTAAAGCGCCTAATAAAGTCATTATTCTTTTTAACAAACCTATTCAGCTTATTTACCTGCCCCATTAAAACATTCCATTCCGCCATTGGGTACAACTCTAAACATGGCTGAAACACAGATCGTTTCAGTACAAAACCATCTTGTAGCATTGGCGACAACTGCTTTTTTAATGCCCCAGAAAGTAACAATCTTCCTTTTGCATCAGCAGTTCCCTCATATGTTCCAATTAAATTTACCATAGTATCGTTGAATGAATTCAAAAATATAAATTTTTTCCCACATTTTTCCACTTTTACCCACGTTGTTGATAACTTTTCCCACAAATACCTTTTTTTGAATGCTATTTTCAGGTTTTAATAACCTAATATTAATATTCAGACATTTATAAAAAGTTAAGGTTTTTCAAAAAAAAGACTACATTTGTATTTTGGATTAAACATAAATTTAATGAGTCATACACTTATAAAGGAAGGCAAATTTAGCTATATTGAGGCAGGTGAAGGAAGACCTATAATTTTACTTCACGGACTTATGGGGACTGTTAGTAATTTTGAAGGTGTTTTAGATCATTTTTCAAAAATCGGATATAAAGTAATTTTACCAGAATTACCACTTTATACTTTGCCTATATTAAAAACCAACGTTAAAAATTTATCCAAATATTTAAAGGATTTTATGGTTTTTAAAAAAATTGAAAGCGCCATTTTACTTGGAAATTCTTTAGGAGGACACATTGGTTTATATTTTACTAAATTAAATTTAAAAAATGTTGATGCCTTGGTACTTGCCGGAAGTTCTGGATTGTATGAAAAATCTTTAGGTGACAGCTATCCTAAAAGAGGAAACTACGAATATATAGAAACAAAAACCAAGGAAGTTTTCTACGACCCAAAAGTTGCAACAAAAGAAATTATTGATGAAGTTTATGCTTTGGTTAATGATAGAACTAAAGTATTAAAAACCCTTACTATTGCCAAAAGTGCCATAAGACATAATATGGCAAAAGATTTGCCAAAAATGACTATTCCAGCTTGTGTAATTTGGGGTAAAAATGATACTGTAACACCCCCAGAAGTTGCAGTGGAATTTGACAGATTGTTACCAAATTCAGATTTATTTTGGATTGATAAATGCGGACACGCACCTATGATGGAGCACCCTAAAGAATTCAATGCTATTTTAGAAAATTGGCTAAAAGAAAGAAACCTTTAAGCCATGAAAATTAAAACCGCCAATTTTGTAGTTAGTAATTCTGATGTATCCAAATGCCCAAAAGAATTAATACCTGAATACGCATTTATTGGCCGTTCTAATGTTGGAAAATCCTCGTTAATTAATATGTTAACAGGTCAAAACAAATTAGCAAAAACTTCAGGAAGACCAGGAAAAACACAACTTATTAATCATTTTAAAATTAATGATTCATGGTATTTGGTTGATTTACCTGGCTATGGATATGCCAAAGTTTCTAAAACCATCAAACAAACTTTTCAAAGTTTTATAAAAGCATATTTTTTGCAGCGAGAGCAGCTTATTTGCACTTTTGTATTAATTGATTCCAGATTAGAACCTCAAAAAATAGATTTAGAGTTTATGGAGTTTTTGGGTGAAAATGGCATTCCATTTTCAATTATTTTTACTAAAGTAGACAAACTTAAACTGAATGAATTAAATAAAAACATTGAGTTCTATACAAAAAAAATGACAAGTACACTTTGGGAAGAAATGCCACCTTATTTTGCAACTTCAGCAACAAATTCAACAGGTAAAGAGGAAGTACTTAACTACATTGAAGAAATTAATCTGCAAATAGCAAAAAACGCTTAAAATGCCTTCTACTAAAAACAATTTAGATGTTTTATTTGAAGACAATCACCTTATTATCGTAAACAAACAATCGGGCGATATTGTTCAAGGTGATAAAACAGGCGATACACCTTTAAGTGAAATTGTAAAGGAATATATTAAAGACAAATACAACAAACCTGGCAATGTATTTTTAGGCGTTGTTCACAGGTTAGACAGGCCTACTACTGGCGTTGTAGTATTCGCAAAAACATCTAAATCATTAGAACGATTTAATAAAATGTTACGTGATAAAAAGGTAGAGAAAACCTATTGGGCAGTAGTAAAAAACAAACCCAAAAAGGACGAAGACACCTTAACTGGATACCTAATTAAAAATCCACAAAACAATAAATCTACGTCTTATTCATCTGAAATTGAAGGAAGTAAAAAAGCTGTACTTCATTATAAATTATTAAAATCGCTAGACAACTACTACCTGTTAGAAGTTGATTTGGAAACTGGTCGTCATCATCAAATTCGTTGTCAGTTAGCTTCCATTGGCTGCCCAATAAAAGGCGATTTAAAATATGGTTTTGATAGAAGTAATAAGGACGCTAGCATTCATTTACACGCTCGTAAAATAGAATTCATACATCCAGTTACAAAAGAAAAAATAAACATTACAGCACCAACCCCAAATGAGGTTATTTGGAAAGCTTGCGATAATACTTCACACTAAACTAAAAATAAGTTCGTTTTAATTAACAAACTATCATTTTTAAATCCCTAACAATGAAAAAAATACTTGCACTAATTAGTTTCCTTTTTTTAATTTCTTTTTCTTCAACCGCTCAGAATTGGTTAACTGATTTAAATGAAGCTAAAAAAATCGCTTCTGAAAAAAATCAAGAAATTATTTTAGTATTTCAAGGATCCGACTGGTGTGCTCCTTGTATAAAATTAGATACTGAAATTTGGAGTACTCAAGAATTTATCGACTATTCTAAAGAACATTTCGTGATGTTAAAAGCCGATTTTCCAAGAAAATCTAAAAATAAGTTAGATGAAACTCAACAAGAAAAAAACAATCAACTTGCTGAAAAATATAATACTAATGGGTATTTCCCATATGTTGTAATTTTAGATAAAGATGGAAAAGTTAAAGGAAGTACAGGCTACAAAAACGTAAGTCCATCGGAATATATAAAAATATTGAATTCATTCTAAAAAAAAATGACAAAATATAAACTCTTTTTTGCATTTTTATTTTTATCATTCATTTTGAATGCTCAACAAATTCAAAGAAAAACTCTGAAATTAATGGGCAGTCGATTTGATATTACTGTTGTAGCAAATGACTCGTTAGAAGGTTTTAATTACATCAACTTAGCAATAGCTGAAATAACAAGAATTGAAAAATTAATATCATCTTGGGATGCAAATTCACAAACTTCTGAAATTATTAGAAACGCTGGAATAAAACCCGTAAAAGTAGATAAAGAATTGTTTGATTTAATTGAACGCGCAATAGCAATCTCAATTTTAACTGATGGTGCTTTTGATATTAGTTATGCGTCCATGGATAAAATTTGGAAGTTTGATGGAACAATGACTGAAATGCCTTCCGATGATGATATAAAAGCTTCGGTTTCAAAAGTAGGCTATAAAAATATAATCCTAGACAAGGAAAATGAAACTGTTTTTTTAAAATTAAAAGGCATGAAGATTGGATTTGGAGCCATTGGAAAAGGATATGCAGCTGACAAAGCCAAATCACTCTTAATTACAAAAAATGTAAAAGCTGGAATCATAAATGCATCAGGCGATATGAATACTTGGGGAAAACAACCTTCAGGGGAAGATTGGACAATAGCCATTACAAATCCATTAAATAAAAACAACGCTTTTGCTATTTTTCCTATTTCAAATGGCGCAGTTGTAACTTCAGGGAATTATGAAAAATATGTAACCTTTAATGGCAAACAATACACCCATATTATTGATCCAAGAACCGGATACCCATCTAGCGGAATTATAAGTGTTTCAGTTTTTGCACAAAAAGCTGAACTGGCAGATGCATTGGCAACTTCCATATTTGTAATGGGTGTTGATGTTGGGTTAAATTTAATAAATCAATTACCTAATATTAAATGCATAATCATTGACAGTAAAGGAAATATTCACAAATCAAACAATATTAATATCGAGAATTATGATTAAAAAAATAAGCATTTTTCTTTTTGCAATTTCTCTAACTTCTTGTGCCATAGTTAGAGATTATGAAAAAGTATATTTGAACGATCCTGATATGACTTTATCAGAAAAAAAATCAAATAAGTTCATTACAAGTTTTCAAGTATATCGAGAATCAGCTTCAGGAGCTAACGGAGGAAAATCTGGAGGAGGCTGTGGTTGTAATTAAAATAATTTTATGAAAAATATACCAACCCTAATTCTATTTATTTATACTATTTTTTGCTATGGACAAACTGATAATGCGACTTATAAAAAGCGTGTTTTAGAAAGTTCTGAAGTGAGTATTTTATCGAGCTATTATGGGCAAGATGGCGATAATGCTGCTGTTACTGGAGGAATTGGAACTGAAAAATTATCAGATTTAGCAGGAAATTTAACCATTTCTATTCCTTTAAATGATGATGATGTTTTCACTATTGACGCCACTATTTCAGCCTATAGTTCAGCTTCATCAAGTAACTTAAACCCATTTGATACTTCAGGAGCTTCGGCAGGAGGAGATGATGACGATGATGATGACGATGAAAATGAAGATAAATCCTCAACCAAATTGAATTCAACTGCTTTAGCAGCGCCTACGGGAAGCCCGTGGGTAGAATCTACAGGTGCTTCAAAAAGTGATATTTGGGTGAGTGGCACCATTAGTTATAACCACAGTTCTGACAGTAGAAATACCATAGTTGGTGCTAATATTAGTTTTGCAAATGAATACGACTATTCCTCAATTGGCGTTGGTGCAAACTTTGCACAATTATTTAATGATAAAAATACCGAAGTTGGAATTTCAATGAATGCTTATCTTGACACTGGCATCCGGAATACCCTACCGAAATACATTCATATAATGAGGTCAATGGAAATCTTAATGATGGCTTTTTTGAAGGTGTTGATATTTTAGATCAAAATGGAAATATCATAGATAAAAATGGAAATAATGTTTGGAGCCCATATAATACACAACTTATTGAAGATAAATCTCGAAACACGTATTCTGCCTCTGTTAGTTTTTCACAAATTTTAAGTAAGAAAATTCAATTTTCAGTCTTTTTAGATTTAGTAAAACAAGAAGGATGGTTGGCAAATCCTATGCAACGTGTTTATTTTGGTAATCGCGCAAATTATTATATTGGAAACGGTGAAAGTATACCTATTTACGCTTCAAAAGATAATAAAGATGTGTTTCAATTAGCTGATGATATAGAACGTTTACCAAACACCCGTTTGAAAACTCCTATTGGTGCCCGTCTAAATTTTTATTTGAATGAAATAGTTGTTTTAAGAACTTATTACAGATATTATTCTGATGACTGGGGAGTTTTATCTCATACGGCAAATATTGAATTGCCTATAAAAATTGGCGATAAGTTCACGCTATACCCTTCTTATAGATATTATACACAAACAGCAGCTGACTATTTCGCCCCTTTTGAGGCACATAATTCAACAGAAGAATTTTACACATCAGATTATGATTTATCCGAATTTAGTTCTAGTCAATATGGTGTTGGAATTACCTATACCGATATTTTTACCAAAGCACATATTTGGCTTTTTGGCTTAAAAAGTGTAGACTTTCGGTATGATTATTACCAGCGAAACACTGGTTTAACAGCCGGAATTGCTTCTCTTGGAGTTAAATTTATTATGAAGTAAAAACTAAATAAAGGGTTGCGTAATTGTTTACCCTTTATTTTTCTTCTTTACAATTTCATCTAAACATAAATTTCCAACACTTCCTTTGTGAGTATGGGTTACTTTTTTGTCGGGATTAAAAGTCCCTTCATTGATATTTTTACCTACAATTTTATAGGCATCTCTAAATGGCACTCCGCTTTTAACTAATTTGTTAACTTCTTCAACACTAAACAAATACAAATACTTTTCTTCTTCAACAATGTTGGTTCTAACTTTTATATTTTTTAATGAATAGGTAAGCATTTCTAAACAAGCCTTTAATGTTGAAAAAGATGGAATTAAACCTTCTTTCAATAATTGCAAATCACGGTGGTAACCACTTGGCAAGTTGTTTGTAATTAAGGTAAACTCATATGGCAGGGCTTGTAATTTGTTGCATTTACCTCTAATTAATTCAAAAACATCAGGGTTTTTTTTGTGAGGCATAATGCTAGAACCTGTAGTTAATTCATCAGGAAAAGAAATGAAATTAAAATTCTGACTCATATACAAACAAATGTCCATACTCATTTTAGCTAAAGTACTTGCCACAGCACTAATGGCAAAAGAAACCGATTTTTCTAATTTCCCACGTCCCATTTGTGCTGCAACCGAATTGTATTTTAAAGTTTCAAAATGTAATAATTTGGTGGTTTCATCTCTGTCAATTGGAAATGAACTTCCATAACCTGCAGCCGAGCCTAACGGGTTTTGATCTGCTACTTTATAAGCAGCTTTTAAAAAATAGAGATCGTCAATCAGTGTTTCAGCATAGGCTGAAAACCACATTCCGAATGACGATGGCATAGCAACCTGCAAATGCGTATAACCAGGCAATAAAACGTCTTTATATTGCTCAGCCAATGAAATTAACAAATCAAATAATTCATCAACGCCCTCATTGATTTCGTTTAAAGCATCCTTTAAATACAAATGAACATCAACTAAAACCTGATCGTTTCTTGAACGTGCTGTGTGTATTTTTTTACCAGTGTCACCTAATTTTTCCGTCAACAAAAACTCCACTTTAGAATGCACATCTTCAAAAGTATCTTCAATAGTAAAACCCCCATCTTCAATGGTTTTTAAAATATTTTTCAATTCAACTTCCAAAGCTGTAATTTCTTCATTATTTAACAAACCTATTTTATGTAACATTTTAGCGTGGGCTAAATTGCCAATAACATCATATTTTGCTAAAATCAAATCAAGTTCTCTATCGTTACCAACAGTGAATAAATCTATTTTTTTATCGGTTGAAAATCCCTTATCCCAAAGTTTCATAATTATAGTTTAATGGTTTAATAGTTTAATGGTTATAGCCTAAAATTATTTATTTATATTGGCTTCGACTTCACTCATCCAGCAACAACTTTTAACTTTATACTTTTTAACTTCCAAACTTATATAATTTCTTCTAATATTTTAATATACAAATCTATGCCTTCTTCAATTTCATGTATGTAAATAAATTCATTGGCTGTATGTGAACGTAAACTTTCTCCTGGTCCTAGTTTTAATGACGAACAGCTTAAAACTGCCTGATCTGACAATGTTGGAGAGCCATAAGTAGTTCTTCCTAATTTAATTCCAGCCTGCACAATTGGATGCTCTTTTGGAATTGAAGAAGAATTAAGCCGCAACGATCTTGGGCAAACTTCAGATTTTACATTAGCTGAGATAATATCAAAAACTTCCTGATTTGTGTATGCATCTGTAACCCTAACATCAACAAGATATTTGCAATTTGCAGGTATTACATTGTGCTGTGACCCTGCTTCAATTTGTGTAACTGTCATTTTTACCTTTCCTAAGGTTTCAGAAACTTTTGGAAATTCATAGGTTTGAAACCAATGAATATCTTCAATGGCATTGTAAATAGCATTGTCTGCAATACCATGTGCAGCGTGTCCGGCAGTACCTTTTGCTTCACAATTCATGACCATCAATCCTTTTTCAGCAATGGCTAAATTCATCAATGTTGGCTCACCAACAATGGCAAAATCTATTTCAGGAATTTGAGACAGCATACTGTTTAATCCGTTTGGACCCGAGTTTTCTTCCTCAGCAGAAGCAACAATTACAATATTGTAATTTAAATCTTCTCTATTATAAAAATACGTAAATGTAGCCAACAATGAAACCAAACTACCGCCGGCATCATTACTTCCCAAACCGTATAATTTTCCATCTTCAATAGTTGGGCTATAAGGATCACGTGTATATCCTTTATTTGGTTTTACAGTATCGTGGTGGGAATTGAGCAACATTGTTTTTTTTGAAGGAACAAAATGTTTGTTCTTTGCCCAAACATTGTGTTTATCGCTTTCAAACTGGATATTATGATGTGAAAACCACTGCATAATTAACAAAGCTGTTTCATTTTCCTCTCCTGAAAATGACTGCGTTGCAATTAATTTCTGAAGCAATTCAATAGCTTCTTTTGTTAGTTTCTCTATCATACTATAAACTTAAAGTTGTAAATAATTTTGTAGAATTATTCACCAATGAAGCATCTCCAATTTTTACTTTTGAAACTCCTTTTTTTAATGAATTAAAACAATTGTGCAATTTAGGAAGCATCCCATCAGCAATAACCCCTTTCGCCACCAATTGTTCATATTTTTCAGCATTAATTTCGGTTATTACAGAATCTTTATCTTCAATATTTTCTAAAACTCCCTTTAATTCAAACACAAAATTTAATTCCGTTTGGTATAAATTACTCATTCCAATAGCAACTTCTGAAGCAATTGTGTCTGCATTTGTGTTTAACAATTGTCCGTTTTTATCGTGTGTAATCGCACAAAAAACAGGTGTAACGTTGTTTTTTAATAATACATCAATAAGTACATCATTAATAGCATCAACATCACCCGCATAGCCATAATCAACATCTTTTACAATACGTTTATGCGCCAAAATACAATTGGCATCGGCACCAGATAATCCCATAGCGTTACAGTTGAATTTTTGCAATTGTGCCACTATTTTTTTATTCAATAATCCTGCATACACCATAGTTACCACCTCAACAGTTGCCTCATCTGTAACTCTTCGCCCGTTAACCATTTTTGGCTGCAAACCCATTGCTGAGGAAACTTCAGTTGCTTTTTTACCTCCTCCATGAACCAATATTTTAGGACCTTCAACAGCCGAAAAATCTTTTAAAAATGAAGTCAAAGCATCTTCATTATTGATTACATTTCCTCCAATTTTAAAGATTTGTAAGGTTTGTTTGTTCATTTTTATCTTAAATATTATTCAAAAGATTCATTATTCTAAAATAACACTTCGACAAGCTCCGTGTGACAGCATTGAATCCTATATTAAAATTATAGGTTTTCTAATATTTTTTTCAACACAATTTGTGCTGAATAGGTTCTGTTATTTGCCTGTTGAATTACTATTGAATTTTCTGAATCTATTACTTCATCTGCAACAATTACGTTTCTTCTAACCGGCAAACAATGCATAAATTTACCATTATTTGTCAACTTCATTTTATCAGCTGTTACCATCCAGTTTTTATCTTTGTTTACTACTTTTCCGTAGTCTTTAAAAGAACTCCAGTTTTTAACATACACAAAATCAGCGTTTTCAAATGCCTTTTTTTGATTGTATTCTATGGTTGATTTTTTGGTAATTTCAGGATCCAATTCATATCCTTCAGGATGTGTAATTACAAAATCTGCATCTTGCAATTGCATCATTTCAACAAAAGAATTTGCTACAGCGTGTGGCAAAGCTTTTGGGTGTGGTGCCCAAGACAATACAACTTTTGGCTTGTGCATAACTTTGTTTTCTTCTATAGTTATAGCATCAGCTAAAGCTTGAAGCGGGTGACCAACGGCACTTTCCATATTAACCACCGGAATACCAGCATATTTTTTAAAACTGTTTATTACTATTTCAGCTTTGTCTTTTTCTTTATCATTTAATTCAGCAAAAGCCCTAATAGCTACAATATCACAATATTGAGCAATTACTTGCGCGGCTTCCTTCACGTGTTCAGATTTATTTTCATTCATCACAACACCATCTTCAAACTCTAATTGCCAACCTTCACTTCCAAAATTCATCACAATGGTATTCAATCCTAAATTTTGAGCAGCTTTTTGAGTGCTCAAACGAGTTCTCAAACTATTGTTAAAAAACAATAAACAAATGGTTTTACCTTCACCTAAATTTTTAAATTGCAATTCATCCTTTTTTAAACTAATTGCCTCTTGTACAGTTTTTTGCAAACTATCCAAATCGTTTATATTGGTGTAATGTTGCATATTAATACGTTTTTATTTTTGTAAAATCTGACTTTTGATTCATTGCGTTAACCAAAAAATTATCGTTTAAACCATTTAAAATCCAAGTCTCAATATTTGCATTTTGCGCAATTTGAGCAGCTTCAATTTTAGTACTCATTCCGCCAGTTCCATGCAATGAAATTGAGTTTTTTATTTGATTTCTAAGCTCTTGAATATCAGAAGTTTCTTTAATTGTTATAACACTTTCAGCCTCTATTGATTCTTTGGTATAAATACCATTTGTGTTGGTGGCAATAATTAACAAATCCACTTTTAAAAGTGCCGCTGTTAAAGCAGACAGTTTGTCGTTATCTCCAAATTTAATCTCATCGGTTGCCACCGTATCATTTTCGTTGATAATTGGAATGTAACCATTTTCAACCAAAATATTTATAGTGTTTACAATATTGGTTTTTGATTGTTCTTTCTCAAAATCGGAATATGATAGCAAACACTGCGAGGTTAACAAGCCAAGCTCTCTAAAAGTTTCCTGATAAATACGCATTAAATGTGGCTGCCCAATTGATGCCAATGCCTGTTTTACATTAATTTCTTTGCCATTACTTTCTAATTGCACAAATTGTTTGGCAACTGCAATAGCGCCCGAACTTACAATTACAAATTCAAATTCATCTTTTAAATCGGCTATCTGACAAGCAATATCTTCTAACTTACCACGTGAAATGTGGTTGGTTTCTTTTGTTAAAACATTTGAACCAATTTTTAACAGTATTCTTTTTTTATCTAATTTGGCCATTTCCGTATATAAACCATTTGTTAGTAACTAAATGTTGTAGTCCCATTGGACCTCTGTGATGCAATTTATCGGTACTAATAGCTAATTCACCACCCAAACCAAACTGACCACCATCTGTAAACCTAGTTGAAGCGTTTTGATAAACTGCAGCCGAATCAACCGATTCCATAAATTCAACAGCAGTCCTGCTATTTTTTGTAACAATCACTGCTGAATGTCCGCCTCCATAAGTATTTATTTTCAAAATTGCCTCTGATAATGAATTAACATTTCCAATCACAATTTTATAATCTAGAAACTCTTCAAACCAAATATTTTCATCTTCAATCTCCGAAATATTTTCAAAGGAAGCCAATTCTGAATCTCCTAAAATTTCTACTTTTGAATTCATTAATTTTTCAACAAGCGTTTTTATAAAAGTTTCCTTATTTGGTAAGTTATTATTTATCAACACTTTATCTACAGCATTACACGCGGAAATTTTTGCAGTTTTGCTATTAATAATAACTTTTAAAGCCAATTCAGTGTCTGCTTCCGAATCAACATATACAAAATTATTTCCACGTCCGCTTACAATTACTGGGCATCTTGCGTGTTGTTTTGTAAAAGCTATTAATTGTTCTCCTCCACGAGGCACAATTAAATCTACTTTTTGACTTGGGTTTTCTAAAAAAGCTTGTGTTTGCATTCGATCGTAATTCAAATATTCAACCCAGCTAGTTGAAATTCCATTCATTTCCAGAGCTTTGTGCCATAAAGCTACAATGGCCAAATTTGAATTTGCAGATTCCTTTCCTCCTTTTAGTAATATTTTATTGCCCGATTTAAATGCAATTCCTGCAGCTTCAACAGTCACATCGGGTCTAGACTCATAAATAATAAAAACAGTTCCAAACGGCGATGTTTTATTGACTATCTTCAATCCGTTTTCATGTATAAAATTGTACAATTCTTTTCCAAGAGGATCTTCATCGGCAATTAATTGCTGTAATGATAAAATCATTCCATCAACTTTAGCATTATCCACTTTTAAGCGGTCGAACATTGCAATATCACCACCTTTATAATTATCAACATCTGTTTTATTTACGGTCAAAATATGTTCTCTTTCTTCAGTAATTAAAGAAGCCATTGAATTTAAAACATCGTTTCGTTGCTTATTTGTGAGCATTTTATTCATTCGCCAAAACTTCTTTTAATGCATATATAAAATCATTCACCTGCTCTCTCGTAAAAGTTAAGGGAGGTAAAATTCTCAATAAATTTTTATTGTTTGAACCTCCTGTAAAAATATGTTGATCAAAAATTAATTTCTTTCTTAATTCTCCAACTTCAAAATCAAATTCAACCCCTAACATTAAACCTCTTCCTTTTACTTTTTTTATTTGAGGAACGGTTTTTATTTGTTCCAAAAAATAAGCATAAACCTCATTAACATTTTCAATTAAATTTTCTTTTTCAAAAATATTCAATACCGATATTGCAGCTGCACAGGCCAAATGACTACCTCCAAAAGTAGTGCCCAACATACCATATTTAGCTTTATAAATATCTAAAATCAACACACCTCCAATTGGAAAACCATTAGCCATTCCTTTTGCCGTTGTTATAATATCTGGCTGAATTTGATGATGTTGAAAAGCGAAAAATTTCCCACTTCTTCCATAACCAGATTGAATTTCGTCTAAAATTAACAATACACAATTTTCGTTACATACTTTTTGTACCTGCTTAAAAAACTCGGTTGTTCCCTCATCTAAACCGCCAACACCCTGAATTCCTTCAATAATTACAGCAGCGACATCTCCTTTTCCAATTTCGTGAATAACCAATTCAAGTTCATTTAAAGGCAAAAAAGTTACTTTTTGCTGAAGGTTAATTGGAGCATTTATACCAGGATTATCTGTAACAGCAACTGCGGCTGATGTACGTCCGTGAAACGAATTTTTAAAAGCAACTATTCTACTTTTTCCAGTAATAAATGAAGCTAACTTCAATGCATTCTCATTCGCTTCTGCACCTGAATTACATAAAAACAAATTGTAATTATCACAACCTGAAATTTTACCAAGCTTTTCGGCCAATTCTTTTTGAAGTGGATTTTGAATTGAATTTGAATAAAAAGCAATATTATTCAACTGGTTTGAAATTGCTTTAACATATTCCGGATGGCTATGCCCTATTGATATTACACCATGGCCTCCATATAAATCTAAATATTTTATATTGTTCTCGTCCCAAACATAGGTGTCCACTGCTTTAACAGGAGTTACGTTGTATAATGGGTAAACATCAAATAAATTCATTTTTTTATGCTTTAAATCTGATTAATTTTTTCAAATGAAGTCACCAAACCTTTAATTAATGAAGAACTTAACCCTTGGTGTTCCATTTCATTTAAACCTTCAATAGTACAACCACTTGGTGTTGTAACTTTATCAATTTCTTGTTCAGGGTGGTTACCAGATTTTACCAGCAAACTGGCTGCTCCTAAACAAGTTTGTACTGCCAACTCTTGTGCTTCTGACGCATGAAAACCTAATTGCACAGCACCTTGGGCTGTTGCGCGAATTAAACGCATCCAAAAGGCAATACCACTTGCGCAAATTACAGTTGCAGACTGCATCAGTTTTTCTTCAATACACATTGTTTTTCCAATAGATTCAAAAATAACCTTAGCAAAGTCAATATTCTTTTTTCCGTTTTCATTAGCACTTAAACAAGTCATAGACTGCCCAACTGAAATTGCGGTGTTAGGCATTGCCCTAATTACAGCCACCTCAGAACCCAAAATATTTTCAATATCAATAATTTTTCTTCCTGTTACTACAGAAATAATTGTATGCCTTTTTGAATTGACCAAATCTTTGATCTCTGCCAAAACTCCCTGCAATTGGTTTGGTTGCACTGCAATAATAACAACATCTGAAAATCGAACAGCCTTTTTATTATCTGTTGAAATTTTAACGTTTGGTAATTTATTCCAGGAATCTAACGCTTCTGTATTTCGTTTAGTTAAATACAGATTTTTTAATTTAAAATTATCTTGTGTTAAAAGCCCAACAGCTATTGAATACCCTAAATTCCCTGTTCCTAAAATTGCTATTTTCATTTGTTCGGTTTTATTTGATTAATATGGTCAAATGTGTTAGCAAATTATAATTCCTCTCAGTATTAATATTAGTTTTTGCTTGGTACATAAGTTTGATTTTTTTGATTTTACTATTTTAAAAAGAATTTGCTTTAAGTTTTAATCCTTCTGTTTCATTTAAATTCAACATTAAATTCATATTTTGAATTGCCTGCCCTGAAGCACCTTTTAATAGGTTATCAATAACTGAAGTAATTAATAACATATTGTTATGATTTTGTAAATGCAAGAAACAATTGTTGGTATTTACTACTTGTTTTAAATGAATGGGTGATTTTGAAACATGTGTAAATGCGGCATCTTTATAATATTCTTCAAAAATTTCAAAAGCACGCTCTACATTCTCATTAAATTTTAAATAAACAGATGCAAAAATACCACGACTAAAATTTCCACGATTTGGAATAAAAAACAATTCTTCATTAAAATCCTTTTGAAGCGAAGACAAGCTTTCACCTATTTCTCCTAAATGCTGATGTGTAAAAGCTTTATAAACCGAAAAATTATTATCTCTCCAACTAAAGTGAGTTGTTTCACTTGGGGAAACACCTGCTCCCGTTGATCCAGTTGTAGCATTGATATGAATTTCACTATTTATCAAACCTGCATTTGCCAATGGCAATAAGGCTAACTGTATTGCAGTAGCAAAACAACCTGGATTTGCTATATTATTCGCCTTCTCAATTTCACTTTTTTGAGCTTCCGGAAGTCCATATATAAATTCCTTTCCTTTAAAAACAGCATCATTTTTCAATCTAAAATCGTTGCTTAAATCAATGATTTTTGTGTTGTTCGAAAACAAATTATTTTCTAAAAACTTTTTGGAATTTCCATGACCTAAACACAGAAAAAGTACGTCAACATTTTTATTTACTTCATTGGTAAATTTTAAATCTAAAGCACCTAATAAGTCCTGATGGACTTGGTAAATATAATTTCCCGCGTTTGAGGTGCTATATACAAAATCAAGTTCAACTTTCGAATGGTTAACTATCAGTCTAATTAATTCACCTGCTGTATATCCTGCTCCTCCAACAATTCCTACTTTAATCATAATTCGCTATTTACACTGTGATAAATTTTATTTGCAGTACCTAAAATTTTAATAAAACCTTTTGCATCTTCTGCTGTCCAGGCTTTATTTGTTTCGCCATACTCACCAAATTTTGATTTCATTAAATCATGTTTTGATTCAATTCCATTTAAACTAAAGTGGTATGGTTTTAAAGTTACAAAAACTTCTCCAGTTACTGTTTCCTGAGAACTTTCAAGGAAAGCTTCAATATTTCTCATTACTGGTTCAAAATATTGTCCGTCGTGCAATAACATTCCGTACCAGCTTCCTAACTGTTCTTTTAAATTTTGTTGCCATTTAGAAAGCACATGTTTTTCTAATAAATGATGAGATTTAATTGTGATAACTGCCGCTGCCGCCTCAAACCCAACTCTTCCCTTTATTCCAACAATGGTATCACCAACATGAATATCTCTGCCTATAGCATATTTTGAAGCAATGGCTTCTAGTTTTAAAATAGTATTTACTGAAGTGTCAAACTCATCATTCAATCCAACTATTTGTCCATTTTTAAAATGAAGTTTTATGTTTGTTGGTTCCGTTTTTTGCAACTGACTTGGATAAGCTTCTTCTGGCAATGGTAAATGAGAAGTCAAAGTTTCAACACCACCAACACTTGTTCCCCAAATTCCTTTATTGATTGAATATTTGGCTTTTTCCCAAGGATAATCTACGCCATTTTCTTTTAAATAGGCGATTTCTTCCTGACGTGTTAATTTCAAATCACGAATAGGTGTAATAATTTCAATTTCAGGAGCTAATGTTTGAAATATCATATCAAAACGTACCTGATCATTTCCTGCACCTGTGCTTCCGTGAGCGATGTATTTTGCATTTATTTTTTTGGCATATTCAACAACTTCAATTGCCTGAAAAACTCTTTCGGCACTAACTGAAAGAGGATATGTGTTGTTTTTCAACACATTTCCATATACCATAAACCGAATTGCCTTATCATAATATTTTTCTAAAATGTTGTGGTTAGTATGTGAAACCACACCCATCTCATAAGCTTTTGCTTCTACAACAGCCAATTCTTCAGTTGAAAAACCTCCAGTATTAACCAATACGCTGTGAACTTCTAGATTTAATTCATTTTGTAAATATTTTACACAATATGATGTGTCTAAACCTCCGCTATATGCTACTACTACTTTTTCCATGATATTATTTTATTTTTTTTTAAGAAATATTGCTTGCTTAATTTTTTTTAATCTGCTCAAGACTTTTGAATTATAGGTATGCTCTTTAATGTTTTTTTCGTGATTTGGATCATACAACATACCAGTACATAAACACATTTTTCTATCAGTTCTTGTTAAAACATCAAAATTTTTACAGGTTTTACATCCATTCCAAAAAGCTTCATCCGTAGTCAATTCAGAAAAAGTTACCGGCTGATACCCCAGCTCATAATTTATTTTCATAACAGCTAAACCAGTTGTAATACCAAAAATTTTAGCTTCTGGATATTTTTCAAGAGAATAATCAAATATTCTTTTTTTTATTTGCTTCGCCAGCCCTTCATTTCTATAATCAGGATGTACAATTAATCCTGAATGCGCTACATATTTTCCATGACTCCAACATTCTATATAACAAAAACCGGCAAATTTATCTCCATCCAAAGCAATAACCGCATTTTGATTTTCCAATTTGGTCATAATGTATTCAGGTGTTCTTTTTGCAATACCGGTCCCTCTTTGCATTGCCGAAGTTTCTATGGTTTCGCAAATGATATCAGCGTATTTGTTATGTGAGCTATTAGCAATTACAATTTTCAATTCAATTGAGTTTTTTAAATTAATATATTTGTTTTTAAGTTTAAAAAATGGAAATGGACTCACCTATTTCCTAAAATTATATAGCCCGCATGGGGCGTGAATAAAAAAAACTTAATTCCCTAATTATTAAATAAATAAAAGAGAAATTAAATACAGCTATTATGTTAAAGGTTTGATACAAAATTGGACTTAAAAAATGAAATAAAACTAGTTTTGGTGTACTTTAAAATTAACGCACGAAGCGGCGCATCCTATAAGTAGTAGGCGGGGGCGTTAAAACAGTTATATTTAATGATTCATTTTTCATTGGAACAATATTACGCAAAAAAGTGATATAAAATTTATTTTGTTTATTATTTAACAACATTACATAAATAGCAATCCATAATTAACAATCTACCTGATTTACGCTACTAATATTTTGTAAAAAAACAAAGGAGTTGCATAAACAACTCCTTTGCTACTCTATTGAGCCTTATATTTAAGTTTTGAAATGTTATTTTTTATGAACGCTCTCAAAATTAAAATTGTTTAAACTATTTTGGTCATTGCAGTCATTGACTCTCTTAAATACGCTCCAATATCTTCAACTGGATGATTTCTAATAACTGCATTTACTTCAATTAACTCCTTATTATCTACTCCATTTGAACCATCATTAAAAGGTCTTCCAACTAAATTACTTGGCGCTTTTTTAACATAATCAGCGATTAAAGGTTTACAAGCATGGTCAAACAAATAACAACCATATTCAGCAGTATCGGAAATTACACGGTTCATTTCAAATAATTTCTTTCTGTGCAATTGTGTTTGCAATCAATGGTGTTTCGTGTAACGATTCATAATAAGCAGATTCTTCAATAATTCCTGATTCTGTCATAGTTTCAAAAGCCAATTCAACACCAGCTTTTACCATAGCTACCATTAAAACACCATTATCAAAGTATTCTTGTTCAGAAATTTTCATATTTCCAGCAGGTGTTTTTTCAAAAGCAGTTTCACCTGTTGCAGCTCTCCATGTTAATAAATTTATATCATCATTTGCCCAATCTTCCATCATAGTTTTAGAAAATTGACCTGACATGATATCATCCATATGTTTTTGAAACAACGGACGCATAATATCTTTTAATTCTTCTGAAACGTTGAAAGCTTTAATTTTTGCTGGATTTGATAAACGATCCATCATATTGGTAATTCCACCATGTTTTAAAGCTTCAGTAATAGTTTCCCAACCGTACTGAATTAATTTTGAAGCATAACCGGCATCAACACCTTTTTCAACCATTTTATCGAAACATAAAATTGAACCTGTTTGTAACAATCCACAAAGAATGGTTTGTTCTCCCATTAAATCTGATTTTACTTCAGCTACAAATGATGATTCCAAAACACCTGCTCTATGTCCACCAGTTGCAACTGCATAAGCTTTTGCTTGATCCCAACCTTTTCCTTCTGGATCATTTTCAGGGTGCACTGCAATTAATGTTGGCACACCAAAACCTCTTTTGTATTCTTCACGAACTTCAGATCCTGGACATTTTGGAGCTACCATAATTACCGTAATATCTTTACGAATTTGCATGCCTTCTTCAACAATATTAAAACCGTGAGAATAAGATAATGTTGCACCTTTTTTCATTAAAGGCATTACTGCTTTTACAACAGCGGTATGTTGTTTGTCTGGAGTTAAGTTAAGAACTAAATCGGCAGTTGGAATCAATTCTTCATAAGTTCCAACTTTAAAACCATTTTCAGATGCATTTATAAAACGAAGCTCTTTTCTGTGCAATTGCACTTCACGCAAAGTATATGAAATATCCAAACCTGAATCTCTCATGTTCAACCCTTGATTTAAACCTTGTGCTCCACAACCTACAATTACTATTTTCTTTCCTTTTAATGCATTTACACCATCTTCAAATTCTGAAGCTTCCATAAATCTACATTTTCCTAATTGTTCTAATTGTATGTCTTAATGAGAGTGTGTTAAAATAATTTGCCATTTTCTTAATTTTTATTTTTATTGATTGAATGCTTCTAAGCATTTCTAGATATTTTCATTTCTTCTTTAGATACTGACAATACGTCCTGAACGAGCAAATTGCATGATGCCAAAAGGTTTTAATCTCTGTCTAACAGATTCAATTTCATCTCTGTCTACCCGATTTTTCAAGGACAAAAAACTCTCTTGTTTACGGTCACAATTTGTGAATTGCTTTCTTTAATGATATTTTGAATTTGACGTTCTTCAAACAATAAATCAGATTTAATTTTGAACAAAGCAGATTCTTGATAAATAGTTTCTTCGTCTGTATGATAAAAAGCCTTAATCACTTCAATTTGTTTTTCGATTTGACCAATAATTTTTTTAATCTGTGTCTTCAGTCATAATACACAACAATACGTAAAACGTGAAACACCTTCAATTTCTGATTCCGAACGTGTTAAACTTTCAATATTGATATGTCTACGTTTGAAAAATTGCCGAAATTCGATTCAATAATCCAATATTGTTTTCGGTATAAACCGATATGGTAAATATTTTATTCTTCTTCCATAACTTAACTTAATCTTATATCTGAAACCGATGCTCCTGATGGAATCATTGGAAATACATTATCTTCTTTTTCAACACAAACTTCCAAGAAATATGGCATCTTTTGAAGCCATCATTTCTTCAACAGCATCTTTTAATTCTTCTCGTTTTGATACTTTTTGAGCTTCAATATAATAACCTTTTGCGATAGCTCACAAAATCTGGATTTGTCATTTCTGTTGACGCATAGCGTTTATCAAAAAACAACTGTTGCCATTGACGTACCATTCCTAAAAACTCATTATTTAATACCACAATTTTTAACGGCAGTTTTTGTTGAAAAATGGTGCCTAATTCCTGAATAGTCATTTGATAACCACCATCACCAATAATTGCAACAACTTCACGATCTGGCGCTGCCATTTTAGCTCCAATTGCTGCTGGAAATGCAAATCCCATAGTTCCTAAGCCTCCTGAAGTAATATTACTTTTAGTAGTATTAAATTTGAGCATATCGACAAGCAATCATTTGGTGCTGACCAACATCAGAAACAATAATGGCCGCATTTCCTTTAGATTCTATATTTATTTCATTTGAACACTTCACCCATAGTTAATCCTTCTTTTGTTGGATGTAAATCATCTTTAATTACTTTTTCAAATTCAATATGCATATAAATCTTTAAATTCTTGAAGCCAAGTGGATATGCTCTTCTTTATTTAACAAAGGCAATAATTGTCAGCTAAACTTTCTTTGACATCACCTAAAACAGCAATATCTGTTTTTACATTTTTATCAACTTCAGCAGGATCAATTTCAAAATGAATAACTTTAGCTTGTTTTGCATAAGTATCTAAATTACCAGTAACACGATCATCAAAACGCATTCCAATTGCAATTAACACATCACATTCATTGGTTAAAATATTTGGTGCATAATTTCCGTGCATACCAACCATACCAATATTTAATGGATGTGATGTTGGCAATGGCTGAAGCTCCTAAATATGGTCCAAGCAGCAGGAATATCCTGCTTTTTCAATAACTGCTTTTAATTCTTCTTCTGCTTCACCTAGAATAACACCTTGTCCCCAAACAATCATATGGTTTTTTAGCACTGATTTATTAATTCAGCTGCTTCTTATAACCTTTTCAATATTTATTTTTGGAACTGGATTATAACTTCTAACTCCCGTACATTTTTTATATGTAAAATCAAATTCTTCAAACTGAGCATCTTTTGTAATATCAATTAAAACTGGTCCTGGACGACCGACTTTTGCAATATAAAATGCTTTTGCAATAACTTCAGGAATTTCTGAAGCTTTTGTAATTTGATGGTTCCATTTGGTTACTGGTGTTGAAATACCAACAATATCAGTTTCTTGAAATGCATCAGTACCCAATAAATGTGATGCCAACTTGACCTGTAATACACACTATTGGTGTAGAATCTATTTGAGCATCAGCAATACCAGTAACTAAATTTGTTGCTCCTGGACCTGAAGTTGCCATAGCCACACCAACTTTTCCAGAAATTCTTGCATAACCTTGAGCAGCATGAGCTGCACCTTGTTCATGACGTGTTAAAACGTGATGTATTTTATCTTGATACTTATATAATTCATCATAAACTGGCATGATAGCTCCACCTGGATATCCATAAAGAATATCAACACCTTCTGCTAATAAACATCTTATAATGGCTTCACTACCTGTAATTCGTTCGGTAGTTTTTGATACTTTCACTTTCTTTAATTTTCTATTTCTTTTAATTTGTCATTCATAGCGTTTTATTTAAATTTCATCTGTAACACATCCTTTTGATGCTGATGAAACGGTTCTGGCATATTTATATAAAATTCCTTTATTATGTTTCAAAGCTGGGCTAACCCATTTTGCTTTTCTTTCTGCTAATTCTTCATCTGAAATTTTAAACATTTATGGTATTTGTTTCAGCATCAATTGTAATTATATCACCATCTTTAACCAATGCAATAGTTCCACCTCTTGTGCTTCTGGTGTAATATGACCTACCACAAATCCATGTGTTCCTCCAGAAAAACGACCATCGGTTATTAAAGCAACCGATTTTCCTAATCCTGCACCCATAATCATTGATGTTGGTTTTAACATTTCTGGCATTCCTGGACCACCTTTTGGACCTACATAACGAATTACGACCACATCACCTTTTTCAACTTTGCCAGCTCCTAATTCCATCATTTGCTTCTTATTCACTGTTAAAAACTATTGCTTTTCCTTCAAAAAACATTACCTTCGTTACCAGTAATTTTTGCAACACAACCTTCTGTTGCCAAATTTCCGTATAAAATTTGAAGATTACCTGAAGATTTTAATAGCTTTTTCAGTTGTATGAATTACTTCTTGATCTTCTTCAAAACTCAAGGTTCTACATCTCTAAATTTTCAGCCAATGTTTTTCCTGTAACAGTTATACAATCACCATGCAAATAACCTTTTTCTAATAAATATTTCATAACAGCAGGAGTTCCACCAACAGCATGAACATCTTCCATTAAGTATTTTCCACTAGGTTTTAAATCTGCAATTAATGGTGTTTTATCACTTATATGTTGAAAATCTTCTAAAGTAAATTCAATATCTGCCGCATGTGCAATAGCTAAAAAATGCAGTACTGCATTTGTTGAACCTCCAAAGCATTTACCAAATGTAATTGCATTTTCAATAGATTTTTTTGTAATAATATCTAAAGGTTTTATATCTATTTCCAATAAATTTTTAATCGCATGCTGCTATACCTTCACTTTCTGGTTTCTTTATTCGGATTTTCTGCTGGAATTGAAGAATTATAGGTAATGTCATACCCATAGCTTCAATTGCTGAAGCCATGGTATTGGCTGTATACATTCCACCACAAGCACCTGCACCTGGAATGGCCTTTTTAATAATTTCTCTGATATTCTTCTTCTGAAATATCTCCATGCAACTTTTTGCCCTAAGCTTCAAAAGCAGAAACAATATTTAATTTTTTCCCTTTATAATTTCCTGAAGCTATTGTTCCTCCATAAACCATAATCGATGGGCGATTCAAACGCAACATAGCCATAATGGCTCCTGGCATATTTTTATCACAACCAACAACAGTTACCAAAGCATCATAACTTTGTGCTTTCATCAACAGTTTCAATAGAATCGGCAATTATATCACGAGAAGGTAATGAATAATTCATTCCTAGAAGTTCCCATTGAAATACCATCACTCACACCAATAGTATTAAAAATTAAACCAACTAAACTTCAATTTATTTACTTCATCTTTAATCTTTGAAGCCAAACCATTCAAATGCATATTACATGGATTACCATCGTAACCTGTACTTGCAATTCCAACTTGAGGTTTTTTCATATCCTCTTCAGTCAAACCTACAGCATACAACATGGCTTGTGCAGCTGGTTGAGTTGGATCTTGTGTTACTCTTTTACTATATTTATTTAATTGCATTTATTTTATTCCTTTTTTAATTATTTTAAATTATTTTTAAAACAACCTAATTTTTGTTACTTTTTTTGCAACAAGACACAAATTTAATTTAGGCATTTGCTTTAGTGTTGTTTCTTTTACTTTTTTTACAATAGCCACATTCGCATAATTTTAGTTATACAATTATAATTCAACTAGTTAACTTCTTATTTTTTACAATGATTATTCAATAAAAAAACCTTCGTAAAATATATTAGGAAGGCTCATTTGTTTCTAAAAAACACAATATGCACCTATGCTGCCTGCAAAATTATTATAGAGACACAAATAAATACACTATTGCTATTTACTTTTTTCATTTTAATTTTTGGAAATTATTATTTTGTAATTTTCTTTGCCTTTTGCTGAATAATTTTTTCAACGGTTGTATTCTGAATTTTACTCTCTAACCAACTCAAAATATCCAAATACAAAAAGGCCCTTTTTTCGTAAGGATGGTTTTCAAATTTTATTAATTCGCTATGCAATTTAATAAATTCTTTACGCAAATCTTGTGGATATATATTACTTAGGTTTTTTAGGAAAGCAATCATTTTTCGCTGAACTTCATGTAAATCATTCATTTTTATCAAGAACTTATATGTAGAAACGATTAATTTATCAATATTAAAATCAATACCCGCATCATAATGTGCTACTAAATTTAAAACCCTTGAAAAACACAACAAATCTTCACGCATGGTTAAATCTTTGTTGTTAATTATTTTCTCCAAATAATAAATAGTCTCCTCATTTTTTCCTGCACCAAAGTACATGCAGGCAATTTTATAATAAAAAACCATGATATGATGCGCATCAATTTTGGTTTTATAATCTTCAATTTCAACTAACAATTTAGAAACAAATGGTAAGCCTTCCGTAAATTTACCATCAATAAAATGCAGATTTAATTTATTTTGGTTGTAATAGATAAATGCTAATGTTTTTGTATTTTCATTCAAAGAAATTTGTTCTAATTCAATATCAGTTTTTAATGTTTTAAGTACTTTATTAAATTTTGTTTTATGCCTAATTAAAAACAATGACTCTAACAAATAGTTGACACCTTTTAAATAAAAAACCGGATTTTGCTTTTTCATTTCGGGATTGTCTTCAAACAAGTCCACCCATTTTTGGGAATATTTATAACTAGAAACAAAATCTTGCAAAATTAGACTATGCCATAAATACGCTTTATATAAAAATAATTTCTCTTTAAAGCCAAGTTCCGACAGGTTGTATTTTGGTAATCGTTTTTCAAAATACTGGTTAACTAAATCTGAATCTGCATTGTCTTTTGCATAACCCTCTTTTAACAATAGGCTATAAAGTTGTAATGAAAGGTTTGAAAGTTTGCTTATACGCACATTTTTCAAACTCAATTCTTTAGCCTGTTTGGTTAATTCATCAGCTCTGTTGCTTAAACTTCGAGTAATATATTGAGATTCTATTACCTTTTCAAATTCAACAATTTCGTAAGCCAAATTATTCTCATCGTTACTTATAGCCAATTCTTTTGCCTTATCTAATATTTTCAAACTTTGCTTATACAAACCTTTATTATAAAGAATTGATGCAAAATCAAATTGTTCTCTTATTTGAGCTCTTACATTTTGATGCACTGGATTAAACCTTAAGCTAACCAAAATTTGTTTGTATAAATGTGCTTTGGTATTAGAAATTTGTTGCTTTTTAATATTTGTTTTTTGTAAAATGAGTTCATCATTATAGCTGGTCACTTTATCTAATAAATTAAATAACGACATAAAATTCGCATCAACATTTCCGCCCAACCGTCCAACATAAAGTTTAAATTGTCGCTTTTCTGATTTAGAAAGCGACTTAACTAAAGTGAAAAGTGCATCTTTTTGCTCAATAGACATTGTAATTAAAATATTTTTATTTAATTGATTTTTAATGCTTTAAATCTATTGCCAACAATTTGAATATAGTAATCTATGAGTTTCGAAAAAATTATAAAAAACCTATACTTCTATTTTTGACGTATCAAATGTGATAAAAAAAAATCAAAAATGAGTAAAAATAGAGTTCAAATTTTTGATACAACCTTAAGAGATGGTGAACAAGTCCCAGGTTGTAAGTTAAATACTGAACAAAAATTAGTAATTGCCGAGCGTCTTGATATATTAGGTGTTGATGTTATTGAAGCTGGATTTCCTATTTCAAGTCCTGGTGATTTTATTTCAGTAGTAGAAATTTCAAAACTGGTGAAAAACGCAACAGTTTGTGGACTTACTCGTGCAAATCAAAAAGATATAGAAGTTGCTGCGGATGCGTTAAAATATGCAAAGCGTCCTAGAATTCATACTGGAATTGGGACTTCTGACTCACATATTCTTCATAAATTTAAATCTACTCAAGATCAAATTATAGTTCGCGCTTACGACGCAGTAGCATATGCTAAGAAATTTGTTGAAGATGTAGAGTTTTATGCTGAAGATGCTGGAAGAACAAATAATGAATATTTAGCCCGTGTTTTAGAGCAAGTTATAAAAGCTGGAGCTACCGTTTTAAATATTCCAGACACTACAGGATATTGTTTGCCAGACGAATATGGTGCCAAAATAAAATACCTCAAAGAAAACGTTAGAGGTATTGACAAAGTAATTTTATCATGTCATTGTCACAACGATTTAGGTTTGGCTACAGCCAATGCAATTGCTGGTGTACAAAATGGTGCTCGTCAAATTGAATGTACCATAAATGGTATTGGTGAACGCGCCGGAAATACTGCTTTAGAAGAAGTAGTTATGATTTTAAAACAACATCCTTATTTAAATTTAGATACAGGAATTAACACCAAATTATTGTACGATACCAGTTTATTGGTTCAACGCAGTATGGGAATGGTGGTACAACCAAACAAAGCAGTTGTTGGCGAAAATGCATTTGCACATAGCTCAGGAATTCATCAGGACGGCGTAATTAAAAATCGTGAAACTTATGAAATTATGGACCCTGCGGATGTTGGAGTAACTGAATCTTCAATTGTTTTAACAGCAAGAAGTGGTAGAGCTGCCTTGGCTTACAGAGCAAAAAATATTGGATACGAATTAACAAAAATTGAATTAGACGATGTTTACCCTCAATTTTTAAAATTTGCAGACCACCATAAAGAAATTAATGATGAAGATTTACATCATTTAATGGGATTGAATCATATTCATAAAAACCGTATTGCAATTTAGATTAACTTTGTGGTTTTGAATCTTTAAATCATGAAATTAAAAATCGCTTTACTTCCTGGTGATGGAATTGGACCTGAAGTAATTCAACAATCTGTTAAAGTCTTAGACGCGATTGCTGAAAAATACAATCACACTTTTGAATATACAAAAGCCAAAATAGGAGCTGTAGCCATGGCCGAAAATGGCAATCCACTTCCTGATGAAACATTGCAAATATGTAAAAATGCAGATGCTATTTTATTTGGCGCTATTGGTGATCCAAAATATGATAATAATCCAAGTGCAAAAATTCGTCCTGAACAAGGTTTATTAAAACTAAGAAAAAGTTTAGGTTTATATGCCAATATTCGTCCTCTTGCAACATATAGTTCTTTAATTCACAAATCAAATTTAAAAGAAGATGTTATTAAAGGAACTGACTTCATAATATTCAGAGAATTAACCGGTGGCATTTATTTTGGAGAAAAAGAATTAAGTGAAGATGGAAAAACAGCATCAGACACCTGTTTGTATACTGAAAATGAAATAGACAGAATTACTCATTTAGCTTTTAAAGCAGCAAAATCTAGAAGAAAAAAATTAACATTGGTTGATCAAGCAAATGTTTTGGAGACTTCCAGACTTTGGAGAAAACATGTTACTGAGGTTTCAAAAAGTTATCCTAGTGTAAAGTTAAGTTTTATGTTTCTTAACAATGCTGTAATGCAACTAATATCAAATCCAAAACAATTTGACATTATATTAACCGAAAACTTGTTTGGTGATGTTTTATCGCATGAAGCAAGTGTAATCTCAGGTTCAATTGGGTTATTAGCTTCTTCATCCATTGGTGATAAAACTGCAATGTTTGAACCAATTCATGGCTCATACAATCAAGAAAAAGGAAAAAATATTGCCAACCCATTGGCTGCAGTATTATCAGCAGCAATGTTATTAGATTATTTTAAATTGTACGACGAAGCTGAAGATATTAGGGCTGCAGTTGAAAAATCACTAGAGTTAAATATTTCAACACCCGATTTAAACAGTACAAATCATTTCTCAACTACTAATGTTGGTAATTTTTTAAGTGATTTTATTTTGGATGATGAAAATACATTTTACAATAAAAACAATATTGATTTAGGACAGTCAACTATTATTTGATAGTTTGAAATTTGAAAACTTATATCAACAGCTGGACTTAATGATTAGTGATTAAAAAAATATTATGAAAACCAATACAAGTCTTATTGATGCTATAAATTATCGTCGTTCAGTTAGAGTTTACGATGAAACCAAAGAAATTGATGCAGACATTGTGAAAAAATGTATTCAGCAAGCTACTTTGGCGCCTAATAGCAGTAATATGCAATTGTGGGAATTTTACCATATAACCTCAAAAAACATACTTGAACAATTAACAAATGCATGTTTAGGGCAAAGTGCCGCCAAAACAGCTAAGCAAATGGTTGTAATTGTGGTTAGAAAAGACTTGTGGAAACATCGTGCAAAATCCAATGCCGCACATTTAATTTCAATATTTGGTGAAAAACCGAAAAGCGAGTATACTAGTCGCGAAAAATTTGCATTAAATTATTACAACAAATTAATTCCTTTTATTTATGCCGATTTTTTAGGGATTTTTGGATTTATAAAATTTTGTATTGGCTGGGTTATGGGACTTTTCAAACCAAGTTATCGTCAGCTCAGAAACGCTGATATGCGAATTGTTGCTCATAAAACAGCTGGTTTGGCAGCTCAAACTTTTATGTTGAGCATGGCTGCTGAAAATTACGACACCTGCCCAATGGAAGGATCAGACACATTTAGAATAAAAAAAATATTGAAATTACCGTCCTTCTAGTGAAATAAATATGGTTATTTCATGTGGAATAAGAAAACCTGAAGGCATTTATGGAGAACGTTATAGAATTCCATTTGAAGAAGTTTATAAAAAATGGTAATTATTAAAAAATATTACGACTAATTTTTTATTAGTCAATTAAGATTATGACAGCAAAGGAAAACATTATATACAAAATCATGTCGAGTAAAAATCGACCGCATTTAGATTTTAGTTTAAAGCGTAAAACTGAAAAATTTACCGATAACCTATTCCATACATTATTTGATGCCAATACCTGTGTTGCTAAAAATATTGAACAACTTGAAATAGATTTTGAGGAAATTTATAAATTGGCCTGTGCCGCGAACACAGATTCTTGTATTTCGATTTGGAAAACATTTTTATCAACACTCCCTGAAATTTTAGAAAATTTGAATCTTGATGCTCAGGAATTGGTCAAAAATGATCCGGCATCAAACAATATTGAAGAGGTTTATTTGGCTTATCCCGGTTTTTATGCCATTGCCATTTACCGTTTTAGCCATGAATTATATCTCCTAAACACGCCTTTAATCCCTAGGTTAATGAGTGAATATGCCCACAGCAAAACAGGAACAGATATTCATCCGGGTGCAACTATTGGAAAATCATTTTTTATTGATCACGCTACAGGAACTGTAATTGGAGAAACTTGTTTAATAAAAGACCACGTAAAAATTTATCAAGGAGTAACATTAGGCGCTTTGCAGGTTTCAAAAGAACTTAAAAATGTAAAACGCCATCCAACAGTTGAAAATAACGTAACAATTTACGCAAACGCAACAATCCTTGGCGGAGAAACTATCATTGGCGAAAACAGTGTAATTGGAGGTAACGTATGGATTACAGAATCAATTCCAAAAAATTCATTGGTTTATCACAAACCTGAAACACACCTAAAACCAAAAAAATAAGCTATGGAAAGCAACAATTTATTTGATTTTATTGGAAATACACCTTTGGTAAAATCCCATAAAATTTTAATCAAAGATGGACTTTCACTATATTTTAAATTGGAAGGCAACAATCCGGGAGGAAGTGTAAAAGATCGTGCTGCATACAATATGATTTCTTCGGCTCTTGAACGAAAAGAGATTAAAAAGGGAGATTATTTAATTGAAGCCACCAGCGGAAATACGGGTATCGCATTGGCTATGATTGCACAACAATTTGGAATTAATATTGAATTGGTAATGCCCGAAAATTCAACCAAAGAACGCATACAAACCATGCAGGCATATGGCGCAAAAGTTACATTAACCCCTTCAAATGTTGGTATTGAAGGATCTAGAGAATATGCCGAAAAAATGGTTGAAAAAAAAGGGTATTTAATGTTGAATCAATTTGCAAATGACGACAATTGGAAAGCGCACTATAAAACAACAGGACCCGAAATTTGGAGAGATACCAATGGTGAAATTACGCATTTTGTTTCAGCAATGGGCACTACTGGAACCATTATGGGCACTTCAACTTTTTTAAAAGAAAATAATAAAAATATTCAAATTATTGGTGCTCAACCAACCGACAATTCTAAAATCCCTGGCATAAGAAAATGGTCTCCAGAATTTTTACCTAAAATATTTAACCCTTCAAAAGTTGATACCGTTATTGAAGTAAGCGAAAAGGAGGCTCGTTTAATGACCAAACGTTTAGCTAAAGAAGAAGGAATTTTTGCTGGAATGAGTAGCGGAGGAGCTGTCGCTGCAGCTGTAAAATTGTCAGAAACAATTTCTGAAGGAGTTATTGTTGCTATTATTTGTGACCGTGGCGACAGATATTTATCTTCTGATTTGTTCGATTAAAACGTTGTAGTACATATCTTAATTTATGATTGGATAGCTGTTGCTTTTATTGTATTTTTGTGAGTAAGAAATTTTATAATCTTACCATGAAAAAAATTCAAATGGTTGACCTACAAGGTCAATACCAAAAAATTAAAGATAAAGTAGATACCCAATTACAAGAAGTTTTAAACTCATCAGCTTATATCAATGGGCCAGAAGTTCATGAATTTCAAAAAGATTTAGAAACGTATTTAAATGTAAAACACGTAATTCCATGTGCTAATGGAACCGATGCACTTCAAATCGCTATGATGGGTTTAGACCTCCAACCAGGAGATGAAGTTATTACAGTCGATTTTACTTTTGCTGCCACTGTTGAAGTGATTGCGTTATTGCACCTAACACCAGTATTAGTTGATGTTGAGAAAGACAATTTTAACATGGATATTGAGGCCTTAAAAAAGGCAATTACACCAAAAACAAAAGCAATTGTTCCTGTTCATTTATTTGGGCAATGTGCCAATATGGAAGCGATTATCGAAATTGCAAAAAAACATAACTTACTTGTTATTGAAGACAATGCCCAAGCGATAGGGGCTAATTATACTTTTAAAGATGGCTCAAAAAAGAAGGCTGGTACCATTGGTCACGTTGGATCGACTTCTTTTTTCCCTTCAAAAAATCTTGGTTGTTATGGTGATGGTGGTGCTATTTTTACAAATGATGATGCATTGGCACATACTATTAAGAGGCATTGTAAACCATGGAATGTATGAGCGTTATCACCACGATGTAGTTGGTGTGAATTCTAGATTAGACAGTGTTCAAGCAGCCGTATTAAGAGTGAAATTACCACACTTAGATGCTTATTGTAATGCCCGCAGAAAGGCTGCGCGTTATTACAATGATGCTTTTAAAAATGAAAAATTTATTACAACACCTAAAATGGGAAATGGTTGTGAATTTATTTGTGATAATTGTGATTGCCACGTTTTTCACCAATATACATTACAAATTACCAACGGAAAAAGAAACGAATTGCATAAACATTTGTTAGACAACGGCATTCCAAATGCTATTTATTATCCAGTTCCTTTACACAGCCAAAAAGCATATAAAGATTCCCGATATAAGGAAGAAGATTTTAAAGTTACAAATCAACTTATTGACACCGTAATTTCTTTACCAATGCACACTGAATTAGATGAAGAACAATTGGCATTTATAACTTCAACAATTATCAATTTTATAAATAAATAATGGCAAAAATATTAGTTACAGGTGGATTAGGTTTTATTGGATCACACACAGTTGTTGAACTACAAAATGAAGGTTTTGAAGTAATTATTATTGATGATTTATCAAATACTACTATTGATGTTTTGGATAAAATCACTTCAATTACTGGAAAAAAACCTATTTATTTTAATATTGATTTGAAAGAAAAAGAAGCTGTTAAAGCATTTTTTCAAAATAATAAAATAGACGGAATTATTCATTTTGCAGCTTCAAAAGCAGTTGGTGAAAGTGTTCAAATGCCATTGGAATACTATGAAAATAATATTGGCAGTTTGATTTACATTTTACAAGAAATGAAAGCTAACAACCTTAATAACTTTATATTTAGTTCGTCATGCACCGTTTATGGACAGGCTGATGAATTGCCAATTACTGAAAATGCGCCTATAAAACCAGCTGAATCGCCTTATGGAAACACCAAACAAATTGGTGAAGAAATTATAAGAGATGTTACAAAAATTTCTGATTTAAAAGCCATAGCATTGCGTTATTTCAATCCAATTGGCGCTCACAAATCTGCAAAAATTGGCGAATTACCAATTGGTGTTCCTCAAAATTTAATTCCATTTGTTGTGCAAACTGCTGCAGGAATTAGAAAAGAATTATCGGTTTTTGGAAGTGATTATGATACTCCTGATGGAACAGCTGTGCGGGATTATATTCACGTTGTTGATTTAGCAAAAGCGCATATCATTGCTTTAAAACGTTTGCTTAACAATAAGAACAAATCACAGTATGAAGTTTTTAATTTAGGCACCGGCAAAGGAAATTCTGTTTTAGAAGTCATTAAATCCTTTGAAAAGGTAACAGGCAAAAAAGTAAATTACAAATTAGTGGCTCGTAGAGAAGGAGATATTACTGCTGCCTATGCCGATACCAATTATGCAAATGACGAATTAGGCTGGAAAACTGAATTAAGTTTAGATGACGCTTTACTTTCGGCTTGGAAATGGCAGGAAACATTATAGTTAATTAGTATTTTTAAATATCAGTTATTAAAATAATTAATTAAAAAAACCAAATAAGTTCACAAACTTATTTGGTTTTTTATTTCTAAATCAAAATTTTAGTTAAAAAATATTTTAATGCTATTAATTTTCATAACTTTGCCCCATCAAAATTCAAGAGGAAAAATTTGAACTGATTGCAACCTCGTAAAAAAATGCTAAAGCAGTAATTATTACTTCTTTAGGCGACCAGTGCAATCAACATTTTAATCTTCAATTTAATTTAAATTTAAGAATATGTCATATTTATTTACATCAGAGTCCGTTTCAGAAGGACATCCAGATAAAGTTGCTGATCAAATTTCAGATGCTTTAGTTGATAATTTTTTAGCTTTTGACCAAAACTCGAAAGTAGCTTGTGAAACTTTGGTAACAACTGGTCAAGTTGTTTTGGCAGGTGAAGTAAAATCAAAAACCTATTTAGATGTTCAAAAAATTGCCAGAGATGTGATCAATAAAATTGGTTATACCAAAAGTGAATATATGTTTGAAGCAAATTCCTGTGGTGTTTTTTCAGCAATTCATGAACAATCACAAGATATAAACCAAGGTGTTGACAGAGCGTAAAAGAAGAACAAGGGGCTGGTGATCAGGGAATGATGTTTGGTTACGCAACAAACGAAACAGAAAACTATATGCCTTTGGCTTTGGATTTAAGCCATAGAATTTTATTTGAATTGGCAGCTCTACGAAGAGAAAATAAGGAAATTAATTATTTACGTCCTGATTCTAAAAGTCAGGTAACTATTGAATATACTGATGATAATGTACCTTTAAGGATAGAAGACATTGTAGTTTCTACACAACACGATGATTTTGGGCCTACGGACGAAGCAATGTTAGCAAAAATTAAAAGTGATGTAATTTCAATTTTAATTCCAAGAGTAATTGCAAATTTACCAATTGAAATAAAGGCTTTATTTAATGACAATATTATATATCACATAAATCCAACCGGAAAATTTGTAATCGGTGGACCTCATGGTGATACTGGTTTAACAGGAAGAAAAATTATTGTAGATACTTACGGAGGAAAAGGCGCACATGGTGGTGGTGCTTTTTCTGGGAAAGATCCAAGTAAAGTAGATAGAAGTGCTGCATATGCAACTCGACATATTGCAAAAAACTTAGTAGCTGCTGGTGTTGCTGATGAAGTTTTAATTCAGGTTTCGTATGCCATTGGTGTGGCAAAACCAATGGGAATTTATGTAAATACTTACGGCACTGCAAATGTTGACAAAGCTGATGGTGAAATAGCTGAAATAATTGAAAATATATTTGATATGCGTCCTGCTTTTATTGAAGAACGTTTAAAATTGCGTCAACCTATGTATTTGGAAACTGCTGCTTACGGACATATGGGACGTGATAATAGAACTGTAAATAAAACTTTTAGCAATGTTGACGGTACTGAAATTTCTGTTGATGTTGAGTTATTTACCTGGGAAAAATTAGACTATGTAGATGCTATAAAAAAAGCTTTTAGTTTATAAATCGATTGATTTTTAAAACAATTAAACCCTCATAAAAAGTTTTTTATGAGGGTTTTTTATTTTTAAATTATAAAATTTCTTTTGGAAGTATTTTTCGAGTCCAGGTCTTTACGCGTTTCAAATTATTCACTTCACTATCTGGATTAAAATCTGCAGATATTTGCCATGAATTTTCATGCTTAAATTCAATTTCCATTCCTTTCAACACCTCTTTTGAAACTTTTTCAGAATGTATAACTGCAATACATTCTGTATTTAAATTGGCACTTCTTGGGTCCAAATTAAAAGTGCCAATCACAGTAATTTCATCATCAACAACCATTGATTTGGCATGCAATCCAAAAATAGGCATATCTTCTAATGTTACGTGTAATTCACCTGTCATTATTTTTATACGTTCTTCCGCATCAGGTTTAAATTCAAATATTTGAACGCCTGTTTTTAATAGTTTTGCACGATCGCTTTGGTAGCTGCTAAATGCCTCAACATTATCAGTTGACGCCAAACTATTTGTTAAAATTCTAATTTTCACACCTCTATTTATAGCGTCCTGAAATAATTGTTGACTTAATTCAGACGTTATTAGATATGGGGTTTGAATTTCAACAGTTCTTTTGGCATTTTTCAGTAATTCAATCAATGCTGTTGTTGAAAGTCCTCCGCCCCCCAAACCACTTTCTCCATTGTTTTTCCCTGGCACATCTGAAATAAACTCAACATTATCAACCCATATCAATGCACCAGATCTTTTAATTTTATCAAAAACCAATGGCAAATTTTCAATTTGAGTTCTTATTTGGGGCCAAAAATTTTCAGGATTACAAGCATATTGATGCAGTTTCTCAAACTTATTTTCAGACTCTAAATTATCAACTTTAGTTGTTACTAATTCATTAACATTGACACTTAATTCACTATTCCAAAATTGAGCAAATGAAATATTTACATCCTTAGTTACTTTTCCAAGCAACAAGACATCTCGATCTCTGAAATTATATTCGTGGTCATAATCAAAATATTCATCTGCAACATTTCTACCGCCTGTAATAACCACTTTTTCATCTACAATAAATGTTTTATTATGCATTCTTTGATTGGCGTTTCTAAATTCTGTTGTGAATTTTTTAATTTTACTTAAAATATTCTTTCCAAGATTTACTCCGGGATTATAAATTTTTATATCAATATTTTCGTGAGAATTTAGGGTTAAAACATCTTCAAGATCAGCATCTACCATTATATCATCAATTATAATTCTCACCTTTATACCCCTGTCTGCAGCTTTTACTAAATAATCAATGGCTATTAGTCCAACATTGTCTGTTGAAAATATAAAGTATTGGATATCGATTGATTGTTCTGCATTTTCACAGAGCCAAGCTCTAGTAACTAAAGAACCTCCACCATCTTCCAAAACATAAACACCCGTTTTTTCATTTGAAAACTTAGAAAAATCTTTTAATTCATGAGATAAGGCTGTGGTTTTTGACGTATGAATTTTAGCACAAAAATCTACCTCATTTAATTTTTCCTCTGGCTTATTTTGTGAACAGGAAACCAATAACAGCAATATAATTTGTAGAAAGTATTTCATATTTTAACAGCTATTTATAACCAGCAGCAAATAAATATACAATTATCTTCGATAATAAAGCAATAAATAAATCCTACCAGGCACAAACCTTAATAGCATTATAATTTTAGATTTGGAATAACTTACTGTATTAAGTTCAGCTTTGTACTTTATTAAATATTATACTTTACAGAAAATAGCCACAATCGCGGTTGAATAAAATACAAAGAAGCAGTTGTACTATCTGTAATTTCATTGTAACTATCTGTGTTAATTGAAGTGTTATTAGTAATATTATTGGCGGTAAATTTATACTCCCACTTACTTTTTGGCTTTTGATAATACAAGTTTGCATTTAAAAATGAATACTCGTTTTTGTAAGTTTTATCTTCATCCTGATAGTTATAATAACTGTAATCTGATGTTAAAATAAAGTTTTTCAAAAACACAATTTCCATATTGGCAAATGGTCTATTTGTTGTACTACCATTTGAAGAATATTTTGAAAACGACAACTGATAGCCAACCTCAAAATTTGGCGCATTTTTAAATTTTGTTGCCACACTTGCCTGATAACTGTGAGAGAAATCTTTTGATTTAATTTCTTCACCATTCACAATATTATTAAAAATTGAATTGTTGAAATTAGCGCTAAAATTGGTTTTTAATTTGCTGTATGTTTTTCCATATCTAAAATTTCCAGAAAAAGTTTCATCGGCAAATTCTGAATTTACAGGAGACGAAACTCTATCTACACCAACTAAAACTGTTCTGTTTTTAATTCCATTTACTTTTTTAGTATAATTTAAGGATGCATTGATATTGGTAAAATTAAACATACTAAAACTAAAATAACTTAATGAATATCTATGATTTAAAGAATTTTCCAAATCTCTGTTACCTTTATACATCGATCTATAGTTACTATAAATAAATCCTTCGGCAGCATCATTGATATCTGAAAACTGTGAAGTAATTGAATAATTGAAACGTAAACTTTCAGACGATTTAAATTGCAAACGGGCATAAACATCTGGAAGTATTTTAGTCAAGCTTTCTTTATCATCTGTCCCTAACTGCACATCTTTTATTTGATAATTATGCAAATTCACTCCAGGATTAAACGTAAAAATCCCTTCAACAATTTTGTAATATACCCCAACAAACAGGTCGGTGAAATTAAAATCTACATTGTTGTTTAATTCCTCCTCGCTAAAATCTATTTCAGAACCATTGTTTAAAGTTTGTGAAATAGACGTGTGGTAATTTTGAGAGCTTAAGGTAGTTCCTATTTTAAAATTAATATTGCTTTTTTGATTTATCAAATAATAGTAATCTATTTTTCCATCGAATTTACTTGTATTGAATTTTTTATATTGAGTCATATCAAACAATGCCTGATCAATTGTTGGAATAAAAGAAAAAGGCTGTGTATCAGTCAATGAATTTAACAAAGGTTTGTCTTTTTCATATAAATATTGAAATTCAGCTGAAAAAATATTTTTTTCATTCAATGTATAATATGCATTTAAATTTTGATTTAAAGAAACTGGCTGTTCTTCTTTGTTTGTATCGGCACTTCGCTGAGTTGAAGTAACGTCCATAATTTCACTTTGGTTGGATAGCTTTCCAAAAATGTCATAATCTAAATGAATATTGTCATTAGGCTTGTAAGTAGTGCTGAATTTTAAAAGTGCCAAATTGCTTTCTTGTACTGAAGAAGTTTCGCTTACATCAACCAAACCTGTTTTATTATAAACGGTTCTAGATTCGGTAAACATATCTGTTTGTGAGTTGTTTACAATTCCAAAACCATTAAAAGTCAACGTTGGTTTAGGTGCCAAACTAAAGTTTAAAGCACCAAAATTTGAAACAATTTCTAAAGCTCTATTGTTTTGAGTTGTTAAAAACCCTAAACCACTTGAAGTTACATTAAAGTTGGTTCCATTTCCGCTCATACCGCCACGCAAGCCTCCTGTAAACCTAAAATAATCCTGACGTGTAAACGGAGCTTCGCCAATGTTGTTAAAATCGGCTAAAATATTTACACTTCTAGTAGGGCTATAATAAAACAACTTTGGTTTTACAATATATTTAGCATCGCTTTCACTAGCGCCTGCACCGGCATTTACTTCTCCAAACCAAAACTTGTCTTTTCCCTTTTTAAGTTTAATATTCAGTGCAATATTATCCTCATTATTCGTTACACCGCGCATTCCAGCAACTTCATTGTAGTTTTTCAAAACCTGAACCTTGTCTATTGCATTTGCAGGAATATTTTGAGTAGCCAATTTGGAATCGCCATCAAAAAATTCTTTTCCTTCAACCAAAACCTTACTCACCTTTTTACCTTCAACCTCTACTTCACCATTATCATCTATATCAATACCCGGCAATTTTTGAAGCACATCTTCTAATTTTTTTTCAGTGCCATTGGTAAATGAATCCGTATTATATGAAATGGTATCACCTGATATTTTGATAGGAATTTCGTATGAAATTTCAACTTCATTCAAGGATTCACTGGTTTCTTTTAAAATAATATCTTTAACAATATCTTCTGAAGTATTTCCAATGGAAATCTCAATTACTTTAGGTTCAAAACCAAGATAATTTACCTTTAAAGTATACTCCATGCTCTCCTCTAAACTCAATCTATAATTGCCCTTTGAATCAGTAATAGAATAGGATTCTAAAAAATTGGTTCCCTTTTTAAAAGCAATTACATTAGCCATTTCTAATGGACTTCCAGCTTCATCTTTTACAGTTCCATCAACCTTTATTTTTTGAGCAAACGCAAAAAGCGGAATAGTGATTAAAAAGAAAATTAAAATATTTTTTTTCATTATAGTTTCAAAGAATTACAATTTTCAATTATTAATTGGCTACCCCCCAATTCTTACGTGTCCTCCATCGCCCGATTTTTGACGCTCATTTTGCATACGCTCTCTCATTTCCTTAGTTTTTTCAACAACCATATCATCATATTCTTTTTGACTAATTACTTTCCCTTTTGTAGGTTCTGTAATTTCAACTTTTTCTTTAGGATTTATTACAATTTTTGTACATAAAATCTGCGTATTATCGTCACTTATCTCCAAGATTAAACCCGGCAAACCCCAATAATCTCCAGGACCATTACTTACTGGAATATCCAAAGTGTACCAAGCTGTAACTGTAATTAGTTCCTTTAAGTTTTTTTGTTCCTCTTCCTTTTTTTCTGCTTCTTTTCGTTGCTCTTCACTTTGTGAGCCTCTTCCAAACTGAAACTCTCTTTTCATTGGTCTCTCAACCACTGCAGTTGCTTTAAAACAAAGATTTTGACCAATCATTTTTGTTTCTTGCTCCATTTTCCAATTGTAAACAGTTAAACTATCTTTTACTAAAAAGAATTTCCCACTGAACTCGTTTTCTTTTGCTGAAATTTTTGTTTGAATATTTTTATAATGCCTTCCTGATGCACCACCCCCCATAAACATCATACGCATTCCGCCGCCGCCAGCACCTGGTGATTGATCCAATTTTTCTTCTTGTACGTAGTTTGATGCTTTTTTATCAAAAGTTAATTCATAGGTTCTTTCTAAATTATTTTTCATTCGATCTTTAATCATTTGAATTCTATCGGCCGGAATTCCTGAAGTAGAAAAGTCAATATCTAAAGTAGTTTTAGACATATAAGTTACCTTGCCTTGAAAATCCTGCGCCATGATTTCATTTGAAACCAACAATAAAAAAACAAGACTGCTTTTAAATAAAATATTTTTCATTTTTGAAATTTTAAATTTTTCCAATACAAATATAGTGGCAATTTGTATAAAAAACTGTTAGCGAGTGTTAACGATTGTTAAGCGATTCGGATAATACAATTTATGTACTTAACTTTGATATATGAATAAGCAAAATTACAAATGGGTTGTGTACTTTATTGGTGTAACCATATTTACTACCATTGCAGTTCAAGTGTATTGGAATTATAGAGAATACCAAATAAACAAGCAAAATTTAATAAGTAAAGTACAATTGAGTTTAGACAATTCAGTTGAAACTTATTTTGCCAATTTAACAAAATCGGGAATCATAACATATAGCTCTTTAAATCCTATAAATTCAGATGATAAAACAGATACTATTATTGTAAGTACAAATTCACGACAAGAATTTAGAAAAAAAATTGATAGTACGCTTCAAAATTTGGCCAAAAATGATAGTACTAAACCATTACTAATCAAAAATTTAAGAGGCAGTTCTTATCCTTTTTTTACCTCAAACAAACATATTCCAAAAAACATAGATAGTTTAATTTCAAAAGTAATTGTATCAATTTCAAGAGATACTTTAGATTTACCTAAATTGGATACTTATTTAGTTGAAGAATTTAAACGAAACAATATTGGTGTTACCTATGGTTTTAAATTTAATTTTAGTTTTCGTAACGAAAATGATAGTCTTGTTGAAAACACAAGAACATTTAAACTTGAAAATATTCCAACAAAACATTTAACGGCAATTTCAAACTCTACCTTTTTGCCGCATAGAAGTCATTTAGAATTGTTATTTACAAATGAAACCCCCATACTTTTAAGAAACTCGTTTATTAGTATTCTACTCTCGTTCTTGCTATCTATTAGTATTATTGCCAGTCTTATATACTTACTCAAAACCATTTACAAACAAAAACAACTGGCAGAAGTAAAAAATGATTTAATTAACAATATTACACACGAATTTAAAACCCCTATTTCAACTATTTCAGTGGCTTTAGAGGCCATGAAAAATTTTAATGCATTGAATGACACTGTTAAATCAGAAAAATATATAGACATAGCCAATACACAGGTGGGTAAATTAAATGAAATGGTTGAAAAAATATTGGAAACCGCTTCTTTGAATCAAAATGATTTAATACTTGAGAAACAACCCTATAATTTATCTACATTAATTGAACATGTTATTGAAAAATATCAATTAATTTCAACTGAAAAAACAATTAAATTAAATAACAAAGCTAAAGATGTTGTTATAAAATTAGATAAATTTCATTTCGAAAATGCCATTGGAAATATTATTGATAACGCTCTTAAGTACGGTGGAAATAAAATTGAAATTGAATTGGTTTCAACTAAAAACAAAGTGGAAATTTATATAAAAGACAATGGTAATGGGATTCATAAAACACAAAAAAATAAAGTTTTTGAGCAATTTTACAGAATACCAACTGGCAATACACATAATGTAAAAGGCTTTGGAATTGGCTTGTATTACAGCAAAAATATTATTGAAAAACACGGTGGAAACATCCAAATTATTTATGATAATAAAAACAATACCATTTTTAAAATTGAATTGTTAAATGAATAAATCCATAAAAATATTATTGGCTGAAGATGAACCTTCACTGGGTCAAATTATTAAAGAAAGCTTAGAAACTAGAAATTTTGAAGTATTGCTTTGCGCAGATGGAGAACAAGCATATAAAAAATACAAATCTGAAAATCCTTTGTTATTGGTTTTAGATGTTATGATGCCAAAAAAAGATGGTTTTACATTGGCCAAAGAAATTAGAAATGAAAATGCAGATATTCCTATTATATTTTTAACAGCCAAATCACAAACAGAAGATGTTGTTGAAGGTTTTAATTTGGGCGGAAATGATTATTTAAAAAAACCATTTAGTATTGAAGAACTAATAGTTCGAATTAATGCACTACTAAAAAGAAGTATAGAAAATATTCCTGAAGAAATTATTTTAGGAAAATATATATTCAATCTAAAAAAACAAACACTCCAATTCAATAACAGTTCTGATAACTTAACACATCGCGAGGCAAATCTTTTGTATTATTTAATTAAAAATAAAAATCAGGTATTGGAACGTTCCTTTATTTTAAAAAAGCTATGGGGTGACGACGATTTTTTTAATGCCCGCAGCATGGATGTATTTATTACCAAACTTCGAAAAAAACTAAAAGACGATACTTCTATTCAAATTATCAATGTGCGTGGGTATGGTTATAAGCTGATTTATTAATGCGTTAATTTTGTATTGTTAATTCATAAAAAAATTAATTACTTTAGCATTTCTATTCTAACTTGACTTAAATTTAAATTATGCACGTTGCAATTGCCGGTAACATTGGAGCAGGTAAAACAACCTTAACCAAACTTTTAGCAAAACATTATAAATGGGAAGCCCCATTATGAGTCGGTTGAAGACAATCCTTATTTAGACGATTTCTATAATCAAATGGAACGTTGGAGGTTTAATTTGCAAGTTTACTTTTTGAATAGTCGTTTTCGTCAAGTATTACAAATTCGAGAAAGTGGTAAAGACATTATTCAGGACAGAACCATTTATGAAGATGCTCATATTTTTGCTCCCAATTTACATGCTATGGGTTTAATGACCTAACAGAGATTATGAAAATTATCGCTCACTTTTTGATTTGATGGAATCGTCTGGTTTCGGCACCCGATTTACTGATATATTTGCGCAGTTCAATACCAAACTTGGTTGGGCAAATACACAAACGAGGTCGTGAATATGAAAACTCAATTAGTATAGATTATTTAAGCCGATTAAATGAACGTTATGAAGCTTGGATTCATGGATATGAAAAAGGAAAACTATTATTATAGATGTTGACAATTTAGATTTTGTGGATAAACCTGAAGACTTAGGTATCAATTATTGACAGAATTGATGCAGAAATCAATGGTCTTTTTTAAACTTCTTCAAATAATTAAAACCCCTTTTGGTTTTAGTATAAAAAATAAAAGCTCACAAATTGTGAGCTTTTATTTTATAATAAATAGTTTTAATTTAGGAATTCTTTTTAATAACTTCTTCAACTACAATTGTTTTTCCTTTAACCTGAACATCTACATCTTTTAAAGCTTCAACTTGTGCTTTTAACTTCTGCTTCAGTACCTTCAAATAACTTGTTCATTAACAGTAACTTCACCATTTTTAGTTGTAGTTGTAATCAACATTGCTTTATATGTACCATCATTCATTTTCGCTCATTTCAACTCTAACTTCTTTAGAAATTTGATCTGCTACAACTTCAGTAGAACCTTTCATACATAAGCTGTAACATCTTCAGAATATAAAGCAATACTTGGTGCAATAACCAATGCTACAACAGACATTAATTTTAATAAGATATTTAATGAAGGTCCTGATGTATCTTTAAAAGGATCTCCAACAGTATCGCCAACCACAGCCGCTTTATGCGCATCAGTTCCTTTACGTCCGTTAGCTTCAATCATTTTTTTAGCATTATCCCATGCACCACCAGCATTAGACTGAAAAATAGCCATTAGCACACCACAAGTTGTAACACCTGCTAACAAGCCACCTAACATTTGAGCACCACCAATAAAACCAACGGCAACTGGAACAGCTAAGGCCAATAAGACCTGGTAACACCATTTCTTTTATAGATGCTTTAGTTGAAATTTCAACACATTTTTCATATTCTGCATAACCATCAGCTTCATCAAATATTTTTCTATCAGCTTCAGTGGCTTTGGACATATCTGAATCATATTTTCTCATAATTTCTAAAGCTGCATGTAATTGAGGAATATCTCTAAATTGACGACGAACTTCTTCAATCATTGCCATAGCTGCACGTCCAACTGCATTCATAGATAATGCAGAAAACACAAATGGCAACATACCTCCAACTAACAAACCAGCCATAATATCTGGTTTTGAAACATCAATAGAAGTAACATTTGCTGTTTTCATAAAAGCAGCAAATAAGGCCAAAGCCGTTAAGGCTGCTGAAGCAATAGCAAATCCTTTTCCAATAGCTGCAGTTGTATTACCAACAGCATCTAATTTATCTGTTCGTTCACGAACTTCTTTTGGTAATTCAGCCATTTCAGCAATACCACCAGCATTGTCAGAAATTGGTCCATAAGCATCAACTGCTAATTGAATTCCAGTATTTGCCAACATTCCAACTGCAGCAATAGCGATACCATATAAACCAGCATAATAATGAGAAACCATAATAGCTGCAGCAATTAATAAGAATAGGAATAGCAGTTGACATCATCCCTACACCTAAACCAGCAATAATATTAGTTGCTGATCCTGTTTCTGATTGTTTTACAATTGATAGTACAGGTTTTGTACCTGTACCAGTATAATATTCGGTCACTTTTCCAACACAAAAACCTGCAATTAAACCGGCAAGAGTTGCCATAAAAACACCGAAAGAACCAAATGGTAAACCTTCAACCCAGTATTCAGGAATCATAGCTCCAATTATAAAGTAAGAAGCTATAATCATTAAAAAACCTGAACCAAATTCACCTAAGATTTAAAGCTTTATGTGGGCTTCCATCCATCTTTAACTCTTACAAAAAATGTTCCTATAATTGACATTACAATTCCCACTGCAGCTAGCACTAATGGTAAATAAACAGCTCCTAATCCATCAACAATTCCGTCGTAAAAATAAAAGCTCCCAAAACCATTGTTCCAATAATAGAACCAACATAAGATTCAAATAAATCGGCTCCCATACCAGCAACATCACCAACATTATCACCAACATTATCAGCAATTGTAGCAGGATTTAATGGATGATCTTCAGGAATTCCTGCTTCAACTTTACCAACTAAATCTGCTCCAACATCGGCTGCCTTTGTATAAATACCTCCACCAACACGTGCAAATAATGCAATTGAAGATGCTCCTAATGAAAATCCTGAAAGTACATTTAACACCATTGGAATATTTTCTTCACCTGGCCACATATTTTGATAAATCATAAATAAGCCACTCAATCCTAAAACACCTAAACCAACAACACCTAATCCCATTACGGCACCACCAGCAAAAGCAACTTCCAATGCTTTTCCTAAAGATGTTCTTGCCGCTTGGGTAGTTCTTACATTGGCCTTTGTTGCTACTTTCATACCAATAAAACCTGCCAAAGCAGAACAAATTGCTCCAACTACAAATGATACAGCTACCATTCCATTAGATCCAACTTCACTTACTCCTTTAAAATATAATAATATGGCTACAGCAATAACAAAAATTGCCAATATTTTGTACTCAGCTTTTAAAAAAGACATTGCTCCATCTGCAATGTGTTTAGCAATTTTAGACATTTTTTCATTTCCACTGTCTTGTTTGGTTACCCATGTGTTTTTAACAAAAACAAATACAAGAGCTAAAACTCCAAACAATGGCAAATAATTCACTATTAATTCCATATTTTTTAATGTAAATTTTAGTTAATTAATTTTTAAGGTGGGCTAAAATAGTAAAATAATTGAGATAAAAAAAACCACCTCTAAATTTAAAGATGGTTTAATGAATTCATTTTATTTACTTTACAAATTTATATTGTAAATGTTCTTTTCTTTTTATGATCACTATCTTCATAACGCTTTACACATTTATGGTAAATTTGAATTGCTTCTTCGGCATTTCCCCAACCTCCAACATCAACTTTTTTTCTTCCAAATCCTTATATACTTGAAAAAAATGTTCAATTTCTTTTAATCTATGTGGGTTTAAATCTGAAATATCATTTCTATTGTTCCAATTGGATCTGAAACTGGAACACAAATAATTTTTTCATCAGGTCCCTTTTCATCAGTCATATGAAAAACCCCAATAGGTCTTACTTCCATAACACCATTGGAAAAGTTGGTTCAGTTCCTAAAACCAAAACATCTAGTGGATCTTGATCTAAGGCCAATGTTTCTGGAACAAAACCATAATCTCCCGGATACATCATGGACGAAAACAACATTCTATCAAAACGAATTTTATGTAAAGTAAAATCATACTCATACTTATTTCTGCTTCCTTTTGGAATTTCTATTAACACATCAAATGTTACCCTTTTTTTAGCACTCATGTTATTTAGTTTTAATTTTTTTCAAAAATACAAAATTCATAATGGAATAGCATCACAATAAAATTTATTTTAGAAATGAATACCCACAGCAAACTTTATTGTAAAATTATTTGCGTTTGGAACGTCCCTATAATTTCCTCTCCAGTTAAAATCAACTCTTAGCACTTTAAATATATTTCCAACACCTACACTATATTCGTAATACATTTTTGTTGGTGCCAAATAGGTAATATTAGAAGCATTTAAAGCAATATTTTCATCAGAAATTGATCCCCAAACAGCTTTTACACCTACTAATTCGCGCCAATTTAATTTTCTGAACAATGGAATTCTTGAGAAAAATCGTCCATTAAAATTATGATCCACGTGAATTGAAGCATATGTGTCAGTCACAAATTCATAATAATCAAGTAAAGAATAGGTGTTTTCAATTGTAGAATATGACTGGTTTCCAGGAACTACACTTAACAAACCAAGTGGAACTTCACCAAAAATTTTTCCTACTTCAAAAGTTGTAAACATTCTGCCAAAACCACCAATTAATAATGGTTGACGGTAATAAAATTGCAATTTTTGATAATCAAAATCGCTATTAAACACATTTTTAAGTCCCTGTGAATAATTCAAAAACAAAGAAGTATAAGTGCTTGAAACCTCATTGCGCTCAACTCCCCAACCTATTGTTTTTCTATTTGGCGTATAGTTTATAGAAAAATCTATTTCTGATTGAATTGTTTTATAATCTTTAATTCCATTTTCTTTATCAACCCACCAGTCTAAATTAAATGTTTCAGGTGATGCTGATTTTAAAGTTCTATACGATGCGCCAATTCTAAAGTTTAAGTTGCGTCTTGGTTCAATAGATATATATAAATTAGATAAATTTATAGAAGTTAATTTGCTGTTGTCTCCACTTGCAAAAATTGCTGAAGATGCAAAACTTCTTCCTAAAATATCGTTTGTTGTTGTTAAACTTACTCCAATTTGCTCAACATCTCTTCTGTTTCCACCTCCAATTGTAAATCGGCTTTTTGGATCTAACATCCATTTTCCAGAAACCCCATATTTAAATTGAGTATCTTTAAAGCCATAAGCTAAATACGACTGGATTCTCCATTTATCATTTGGTCCAAAATATGTTCTACCACCTACTCTCAAGCGAAACCCTTCAACATCATTCAATCCAAAAGTTGAATAAATTGGTCCATAATCAAAATTGTTAAATTCTACATATCCTGATCCAACAATTGACATTAAATCGTATAAACGTTTAAATTTTGGAACTGTTTTTAATGTGTCAATTATTTTATAAATTCCCTGTTCATTCTCACTCAATTTTTCCTGACGGCTTTTATTCCAAAAATCAGCACCTTTATTATAAATTTCTTCATTAAATGCATCTACTTCTTCTTTGTAAAATTTATCTGCTTTTGGTTCGTCAAAAACATAATCTTTAAACATGGTAGTTCGCTTTCCATAAATACCTCTTGACTCTTCTTTTGTTACGCAAACTAAAATCCGACATCATATAATCCTTTTTCAACAAAAAGACTGAATCACTTAAAACGTGATATTCCTGTTCTATATAAATATCTTTTACCCAGTTTATATTGGCGCTTTTATTAGCCTGCATATTAATTTCCTTCACTGCAAAGGTAGTGTCATTCACCCAAAAATCACCTTTAAACGTCAATTCATTTTTTCTTCTGGGATAATATAAAATATTATAACACCATTTATTGTCAATAAATGCACTGTCGGCCAACACATAATTATATGATAATTCCAGCTTTTGAAATTGGACTCACAAAACTTTTATCAAATATTTTAATGTAACTGCTGTAAATATCATATTCAACATATAAGTCTTTAACAAAAGCAATAATGTTTTGATTGGTCGCTAAAGCCAGAATTTTTATTGGCTACTAATGTCTTCTCTAACTTTATTTTTTGTATTATCTCCATAGACTTTGATATACAGATTCATTGATAAAAATTGGCAAATAGGTTTTTCCTGTAATTCTTGAAGTATCAACACCTTCAAAAATAAATTCCATATCTATAAATAGTTTACTTTTTATTACAGCACTATCAATAGTGTTGATGTCAAATTCTAATTTTTCATATTTTTCATATTGGTATTGATTGAACATATAAATACCATTTTTGACGTTTTTGTTCCCAAATTTTTTCTAAGATAGCAATTGCTGGATTTTCCTTTTTCTTAGACTGTTTCCACTATAAATATACAACTTCTTTTAACTGTGAAGCTTCTTCCTTTAAGTGTAATTGTTAAGTTAAAATCTCTACTTTTTATTGGAAGTTTTTTAGGTCTCATAACCAAGAAATGAAACTATTATTTCCGTATAGGTTTTATCGGCTTCCAAATAAAATTTTCCATTTTCATCGGAAACAGTTCCTATATTTGAACCTTTAAAAAGAATATTTGCAAAAGGAATGGTTTCATTTTTTTCATCTTAACACGTATCCACTAACTTTAATCTGTGCAAAAGCAACTGAAAAAATCAGTAAAAACAGAAGACTTAAAAATGTATCCTTTTTTAACATTGTGTAATAATAAAAAATTCCTTTTAAGTTAAAAACTCAAAAGAAATTTATTTAAGTAAATTAATATTTTATTTATTTATATAAAACGTCTTTAACCGCCTTAATAACATCATTAAAATTTGGTAACCATTCTTCCAGTAAAACTGGAGAATAAGGAGCTGGAGTATCGGCAGTTGTAATTCTTCTAATTGGAGCATCTAAATAATCAAATGCATTCTCCTGAACCTGAATAAGTAATTTCAGAAGAAACACTTCCAAAAGGCCAAGCTTCTTCCAAAATAACCAATCTATTTGTTTTTTTGACCGAATTTAAAATAGCTTCATAATCCATTGGTCTTATGGTGCGCAAATCAATAATTTCACAAGAAATACCTTCTTTTGCCAATTCATCCGCAGCATTATAAGCTTCTTTAATAATTTTACCAAAAGAAACAATAGTTACATCGGTACCTTCTCTTTTAATATCTGCAACACCAATTGGAATCATATATTCTCCTTCTGGAACTTCGCCTTTATCACCATACATTTGTTCGACTTTCCATAAAAATAACTGGATCATCATCTCTGATGGCTGATTTTAACAAACCTTTTGCATCATATGGATTTGATGGAACAATTACTTTTAAACCTGGTGTATTTGCAAACCAATTTTCAAAAGCTTGAGAATGTGTTGCTGCCTAATTGACCTGCAGATGCTGTTGGTCCTCTAAAAACAATTGGACATTTAAATTGACCACCAGACATTTGTCTGATTTTTGCAGCATTATTGATAATTTGATCAATACCAACTAAAGAAAAGTTGAAAGTCATAAATTCAACAATTGGTCTGTTACCATTCATTGCTGAACCAACTGCAATCCCTGCAAAACCTAAGTTCGGCAATTGGTGTATCAATTACACGTTTAGCTCCAAATTCATCTAACATACCTTTTGAAGCTTTATAAGCACCATTGTATTCTGCAACTTCTTCTCCCATTAAGATAAATAGATTTCATCTCGGCGCATTTCTTCACTCATTGCTTCACAAATAGCTTCTCTAAATTGTATTGTCTTCATTATTTCTTTTTTTTAACGAATTGCAAAAATAAGTAATTCTATGAATTACTATCAAAAAAATAATGATTTATAAAATTTTACTATGCATGCATAGTATATATTTAAAATAAAAGTAGTATAACTTCGTAAAAAATTTAATGCATCCATAAATTTACCAATTAATTTTATCAGAATATTAAAATCACAATTTAATAACATTAAATGAAAATATTAGTTTGTATTAGTCATGTTCCTGACACCACTTCAAAAATTAATTTTACAGAAGATGATACAAAATTTGATACCAACGGTGTGCAATTTGTAATTAATCCTTATGATGAATTTGCGTTTAACAGAGCCATGTGGTTTAAAGAAAAACAAGGTGCAACAGTTACAGTGGTAAATGTTGGAGGTCCTGAAACTGAACCAACTTTACGAAAAGCCTTGGCCATTGGTGCTGATGAAGCCATTAGAGTAAATACTAGAAGCAACTGATGGTTTTGCGGTAGCAAAACAATTGGCCGAAGTTGTAAAAAATGGTGGATTATGATTTGGTGATTAGCCGGTAGTGAATCTATTGATTATAATGGTGGAATGGTTCCTGGAATGATTGCAGCTTTATTAGATTCAATTTTGTAAATACTTGCATTGGTCTTGAAATTGATGGAATAAATGCAAAGCTGTTATCCGGGAAATTGATGGTGGAAAAGAAACTTATCTTGTAACTTTACCTCTTAGTTATTGGCAGGGCAAAAAGGATTGGTTGAAGAAAAAGATTTACGAATTCCAAATATGAGAGGAATTATGATGGCACGTCAAAAAACATTAACTGTTGTTGAACCATACACAAAGCTGAACCCACAACTGCTTCAGTTTCATTTGAAAAACCAGCTCCAAAATCGGCTTGTAAACTTAGTTCGAAAATGTTGATGAATTAATCAATTTACTTCACAATGAAGCTAAAGTAATTTAATTTATTGTTGAAGGGTTTAAATGAGGAAAAGGTTAAAAGTATTAATTTACTTAAAAACAATATTACATTCAACAATTGAACAATTTAAAAATCTAAAAATATATGTCAGTTTTAGTATTTGCCGAAACATCGGAAGGAAAATTTAAAAAATCAGCTTTTGAAGTAACTTCATATGGTAAAAAAGTTGCTGAATTATTAGGCACCAATCTTACTTGCAGTTACCATAAATGCAGATGAACCTTCGTTATTAGGATAATTATGGTGCTGAAAAAGTTTTAAAAGTTTCAAATCGAAAATCTAGAAACTTTTAATGCAAAAGTTAGTTGCAAATGTAATTAAACAAGCTGCTGAAAAAGAAAGTTCAGATATTGTAATTATTGATTCAACACAAATGGTTTGTATTTAGCACCACATTTAGCCGTTAATTTAGATGCTGGTTAGCATAATGTTGTTGCATTACCAGTTCAATTGAATCCTTTTACAGTAAAACGCAATGCTTTTTCAAGTAAAGCATTTAACAATTGTGAAATAAAACCAAAAATAAAGTAATTGGGTTGTCAAAAAATTCATTCGGATTGATTGAGAAGTTAATTCCAGGAAATGCTTGAAGAATTTTTCACCTTCAATTGTTGAAAGCAATTTAACTTCTGAAAAAATTGAACAAACTACAGGAAAAGTAACCATTGCTGATGCCGATATTGTTGTTTCTGGCGGACGAGGTCTTAAAAGGACCTGAAAACTGGGGAATGATTGAAGAATTGGCTACGGTTTTTGGCGCAGCTACAGCCTGTTCCAAACCTGTTTCAGATTTAGGCTGGAGACCTCATAGTGAACATGTTGGTCAAACTGGAAAACCTGTTGCTTCCAATTTATATATTGCCATTGGTATTTCAGGAGCCATTCAACATTTAGCAGGAATTAATTCTTCAAAAGTTAAAGTAGTTATTAATACAGATGCTGAAGCACCTTTTTTTAAAGCGGCAGATTATGGAATAGTTGGTGATGCTTTTGAAGTGGTTCCTAAATTAATTGAAAAATTAAAAGAATTTAAAGCACAATAACACATAATTTTTAGTAAATTGTGCCTCTTAAAAAGGCTATTTAAGTTATATGGATGTATAAAGTCCTTTTGCAGTTAGTATAGTCCTAATTTAAACAGTTCTTTACATTTTAATATGTATGAGTTTAGTTCGCCTTAAATATAAAAGGAATATCGTATAGTCAAACCCAAAATGGTGCATATGCCTTGGTTTTGAGTGAAGTTGATGGTGACCAGAACACTACCAATTGTAATTGGGGCTTTTGAAGCACAATCTATTGCCATTGCTTTGGAAAAAGAAATAAAACCTCCTAGACCTTTAACCCATGATTTATTCAAAAATTTTGCTGACCGATTTGAATATTGTGATTAAACAAGTCATCATTCATAAATTGGTTGATGGTGTTTTTTATTCGAGTTTAATTTGTGAACGTGATAAAATTGAAGAAATCATTGATGCAAGAACTGTCGATGCCATTGCCTTGGCATTACGTTTTAAAGCACCCATTTTTACCTATGAAAATATTTTAGATAAAGCAGGAATTTATTTAAAATTGAAAGATGAAGTCACTGAAGAAAAGGAAAATTTAGACCTTGATGCATTGATTGAAAAACCTAAGCCAGAAAAAAAATCTACTTTTTCTAAAGACAGCTTAAAGAATTAAACGAAAAACTTAACAAAGCTGTTTTAGATGAAGATTATGAACTGGCAGCAAAAATTAGGGATGAAATCAAAAATCGCAATTCCAAATAATTTAAAAAAGAATGATAAAAAAAGTAAGCCTAACTACACTATTCTTTTTTAGTGTTTTTTTCATAAATGCACAAGAAACAAACCCCAACAACTCCAATAATTGACAATCAAGGTTTTTCTTTAAACTCTTTATGAAGAGGTGTTTTAGGAATGATTTCATTATTGTTAATTGCCTATTTATTTAGCAGTAATAAAAAAGCCATTAACTGGAAAACTGTTGGCGCTGGCCTAAGTGCTCAACTTTTAATTGCAATTGGTGTTTTAAAAGTTCCTTTTATTCAAGCAATATTTGAATTTGTTGGAGGTATTTGTTACCAATATTTTAGATTTACACGCAGCAGGAAGTAAATTTTTGTTTGGAGGATTGTAATTGAATATTGAGACTTTTGGGTTCATTTTTGCTTTTCAAGTATTACCAACCATCATTTTTTTTCAGCATTAACATCTTTACTGTTTTATTTAGGAATTATTCAACGTAATGTAAAAGGAATGGCTTGGTTATTAACCAAACTATTAAAAATTTCAGGTGCTGAAAGTTTATGCGTTGCAGGAAATATTTTTTTAGGTCAAACTGAAGCTCCTTTGATGATTAAAGGCTTATTTGGAAAGAATGAATCAGTCTGAAATACTACTGGTCATGATTGGTGGCATGGCAACAGTAGCTGGTGGTGTATTGGCTGCATATATTGGTTTTTTGGGTGGAAATGACCCTGTTTTAAGACTTCATTTATGCCAAACATTTATTGGCAGCATCTGTTATGGCAGCTCCTGGTGCAATAGTCATTTCTAAAATGTTATATCCGCAAACTGAAAAAATAAATAAGGATGTTAACGTTTCACAAGAAAAAATTGGCTCAAATATTCTAGATGCCATTGCCAATGGAACAACCGAAGGATTAAAATTAGCAGTTAATGTTGGCGCTATGCTTTTGGTTTTTGTAGCATATATTGCCATGTTAAATGGTATTTTGGGTTGGGTTGGTGATATTACAACTTTAAATAATTGGATGGTTGCCAATACTCCGTTATCAAAAATTCTCATATAGAAGCTATTTTAGGAACTATATTTTGCCCCTTTAATGTGGCTAATTGGTGTTGCTACAAAAGATATGATGCTGATGGGACAATTACTTGGAATTAAAATAGCAGCCAGTGAATTTGTAGGCTATATACAACTTGCAGAGACTTAAAAGATGTTGCTAATTTAATCCATTTAAACTATGAAAAATCTGTTATTATGGCTACCTATATGCTTTGTGGTTTTGCAAATTTTGCATCCATTGGAATTCAAATTGGAGGCATTGGATCTTTAGCACCTGGGCAAAGAAAAACACTTATCGCAATTTGGAATTAAAGCTTTAATTGGTGGTTCCATTGCATCTTTGGTTTCAGCTACTATAGCAGGAATGATTATTGGTTAATACGTTAATAACTTTTTAAATTATGAAATAAATTATTTAATTCCGAAGCTTTTTTTATTTTTAGTTCCTCAGAAAAGATTGAGAAATGAAGCAATATCAGACTTAATAAACATGTTTGAGAACATGGAATTTTAAAAGAAGACCGAACAGGAACTGGAACCAAAAGTGTTTTTGGGTATCAAATGCGTTTTGATTTAAGTGAAGGGTTTCCAATGGTCACCACTAAAAAATTACATTTAAAATCTATTATCTATGAATTGCTTTGGTTTTTAAAAGGAGATACCAATATTAAATATTTAAAAGAAAATGGCGTAAAAATTTGGAATGAATGGGCCGATGAAAATGGCGATTTAGGTCCTGTTTACGGACATCAATGGCGTAATTGGAACAGTGAAGGAATTGATCAAATAAAAGAAGTAATTGAAACCTTAAAAAACAATCCCGATAGTAGAAGAATGATTGTTACTGCTTGGAATCCATGCGTATTACCAGACACAACTGTGTCATTCTCAGAAAATGTGGCCAACGGAAAAGCAGCCTTACCTCCTTGTCATGCTTTTTTTCAGTTTTATGTTACTGAAGGAAAATTGTCTTGTCAGCTATATCAGCGTAGTGCCGATATATTTTTAGGTGTTCCTTTTAACATTGCTTCTTATGCACTATTAACCATGATGATGGCACAAGTTTGTGGTTTAGAAGCAGGCGATTTTATTCACACATTTGGAGATGCACACATCTATAGTAACCATAGTGAACAAATAGATTTGCAACTTTCTAGGACTCCAAGAACATTACCTAAAATGGAAATAAATAAAGCTGTAAAAAATATTTTCGATTTCAAATTTGAAGATTTTAATTTAACTGGTTATAATCCGCATCCACATATCAAGGGTGCTGTAGCTGTTTAAAATTAAGACTTTTTTAAGCCTCTCTTCCACAAAAATTCAATAACTTTAGAATTCACAATTAAATTTCAAAAAAATGCAAGATCTAGTTTTAAAAGAAAAAATTATTGAAAGAATTAACAAAATTGAAGATGTTAATATTTTAAAATCTATTGAGTTCTTTTTTAATTCTTCAGACGAACAAATTGCTAAGTTTTTAACTGCAGCCATTGAAGAATATAAAAATACCGACAACAACGAAACAAAGGATTATACCGATTATATTAAAGAATGGGTTAAAAGTATGTAAAAAACAAAAAAATATTTTTTCCATATTTTAAGCAATCTAAACAATCAAAAATATTTAACAATGGATAACAATCAGTTCGAATTATACGAATACGCCCGTAAACGTCAAAAACAAAAAAAAGGCCTTTATACCCATTTTATTTTATTTTTAATAGGTTCTGTGTTTTTGATTTTTATTAATAAAATTTTAAACGTTGGTGAGCAATTAGACTGGTTTGTATGGGCAATTGTGGCTTGGTTATTTTTAATTTGTGTACACTTTGTAAACGTTTTTATCACACATAAATTTATGGATAAAGAATGGGAACGCAAACAAATTGAAAAATTGGTTATTAAACAAGAACAGAGAATAAAAGAGCTCGCTAAAAAAGTAGAAAAAGAAACACAGTTAAATATTGAAGATAATCAACAAAAAAGCAGTTTGGACTAGTTTAAAAATCAAAGAAAATTATATTAAATGATTACAATTATTGCCGCTATTGCTGAAAATGGCGCTTTGGGAAAGGACAATCAACTTATTTGGCATTTACCCGCCGATTTAAAACGATTCAAAAAAGTAACTTTAGGTCATCACATTATTATGGGCCGAAAAACGTTTGAATCTTTAGGAAAACCTTTACCCAACAGAACAACTATAATTATTACACGAAATAAAAATTATACTCAAAAAAACTGCATTGTAGTAAATTCTTTAAACGATGCTATTGAAGCCGCAAAAGAAGACCCTAACCCATATATTTTAGGTGGTGCTGAAATTTATAAACAAGCTATGAAAATTGCAAATAAATTAGACCTTACTTTGGTTCACCATAATTTTGAAGCTGATGCTTTTTTTCCGGAAATTGATTTAAATATTTGGCAAGAAACTACAAGAGAAGATTTTAAATCAGATGAAACCAACAAATACAATTATAGTTTTATTACTTATTTAAGAAAATAAAAAAGAGGTCTTTTTAAAAAGACCTCTTTTACAAACCAAACTTAAAATAATATATGAATTTACTATTTTGCTATTTTTATTTGTTCTGTAAAAATTCGGTTATCACTAGATAACACTAATTTATACGATCCTGTTTCTAATTCTTTAAGATTTAATGTTTTTCCAATTGTTGTTGAACCTGAAATTTTTTCATTGTATAAAACATTTTCATTTTCATCAAATAAAACAACTTCTAAAGATTCATTCTTCAAAGCTATTTTCGAAATATAAACCAAATCATTCTTTCTTCTAACAATAGGTTTAAAATAAACAGCCTCAATTTCATTGTTAAACTTCACTTCATTTGAAGAAACAGTAAAAGGCATTAATTTTATTTTTGTGTGACCCTCAATTTCAAAGAAATAATCCCCGGTTGGTAAAGTTTTGATATCATATTTTTTTGAAAATTTTGAACCTTTATAGTTTTCTGAATACAATACCTGACCTGAAATATCCTTTACACTTATTACCAAATCACCATCAAAATTTTGAAGTTTTAAATCAATTAATTTTGAATTTATAACAGTAACCTTAATACCGCTATCATTATCAGATGCCTTTGCTACCATTGCAAAACATAACATTGCAATCAATAATCCTTTTTTAACTAAACTTTTCATAATTAGATTTTTTAATATTAGTATGAAGCAAATGTATACTGAGATTTCGAAGTAAAACACATCTGGTTTTTCAAATTTATATCTTATTTTAACCGTTAAGTTAATGTTAAGATATTAAATGTTAATATAGCACATATAATTGTGAATTCAATATAGAAACTCTATTTTAAATATTTATACTTTTGTATAAACTAAAGGCGTTATGAGAAATACAAAACCTGCATTTGAAAAAATTGTTCCAGAATTTGGAAAATCTCTTTTGGTAAAACAGCACAACGAGATTTCGGAGAACAATTTACCTTTTTGGCATTTTCATCCCAGAACTTGAATTGGTATATGTTAATAAAGGAAAAGGGAAAAGACATATTGGAAGCCATTTATCTTATTTTGACAACAGTCAATTAATATTAATAGGGGCAAGTTTACCTCATAGCGGATTTACTGACAGGTTCACAGTAAATGGAAAGGAAACCATCATACAATTTAAAGAAGAATTTTTAGGTGAACATTTTTTTAATGTTCCTGAAATGCATAAAGTTAAAAACTTATTTGCAAAAGCTAAAAAAGGACTTTTATTCAATGTTGATACAAAACATCTTGTTGGCCCTAAAATTGAAGCTTTGATAAATTATGAAGGTGTTGAACGTATATTACGTTTTCTAGAAATATTACATGATTTATCTGTTGCTACCAATTATTCATTATTAAACGTTGATGGTTTTGCATTTGAAGTTGAACCGCAAGACAATAATAAAATTGATATTATTTTTAGTCACGTTCGAAAAAACTTTACGCAACAAATTACTTTAGATGAAATTTCTGAAAAGGTAAGTATGACCGTTCCAGCTTTTTGCCGTTATTTTAAAAAGGTAACCGGAAAAACATTTACTCAGTTTGTAAATGAATTTAGAATTGTTCACGCTACAAAATTATTGGCAGAAAACCCTACAAGTATAAATGATATTTGTTTTGAAAGTGGTTTTAATAATTTTTCCCATTTCAATAAACTCTTCAAAAAATTTACTGGAAAAAGCCCGTTGAAATATAGAAATGAAATGAAACAATTGGTTGGCGAAAATTAAAACCAACATAAACAATCTTAAGTTTTAACAAAAAACCACTTTAATTAATTAAAGTGGTTTTTTTAATTATAAACACAATATATAATTAATACTATAATGATTCTGCAGTATTTATAAGAAAACCAATAATAATTACAAAAAAAAATGAGATCTAAAAAAGATCTCATTTCCAAACTTAATTAATATTTAATAACCGCTTATTATCTATTATTATGTAAACCAAACATATTACAAATATACGCTCAACGGTTAATTTAAATAACATCATATTTGTCTAATTTCTATCTTATTTTAACATCTGAATTATTTAGGATAAATTTGAATATAAACACACAAATATTTAATGGTATTATAGAATTGTTTACATTTATGATTGAAATAATTTTAATACTTAGCTATTTTCAAAATGAAATTTAAAACAATATCTTATTTTTTAGTCACCATCGCATTTCTCACAACATCATTAACAAATGCTCAAAATACTTGTACTCTTGATGTTATTGTTACAGGTTTAAAAAGTACTGAAGGTCAAATTATGATTAGTATTAACAGAGGTCCTGAAGGATGGCCTGAAAGTAATTTTCTTGAACAAAGATTTATCCCAAAGTTTACTGCTCCAAATTTTACTATTGTATTTAAAGATCTTCCTTATGGAAATTATGCAGTTGGATTGCTTCACGATAAAGACAAAAACGGAGAAATGACCAAAAATTTTTTAGGAATGCCTAAAGAAGGTTTTGCCTTTTCAAGAGATTACAACGTAGTTTTTAGAGCTCCAAAATATGAGGAAGCCAACTTTGAATTAAATTCACCTAAAAAAACCATCACAATTAAAATACAAGATTAATGCATTAATGTATACCCCTTAGAAGTAATAATTTCAGACAATTCAGCATTTACCTGCACCAAAAATTCACTTTTATAATTATACTCTTTTAGTGTATGGTTGATACTTTCAACATATTTATTTACATTTTTCTCAACACGCGTATAATCATCATTCAATAAATTTTGATAAATATTTTTAATTTCTTCATCTGGTTTACTTACCAAATCGGTATACGTTATTTCAATTAAATTATTTGAAGGAATGCAAATTTTATCTTTTTCATACTTTAAATTCAGTTCTTTATAAACCCACAAAATATCTTTTACCAATGTATTTTCATCAATATCTTGCAACTGCGTTGCTGGTAAAATACTTTTATAAAATGCAATGGTAGAACGCATTACTTCATAAGGATTTCTATGAATATAAATAAATTTAGCATTGGGATACAATTCTAAAAGTTGAGGAATTCGAGCAGTGTGAGGTGGGTTTTTTGAAATAAACCTTATTCCTTTCGTATTTATTAAACTTCTATTTACAAAACGTTTAAAATTATTTTTCCACATTTCTTTATCTTCAACCCTTGTAGTTTTATCAAGCAAATATTCATTTGCAATTTCTCGGGTTTTTTTTGGGAAATACCACCAGTTATAAAAACTAAAAGGAATTTCATTGTTCAAAGCAAATTCTTCTTCCTGTGGAAAATCGACATGTAAAGAAACATTGTCAACAGGACGTTTATTAGGCATTAAAACTTTCATAAAAAATTTAAACAACCATTGAAAAGAAAAAAGATTGTTGGGAAAAATTGTTTGATACGTTGTTGGATAACCTGTTTCTGGGTCAGCACACATTAAATTGTGCAATAATGTAGTTCCACTTCTCCAGTGACCTATAATAAAAACTGGGTCTTTTAAATTCTTTGGTTTAGATTTTGCTGCATAAACAAATTTGTCGAAAAGGCTAAAAAAAGATGAAATACCACTTACCACGCCACTTAAAAACCACTTGGTTTTATATTTTTTTTCAACACCATATTTTTTGGAAACAAAACGAAACACACGTATTTGAGCCCCGGCCAAAGTGGTGATTTTAAAGGCAAATTTTTTTTCTTCTTTATTGTTCTCCATAAGATTTTCACTCAAAACCTTCTGTTTATTTAATATCAATTACAAAAGGTAAACGTGCCTGTATACCACTTAATTCAGAAAATTCTTTTAATGTTTTATAAATTTTATAATTGGCTTCTCCAAATTCTTTTATTAAAATTTCTTCTTTGGTTGAAGCAAATGGAAAACCACTAAATCTATCTTCAAAATCTATTTTATAACTTGGGTAATTAACCACTCGGTAATCCATAATTCCAGCCAATCCAGCAGCTTCTATAACTGCTTCTTTTAGTCCTCCTAATTCATCAACTAACCCTATTTTTTTAGCTTCAGCTCCACTCCAAACTCTTCCTTGAGCAATTTCATCAACCTCAGCAACTGTCATGTTTCTTCCTGCCGCAACTCTATCTAAAAAAGTGGTGTATACAAACTCTACACCTTCCTGAGTCACAGTCCTAAACTCATTAGTCATTGGTTCAAAAAGGCTATAGTCTGCACCTTTATTGGTACTAACCTGTTCAGCATTTATACCAATATTCTCGGCCAGTTTACTAATGTTTGGAATTACTCCAAAAACACCTATAGAACCAGTAATTGTAGTAGGTTCGGCAATAATTTTATTAGCATTACACGCAATATAATAACCTCCCGAGGTAGCCATATCTCCCATTGAAACTACAATAGGAAGTTCTTTTTTAGTGATTTCAATTTCTCTCCAAATTAATTCTGAAGTAAGTGCTACCCCTCCAGGTGAATTAACCCTTAAAACAATTGCTTTTACACTATTGGATTTTCGAGCTTCTCTTAATGCATTTATAATTAATTCTTGTCCAATAGACTCCTCATCGCCTTTACCATAAATAATTTCGCCTTGCGCATAAATAACTGCAATTTTGTCTGAAGCAGTTTCAATAATTCTACCTTTTCCAGTTGAAATATAATCTTTCAAAGAAATGGTATTTAACTTTTCATCCAAATCAACTCCACTGGCAAGTTTTAATTTATTTTCATATTCATCCAAATATATTGCACCGTCAATAAGTTTATTTTCAATAGCCAATTTTGGATTTCGTGCCAATAAACCATCTGCTATTGAATTTAAATCTTCAACTGAAATATTTCTGCTTTCCGAAATATCAGCCAACATTTCGCTCCAAATAGAATTTAAAAATGACGAGATTTGTTCTCGATTATTATCGCTCATTTCATTCTCCAAAAATGGTTCAACTGCACTTTTGTATTTTCCATGGCGAATAACCTCCATTTTTACACCTGTTTTTTCTTGCAGATTTTTTAAAAACAAAACTTCCGATGATAAGCCTTTAAAGTCAATTGCGCCAACCGGATTTATAAAAACTGTATCTGCAACCGAGGCAAGATAATATGCTTTTTGGGCATAAATATCGGCATAGGCATTTACAAATTTTCCTGATTCTTTAAATTCCGCTAACTTATTTCTAATTGCTTTGGTTTGCGAAATACCTGCATTTACATAAATACTGTTGATACTAATTCCTTTTATATTATCATCGTATTTGGCATTCTCTATAGCATTTAAAATTTCATTCAGCCCAAGCTTTTTTTCATTAATACCCAATATTTCATCAAATGGATCGTCGCTTTTTGGAGCATAATCTTTAACTCTTTTATCTAATTGAATTTCTAAAACAGAATTTTGTTTTACAATAATTTCTTCATCTTCACTAATTGCAACCACAACCATTATTAGTAAAAACAAAATTAAACCCAACGTTATAAAAGTTCCAATTATGGAAGCTAATAAGTTTCTTAAAAAATTCATGTATTCATTAAAATTTAAAGTGCAATAAAAAAATATAAATGTTTATAAATTGAATAGCAAAGATAAGTTTTTAAATGATACTTTTCTTTTCTTTGTATTCACTTTATGCAAATACAAAGAACAACATATTTATCATTAGGAAGCAATCAAGGAAACAAACTTGAAAACTTGCAGAAATCGGTTGATTTAATTGCTGAAAAAATAGGGGCAATCTCTAAAATTTCTTCAATTTACAAAACGGCTTCTTGGGGTTTTGAAAGTGATGATTTTTACAATATTTGCATTCAGGTTTCTACAGGTTTGAATCCTGAAAATTTACTTAAGACCACAAGCGAGATTGAACTCCTGCTAGGAAGAAAAAGAACTTTTGAAAAAGAATATAAGGCACGGACAATTGATATAGATATACTTTTATTTGACAATGAAATAATTTTTTCAAAAGAACTCATAGTTCCACATCAAAGTATGTTAAACCGTAAATTTGTGATGGTTCCACTGGCTGAAATTGCCCCTAATTTATTGCATCCAATTGAAAAAAGACGCATTCAAGTATGTGCGCAAAACTGTTCCGATAACAATAAGGTTGAAAACACTTATTTACAGTTAAATCGCCCTATTTCTCTTTCTGAAAAATTTAATTATATAGCAATAGAAGGTAATATTGGGGCAGGAAAAACAACACTTGCCACTAAAATGGCTGAAGATTTTAATGCTAAAATTATATTGGAACGCTTTGCCGACAATCCTTTTTTACCAAAATTTTATCAGGATAATGAGCGTTTTGCATTTCCTTTGGAAATGAGTTTTTTAGCCGACAGGTACAATCAACTTTCTGATGATTTAGCCCAATTCGACCTGTTTAAAAACTTTATAGTTTCAGATTATTATATTTTTAAATCTCTGATTTTCGCTCAGGTTACTTTGCAAAAGGATGAGTATTTTTTATATAGAAAAATGTTTGATATTATGTATAAAGAAATTTCGAAACCCGATATTTATATTTACTTGTATCAAAATACGCCTAGACTGTTAGAAAACATTAAAAAACGAGGAAGAGATTATGAACAAAATATTGCTCCAGAATATTTAGATAAAATTCATCAGGGATATGCAACTTTTATTAAAACTGAAGAGCAATTAAAAACCTTAATTATTGATGTTTCTGATAAAGATTTTTTAAACAACCCTGAAGATTACAAATATGTAATTGATTTGATTAAAAAGGCCTGATAGCTGCTATTGTTGGGTTATTCTATGTTTGCAGTAATTAAACTCGACCTAAAAAACACTTTATTAATTTATCTAAATTTATTCTCGTTTATCTTTTTTAAGTCTTCCATCAATAGGCAATTCAATAAACTCAATAACTTCTACTTTCCCAAATTCTTTATATAAAGGATTTAAGATAATATTTGATTCTAATCCAACAATCGTAGATGGCACTCGTAATGCAAAAACATTTCGGTCTTTTGCTAAATCTGTAAAAATTTCTGTTGTTTTAGAAGAATATGGGTATTGATTCCATCTTTCTGGGAGCTCTTTTAATTCTTCTATTACAAACTCATCTGGAAACTTGATTTTCGCAATTAATATTTTTTTCGGCAAATAAGCAATATTTTCAGAGTGAACATAATACTCTAATAAGGCTAACGAAATATTTTCTGAACAATAAACAGCTTGTGTTCCAACTTTATTCCATCTGCCACCAACCTTTTCAGCCCCTATTCCAGAAAGTGTTAAATCTTTATATTTCACATTTGCAACTCGATAGACAATCATTAGCTATAAACATTGTATTGAATTCTAATGATTTCATTTTCTACCATTTCAAAACCAAAACTACTATCAAGTAGTTCAAATGGGATTTTATTCCCAAGAGTCCTTGATGGAGTCATTAACCATTTCTTAAAGTCTTCTTTAGAATCAAAAACCTCATAACCTATTCCAAATAATCTCGCCAATTCATAGATTCGCTCTGAAGTTTCCTTTCCATAAACAGTTTTCTTTTGCATACTACTAATAGATACTGGAAGTATATGCTCAAACTCTTTTTCAGTAGAACCGGTAAAATTTATTAATTGCTTCCAATCCGCCTTTTTCACACCTTCTCTGATACGACCTATTAATTCCATTTTAAATCCTGGAGCATCTTTAGAGTTAACAACTACCCAAGAAGGTGAGAATTTAGTAGGACTAACTGGATTCCTTCCTTTTCTAACAACCCTCGCTGATACTAAACCTTTCTTTTTATTTGAATCTTCAGATTTTACTTTTACATTCATAATTGTATTTTTACACTTATATAATTGTAAATATACAATAATATTTTTAATTTAAAAATTAATTGAAAATGAAATTCTTTAATAAAAGAAAAACTACTTAGTTACTTAAACACGCCACTAATCATAAACAAAACCGATAGTTGCTGGTAGGGTAAACTAATTACCAATTTAACTTTTAGGTTTTAAAACTAAAAACAGTTTTCTACACTTGGATTTCTCTGACGCTTACTACAAACTGAATTACTTATTTTTCAATTCTAATTTCTCTGCAAAATAGTCACAAAAATCGCGCATAGTTGCACTCATTTTTTCATCATTGGTAGCTCGTTCAAAAGTACCGGCCATTGAAACCAATGTTTGATGAAAAAATTGTTTCATTTCATCAACTGGCATGTCTTTGGTCCATAAATCCATGCGTAAAGTATCTTTAGTTTTATTATCCCAAACAGAAATCATCAAAGCCTTTGCTTCTTCATTAGAGATACCACCATCTTCGGCAGTCCAATGTAATTTTTCAGGAACTTTATTTTCATCTAATCCTACGGTAAATTCTATTTTTGAAGTATGAGTTACAGCCATTATTTTTTTGGTTTGTATTTAGAATTTTTAAAAATTTCTTCAGCATTGGCTTGCAAAAGCTGCTGCAAAGTTACATCATTATTTTTCATATAAGACCTTACAATTTGCCAACCCAGCCAAACACCAATTTTTCCAGGAGACTCCTTATCAATATCAATGTAAAATTTTGAAAAAGGAGCATTGGCTACAAAACGTGTATACAAATCAGCATCAGTACTATAAAGTAATTTATTTTCTACAAAATAGGCCCAAACAGCACTTTCGTTTGCTACTGCCCAATTAATTTCTTCTACACTATAACCTATTTTCTGTGCGTCGGAAGCAACTGGCAAATAACAATCTAGCTGGTACATTTTTTTACCTTCATTTACAATCAAATCAATAAACTGGCGATTGGCACTTGGCACAAAAAAAGATGCTCCAATGGCATTTCCAATATCAACCATCAACTGAGACTTGTCAAAATTTCTAGCTAAATACAATGGGAAATCTTTGTAAATTTCATCATTTCCACCCAAATACATATCTAATGATATAAACAAAAAACCTTCAGAATAAAGTACTTTATTTTGATAATCTAAATTTGTTATCAATGTTAATATTTGCGGGGTTTGAAAGGTTGAATGATAATATTTTATATGTTTAAACAACATTTCAATTTGAGGTTTCTCAGTTTCAAAATCTTTAAAAACAGCCTGTGCTTTTTTATACAAAGCAATTTCATCTTTATTGTTGATTCTATTCAACCAAACACTATCGGGATTCTGTTCAGGGAATAAAAAAGGATAATCTTCTTTTATCTTCGGAAGTGTCTCAATGGTAGTTTCATAAAATTTTTGATCAAATCTGTCAATTGAAACTGTCACATCAATTCCCGAAACATCAATTTTTTGTTCAACCTTATTCTTGCAAGAAACTAACAATAAAATAAAAAGTAAGCCTAAAAATTTATTCATTAAATACTATATTTACATTTCTTTTTAATAGAACGTCAAAATTAGTAAAAAAGTTTAAGTATGAATACAGAAAAAGTTGTTGAATATATTGTGAATTGGTTAAAAGATTATGCAATAAATGCAAAAGTGAATGGTTTTGTGATTGGAATTTCAGGTGGAATAGATTCTGCTGTGACTTCAACCTTATGTGCAAAAACCGGATTTCCTGTTTTATGTCTAGAAATGCCCATTCACCAAGCTGAAAATCAAATTACTAGAGCCTACAATCATATAGAATGGTTGCAAAAAATATTTCCTCAAGTAACCATGGAACAAGTGAATTTAACGCCTGTATTTGAGAATTTACTGGCGGCTTTCCCTAAAGATTAAAAACGAAGAAGATAGGCTAATGTCTCTTGCCAATACAAGAGCCAGACTTAGAATGACTGCCCTATATTATTTTGCTGCCCTAAAAGGATATTTGGTAGCAGGTACAGGTAATAAAGTTGAAGATTTTGGGATTGGATTTTTTACGAAATATGGTGATGGCGGCGTAGATTTAAGTCCAATTGCCGATTTAATGAAGTCTGAAGTTTATGAAATAGCTTCATATTTAGGGGTGAATAATGAAATTATTAAAGCTGCACCTACTGATGGTTTGTGGGGCGATGATAAAACCGATGAAGATCAAATTGGAGCCAGTTATAACGAATTGGAATGGGCAATGAACCAGTTCGATTTAGGTAAAACTGCAACTGATTTTGAGGGTCGTGAAAAAGAAGTTTTCACCATTTACGCTCAGAGAAACCGTGCCAATAAACATAAAATGGATCCTATTCCAGTTTGTAAAATCCCAAAAGAATTGAAAATTTAAATGCCTAAAATACAAAATGTTAACATTTGTTAATTCCTTTTTTTCAATTTAAATTTTTAATATTTTTATAATCAATCATGAAATATGCAAAACGGAAATGCGATGAAAACACCGATGAAGATATGCGACCCGAGCTTTTGCAAACTGGCGAAGCAATTACATATGACCGATAAAAAACAATAAATAGCTACATATGAAAAATATATTCTTTTTATCCGTTATTTTTATGTTTGCTTCGTGTAAAACAGACGTGAAAAATAATGAAACCGTAAATGATGAAAAATCGACTAAAATTAAAGTTGAAGAAATTAATTACGAAGGACTGGAAATGTTGCTAAATAAAAACGATCACAAAACTTATGTTGTTAATTTTTGGGCAACATGGTGTAAACCTTGTGTGGAAGAATTGCCGGCTTTTCAAAAATTACACGAAATTTATAAAGATAAAAATGTGGAAGTAATTTTAGTGAGTCTTGATTTTAAAAAGCAGGTTGAATCCAGGTTGATTCCTTTTATTAAAGAAAATAATGTAAACCCAAAGGTATTTTTAATGGTTGACCCTGATCAAAATACTTGGATTCCAAAAGTAAGTTCCGAATGGTCTGGCGCTATCCCGGCAACCATTATTTACAATAAAAATAATCGCAAGTTTTACGAGCAATCATTTACTTACGAAGTATTAGAAAACGAATTAACAACCTTTTTAAAAACAGATTAATTATGAAAATTTTAAAAGCAAGTTTTATTTTAATAGTGTTTACTTTAATAACCGCATTTGGGTTAAAAAACACTTCAGAAGGTTATAAAATTGGTGATAAAGCAACCGATTTTAAGTTGAAAAATGTGGATGAAAAAATGGTTTCATTGGCAAATTATAAAAGCGCTAAAGGTTTCATTGTAATTTTCACTTGTAACCACTGTCCGTATTCCATTGCTTATGAAGATCGAATTATTGCACTGGATAAAAAATATAAAGAAAAAGGGTATCCTGTAATTGCAATAAACCCTAACAATCCTCAAGTTTCAAAAGGAGATGATTTTGTTTCAATGCAGCAAAGAGCAAAAGACAAAGGTTTTACATTTCCATATTTGTTTGATGATGGACAAAAAATTTATCCACAATATGGTGCAACCAGAACGCCACATGTGTTTTTACTAAATAAAGAAAATGGCAGTTTAATTGTTGAATATATTGGCGCAATTGACAACAATTCTCAAGATGCTGAAGCAGTAACTGATAAGTATGTAGAAAAAGCCGTGAATGCTTTAATAAATGGCAAAAAACCTGTTGTGAATACTACAAAAGCTATTGGGTGTACTATTAAAAGTTAAACTACACGACCCAATCTATTCGCTAAACGAATTTTCAAACCCGTATAGAGCATGGCAGCTTCTAAGTTCTCAATTCTTAGAAACTCATCCTCTGTTTTACTATGTTTTATTGAATCTATTTTTTGTTCAATCAATATGCGACGCAAATTATAAATGGCATCTAAAACCATTTTAGATAAATCATTTTCTTTGCTTTTAACTATAATGTTTTTACGTTCCCAATTACTTAACACATGTTTCTCATCGTCCATTAAAATACTAGTTACTAGCCTTGCAATTTCATTATTAGAATGGTTTACCAAGGCATCAACAGAAATGGTTTCTTCCTGATTGAGCTGAACTATGATTTCATAATAAACTTGTTTAAAAATAACATCTGTAAATTCAATCTCATCATCTTGTAAATTCAAATAAATTTCTTTTGAAACTAAGTTATTAAAAAGTTCCTTTTTTAATTTTTTACCTTCACCTCCATCCACAATTTCACCTTCAATATAATCTTCAAATACAACCTCGGTATTGCCATATAAAAGTAAAATTTTAATAATTTCTCTTTCGTATTTTTTTAACTCATTAACTTTTTCAAGTTGTGGCGTTTTCTGAAATTGTGCAGCCTCCGGATATAAAATATCCAAAGGTGGTTCATTTGGATCAGGTCGGTTATGTTGCTGTTTGTTTTGAACCGTTTTATTTGTTAACTCTCTTTGTGACTTGCTATTGAGCTGAGCCAACTCATTAAATAATACACTTTCAGAAATATCCATAATTCTGGAACACTCCTGAACATAAACTTCTTGCTGAATTCTATCTGGAATTTTAGAAATACTAACCACAATATCTCTAATTAAACCTGCTTTTTTAACGGGATCGCTTTTTGCTTCCTCCATCAATAAGGAAACCTTAAAATTGATAAAATCCTGCGAATTGTTTTTTAAATAATCTTTAAGTTCTTCTTTTGAAACTTTTTTAGCAAAACTATCAGGGTCATCGCCATCAGGAAACATCAGCACTTTTACATTCATGCCTTGTTCTAAAATTAAATCTATTCCTCGAATTGAGGCTCTAATTCCAGCTGCATCACCATCAAAAAGAATTGTAATATTTTTAGTAAGCCTATTTACCAAACGAATTTGGCTCTCTGTAAGCGCTGTTCCAGATGATGCCACAACGTTTTCAATACCCGCCTGTGACATTGAAATAACATCGGTATAACCTTCAACCAAAAAACAATTGTCTTCTTTTGCAATACTTTGTTTTGCATAATGAATACCATACAAGACATTACTTTTATGATAAATTTCGCTTTCGGGCGAATTTAAATATTTAGCCGCTTTTTTATCGTTTATTAAAATTCGTCCACCAAAACCCAGTACTCTCCCACTCATACTATGAATTGGAAATAGCACACGACCTTTAAATCGGTCGAATTGTTTAGTGCCTGTTGAAGCAAGAATATCTTGTTTAACAATAGTAAGCCCAGTAGATTCTAAATATTTTAGGTTGTAACCCTTATTTAATGCTTCTGAAGTAAAAGCATCCCATTCATTAAGAGCATAACCCAATTGAAATTTTTTAATGGTTTCATCTGAAAAACCTCTTTCCATAAAATAACTTAAACCAATAGCTTTGCCCTGCTCATTATCCAATAAAATTTTATGGAAATAATCTCTGGCAAATTCTGAAACCAAAAACATACTCTCTCTTTCATCAGCACTTTGTTTTTGTTCATCAGTTTGTTGAATTTCATCAATTTCAATATTGTACTTTTTTGCCAAATAGCGAATGGCCTCTGGATAAGAATAATGTTCATGCTCCATTAAAAATGAAACTGCATTACCACCTTTACCGGTACTAAAATCTTTCCAAATTCCTTTTACCGGTGATACCATAAAAGAAGGAGAGCGCTCGTCTGAAAACGGACTCAAACCTTTAAAATTACTTCCTGCTTTTTTTAACTGAACAAACTCACCAATAACCTCCTCAACACGAGCAGTTTCAAAAACAAGATCTATGGTACTTCTGGAAATCAATGATTATATTTTTAAGTTTTCTAAATTACAAATTTTAGATAAAAAAATCACCCTCTATTTAATAAAGGATGATTTTTTTTCTGCTCTTTTTATATGCCACTATGAAACTGCTTTTAACCTTTTCAATGTAGATTTATTGATTTTATCTTCAGCGTATTTCTCTGTAATTTTTAATTCCTTTTCATCTGTGCCAGGCAATTCAAACATGGCATCAGTTAAAATTGCTTCACAAAGTGAACGCAATCCACGTGCACCTAACTTATATTCAACCGCTTTATCAACAATATAATTCAATGCTTTTTCATTGATTGAAAAGGTAATGTCGTCCATTTTAAACAATTTTTCATACTGTTTTATAATGGAGTTTTTTGGCTCAGTTAAAATGGCTCTTAAGGTTTCTGCATCTAACGGATCCATATGTGTTAAAACAGGTAAACGTCCAATAATTTCAGGAATTAATCCGAAAGTTTTTAAATCACTTGGGATAATATATTGCAACATGTTTCCTTCATCAATTTTGTCTTCTTTGATTGATGCGCTATAACCAACTGCCTGACGATTTAATCGTTTTCAAATTACTTTATCAATTCCAGAAAAAGCACCACCTGCAATAAACAATATATCTTTTGTATTAACTTCAATAAATTTTTGATCAGGATGTTTTCGACCTCCTTTTGGTGGCACATTTACAACAGTACCTTCTAACAATTTTAATAAAGCCTGTTGAACACCTTCACCTGAAACATCTCTTGTTATAGACGGATTATCTCCTTTTCGGGCAATTTTATCAATTTCATCAATAAAAACAATACCTCTTTCAGCTTTTTCAACATTGTAATCTGCTGCCTGCAATAAACGTGTTAAAATTCTTTCAACATCTTCACCAACATAACCAGCTTCTGTTAAAACAGTTGCATCAACAATACAAAATGGCACATTCAACATTCTAGCAATGGTTCGTGCAATTAATGTTTTACCTGTACCTGTGTCGCCAACAATTATAATGTTACTTTTTTCAATTTCAATAACATCATCTTTATCTTTCGATGCAGGCTGCAACAACCTTTTATAATGATTGTAAACTGCAACAGACATTACTTTTTTTGCCTGAATTTGACCAATCATATATTGGTCAAGAAAAGCTTTTATTTCTTTTGGCTTTTTTACTATTAATTCAGCGGAAATAGATGAAGAACTACTTTCTGCAAGTTCTTCCAATACAATACCGTGAGCCTGTTCTATACACTTATCACAAATATGCGCGTCTAAACCTGCTATTAATAAATTCGTTTCTGGTTTTTTTCTACCACAAAACGAACATTCTAAAACTTCGTCTTTCGCCATCTTTTATCAATCTTGTTTTTAAATATATATTTATTTTCTGGTCAATACTTCATCAATCATACCATAGGTTTTGGCTTCTTCAGCTTTCATCCAATAATCACGATCGGAGTCTGCATGAACCTTTTCCATTGTTTGACCAGAATGGTTTGAAATTATTTGGTATAATTCATCCTTTAACTTTAAAATTTCACGAGCTGTAATTTCAATATCACTTGCCTGACCCTGTGCACCTCCTAAAGGCTGGTGAATCATAACACGCGAATGAGGTAAAGCAGAACGTTTTCCTTTTTCACCCGCACACATTAAAACGGCACCCATTGAGGCTGCCATACCTGTACAAATAGTTGCAACATCTGGTTTTATAAACTGCATAGTGTCATAAATTCCCAAACCTGCATAAACACCACCTCCCGGAGAATTTATATAAATTGAAATATCTTTTGAATTGTCTACACTTTCCAAAAACAATAATTGAGCTTGTATAATATTGGCTACATAATCGTCAATTGCTGTTCCTAAAAATATAATTCTATCCATCATTAAACGAGAAAACACATCCATCTGCGCTACATTTAACTGACGTTCTTCAATAATATAAGGGGTAACACTACTTACTATTTTATCATAGTGTAAACTGCTAATTCCTTGTTGCTTTGTCGCAAACTTTTTAAATTCTTTTCCGTAATCCATTTTACAGGTTTTTAAAGTATTAAGGCTGTAAAGATAAGAAGTATTCGTGAATTAAAAAGGCTATTGTAATTTATGTGTATTTAGAATGATTTTATATAACGAAAAATGGCAAAAATTGTTATTTATTTATTATGCGTGCATAGTATTATTTTGTACATTTGATAGGTAAATTGAAATATAGAAAACAATTAAAATAAAATACAATGAAATCAAATATTGCAGTACTCGTATTATTTATTTTTACAATTAATATTTATGGTCAAGCCTATGTGAACGGCACCATTATAACCAAGCGTTATGACACCATTACAAATGTTAAAATTGAAAAATTTAATGATTCCAAAAGTTTAGTTCATATAACTTATATAGACAATCAAGGTATTGCCCAAAAACCAGATATTGAGTCTATTAAATGTTATACACGAGGTGATGAAAAATTTGTAAGAATATATTACGACTGTGAAATGATATTGGTAAAAGCTGTTGAATCAGGAAAAAAAGTAAACTTATACGAAAGAGATTACAACGGTAGCAAAACCTATTATATAGAAAAAGTTTTTGACGAATTAATTAAAGTTCCTTCTTCAAGTTCAAAATTTTCAAAAGAAATTAGTGCCTTTTTAGGAGACAATGTTGAACTAGCTACCGAAATAAATAATAAACAAATAAACGACATCAAAGAAATTGTTACTCTTTATAATAAAGAATAGTGATTTGGTTTTATTTAAAAAGTCCGTTGAGTTACCCAACGGACTTTTTTTATGCTCTTTTCTTACTTTTAGGTATATTTGTCACAAATTAAATAATAATGAAAATCAACTATAAATTTACCTTACTCTTTTTACTCCTTTCAAGTTCACTCATAGCTCAAACAACCTTTCAACAGCTTAATGAATTAAGAATTGAACATTATAAATTGGCCATTGAATTGAATGATGACAATAACAAAATCAAAGCGTCAATGGAAGTTTCAATGCGGTTTATGACAAATAGTACATCTTTTGTGCTTGATTTGGTTGAACAAGATCCTTCAACAGGAGAAGGTATGAAGGTAGATTCCATTTATCAAAACAACATTCCAATTACGTTCAAACAACAAAACAATAAGCTAATAATTTCACCAAAACATATTTTCCCAAATTTAACCTACACATTTAAAATTAAATATAGTGGCATACCAAAAACAGGTTTAATTATTGGTAAAAACAGTTTTGGAGACCGAACTTTTTTTGGAGATAATTGGCCAAATAGAGCCCATAATTGGTTTCCTTGTATTGATCATCCATTAGCCAAAGCAACGGTTGAATATCTTGTTACAGCACCTGCACATTATCAGGTTATTGCAAATGGAGATTTGATTAAAGAAACCGTTTTAAAAAATAATTTAAAACAAACACACTATAAAACAAGTGTTCCATTACCAACAAAAATTATGGTAATTGGAGTCGCAAATTTTGAAGTGCAACAATTGGGCGAAACGCATCAAATTCCTGTTTCTAGTTGGGTGTACCCCCAAGCAAAAGAAGCCGGATTTCATGATTTTTCTAATGCAATAGAAATTCTCGACTTTTTTATTGAAACTATTGGAGCATACCCGTTTAAAAAACTTGCAAATGTACAATCTACAACCCAATATGGCGGTATGGAAAATGCAGGAGCCATATTTTATCATGAAAAATCAATTACAGGTGAAGGGAAAATTGATGCTTTAATGGCTCATGAAATTGCTCATCAATGGTTTGGAGATTCGGCCTCAGAAATTGATTGGCCTCATATTTGGCTGAGTGAAGGTTTTGCTACCTATTTTTCAGATTTATATGTACAGAAATCACAAGGAGATTCTGTATTTCAAAAAAGAATGGTCAATGAACGCGCTAAAGTATTCGATTTTTATAAAAAACAACAAACTCCAATTATTGATACCAAAACCACCAATTATATTGACCTATTAAACGCAAACTCCTATCAAAAAGGTGCGTGGGTACTTCATATGCTAAGAAAAGAAATAGGAGATGAACTGTTTTTTAAAGGCATAAAATCTTATTATGAAACCTACAAATACAAAAATGCTTCAACACTTGATTTTAAAAAAGTAATGGCAAAAGTTTCAGGTAAAAATTTAGATACTTTTTTTATGCAATGGCTAACAAAAGCCCAGTACCCAATTTTAAAATCGAACTGGATTTATTACAACAATAAAGTAAGGTTAATGCTTGAACAAACACAAGCAACTGAAGCCACAGCATTTGAATTTCCCTTAGATATTAAACTTATTTACACCGATGGGACTTCTGAAATTAAAACTATCAACGTTACTTTTAAAACTGAACCTTTTGTAATTGAATGCAATGGAGAAGTAAAAGAACTAAAATTCGATCCAAATAACTGGTTGTTATTCCAAATGGCAGCTGAATAAAATTATTATTATTTTTAAATAATTTTGAATTTACATTCAATTAATACTAATGAAATGCTCTCTTTGTAAAACACAAATCACATTCACTTTCCTTTCTAAAAACAGGGAATATTATCAATGTGCCAACTGTTTTGCTATTGGAATGCATTCTAATTTTTTTCCTTCAATGGAAAAAGAAATTATTCGGTACCAAAGTCATAATAACGATGTAAACGACATTCGCTATCAAAACTTTGTAAAACCAATAGTTAAAAATGTGCTTATCGATTTTAAAAAGAATGATTTAGGTTTAGATTTTGGTTGTGGCACAGGACCTGTAATTACCAAATTATTGCGTGACCGAAATTATAGCGTTAACACCTACGACCCTTTTTTCGACAATAATGTTGACGCTTTAAACACTACTTTTAATTATATTGTTTGTTGTGAAGTTATAGAACATTTTCATTATCCGCACAAAGAATTTAAACTGTTGAAATCGTTATTAAAACCAGGTGGAAAATTATATTGTATGACTGACGTTTACAACGAAAATATTGATTTTGAAAGTTGGTATTATAAAAACGATGAAACCCATGTATTTTTTTATCATAAAAACACTTTTGAATGGTTAAAAACCGAGTTTGGATTTTCAAAAGTAACACAAGAAAACAGGTTGATTATTTTTGAAAATTAAATTTCAAAACAGATTCATATTTTTAAGCTTATCTTTGCAAAAAACTACAACTAATGAATTTTTCCGATTTAAATATAAACCGATTTTTGTTAGATGCCCTTGATGAAATGGGATTTTCTACACCAACTCCAATTCAGGAAAAAGCATTTCCAGAAATTATGAGCGGAAAAGACTTGGTTGGAATAGCGCAAACCGGAACTGGAAAAACTTTTGCATACTTATTGCCTATTTTGCGCCAACTTACTTTTTCTAAACAAAAACATCCACGCGTATTAATTGTAGTGCCTACCCGTGAATTGGTTGTGCAAGTAGTTGCAGAAATAGAAAGTTTAACCCCTTATATAAATGTAAGATTTGCCGGAGTTTATGGAGGTACCAACTTAAATAAGCAAAAACAATTGGTTTTTGAGGGGCAAGATATTTTGGTTGCCACACCTGGAAGATTGTTAGATTTGGCTTTAGATGGCCTTTTAAAACTAAAATTCATTCAGAAATTGGTTATTGATGAAGTTGATGAAATGATGAACCTTGGTTTTAGACCTCAACTTATTACTTTATTAGATTTACTGCCAAAAAACAGGCAAAGCATAATGTTTTCGGCTACTTTAACTAAGGATGTTGATGCTATTTTAGATCAGTTTTTTAAATCTCCCGTAAAAATTGAAATTGCCGAGAGCGGAAGTCCATTAGATACCATAAAACAATTGGCCTACCCTGTTCCAAATTTTTACACTAAAATTAATATTTTAAACTACTTTCTAAAAGATAAAGAAACTTTTAAAAAAGTATTGGTATTTGTAAAAAACAAAAAACAAGCAAATATTTTATTTGATGAATTAGAAATATTACTTCCAAATCAAACAGATGTTATCCATTCAAATAAAACTCAAAATTACCGCTTACGCTCTGTAAAAAACTTTGAAAAAGGTACATTTAATGTTTTAATTGCTACTGATATTATTGCTCGTGGTTTAGATTTAACAGATGTTTCGCATGTAATCAATTTTGACATTCCTAAAGAACCTGAAAATTATATTCATAGAATTGGAAGAACAGGAAGAGCTGAACAAGAAGGTACAGCTATTTCATTTTTCACAGAAGAAGAAGCTGAATTTTTAGGTGAAATTGAATTTTTGATGAATCGAGAAATTGAGGTATTTGATATGCCTGATGCTATTCAAATTTCCTCAGATTTAATTGATGAAGAAATGACAAAGGAAGCTCCTGAAAAAGTTGTAAAACGCACCATTGCTGAACCTAGCGGACCTGCATTTCATGAGAAAAAAGAAAAAAACAAACGTGTAAACCTAGGTGGATCATACCGCAGAGAAATTGCCAAAAAATACAAAAAACCAAAAACCAGAGGGCAAAAACGGAAGTAATTTAACCTATAAAAAAAACTCCTTAAAGAAATTTTAAGGAGTTTTTTTAATCTATTTTACTTATTATTTGTAAACTTCTTTCACAAACTCTTCATAGTTTACTTCTTTTTCTTTAAAAGTAATGTTCTCTTTGTAGAAGTTCAATAATTTTTGACTTACCAATTGCTCTTGCAAACGTTTTGCTTCTTCTTGATTGCTTAAAACACGTTGAACAATGTCATCCAATTCTTTTTCCTCAGGATTTAATTGTCCATATTGAGCCATTTGTGCTTTAACAAAACCTTTTGTAAAATCTTTTAATTCTACAAAATCAAGTTTTATATTATTGTCTTTCAATACCTTACCTTCAATTAACTGATAACGTAAGCCTTTTTCAGATTTTTCGTATTCTTCACCAGCTTGCTCAGGAGTCATTGGTTTTTCACCAGCAACAGCCAACCATTTTTTTAAGAATTCAGCAGGCAAATCAAACTTTGTGTTTTCAACTAAATATTCTGTTACAGCATTTAACAATTGTTGATCGGCCTGAGTTTGAAATTGCTTTTCAGCATCTTCTTTTATTTTTTCTCTTAATTCTTCTTCAGTTTTTACTACATCTGGTCCAAAAACTTTATCTAATAATTCCTGATTTACTTCAGCAAGTTCAGTAGCATTTATTTCTTCAATGTTAAAAGTTAAAGGAATTTCTAATCCGTGAATTTCATCATGAGTTAAACCTAAAGCGCCCATTAACTTGTGAGCATCATCAAATAAACCCTTTGAATTCAATTCAATCACATCACCTACTTTAGCACCTTTAAATAACTTCTGATTTGATTTTCCATCAATAGAATCAAATGAAATGGTAGATTTTTTATTGATTTCTTTTTCTTCATTTACAAAAGTTCCAGTAATATTTACACCTTCAACCACTTTTTCTTGAGGCACAATTTTACCAAAACGTTTTTGAATATTAGCAACTTCTTTATCTAACAATTCTTTATCAGCAACAATGTTGTATTTTGTAATTTTCTTTTTGGCATCTAAATTCACTTCAAATTCAGGAGCTAATCCTAATTCAAATTCAAAAGCATAATCACCAGCATCCCAATTAAAATCATCTTGCATTTTTGGCAATGGATTCCCTAAAATGTCTAATTTTTCTTCAATTAAAAAATTATTTAATGATTCTTGAAGTAATTTATTAACTTCATCAATCATTATTGATTTTCCATATTGTTTTTTTACCATTCCTAAAGGCACTTGTCCTTTTCTAAATCCTGGAATATTTGCTTTTTTTCTGTAATCCTGTAAAATAGTAGCTACTTTATCTTGATAATCAGCAGCAGAAATTTCAACCTTAACTACTGCATTTAACGCATCAACACTTTCTTTTGTAATATTCATTTTTTATGTAGTTTTATCTAAATCCTTAAAATTGGGTGCAAAATTACTACTTTTTATGCACTTAACAAATATTTAATTGGTTCAAATTCAACTATATTTCTTTATTTTCTCTTAAAAAAGAATATAAGATTGATTGAAATAAAGACAATAAGATGCTAAAAAGTAAGGCTACCCAAAAACCATTTACTGTAAAACCATCGACAAAATAACCTGCTAACATAATAATTACAGCATTGATAACCAATAGAAATAAGCCCAGTGTAAGTATGGTTGCTGGTAAAGTTAACAGCACTAATAATGGTTGAACCGTAATTCTTAAAAACCCCAATACAATAGCAACAAACAAAGCATTTACAAAATCAGTTACTTCTACTCCTGGTAAAAATTTAGCAATAATCATAACTGCTACAGCTGTTAACAGCATTCTTAAAATTGTTTTCATTTTATTTAAATTTGATATTTTTTAAATTTACGTAAAATTTCTAACTCAAAAAACTAAATACTTCATCGTAAAATTGAATTGGGTTCTCAGCGTGCAACCAGTGTCCTGCATTTTTTATGGTTTTAATATTTGCATTTAAAAAATGAGCTTTGATTAAAGCTTCATCTTCAGGTAAAATATAATTTGATTTTTCACCCCTTAAAAACAAAGTAGGACCATTAAAATGAGTAAAAGAAGGCAATGCTTCCCCAACTTCGCTATTATTTACAGTCAAACTATGCAAATTAAATCGAAAATCCATTTTATCCTTTGTTTTCCAATAAACATTTTTTAGCATAAATTGAATTATTCCAGGCTCTTGAATATACAATTCCAATACCTCTTCAACCTTTTTACGAGAATTGTGTATGCCAAAATTCACCACATTAAGGGCAGCTAATATGTGTTCATGATGTGGTTCATAATATTTAGGAGCAATATCGGCAACAATTAATTTTGAAACCAAAGTGGGGAAAGTAACAGAAAAAAGCATTGCAACCTTACCACCCATTGAATGCCCAAGAATATTAACGTTTTCCAAATTATAAAATAATATATAGTCTTGTAAATCTTCAACAAGCAATTCGTAATCAAAATCATCTGTATGAAAACTTCTTCCGTGATTTCTTTGATCAATTAAATGAACTTCAAAATTTTCAGCAAACCTATTTCCTAATGCTTTCCAATTATCACTCATACCAAAATAACCGTGCAGAATAAGTAATGGCGGCCCACTTCCTATAATTGTTGAATGCAATGTTTTCATATTTTTAATTTATTATGCGAAAATAACCATTTAGATTAATTTTCTTCACTCAATTTAAGAATTTAAGTTCCCCAAAATATTTTGAATAAAAACAAATGAAAAGATTGTTTTTCAATACAAATAGATGTTTTTTCAGTATAAATGGTCTTATTTTATTAATAGATGGAAATTTTTTTGGATATTAATAAATATTTTTATAGTTTTAATTTCTCAAACACGATTTGAACACAATTAGTATTGTAAATATAATTTCAACCCCTAAATTCTATTCACATGAAAACAAGCCAAATTTATGAATATTGCACATCTGATGCAATTATACAGTTTGCTAAAAGAAATTACAAAACGTACTTAGCACACTATGAAGCCCGAAATCTAAAACCAATGCCTTTTGATGAATTTGTAAAAAATTATAGTAGTTAACATTTCATTTTATAAATTGTTTTACCCGAAAAGCACTAGCATGAACCTACCCAAGTTAGTGCTTTTTTTACTATTAAATATACTTCATAAAAAAAGCCTTCTCAATGAGAAGGCTTTAGCGGTCTGGACGGGACTCGAACCCGCGACCCCCTGCGTGACAGGCAGGTATTCTAACCAGCTGAACTACTCTATATCAACTATTTAAGATTTAATGATGTATTCTACATTTGTCACATTTGGTCTATTTTAAGTAATACTGACTAAATGCTGACTAACTATTTACTTACTTTTTAAAACCACTATTATTATGGCAACAATAAAATATTTGCTACAAAGTAGCAGGGGCAGCAGTGCTATTTATTTAAGGCTATCTTTAAGCAGGAACAGTTCCTTTAAGCGCAAAATAGGGCTGTTTATAAATACTAAAGACTGGAATCAAACGAAAGGATTACCAATTCAAAATAGCCCTTCTACAAGAGAGCTATATTCTAAACTAAGAAAACTAAAAGATGTTATCCTTGACAATATTAACACCGCAAATTACAAAACTGAAACTATCGATGGTGATTGGCTTCAATATCAAATTGATTTGTATTTCAAACGCATCTCTACTTCAAATCAAAGCGAGTTAGTTACCGATATTATACAAAACATAATAAATACCGCGCACCTTAGAGATAATTCAAAGGGTGGCGTTGGATTAAGTCAAAGTAGAATTACTTCATACAAAAGGTTAAAGGCATTGTTTCATGATTTTGAAGGTAAAAACAAATACAAAATAAGTGAGCTTAATAAAAAGAAATTTGAAAGCTTTAAACGATGGTTATTGGAAAGAACAAACTATGCCCCTACCTATACATTTAAGAAACTTTCTGATCTTAAAACCGTATGTAAAGATGCCAGATCAAATGGATTAGAAACCTCTTCAGAATTGAACGATATTAAAACGAAACAAATTTCAGCTTATGATGATGACATGGACGTAATTTTTTTAACCTTAACTGACATTGAAAAAATTGAAAAGGCAAAACTGGTAGATCAATCACTAATTAATGCACGAAAATGGTTAATCTTAGCTTGTTTTACTGGGCAAAGAGGAAAATCTCTTACGAAAAGAGTAAATACTCAAAGTTTTGAAAAATATGGAAATGATTTAATTATAAGACTCATACAGAAAAAGGGAAATAAATCTGTTTTAATTCCTGTTCTTCCTAAAGTTAAAGAGATCTATGAAAATGGATTCCCTTATTATGTTTCCATTCAAAAACTGAATAAATATTTTAAAAAAATTGGTAAAATTGCTGAGGTTAATGATATGGTAATGGGTAGACTTCAAGACCCAATTACTAAAAGAGGTGTAAAAAAACTACGACCAAAATATGAATACATAAGTTCGCATATAGGAAGACGTTCCTTCGCCTCAAATCACTATGGCAAATTACCCACGTCTATCATAAGACTTGTAACTGGGCATTCAAAAGAAAGTAGTCTTCGAATTTATGTGAATCAAAGTGAAGATATTCATATTAAGCCATTCCTTGATTTTTATAAATGATTTAACCAAAAAGATTAAAACCAAACTCCTATATTTCAAATTTAGGTTTGAATAATTTATTAGCAAAATGAACATTCACAATATATGCTCCTCTCTTAGAAGTTTTCAATAATAACTTTGCTTCAATCAACTCCTTAATGGCCTCATAATAAGTTTTCTTATTATACAAGTCTTTAAAATTATTATAAACTAACATAACAATGATGTGCATATCTTGGATCATGATTTCTCTTCAACAAAGTTAGAATTTTAAGATAAACTCTAATGGCACTCATAGATTGATTCAATAATAATTCTGGCAATGAATTATGTATACTAAACATTGTATTCGGCGCTGAATATGAATCGAATATAAATGTTTTATTATCCGAATATCGCATTAATTCTGATTCTAAATGCTTTTCGGCAGCTTTTAAAGCATCATACCCTTTTGTGTTTATTAGATTAACTTTATCTTTTATCAACTTAAGAGGATTGTTGCCTGGTGGTGCAATCATTTCAAATGAATCATCTTTAGTATTTTCCATAATTAAAATCTATTAAAAAATAATTATAGTAGTATAATATTACTACTTTATAAATAATTAAATACCAATATGTTATATAAGTGGTATTTAAATACTACTGCAAATATAAACTATTAATCGACATAACTTACTTATTTTATGGCATATATCAACCATAAATAACTAAAATCTATAACAATAGACAATATGTTATAGACACAACTACTATGGACTATTCCTGTACTTAACCCATACTTACCATTAGCATCTTTTTAAACCTAATTCTAACTTTAAAGCTAAAAATTATGAACATCAAATTGCAGAAATTAACGTTAGCTACATCCCAAATATAATTAATAACGAATTTAAAATCACAGACAGTAATGGTGCTTATGAAATATTACTTAACGATCGGAATAAAAATACTATAGAACTTTTTGAAGAATTTAAAGTACTATTATTATTAAATATTAGGAATCAAGCATTAGGAATCTATACAATTTCAAAAGGCGGATATACAGAGGCTTTAGTCGATAATAGGATGCTTTATCATTAGAATGGTACCGGTATATCAAAATCATAATAAAGTTCAAAAACTCTCAATACGTCTTGTAAAAAACAGTATTTAATAACCTAAAACCAAATCTAACTTTCACATTGCCCCAGAATTTTATTCGTGCTGAGGTTTTTTTATATATAAATCTATTATTTAACCATAGGAGATACATATAAGCGTCTCCTTTTTATTTTTAAATTATGACACACAAGATTGCAGAAATCAAAATTAGTTACATTCCTAATAAATTAGGGAATGGAATTAAAATTACTAATTCAGAATCAGCATATCAAATAATACTTGATAACTGGAACAAAAACACTATTGAACTTTATGAAGAGTTTCGAGTAATGTTACTTAATAATGCGAATGAAGTATTAGGTATTCATACGTTGTCATATGGCGGTATTACAGGCACGTTAGTAGATATTCGAATACTTTATTCCATTTTATTAAAAAGTTGCTCTACAGGCTTTATTACTTTCCATAATCACCCTTCAGGAAAACTTAATCCAAGTCAATCAGACATTGATATTTATAAAAAGATTAAAGAAGCTTCAAAGTTATTTGACCTTAATTATTTAGATAATTTAATTATTACAAGAAATGGTAAATACAGTTTTGCAGATGAAGGGTATTAATTCTTAATAAAATAAATAACCATTTTTTTAACACAGAAAAGCGAAAAATAGCCAATTTCCAAAAAGAGGAAAGAAAAAGTAATGCTTCTAATATTTGTAGTTTTTACAAGGGATTTTAGACCTGGTTAAGTAGCAATAATTTATTAATAGAATTTATGTGTAAATGGATAATTTAGATTACTTATAAATTACTAATACGTTAACTTCAATACTTAATTATGTTTATATTTATACTTAATTAAAATTAAAAAAATTGCTATTTTTTATTTTCCATTTTCATATTATAAATAATTTAAGAATATACAGTTATGGCTGAATGTATACATGTGGTAGCTACACAAAATTTAATGGTGGCCTTTGCAGAAGTTGTTATGGCAAAAAAGATGAAGTAGAGGTTCTAAAGAAACCCAAGAAAAAAAAGAAAGTTTCAATTATAGAAGAAGACAAATCAATAAAGAAAAAAGAAGTTATTGCTTATGAAAAGGGAGAAAAAGAAAATCCGTGGGTTTCTGGAAAAATAAAAGGCAAGATTGCAGAAACTATTGTTGAAGAATTATTTAGATCCTTGCACTTCCAAGTTTTCAGCTATGGTATGGAAAATTCCGTTCCAGCAATTAAAGATTTATTAAAAGAAGTTAAAGATGATGTTGCGAGAAACATTAGGCAAATGCCAGATTTCGTAATATTTAAAGATAACAAGGCACATTTTATTGAAGTTAAATTTAGGGCAAGTGGATTGTTCAAACTTTCTGAATTAGAAAAAAATGGCCCTTATCCTTATGAGAATGCGCTAATTGTTTTAGTAGGCTAAGAAGCATATAAAATGCATCTCATTTAAGGAATTAAAAGCTGGGAAAAGAAATAACCGAAGGGAATAATTATATGCTCGGAAGTAGAAAGGAATTTGAAACAGATAACAAGAAAATTATTGAATATTGTAAATATGCAGTCAAATTTTTTGAAACTGTGTAATATTTTAAAAATCCGAAGCGTAAGGTAAAATTAATAGAAGTATTATTTGAAAACACTGAAATCGTATGGTAAATTATTATATGATAAATAGGCAAAAACTGCTATTTATGGTTAGGGAATTACATAAATTAGGGTTTGAAAAATTACGTGTTGTACCCTCAATATCACCCTCGGGATTGAACTGGCGTTGCGAGTTCGTTTCAGAAACTGAAAAAATAGCTGTTTCTAATTGGGTAGATGAATTAGAAGGGAACAATAGTCAAGAAATTAAGTTTACACCAAAAGAATTAGCAGACTTGTTTGAAAAGAAAAATTTTGATTTTTTAGAAAAATGCAAAGGTGCTAACAAACAATATGTTAAATGGTACGCTGAAATGTTGCAAACATTAAAACAAGGTGAATTACCATATGCATTTGATTCTTCAGACTATTTTATGGCAACAGATTATTGGTTAACTTCAGATGATAATAAAATAAATACTTTACCTAATGAAAAAGATTACTATTAGAGATAGAAACATATTTTGAAAGATTCGCCGAAAACTGAACTTAATTTAAGTCTTTTTTTTAATTTTTTACGCTATTTGGAATTGTTCTAAAATATAAAGAACATAATTCTCAACTGTTTAATTTCTTATATTTGGTTAATTGCTAAAAGAAAAAAACTATGAATAAATATGGAGATGCAGCATTAAGATCTGTTCAACTATACAAACTTCATTACGACCCATTATTAGCCTGGGAATTAGCAACAATAGAAATATTTGGAGAATCTACTTCACAACAAAAAGTCTGCCCAAAATCTACTTTTTTAGGACTGTGCCAAAATGGATTGATAAGAGGAATTAAAGAAGGAAATTACACCAGTTCCAAAGAAAATACTGAATATGCTCTTAAAGCTGTTGAATTTCTTTTGCAGAATTGGAATTACATTTCACCTATTGAATTATGGAAAGAAATTCAGCCTTCAGATATAAGTCATAACTCTCAAATGGATGTTGTTTTAGCCTTATGGGTATCATGATTTGATCACTGTTAAAAACAAAGGAAAAAGCAATATTCTCTTTGGATCTCCACCTGAGGTCAAAGAAGATGATTGGTTTAGTAGTAGAAAAGATTTAATAAGTGCAGGCCTTCACAGATCAATTCAACATGGTATTGACGGAAATGGAAATGAAGGGGTTGCAGCTATCGTTCTTTCAGGAGGCTATGAAGATGATAAAGATTTTGGTGATGAAATAATATATACAGGACATGGAGGTAATGAAAACGGATTACAAATAGCTCATCAATCTTGGAAATCTCCTGGAAACAAAGGATTAGTTATTAGTAAAGAAAGAAACCTTCCTGTAAGAGTAATTAGAGGCTATAATCATAACTCTCCATTTTCACCAAAAAGTGGTTACAAATACTCAGGATTATTTAATGTTATTGATAGCTGGCATGAAATAGGCAAAAGTGGATTTAAAATATGTCGTTTTAAATTAGTTAAAATTAAAGACCTAAATAGCAAGACTGATTTATCAATTAAGGAAGGAGCATTGTTCTTATTAGAACCAAATGGCAAGGAGGCTAAATGGTTTAGTATTGGCGTTTCTGCACCGAACGCACAACACCTTAGTTTAGAAAGTAAAATGTCACAAAAATTAATTGGATCAAAAATTGGAGATCTCATTGATTTTGGAAGTGGATTTAAAGTGTTAGAAATTAAAAAATATCAAAGTAAGTAACTGTTCTTATGGTTGAGGTTGTTGCTGGTATTTTAATAAAAGAAGGAAAGTATTGATTGCAAAAAGAGCATCACATAAGTCTATGCCGGGTAAATGGGAATTTCCTGGCGGTAAAATTCATTTAAATGAAGATCCGAAAATTGCATTAGAAAGAGAATTAAAGGAGGAATTAGGAATAGAGACTAAAACAGGAAAGTATTGTTGTGCTAATGAACACAACTATGGTGACATAAAAATTAAACTCACCTCCTATTTTACTAAATTTATTAGTGGTGATTTCTCTTTATCTGATCATGATAAAATAGCATGGGTAAGCATTAAGGATCTATTAAGTTACGATCTGACGGATGCCGATATCCCAATAATAGAAAAATTAAATAATGATTTAAAAAATAAATAATAAAAATTGATATGGCAGAATTTATTACAGGGCAAAAATTAGCAGATGAAGTATATGAAATAATTTTTAAGGCAAAAAAAAGATTGCTCATTGTTTCACCTTATATAAAATTAGATAATTATTTTAAAGAAGAAGTTTTTAACAAACATAAATTGAATCCACAACTTCAT
>CAVQGP010000006.1:0-123152 GCA_963712085.1 uncultured Flavobacteriaceae bacterium | reverse complement strand
GTTGACGGTGCAGGAACTCCAACATATACATTTAATTCAAATTTACAAGATACTTTTGTTTACGACACTAGTTTAGCATCAAGATGGCAAATGCAATTTGGATTGCGTTATACTTTCTAAACAAATAGAAATTAATTATATTTGAACCGCCCTAATAGGGCGGTTTTTTTTATGCTTATTATGAAATACAGACAACTTACCAAAGAACAATTTTTAACATTGCATGAAGAATTCTCAAGGTTTTTAGCAACACAACAAATTGATGTGAAGGAGTGGGAAACCATAAAAAAAGAAAAACCTGAAGTTGCGGATGAGGAATTAAATATTTTTAGTGATTTGGTATGGGAAGGAGCTCTAAAAAAAACTGAGTTTTTAGAACATATTTCAGAGCATCATATCAATTTATTTAAATGTAATTCAAAAGAAATTATTAGAATTTACATTCAGTTAAAAGACACTTCAAAAAGTTTTTTAAATGAAAATGATTTTAAATGGTTTCAGCAAAATCCGTTACACGATAGTATTGAATATTTTAAAGCGGTGAAAGCATATAGTAAAGATCGCAATGTTGAATTGTTTGAACTAATTGAAAAAGGTAGTCAAATTTCAAAAGGAGCATTGTTTACTGAAATTAGCCAATTAATTCAGTAATTATTTTTTTAACCCCTGATGAGGCATTTTCAGCAATTATTTTTAAGTTTGAAAAACTATTTTTATTTATAGAAGGCTTAGGGTCTATAAAATATATTGGAATATTATTTTTTACATAATGAATTAAATTGGCAGCAGGATATACTTGCATGGAAGTTCCAATAATAATTAAAACATCTGCTTTTGATGTTATTTCTATGGCTTTATCAAACATTGGAACATTTTCTCCAAACCATACAATATGAGGTCGTAATTGTGAGTTTTTTCCACATAAATCTCCTATGTTTACATCACACTTCCAATCATATACCAATTGTTCATTTTTTGTACTTCTAACTTTAAATAATTCTCCGTGTAAATGAAGTACGTTGGAACTTCCAGCTCTTTCATGTAAATCATCCACATTTTGGGTAATAATTTGCACATTGAATTTATTCTCTAATAACACCAAATCCAAATGCCCTTGGTTTGGAGTTACAGTTAACAATTGGGCTCTTCGTTGATTGTAAAAATCGAGTACTAATTTCTTATTGCGCTCCCATCCTTGAAAAGAAGCAACTTCCATAACATCATGACCTTCCCATAAACCATCGGCATCTCTAAATGTTTTCAAACCACTTTCGGCACTCATTCCGGCGCCAGTAAGAATTACAATATTTTTCATAATTCAAAAGTAAAATTTATCTTTGAAAAAAGGAACCGAATGGTAGATAATAAATTTATTACTCACTTAGAACAATTTATAACAACACATAGAAAAGATTTATTTCAGAAAGTGTTGAATGAGCGCACCAGGCATTTTACCGTAGCAATTGAAGATATATTTCAACCACATAATTCAGGTGCTGTGATAAGAAGTTGCGATGTGTTTGGCATTCAAGATATTCATGTTATTGAAAGTAACTATCAATTTTACGCTTCAAGTCAGGTTGCAAAAGGTGCCCAAAAATGGTTAGACTTTTCGTTATATAACAAACGACATACAAATAACACCTTAAATTGTATTGCAGATTTAAGAGAAAAGGGGTATAAAATTATTGCCACTACACCTCATAATGATTCATGTTTATTACAGGATTTTGATATTAGGCAAAAATCAGCTTTCTTTTTTGGGGTTGAAAAAGATGGGTTGTCAAAAGATGTGATGGAAAATGCTGATGGTTATTTAAAAATTCCGATGGTTGGTTTTACCGAGAGTTTGAATATTTCAGTTGCTGCAGCAATTGTCCTTCAAAATTTAACTGAAAAGTTAAAAAAATCGGAGGTAAATTGGCAATTGACGGATGTAGAAAAGAGTGAAATATATTTAGATTGGTTACTGAAATCAATAAAAAATATCAAAAAAATTGAGGAGGCTTATTATTTAAAAAATACTATTCAACCATAATTTTATCAACATAAACTACTGAATCACAATTTTTTATGGTTAAAGTGATGTTTTTAAGCTGGTTCTTCCCTTCAATATTGTATTGATATAAACAAGTATCTAATTTAATTTTATTGCTTAAATCCACATTTCCATTTTGAAATATATTTGAAACAATTGCAGTATCTAAGTTGTAAAAATACAAAACATCCATAGCTTCTTTTGAAAAAACGCGTTCTTTAATCCTAATGTTTTTTAAAACACGAGCATTTGGACCATAATCAAATGTTGTATTTTTTTTGGTAAAAATAAAAACTACAATTATAATTCCAAATGTTAAGCCACCTAAAAAAAAAGGCAAACGTTCTTTAAAAGTCATATATTATAAAAACAATAAATTAATATCTCTAAACGGCAAATTAAACCAATCTGCAACAGTTCTGTTGGTTAAAATTCCGTGGTAAAAGTACATTCCTTTTTGCAAACTTTTGTCAAAACGGGCAGCATTTTCAAATCCTCCTTCTTCAGCAATATTTAATAAATAAGGTGTGAATATGTTGCTTATTGATACTGAGGCGGTTCTAGAATAACGAGAAGGAATATTTGGTACACAATAATGTATTACACCATGTTTTTGGATGGTAGGATTTTTATGAGTTGTAACTTCTGAAGTTTCAAAACAACCACCTCTGTCAATACTTACATCCACAATTACAGCTCCATCTTTCATGTTTTCAACCATACTTTCAGAAACTATAATAGGTGAGCGAGATTGCCCTCTAATTGCTCCAATAGCTACATCGCAGCGCATCAAAGCTTTTTGTAAAGTTTTTGGTTGAATGGTTGATGTATAAATTGGATGACCTAACCTTTGTTGTAAACTTCGCAATTTTGTTAATGAGTTGTCAAAAACTTTTACACTGGCTCCAAGTCCAATAGCCGATCTTGCTGCAAATTCACCAACAGTTCCTGCGCCTAAAATAACAACATCAGTAGGAGGTACACCGCTAATATTTCCCATTAATAAACCATTTCCTTTATTAACGGAACTCATAATTTCAGCAGCAATTAAAATTGAGGCAATCCCAGCAATTTCACTTAGGGCTTTTACAACCGAATAAATACCATGTTCATCTCTAATATAATCAAAAGCAATGGCAGTAATTCTTTTACTGGCCAATTCTTCAAAATATTTTTTAGTTTGTGTTTTTAATTGTAACGATGAAAATAAAATACTTTGCGGATTGATTAATTTAATTTCATCTAATGAAGGCGGTTCAACTTTTAAAATAATATGGCAGCCAAAAACTTCTTTTACATCATATGAAATTTTAGCACCTGCTTCAGAATATTCACTATCTGAAAAATTAGCACCTTCACCAGCGCCAGTTTCAATTACAAATTTATTTCCTTGAGCTGTTAGCGCTGCAACTGCGTCTGGAGTTAAACAAACACGTTTTTCTTGATAATGGGTTTCTTTTGGAATACCTATAACAAGTTCTCCTTTTTGCTTTGCAATTTCTAAAGTTTCTTCTTGAGGAATTAACTCTTGCATACTAAATGGTGAAGTAATTTTTTTACTCATTGTTTTTTAGTTCAATAGTTCGCATTTCATTTTCATTAACCGTAATTGTAATAGTTACTGTCTTTAAAGGTAGTAAATTTTCTATTTTGTTTGGCCATTCAACCAAACACCAGCAATTACTGTAAAAATACTCTTCGACACCCATATCCATGGCCTCTTCTTCTTTGTTAATTCTATAGAAATCGAAATGGTAAACTTTTTCTTTATTGATTGAATGATATTCATTCACCAACGAGAAAGTAGGGGAGCTTACATTGTCTAAAACACCTAATTGCTTTACAATTTCTTTTATTAAAGTAGTTTTTCCAACACCCATTTCACCATAAAACAGTAAAACTTTATACTTTGAATGCGCTATTACTTCTTTGGCTATTTCAGCTAATTTACCTAAAGAATAACTTTTAACCATATGCTATGTATTATTTTGGTACAAATATAGCACATGGAATTATCATTTCCTCTAAAGAAATTCCACCATGTTGATAGGTGTTTTTATAATATTTCACAAAATGGTTGAAATTATTTGGATAGGCAAAAAAGTAATCTTCTTTCGCAAAAATAAACGAACTGCTCATATGTAATGATGGAAGTTTAATTTGTTTAGGATCTTTTACTGCATACACTTCTTTATCTTCATAAGTCAAACTTCGTCCCGTTTTATATCTTAAATTAGAACTAATATTTTTATCACCAATAACTTTTGAAGGGTACTTTTGCATTTATGGTTCCGTGATCAGTTGTAATAATTAATTTTAAGCCTAATTTTTGGGCTTTTTGAATCATTTCCAATAAAGGAGAATTTACAAACCAGCTATTGGTTAAAGATCGATAAGCTTTATCGTCACTGGCTAATTCTTTAATTACTTCCATTTCAGTTTTAGAATGTGAAAGCATATCAACAAAATTATAAACAATAACAGTTAAATCATTCTCTTTTAATGTATTAAAATTATCAGAGAGTTGTTTACCATTTTTTAAATTTGTTATTTTATGATAACTGAATTTAATATTTTGTCTTAAGTCGTTTTAATTGAGCTTGTAAAAACTCTTCTTCATATAAATTTTTACCTTCATCGTCAATATCATTTTTCCATAAGTTAGGATGTTTTTTGTGCCATTTCTAAAGGCATTAATCCAGAAAAAATAGCATTTCTCGAATATTGAGTTGCAGTTGGTAAGAATACTGCAATAAGCAGTTTCGTCCTGTTTTTTATAGAATTTTGATATGGTTTTTTCAATTACTTTACATTGGTCGTAACGCAAATTGTCTATTAGTAATAATAAAGTTCCTTGAGCATTTATAACTTCAGGAACTATTAATTTTTGGAATAGGGTATTAGACATTACAGGCGCATCCTCATCCTCATCATTCACCCAGTCTGCATAATTTTTTTCAATGAATTTACCAAATAATGAATTGGCTTCTTGCTTTTGACTTTCCAAAATTTCAACCATTCCGATATCGCTAATATCTTCAAGTTCTAACTCCCAATAAATCAATTTTTTATAAACATCAACCCATTCTTCAATAGTGAATTTACCATGGCTAAATCCATGGCTATTTTTCTAAATTCTTGCTGATAATTAGATGTTGTTTTTTCAGAAATCAATCGTGAATGGTCTAAATTCTTTTTTAAACTCAATAATATTTGATTTGGATTTACAGGTTTTATCAGATAATCGGCAATTTTATTACCAATTGCTTCTTCCATAATATATTCTTCCTCACTTTTGGTAATCATAACAATAGGAAGATTTGTCTGTTTGCTCTTTAATTTCAGTCAAAGTTTCCAATCCGCTAAGACCAGGCATATTTTCATCTAAAAAAACAATATCATAATTATTTTCATTCACATATTTCAATGGCTTCTGCACCATTGTTACAAGTTGTTACGTTGTATCCTTTTTGTTCTAAGAAAAATAATGTGCGGTTTTAAGAAGATCAATTTCATCATCAACCCAAAGAATATTTATATTGTTCATGTTCTTATATTTGTTTAGTACTTTTTAAAAATTAAAGTTTGAATTGATTGAATAAACTTAAAATACTTAACGACCCAATTTACGGATTTATTACAATTCCAAATGCGTTAATTTTTGATTTAATTGAACATACATATTTTCAAGCGTTTAAGAAGAATTACTCAAATGGGATTGTCTTATTTGGTTTATCCAGGAGCACATCATACACGTTTTCATCATGCTATTGGTTGTATGCATTTAATGCAAAAAGCTGTTCAGATGTTTAGGTTTAAAGAGTTAAAATATCTGATGAAGAAGAAAACGCATTATACATTGCAATTTTATTACATGATATTGGCCATGGACCATTTTCACACGCATGGAGCATAGTATAGTTACAGGTGTAAATCATGAAGCTATTTCATTGAATTTTTATGGAAAATTTGAATGAAGAATTTAACGGCAAGTTTAACTTTGGCAATTACAATTTTTAAAGGAGTAATTACCATCGAAATTTTCTATATCAACTTATTTCAAGTCAATTTGATATGGATAGAGCTGATTATTTAAAACGAGATAGTTTTTACACTGGTGTTTCTGAAGGAAATATTAATTGTGAACGATTAACTAGAGATGTTAAATGTGGAAAATGATGAATTGGTTGTTGAAGAAAAAGGAATCTATTCTGTTGAAAAATTTATAGTTGCCAGAGATTGATGTATTGGCAGGTTTATTTACACAAAACAGGTTTGGTGGCTGAAAAATTATTGGAAAAAGTATTAAAAAGAGCTAAAGAATTGGTTTTATTAGGTGAAGATTTACCTGCAAGTAAAGCATTTATGGTTTTTTTAAAACGTAAAAAAAATGAAAATGACTTTACTTTTGAAGACTTAAAAACTTTTTCAAAATTAGATGATTATGATGTGTTATCTGCAATTAAAGAATGGATTTCGTATGATGATAAGTTGCTGTCTGAACTATCTGAAAGTTTAATAAACAGAAAGTTACCAAAGGTGATTCTTCAAAACGAACCATTTTCAGAAAAACAAATAAATGATATTAAAACAAAAGTTAAAAGTAATTTAAACTTAACAGAAACAGAGGTGAATTATTTTGTTTTCAATGGAGAAATTTTCAATCAGGCCTATGATTCAACAAAAAACAGTATTAAAATTTTGTTTAAAAAAGGAGAAATAAAAGATATTATAGCAGCATCAGACCATTTAAATATTCAGGCTTTATCTAGCCCTGTTTATAAATATTATATGTGTTACCCAAAGAATAGGTAAAATTCAACTTTTTTTTTACTTTTGTGACGAATGAAATTTACAGCAAAACAAATAGCAGAATTTTAGAAGGTGTTGTTGTCGGGTGATGAAAATGTCGAAGTATCTAAACTATCTAAAATTGAAGAAGGTGAAAAGGGATCGTTAACTTTTTTATCCAACCCAAAATATACACAATACATTTATACTACAAAAGCTTCAATAACTATTGTTAATAATGACTTTTGTACCTGAAAAAGAGATTGAAACTACACTTATAAAAGTTGAAGATGCCTATAAAGCATTTTCAAAATTATTAGAGTTTTACAATCAAGTCAAATTAAATAAGTTTGGAATTGAATCACCTTCGTATATTGGTAACAATACAACAGTTGGTGAAAATTTATATTTAGGTGCTTTTTCATATATTGGTAATAATGTTGTTATTGGTGATAATGTAAAAATTTATCCAAATGTTTACATTGGTGACAATGTTAAAATTGGTGATAATACTGTAATTTTTGCAGGAGTAAAATTTATTCCGATACCATAATTGGAAAAAATTGTGTAATAAATTCCGGAGCTGTTATTGGAGCTGATGGATTTGGTTTTGCACCAAATGAAGATGGAGTTTATAGTAAAATTCCTCAAATTGGAAATGTTATTATTGAAGATAATGTTGATATTGGTGCTGCCACTACTATAGATAGAGCGACTTTAGGTTCAACAATAATTAGAAAAGGTGTAAAGTTAGACAATCAAATTCAAATTGCTCATAATGTTGAAATTGGTAAAAACACTGTAATTGCTGCGCAAACAGGTATTGCTGGTTCCACAAAAATTGGAGAAAACTGTATGATTGGAGGGCAGGTAGGAATTGTTGGTCATTTAACTATTGGGAATAATGTTAGAATTCAGGCGCAATCAGGAATTGGAAGAAATATAAAGGACAATGAAGTTTTTCAAGGGTCTCCTGCATTTGGATATACAGATTTTAATAAATCATATGTGTATTTTAAAAATTTACCAAAATTGTTAGCAAATATAAATGAATATAGAAAAAGAATTAAAAGCAATAAAAACAGGAATGAACAAGAAGCAAAAAACCATAAAAAAAGAAGTTTCGCTTTAACAGGTGTTGGTTTGCATACTGGAAATAAAGTTACAATAACTTTTAAACCAGCACCTGTAAATAATGGATTATGTTTTAAAAGAATTGATTTAGAAGGCGAACCAGTAATTGAAGCTGATGCAGAATATGTGGTAAATACGCAACGCGGTACAAATTTAGAAAAAAATGGTGTTATAATTCAAACTTCAGAACATGTGTTAGCTGCTGTTGGTTGCTTTAGATATTGACAATATTATTATTGAATTAAATGCATCAGAACCTCCAATTATGGATGGTTCATCTAAATATTTTGTTGAAGCCCTTGAAAAAGCAGAAATTGTAGAACAAGATGCTTAAAGAGAAGAATATGTTGTTACTGAAGTAATTTCATATAAAGATGAAGAAACTGGCAGTGAAATTATTGTTAATGCCTTCTAAAGAATATCAAGTAACAGCCATGGTTGATTTTGGTACTAAAGTTTTAGGAACTCAAAATGCAACTCTGAATACATTATCAGATTTTAAAAATGAAATTTGTAGATTCCAGAACTTTTAGTTTTTTGCATGAAATTAGAAATGCTATTGGAAAATGGTTTAATTAAAGGAGGTGATTTAAACAATGCAATTGTTTATGTAGATAAAGAAATATCTTCAAAAACAATGGAAAAATTAAAAAAGGCCTTTAAAAAAGAAAGTTTAACTGTTAAACCTAATGGGATTTTAGATAATCTAACTTTACATTATCCAAATGAAGCTGCACGACATAAATTATTGGATGTTATTGGAGATTTAGCATTAGTTGGAACAAGAATTAGAGGAAAAGTAATTGCTAATAAACCAGGTCATTTAGTAAATACTCATTTTGCGAAAAAATTATCAAAAATAATTAAAATCGAAAAACGAAATAATGTTCCTAAATTTGATTTAAATCAACCACCATTAATGGATATTAATCAAATTATGAATATGCTTCCGCATAGACCTCCATTTTTATTAATTGATAAAATTTTAGAATTATCAGATAATCATGTGGTTGGAATGAAAAATGTAACCATGAATGAACCTTTCTTTGTTGGTCATTTTCCAGGAGCTCCTGTAATGCCAGGAGTATTACAGGTTGAAGCAATGGCTCAAACTGGTGGTATTTTAGTGTTAAGTACTGTTCCTGATCCTGAAAATTATTTAACATATTTCATGAAAATGGATAATGTTAAGTTTAAACAAAAAGTAGTACCAGGTGATACTTTAATTTTTAAATGTAGATTTAATAACACCAATTAGACGAGGAATTTGCCATATGCAAGCTTATGCTTATGCCAATGGAAAACTTGGTTGTCTGAAGCTGAATTAATGGCTCAAATATGCCAGAAAAAATAAAATAATGAATCAACCATTAGCATACGTTCACCCTGGTGCAAAAATCGCCAAAAATGTAGTAATTGAACCATTTACAACCATTCATAACAATGTTACAATTGGTGAAGGAACTTGGATAGGATCTAATGTTACCATTATGGAAGGTGCAAGAATTGGTAAAAACTGTAATATATTTCCAGGTGCAGTAATTTCAGCAATTCCTCAGGATTTAAAATTTAAAGGTGAAGATACTACTGGTTGATAATTGGCGATAACGTAACCATTAGAGAATGTGTTACTATTAACAGAGGTACCACAGCTTTAGGAAAAACGGTTATTGGAAATAACTGTCTTATTATGGCATACTTGCCATATTGCACATGACTGTATAGTTGGTAACAATTGTATTTTTGCAAACGATAGTACATTGCAGGTCACATTACTATTGGAGATTATGTAGTTTTGGCGGTATTGACTGCTGTACATCAATTTATTCCTATTGGAAATCATTCGTTTGTTTCAGGTGGTTCATTGGTTAGAAAAGATGTTCCTCCATTTATAAAAGCAGGCAAGAGAACCTTTATCTTATGTTGGAATTAATTCAGTTGGATTGAGAAGAAGAGGGTTTTCTTCTGAAAAAATTAGAGAAATTCAGGATATTTATAGAATACTTTATCAAAAAAATTATAACAATACTCAAGCTTCTGAAATAATTGAAGCAGAAATGGAAGCAACCACCAGAACGTGATGAAATTCATTCAGTTTATCAAAAATTCTCATCGAGGTATTATGAAAGGATATTCAGGAAGCTAGTTCACTTATTACTCAAAATTATGCTTGAAATAACTTACTTCTTATAAAATAAACTTAAAACAAATTACAAAAATAATGGCAAGTACATCAGATATTAGAAACGGATTATGCATAAGATACAATAATGATATTTATAAAATAATAGAATTTTTACATGTAAAACCTGGAAAAGGTCCTGCTTTTGTTAGAACAAAATTGAAAAGTCGTTACTTATGGAAAAGTATTGGATAATACTTTTTCAGCAGGACAAAAAATTGAAGATGTTCGAGTTGAAACCCATAAATTTCAATTTTTATACAATGATGGTGAGTTATCATTTTATGAATACTGAAGATTTTACTCAAATTACATTGGTGAAAGAAGCACTTGATGCTCCAGATCTTATTGAAAGAAGGTGAAATTGTTACTGTTATTATTAATACAGAAGACAATATGCCTCTTTCTGTTGAAATGCCTGCAAGTGTTATTTTGGAAGTTACTCATACTGAACCTGGTGTTAAAGGTAATACAGCTACCAATGCAACAAAACCAGCAACCGTTGAAACAGGTGCAACTGTCAATGTGCCTTTGTTTATCAATGAAGGTGATAAAATTAAAATTGAAACTGAAAAAGGAACTTATAAAGAACGTATTAAAGAATAAATATTGTTTATTGAAATTTCCTCGTAAATCTCATACATTAAAGCAAATTGCTGAAATTATTGATTGTCAACTTTTATTGGCATTGGTCGATTTTCCTGTTTTGGGTATGAATGAAATTCATGTTGTTGAATCTGGAGATATTGTTTTTGTTGATCATCCAAAATATTATGATAAAGCCCTAAAATCTGCAGCTACAATTGTTTTAATAAATAAAGAAGTTGATTGTCCTGAAGGAAAAGCTTTATTGATTAGTGATGATCCTTTTAGAGATTTCAATAAATTAATCAATATATTTCAAACCATTTAAATCAGCTTCTAATAGTTCAATTTCCAAAACTGCAATAATTGGTAAAAATACAATTATTCAACCTAATTGTTTTATTGGGAATAATGTGAGTATTGGTGATAATTGTATTATTCATTCCAATGTAAGTATTTATGATAATTCAGTATCATTGGAAATAATGTAACCATTCATGCCGGAACAGTTTTAGGTGCTAGATGCATTTTATTATAAAAAAAGACCTGAAGGTTATGATCAATTACTATCTGGTGGTAGAGTTGTAATTGAAGACAATGTAGATATTGGTGCACTTTGTACAATAGACAGAGGTGTTACAGGAGATACAACTATAGGTGAAGGTTCTAAAATTGATAATCAAATTCAAATTGGACATGATACAGTTGTTGGAAAAAAATGTTTAATAGCATCTCAAACAGGTATTGCTGGCTGTGTAATTATTGAAGATGAAGTCACTATTTGGGGGCAAGTTGGAACATACAAGTGGTATTAACTATAGGAAAAAAAGCTGTTATTACTTGGTCAAACTGGTGTTACTAAATCTATTGGAAGGACAGTAAAACCTATTTTGGCACCCCTATAGCAAGAATCAAGAGATAAATTGAAAGAAATGGCACTTTTAAACAAATTCCAGACATTTTAAAAGAATTAAAAAAAAAGTAAATTAACAAGTCAAAACATATAAAAAATTACTTTTGTAATTAATAATTACTTAATAAATAAACAATATAAATGAGCGTTTTAGTAAATAAAAATTCAAAAATAATTGTTCAAGGATTTACAGGTAGTGAAGGTACTTTTCATGCAACTCAAATGATTGAATATGGTACAAATGTAGTTGGTGGTGTAACTCCTGGAAAAGGAGGTCAAACTCCATTTAGATAAACCAGTTTTTAATACAGTAAAAGATGCTGTTGATAAAGTAGGTGCAGATACATCAATTATTTTTGTACCACCAGCTTTTGCTGCTGATGCCATTATGGAAGCTGCTGATGCTGGAATCAAAGTAATTATTTCGTATTACTGAAGGAATTCCAGTTGCAGATATGATTAAAGCTACAAAGCTTATATTGAAAGATAAAGATTGTAGATTGTTGGTCCAAATTGTCCTGGAGTAATTACTCCAGAAGAAGCAAAAGTTGGTATTATGCCAGGTTTTGTATTTAAAAAAGGGAACGTTGGTATTGTTTCAAAATCAGGAACTTTAACTTATGAAGCAGCCGATCAGGTTGTAAAACAAGGTTTAGGGATTACTACTGCTATTGGTATTGGTGGAGATCCAATTATTGGAACAACTACTAAAGAAGCAGTTGAATTATTGATGAATGATCCTGAAACAGAAGCTGTATTGTTATGATTGGTGAAATTGGTGGTCAATTAGAAGCTGATGCTGCAAAATGGTATCAAAGCTGAGTGGAAGTAGAAAACCAGTTGTTGGATTTATTGCTGGTGAAACTGCTCCTGCAGGAAGAACAATGGGTCATGCTGGAGCAATTGTTGGTGGAAGCTGATGATACTGCACAAGCAAAAAAGAAAATTATGAGAAGAATGTGGTATTCATGTAGTAGATTCTCCTGCTGAAATTGGTAAAAAAGTTGCAGAAGTTTTAAGATAATTAAAACTAAATTATATTAAAAAGCCTTACCAAATCTTAGTGGGGTTTTTTTATTTCTTGCAATTTGTATTTGTTATTCATTTAAAATATAAACTAGAATATAAATAATAATATATGAAATTATTAGAAGGAAAAACAGCTATAATTACTGGAGCAAGTAGAGGAATAGGTAAAGGAATTGCAGCAAGTATTTGCTCAACATGGTGCCAATGTAGCATTTACTTATCAGCTCTTCAGTTGAGGCTGCTCAATGAATTAGAAAAAGAATTAAATCTTTTGGTGTTAAAGCCAAAGGATATCAAAGTCCAATGCTGCCGATTTTAATGAAGCTCAACAATTAGCTGAAGATGTCGTAAATGAATTTGGAAGTATTGATATTTTGGTCAACAATGCTGGAATTACAAAAGATAATTTATTGATGCGCATTTCGGAAGAAGATTTTGATAAAGTTATTGAAGTCAATTTAAAATCTGTTTTTAATATGACCAAAGCAGTACAACGACCAATGATGAAACAACGAAAAGGTTCAATTATCAATATGAGTTCTGTTGTGGGTATTAAAAGGAAATGCTGGTCAAACTAATTATGCAGCTTCAAAAGCTGGAATTATTAGGATTTTCAAAATCTGTTGCTTTGGAATTAGGTTCACGAAACATTAGAAGTAATACAATTGCTCCTGGGTTTATTGAAACTGAAATGACAGGAAAATTAAATGAAGATGTTGTGAAAGGCTGGAGAGAATGCAATTCCATTAAAACGTGGTGGTACTGCTGAAGATGTTGCGAATGCTTGTGTGTTTTTAGCATCGTGATATGAGTGCTTATATTACCGGTCAAACATTAATGTTGATGGTGGTATGTTAACATAAAAATTGTATTAATCAAGAATTTTTAAAGTATATAATTTAAAATTTTGTTATTGTTATCTTTAAAATAGTTTAGTTTAAAAAATGGAAACAGCCCAATTACTTCTTATATTTTCAGCTGTTTTTGTTGCTTTATTTTTAGCTATTTTTCAATACATTTTTAAAAATAAAGAGAAAAGCCAATTAAATTATTGGCTTTCTTTTTTACGTTTCTTAAGTTGGTTTGCAATTTTTATATTGTTAATAAATCCTTCAATTAAAAAAGAAATATATGAAATTATAAAACCCAACTTGGTAATTACTCTTGATAATTCTTCATCAATAAAATTTAATTCCCAAGAAAACAAAGTAAAAAACCTACTTAAATTAATTCAGACAGATGCTGACTTAAATTCTAAATTTTCTATTGATTATTATAGTTTTGGAACTGAATTTAAAAACTTAGATTCATTGCGTTTTAATGAAAACCAGACGGATTTATTTGCACCGCTTAATGAAGTTGCAAAGGTTTATTCAAAAGGTATAAATCCTGTAGTTTTGATAACAGACGGAAACCAAACAATTGGAAATACTGTTGAATTCTCAAATTATAAAAATGCTGTATTTGCTTTTATAGTAGGAGATACCACAGCAGTTGAAGATATTTTTATCAGTCAATTAAATGTAAATGAAAATACCTTTATAAATAATCAATTTCCAATTGAAGTTTTTATTAATTATGCTGGAAATAAATCATTTAGTAAAAATTTAAGTGTTTACAACAATGGAAAAAGGTTGTATTCAAAACAATTAAATTTTTCCAAAACTGACAATGTTAAAACGGAATCATTTTTTTTAACTGCTGAAAGCAAAGGAAATCAGTATTATTCGGTTAAAATTGAAAGTCTGGAAAATGAAAAAAATGTTGTAAATAATAACAAAGACTTCAGTATAAATGTGATTGAAGAAAAATCCAAAATATTGATTTTAACCGATATTGTTCACCCAGATTTAGGAATGTTAAAAAAATCAATTGAGCGAAAAAAACAACATGAAGTTACAATTTTAGATGTTAAAATAAATAACCTAAAAATATCAGATTATCAACTAGTTATATTATATCAACCAAATAAAAAGTTTAAAAATATAATTGAAGATATTTCATCTAAAAATAACAATTACTTTATTATTTCCGGAACAAATACTGATTGGGTTTTCTTAAATTCTGTTCAAAATATTTTTGAAAAAAAAGCACGCTCTGTGACTGAAAATTACATTCCAGTTTTTAATGAAAGTTATGCAAGTTTTATGATTAAGGATATTGGTTTTACTAATTTTGCACCTTTAGAAGACACATTTGGATCAGTGATTTTTTCAATTCCATACCAAACGTTGTTGTTTCAAAAAATAGGAAATATAGCAACTGATGAACCTTTATTAGTAACTTTTGAAAATAACAATCAAAGAGCAGGAGTATTGTTTGGTGAAAATGTTTGGAGATGGCGTATGAACAGTTTCAATGAAAATAAAACTTTTGAATTATTTGATGGTTTTATTTCGAATTTAATCCAGTATTTAGCGTCAGATTTTAAGAGTGATAAATTGAATGTTACAATAAAACCAATTTATTTTTCAAATGAAACCATTCAAGTTTCAGCTAATTATTTTGATGATAATTTTAATTTGGACCCAAGAGTAAGGCTCTGGTTAACAGTTAGTAATAAAGAATCTAACTATGTGAATAAAATTCCTTTTTCACTTGCTAAGAATCGATTTATTGTTGAATTGTCAAATATTCCAGCTGGTGAATATACTTATAAAGTTGATGTTGAAAACCAAAAAGAGCAAATTTCAGGAAGCTTTAAAGTTCTACCTTTTGAAATAGAGCAACAATTTACACAGTCAAATGATAAATCGTTGAAAACTTTAACGTCTAAAACAAATGGAACTGTTTACTATAACAACCAAGAACTTGAGATGATAAAGATGTTAAAAACCGACGAACGTTTTAAAAGTGTTCAAAAATCTTCTATAAAAAAAATACCGATAATTGACTGGCAATGGATTTTAGGTTTTATTGTTTTGGTACTTTCAATTGAGTGGTTTACACGTAAATATTTTGGTAAGATTTAAAAAATGAAATACATACTATCATAAAAACTGATAATTGTATTTTAAATAATGATTACAATTTCTAATTTATTTAGTTTTTTTTTATCGAAATTTACAATTCTTTTAATAAATAGGTTTTGGGAAAATTTGTCGCAATTTTTATGTCTTTTTCCATTCTAAGTCAAAGTTTTGTCTTGGAAATCAATGATATATCTAAATTTCCAACCCTTTTGAAGCATTTAGTTTGTCATTATGAAGATGGTGATAACTTGGCTGATTTTATGGATTTGCATTATGGAAATAATATAAAAACCCATGAGAGCAAACACAATGAACATAAAGACTTACCTTTTAAGCATCAACATTCTGATAACCATTTTCAACTAGTATATGTTGTAAATTTCAATAATTTGGAAATAACATCTTCAGAAAAAAGTTATGAAAGTAAAAATTTTCATTACATCAAAACATTTTCAAACACCCATATTAACCGTTTATTTCAACCACCACAAAAGTAACATAACTCCATTTTATTATTAATAAATTTGATAAATAAAGTATTGTTTATCAACATAATCTATTGCTAATTAAATCAATTATGTTAAAAAAAATCATAAAATTAAGTATTGAAAATAAGCTTATTGTTTTGTTAATAACAGCAGCAATATTCGGATTTGGGCTGTTTTCTATTACACAAATTTCCATTGGAGCGGTTCCTGATATTACCAACAATCAGGTACAGGTTATTACTACTTCTAGAAATTTATCAACCCAAGATGTTGAGCAGTTTATTACCTATCCTGTAGAACTTGAAATGGCTAATTTACCTGGTGTACAAGAAATTCGATCAGTTTCGAAATTTGGGTTATCCGTAGTAACCATTGTTTTTGACGATGATTTGGGAACTTATTTACCGCGACAATTAATTGCAGAAAAAATTAAAACTGCTGCTGAAAAAATTCCGCAAGGATTTGGATCGCCCGAAATGGGACCAATTACGACAGGTTTGGGAGAAATTTATCAATATATCCTAGATACAAAACCAGGGTATAAAGATAAATATACCACAATGGAATTAAGAACCATTCAAGATTGGATTGTAAAACGTCAACTTTCAGGAATTCCAGGAGTTGTTGAAGTAAATACTTGGGGTGGATTTTTAAAGCAATATGAAGTAGCCATCAATCCTGAAAAATTAAAATCCATGAATATTGCATCAATTCAAATTTTTGATGCATTGGAAAGAAACAATAGTGTTGCAGGTGGTGGTTATATTGAAAAGACTAGTGAAAGTTATTTTATAAGGGGTGAAGGATTAGTTAAATCAATAGAAGATATTGAAAATATTGTCATTGAAAATGTTGAGGGTGTTCCTGTTTTAATTAAAGATGTGGCTGATGTAGATTATGGTTATGCCAATCGTTTTGGTGCTATTACAGGAAATGGTGAAGGTGAAAAAGTTTTAGGGCAAGTAATGATGTTAAAGGATGGGAATTCAAACAAAGTAATTGAAGCTGTAAAAGAAAGGGTTGCAGAAATTCAAAGAACATTGCCTGAAGGTGTATTTATCAATGGATTTTTAGAGCGAAGCGAACTTATTGGTAAAACCACTTTTACTGTTGCCGAAAACCTAATTCTTGGAATTATAATTGTGATTTTTGTGGTGATTTTGTTATTGGGAAATTTGCGGTCTGGGTTGGTAGTTGCATCTGTAATTCCGCTGTCGTTACTATTTACACTTTCCATGATGTATATTTTTGGAATTGATGCCAATTTAATGAGCTTAGGTGCAATTGACTTTGGGATTATTATTGATGGAGCTGTAATTATTGTTGAATTTATTGCTTATAAAATTACCAACAACAGGAATGAATTAATGTTGTTGTCATCAAAAGAAAGACAAGAAAATATTGATGAAATTACGTATAAAAGTAGTTCTAAAATGATGAATTCAGCCATTTTTGGACAGTTAATTATTTTAATTGTATTTATTCCAATTCTTTCATTAAGTAGTGTTGAAGGTAAAATGTTTAAGCCAATGGCAATGGCCTTTAGTTTTGCCTTAATTGGCGCAATGTTTTTGTGTTTTACCTATGTTCCAGTTATTTCTTCTATTTTTTTAAAGCCTGAGAAACAAACCAAAAACAATATTTCAAAAAGACTCATGAATTTCTTTTATCTATTATATGAACCCACTATTAAATGGGCATTATATCATAAAAAAGTAGTAATTACAGCTTCAATTTTTTTATTGGTTTCAACTGCTATTTTATTTAGTAAAATGGGAGGAGAATTTGTACCAACTTTAGACGAAGGTGATTTTGTAATTCAACCAGTATTAAAAACAGGAACATCACTAAGTAAAACGGTTGAAATAACAACACAAATTGAACAAATTCTATTAGAAAATTTTCCAGAAGTGGATCAGGTTGTTTCTCGTATTGGAGCAGCTGAAGTGCCAACCGACCCAATGTCAATGGAAGAAAGTGATGTTATCATCAAATTAAAACCTAAAAATGAATGGGTTTCGGCTAAAACAAAAGATGAATTAGCCGATAAATTCAAAGAAAAACTGTCTATTATTCCAGGTATTGATTATGAATTTACGCAACCAATTGAAATGCGTTTTAATGAATTAATTACTGGTGTAAGAGCCGATGTAGCTGTAAAAATATTTGGTGAAGATTTAAGTGTTTTATCTTCATTAGCCGATGAAATAAAGGTTAAAATTGCGAATGTTGAAGGCGCATCAGATATTATTGTTGAAAAAGTTGATGGTTTACCGCAAATGACTGTCTCTTACAATCGTAAAAAAGTTGCCCGATATGGCTTAAATATTGAAGATTTAAATCAGGTAGTTCAAATGGCTTTTGCCGGACAAACAGTTGGAAATGTTTTTGAAGGCGAACGTAGATTTGATTTGGTAGTTAGACTTGATGCCGATTATCGTAAAAATATTGAAAATTTAAAAAATTTATATGTTGATACGCCTATTGGAACAAAAGTTCCGTTGCATGAAGTTGCAGAAATTGAATATTCAAAAGGCCCAGCGAAAATTTCCAGAGATCAAACCAAAAGGCGCATTGTTATAGGAATTAATGTTAGAAACAGAGATATGGAATCTGTAGTGCAAGATGTACAGCAAATTATAGAAAAACAAGTTAACTTGCCTGTTGGATATATGGTTTCCTATGGTGGGCAATTTGAAAATTTAAACAGCGCCAAAGCTCGTTTAAAATTGGCCGTACCAATTGCGTTATTTTTAATTTTCGTAATGCTTCATTTTGCTTTTAATTCTATAAAAGATGCCATCATGATTTTTTCAGCGATTCCTTTATCTGCAGTTGGTGGTGTTTTATTATTATGGATAAGAGGTTTGCCATTTAGTATTTCAGCTGGTGTAGGTTTTATTGCTTTATTTGGTATAGCGGTTTTAAATGGTATAGTTTTAATTGAACATTTAAAAGAATTAAAAGCACATGGAATAGACAATGTTTATGAACGCATTTTAAAAGGTACCAAAGAACGTTTGAGACCTGTAATACTTACAGCTGCTGCTGCTGCTCTTGGATTTTTACCAATGGCAATTTCAACCAATGCGGGTGCCGAAGTGCAGCGACCATTAGCCACGGTTGTTATTGGTGGTTTAATTACAGCAACCGTATTAACCTTGGTAGTTTTACCAGTTTTATATGCCTTATTTGAAACAAAAAAATTTAAATTGAAAAGAAAAGTGAAAACAAAAACATTGACCTTAGTAATATTTTTGTTACCTGTTATTGGTTTTACACAAGTAAAATCCATAACCTTAGAACAGGCAATTGAGATTGGTATTAAGAACAACAAACAGTTAAATATTAATAAGTTGGAAGTTGAAAAAAGCAATAAGTTAAAAAACAGTGCTTTTAATATTAACAAAACCAATGTGTATTATTTAAACGATAAAACCAATATGGCCCTTGGTGGTGAACCTTATGAAACCTTTGGTATTTCGCAAACCATGGAATTTCCGTCGGTTTATTATGCGCGTAAAAAAACCAATGTTATCAAAACCAATATGGCTGAAATAGCCTATGGAATTGCTGAAAGCAATTTGATTAAAGAAATTTCTAAAGCATATTATAACATTATATATTTAAATGAAAAACTAGCATATATAAAATTAGTTGATAGTTTATATCAAACTTTTGCAAAAGCAAGTAAGCGTAAATTTGAATTAGGGGATGCAAATTATTTGGAAATGATTACTGCGCAGTCTAAGTATAAAGAGTACTCTACACAACTTAGTCAATTAAAAAACGACATCAATATTGCTTATCAAGATTTTTACATTTTGATTCAAAGTAAAGAGGTTTTTTTAATTTCAGAACAAAAATTACCTAAAATCGAGGTTGTTCAGTCTGATTTGAGTCTGCATTTAATCAATCGTTATTATGCAGAAAACAGTAAATTTTTAAAGGCTAAAAAAAGTGTTGAGAATCAGCAGTTATTACCCGATTTAGATTTTAATTATTTTAACAGTCGAGATGTAAATTTAAATAATTCAGTAAATAGTTTTCAGGCAGGTATTTCGGTGCCTATATTTTTCTTCGGAAATGCATCAAAAATTTCAGCGGCAAAAATTGAAGAAGATATTGCTTTGGAGATGGCTGCAGATATTGATTTGAAATTAAATACAACTTACCAAAATTTATTACAAAAATTAGAACGCAGTGAAGCAGAACTTTCATATTATAAAGAAAGTGGAAAAATACTTGCCTTGGAAATTCTAAAAACCGCTTCACAAAGTTTTAAAAATGGTGAGATTGATTTTTTTCAATATATACAAAGCATCGAAACATCCAATCAAATTAATATCAACTACTTAATAAATTTAAATTTACACAATCAATTGGTGTTGGATATCAATTACTTAAACTTATAATTCATGAAAAAATATATAAAAAATATCATTTTATTTGCTGTTGTTATCAGTATTTATACAGCCTGCGATTTCTCAAAAACTTCAGATACAAAAAATGAAAAAGCCATTGAGAACCAAAATTCGATTGAACTTTCAACAAAGCAATTTCAATATATGAAAATGGAATTAGGAAAACTATCGGCACATAATTTTACAAAAGGTGTTAAAACAAATGGTTTTATTGATGTTCCTCCAACGGATAGAGCAATGGTAAGCGCCATTATCGGTGGCTATGTGAAAATATCACATTTACTTGTTGGTGAAAAAGTTAAAAAAGGACAATTGCTGTTAACGCTTGAAAACCCTGATTTTATTGAAATTCAACAGAACTATTTAGAAACGTTTGAATCATTAAATTATTTGAAAAGTGAATATACGCGTCAGAAAACATTGTTCAATGAAAAAATTACTTCTGAGAAAAATTATTTAAAAGCCGAAAGTATGTATAAATCGGCACTTGCACATTATAACGGGTTGGAGCAAAAATTACGTTTATTAAACCTTAACCCAGCCACAATTAAAGAAGGGAAATTTAGCAATACAATACCCGTATATTCTCCAATTAACGGCAATGTTAGTAAGGTAAATGCAAGCGTTGGTAAATTTATGAATGAAAGCGATGTGTTAGTTGAAGTTATAAATAATGAGCACAAACATATTGAACTTGTAATTTTTGAAAAGGATGTTTTAAGAGTTAAAGAAGGCATGAAAATACTATTTAATTTACCTGAGAACTCTATTGAAATTTTTGAAGGAGAAGTACATTTAATTGGTAAAGCTATTGATGAAACCAATAGAACTGTAAAAGTACACGGGCATTTGAATGAAGAAAATGAATCGTTTTTAGTAGGTATGTTTGTTGAAGCAGAAATTATTACTGATACTGTTGAAAAATTTGCGTTACCATCAAATGCAGTGCTTGAAGAAGATGGTGATTTTTTTATTTTAGTATTGAAGGATAAAAATGAGCATCAATTTATTTTTGAAAAAACGTACATTAAAATAGGCTTAAAAGAGGAAAATTGGATTGAAATTATTGACGACACTTTAAATTTAAAAGATAAAGAAATTTTAACTAAAGGCGCATTCATACCAATGGAGGATGAAGACAGTGAATAAAATCATTAAATTTATTAAAAAGGGTATATTATGAATTCTGTTTCGTATTTTTGGTAAAATTTAAAAATTAAATAAAAATGAGTAATAACGGACAATTACAGTTTCCAAAAACAATAGTTCCATTAATTTTAGCTGGAATAATAGCAATTATATTTTTATCGAAATCAACAGTTAACATTGATGCGGGTGAAGCCGGTGTTCTATGGAAACGTTTTGATGGTGGGGTGGTAGTGGACCAACCAGCATTGGGTGAAGGTTTTCATGTTGTTGCACCTTGGAACAATGTTGTAGTATATGAGGTACGTCAGCAAGAATTATTTGAAAAAATGAAAGTACTTTCATCGAACGGATTGGATATTATTTTAGAAGTATCTGCTTGGTATGTGCCACAATATGAAAATTTAGGAAGGTTACATCAAGAAAAAGGTGAAAATTATCTAGAACGTGTAATTAAACCAGCACTTAGGTCTGCAGCAAGAAGTGTTGTTGGACGCTACACACCTGAACAATTATATGCAAGTAAAAGAGATGTTATTCAAAGTGAAATTTTTGAAGAGACTAAAAAAATTCTTGATATTCAATATGTTCAGTTAAATGAGGTATTGGTGCGTGATGTTACTTTACCTGCAACAATTAAAGATGCAATTGAGCGTAAATTAAAACAAGAACAGGAATCTTTAGAATATGAGTTTAGATTGGTAACTGCTCAAAAAGAAGCTCAAAAACAGATTATTGAAGCTAAAGGTAAAGCTGATGCAAATAAAATTTTAAGTGCGTCATTAACTGATAAAATTCTTCAAGACAAGGGTATTGAGGCAACATTAGAGTTGGCAAAATCTCCAAACAGTAAAGTTATTGTAGTAGGAAGTTCAAAAGATGGATTACCATTAATTTTAGGAAACAACTAAAATAAACAGTTTAATTAATTTTAAACTATAATTCTTATAAAACCAGAGAAATATTCTCTGGTTTTTTTATTCAAATAACTTCTCTTTACCCAAATACAAACTACATGTTTATGTAGTTTATATAAATTTTCTTTTTAAATACTTTTATGAAAAGTTAAATTTTTGGATACTACAATTATTTCAAATCATAAGGATATATTTCAAAACAGCACCTGAAATAATCATTTTATAATATTGATTATTTATTTCAGTATGTATTTTTTTAAATGAATATTCAATATCACTGATTTATAAATTCAAATAACTTATTAAAATATTACTAACTAAAATTTATTAAAATGAAAAAAATAGTACTAATAGCAATTATGTTTATTACAGTTTTTGCTTACTCTCAAAAGAAAAAAAATGGAACAATTTATGTTGAACACCCAGCAATTGATGTTGTAGAAAATATGCTAAAAGCATTTGTAGCAGGAGATGAAACCAAAGTAGCTGGATTTTTGGCAGATGATTTTAAATCTTTCAATGGATCAAATACAAATAAGGATGCCAAAGGTGGAACCAAAGAAAATTATTTAAACCAGGTGAAATTTTGGAAAGAAAATATAAGTTATTTAAGTATTGAACGAGCAAAAGGTGCTTACCCAGATGCACTAGAGTATAGTGATGGTGATAATAATGATGTAGTTTGGGTTCAAACCTGGGAGCATGTAAAAGGGGTTCATAATAAAACAGGTGTTAAAATAGACATGCCGTTCCATAGATTGTTTGTTGTAAACAAAGACAACAAAATTGTTACCATGATTAATTATACTGATGACTCAACCTATGATGAAATTGGACAAAGTTATGACGACAGAAAAAATGGAACCATCTATAACCACCATGAATATATTAACAAAGTAAGAAGAATGGTGCATGCATTTGAAAATAATGATTTAGAAACCGCCTATAGCTTTTATGATGAAAATGCTAGATTCAGTAATATTAATATGCCTCTTGGAGAATCTCAAACTTTAGATGAAGCAAAAGCCAGCGATAAAAAGTTTTTAGAGAAATACGATATTACAAGTATTGATGTAAGGGGTTATCCAGATTATTTAAATTATGAATTACGAAATGCAAAGGTTGTTCAATCTTGGTGGAATGTTCGATTGACCCGAAAATCAGATAAAAAAGAATTAATCATTCCAGTAATGTATCTTCACGATTTCAATGATGAAGGAATGATAACCAGTGAAAGTGCTTATTTTAGTGATAATCAGTTAAAAGATTAGCAACTATATAATTCTTAAAAAAGGGCTGTTCAACATTTTTTGGACAGTCTTTTTTTATTGCTTGCTGCCATTACTTTCGGTATTGTCTTTAACAGTGCTTCCTTTTTTAATTGCTTTGTAGTTTTCATAACAGAGCAAAACAGCTTCAATTAATTGTAAATCACTGGCTTGTTTTATAAAATAGTCTGAATAATTACATTCATTTAATAAATCGTTCAATTCCTGAGCGTCAATATCTAAATACTCCATCATCAACTCCCTGTTAAATTTAGATTCTAACATTTGGCGCAATTCATCATCATCACGTAGTTTTTTAATCTTTTTTAATTGCCTCGGATCTTTACCAAATTTATCATACATTAAATTTATGGGTTGAAACATGGCATCAACCGATGAATTATAGCCTCTTCTTGAAACTGAACCTACTTCATACGTTTGTGAAACACCATTGATATGAATACGAGAATATTTATCAACAGGAACATTTTTCGCATCAATTTCTAAAACACCAATTAGTTTATGAGATTTCACAACAATTTCATTAAACTGTTCTGTTTTTTCGTGCAATTCAATTACAAGTTCATTTCCTTTTAATAAATCGTTTGTAATTCTTAATTTAATAGACTGGTATCCAACGTACGAAATATAGAGCGTATCATTTACTTTAGTTGAGATACTGAAATTACCATCTCCATCTGCAACACTTCCAATTACAGAATTTAAATTAAATAAATGGGCACCTTTTAAAGGCTCTTTATTTAAATTATCAATAACCTGTCCTTTTAATAAAACAGGTGCTATAAAAGTATTTTTAAGAGTGTCTGCAACCCTTGGTTCTTGTGAAAATCCTTTCAAACAAATGCTTAAAAAAGCAATAAATAATATTTTTTTTAACATATGCAATTATAGTAATAAATCCTTATAAAATAAGTTAAATATTTATAAAAAGTTCAAGAAAGTTTTGATAAAATGTATTCTTTAAATTCAATTAAAAAAGTATTCTTAATTGAAATAAATTCTAAAAACAATTCAAATATTTTAATTAATTTAGTTATAAATAAAATGAGTGATACTAAACAAAATCAGGAAGAATTATATTTTGCAATTGTAAAGATCATTAAAAAAGAAGACCACTACGTTTATGAAAAATAAAAGACTTATAATAATTTTAGTAATAATAGCTGTTTTACTCCTAATTCCGTTGATTGCCATGCAATTTACAAATGAAGTTTCTTGGTCAGGTTTTGACTTTGTTAAAATGGGTGCACTATTACTAATAACAGGACTTTTGTTTGAATTTGTTTTGAGAAAAGTGACCAAAAGAACCCATAGAATTGCAATTTGTATTGGCCTAATTGTAACCTTTTTTATTGTATGGGCAGAATTAGCTGTTGGAATTTTCGGAACACCATTTGCCGGTAATTGATTGCGAATTCATTAAATACAAAAAACTCATTTTAAATTTTTTAGCCATTTATTTAACAATCCCATTTACGTTTCATTTTGTAAAAAATATTGAATGATGTCGGCTGTTGAGACAATTCCTTTTATTTTATCGTCTTCAACAATTGGAATGGCATGATAATAACCTTTTACCAGTTCTTTTGCAGCATCTTCAATATTAGCGCTTGTAGTTAAATAAAAAGGGTTTCTTGTCATTATATTTTTAACTTTTAGTTCACTATAAACTTTATCATTATCATCAATTCCAGCACCCTCAATATGATACATAAAGTCTATTAAACTTACCATTCCAACCAATTTTCCATTTTCAGTTACTGGGATGTGATGGTGAAAATCTTTTTTTTCATAAATATGTTTTACGTCTAAAATACTTTGTTCAGATGTAACACAAACAACATCTTTTGTCATAATTGTTGTAATTGAGTTTGATTTCATGACTTTATTATTTAACGGTTACTATTTCATATTAAATTTAACATATCAATTTAACCCTCAAAATGATTAATATCATTTTACAATACACATTTTGTCAATAAATTTAATAGTAGCATCTAAAATTTATTCGTTATGAAAACCAAAACAATATTAGAACTGCTTACCTTAAGTTCTAGCTTATACATTTTAGTAAAAGACACGCAGATTTTAGAAAAAATAAGCACGCTTTCTGAAAAAGGAAAGGATGAAATAAATAAAATTATTTCAGACTCTAAATTGGATGAAAATGGCAATGAACTGGAATTTATTGATAAACTAATTCTCAAAATTCATGAGCTTAAAGAAGAATTGAACGAAAAAATTGAAGAGCATGTAGTTAAGTTTTATAAAAAAATAAATATTGCACATTTAGATGAAATTAAGGCGCTAAATGAAAAAATTGAAAAGGCTGATATGGCCATTGCACTGCTTGAAGCACGTTTAAATAAATTAGAAGCAATTTAAAATGGGAATTTTAACTGGCATTAGAAAAAATTTAAAATCTATATCCAGATACAATCAAATTTTAAGAGTTCTATTAAAATATGGCTTTGAAGATTTGGTTTATTATCTGGATGAAAGAAAGCAATTTACCTTTCTACAAAAATTAATTCCTTCAGCATCAAGGAAGCGTGCATTGCTGTATACCAAATGGGCTAAAATGAGATTGGTTTGTGAAGAGCTTGGGCCAACTTTTGTGAAATTTGGACAAATTTTAAGCAATCGACCAGATTTAATACCATTAGAATTATCATTAGAACTTGAAAAACTTCAGGAGAATGTTCCTCCAATGTCTGAAAAAGAAGCAAGAAAAGTTGTAGAAACAGAATTAAAAGATTCAGTTGAAAATTTATTTGCCTGGTTTGATTCAGAACCATTTGCTTCAGCTTCAATGGCTCAAGTGCATAAAGTAACCTTACATTCAGGGAAACGGATTGCCTTAAAAATTCAACGTTCGGGCATTTATGATGTCATTGTAGAGGATATAAAAGTAATGTATAAAATTGCCGATGTTTTAGAAAAAAGAATTCCTTCTATAAAAAGTTTTGATCCGGTTGGACTTGTTAGAAATTTTGAAGATTCTATATTAAAAGAACTTGATTTTATAAATGAATCCATAAATGTACAACGATTTTATAATAATATTAGAAATGATGATACATTAGATCAGTTTGCCGATGCCCCAAGAGTTTACAAAGAATTTACTACAGCAAAAGTTTTGGCATTAGAATTTATTTCTGGAATTAAAATTAATAAAATAGATGAATTAAACGAAAAAGAATTTGATACCAAATTGATAGCCAGAAGATTGGCTATTAGTTATTTTAAACAAATTTTTGAATATGGATTTTTTCATGCCGATCCACATCCAGGAAACTTATTGGTACTTTCAAATGGGCATATTGCATATTTAGATTTTGGAATGATGGGAAGTATGTTACCAAGAGACATTAACATATTTGGAAAATTATTTATTTCCATTTCATAAAGAAATGTTAGGGAAATTATTAAAGCACTTCTAAAACTATCAAATAAAGTTGTAATTGCAAATATGAGAGATTTAGAATTTGATATTAACGAATTTGTTGAAAAATATTATGTTAGAGATGTGCATCAAAATGAAATGAGTACCATTTTAATTGAACTCAAAGATATTATAATGGGACATGGATTAAAAGTGCCAACCTATTTCTTCCTATTTGCCAGATCACTTGTAACGATTGAAGGTGTTATTGATAAGTTAGATCCTGATTTTGAACAATTTGAAATTGTTCGACCTTATTTAAGGAAAAGTGCTACAAAAAAATTCAATCCTGTAATTATGGGCAAAAAGATGATGAATGCTGTATTTGAAATAACCGATTATATTGAAGATTTTCCAAATGATTTAAAAAATGCCATTAGAAAAATAAATTCAGGAAAAATAAATGTAGATTTAACACACAAAGGTATCGACCCGTTAGTTCACACTTTGCAACGCATTACAAAACAGCTTGTTACTGCAGTTATTATGGTTGCAATGATTATAAGCGCTGCACTTTTTATTGTTTTTGAAGTGCAACCATTATGGAATAGTATTTCAGTAATTGGTATTGTTAGTTTTGTATTAGCAATACTTTTTGGACTTAAAATGGTTTCTAATATTAGAAAAGGAGATTACGATTAATAATGCCAATAATTTTCAAAAAAAAGGTACAATGTTAAATTGTACCTTTTAAATTTTTATAAAAAATATTATTATTACTTTGAAAATGCTTTTTTGAAATGAACAAAAGCTTCAGAAATTTCATTTTGGAAATGTTCAAGTTTGGTTTCTTCTTTTTTTGTTCCATACTTTACTTTAAGGTTTTCTATAAAAGAATTAAATTCTTGTTTTGCTTTTTCAAAGGAACTTTTAGTTTCCTTTTTATCACGATTGTATTTTTGCTCTAATATTTCAAGCTGAATTTTAAATTTTTCAATTTCAATAAGCGTCAATGCATACATGCGATTTAAAGTTTCATTGCTTTTAATTTTTACTTCAATTTCATGAAGTGTTAAAAGCAATTCTTTTTTCTGTTTTTTAAAAATTTCTTTGGTTTCTGCTTTTCCTAAGGCCAATTGAACACGTAACTCGTCAAATTTGGATTTAAGCTCCTCAATATTTTGTTTAATTCCTTTAATTTTAAACTCACTATCGTGAATAAATAAATTAAATTTTTTTTTAACTTCTTCGTACTTTTCTTGAGCTTCTGCTTTTCCTAAGGCAGTTTTTACTTGTAATTCTTCTAAATTAACGGCTGTTTTTCTAAGCGCTCCAATAACTTTATCAATAAATTGAATGTCTTGTTTATTTTCCATGATAATTTGATTTAGTATAATATTAAATTTCAAAATAAATACTGCAAACCACAATGACGAATATCATTTTATCAAGAAAATCAAAAAATTAAATTTGTAAGTAATTATTTAATATTTTCGGCTGATGCAAATTAAAGTCAACAGGAAAGACATTCTTTTTAGTCCAGATTCTAGCCGTGTTATTGCTCGCTTTAATTATTCTGGTGATGAAAGGAGTGAAGAAATTATTCTAAAAATCCTTCGATTGTCAAAGCAAACTGCTAAACAAGAATTAGTCAAAGTGCTTAGAGGTTATTCTAAAAGACATAGAAATATTTCAGAAATATTTGAGCAAAATTTTGACAGACTGTCTCATTTATTTCATAAAATGGGTATCAATCCCAATGATATTGGTATTGTAATGAAAACGCTTATTGGTTCTTATTTTACAAAAGAATATGCTATTGAATCTGCAGCTTTTTTCAATCCTTCAATTGTTGAAGATCCTGACCAAAGTGAAGTTTTAAAAGGGGAGAAAAGAGTTATTTTTAGTTTTAGAGCCACTGGAGAAGGTCATATTTCTTCTATAGTATTTAGAAGCGGAATGCTTAATGAAAAAGGCAATTTACAAGTTGAAGAAGCGGGTAATAAGTTGTGTGAAGCAAAAAAAATTCAAAGACATTCTTATAACAAGAATACATTCGAAACAAGCCTTTGTGAATTGCATACTGATGATAAGGAAATAACAGCTTTGATATTTTCTAAACTACCTGAGAATTTTACGTATGGTGAACTTGAAAGGGCCGTTAAAGAAACTAAAAAGCAATTTGACTCATCATTATCAAGAGAAATTCTATACAATGAAATTATGTGGTTAGCTTCTTCTCATTATGAAATTATGTTTTCATTAGACACAGATATTTCAGAACGAGTTATTTTTCCAATTTCTGACAATGAAAAAAATGGAATTGAAGATGCTCGATTTGTTAAATTTATGGATGATAGCGGTGAAGTAACATATTATGCAACCTATACTGCATATGATGGAATTACCATTTTGCCTAAATTAATTACAACTAAAAATTTTTACCATTTTAAAATTTCACCTATAAATGGGCATGCTGCCAGAAATAAAGGAATGGCCTTATTTCCAAGGAAAATAAACGGACAATACGCAATGCTTTGTAGAATAGATGGCATTAATAACTACATCTCATTTTCTGACAATTTAAATAGGTGGAATGATGCAAAATTACTTCAAGAGCCCAAGTATCCTTGGGAATTTGTTCAGGTTGGAAACTGTGGGTCTCCTATTGAAACTAAAGATGGATGGCTTGTTTTAACCCATGCGGTTGGACAAATGAGGGAATACGTAATTGGCGCCTGTCTGTATGACCTTAACAACCCTGAAAAAGAAATTGGAAGATTAAAAATGCCATTAATAATTCCAAATGAACAGGAAAGAGAAGGTTACGTACCAAATGTAATATATTCCTGTGGCTCAATAATTCATAACAATAAACTTTGCATACCATATGCAATGTCAGATCATACTTCATCATTTGCAACAGTAAATTTCGAAGACCTTCTTCAAGAATTAAAAGAAAACAATAAATAATAATTCAAATTTATTTCAACTTTTTTAAAGATGATAACAATCATATATCAAACTGATGCTCATCATAAAATAATATGGAATTCACTTGTAAATTTGAATTATAAAAAAAAGCTCTTTGAATTTGATTATCAACTAAATTACACTGATTCAAACATACTGAAAGGATTTAGCTGTTTTTTGATGGAAGTTTTAATTTATCATGTCTATTTTTAGCGATAAAAATCTCTTGAAAGATTATTTCAATATCATTAAATTACCAAAGTCTTTTCAGAAGGAAACAGGAAGTTTAAACTTCCTGTTTCTATTTTTACAAATAAAATGAAAAAGAAAAAAACAGGAGTGTTGAAGTGTTTTAGTAAAACAGTTTCTAACCAATTTTAGTTTTATTTATCGCAAATGACATAAGAAATTAGTTAGTGATTTAGGTTTTAACACTTCAGAAAACAGGAAGCTACCGCTTCCTGTTTTTATTTTATATTAATTTAAAGAAAAACACAATTAATTACCTCAAAGTGAGGGAAATCATTTCCTAGAATTAGTATTAAAAATAAATTTGAGTAAATAATTAGAATGTTTAATTTAAAACCACAAAATTATGTCACTAGTAAAATTTAGAAAAAGTCCGTTTGAAAATTTGTTAACACCAGATTTTTTAGATTTTAACACAAATAATCTATTTAATGATAGATTTTGGTTAAAAAGAATGAATGAGCCAGCGTTGAATATCAAGGAGAAAAAAGATGAATTCGAGATTGAATTAGCTGCTCCTGGATATAACAAAAAGGATTTTGAAGTTACCATTGATAATGGCTGTTTGAATATTTCAGCAAAAAAAGAATTGTCTAAAGAAGAAAAAGAGGAAGATTATACTCGAAAAGAGTTCAGCTACAGTTCTTTTGAAAGATCTTTACAATTACCTGACACTATTGCTGATGAAAAAATTAAAGCTAAATATGACAATGGTATTTTAAAATTCAGTTTGGCTAAAAAAGAAGAAGCTAAAAAAGCAAAACCTAAAGTAATTGAAATATCTTAAGGGTTTTTAAGTTTCAACAATTTAAATTATGATATCGGAGACATAAAAGTCTCCGATATTTTTTTAATCTAAATTTAATTCAATACCAACAGGGCAATGATCTGAACCTTTTATATTTGAATAGATGGTTGCATTTATTACTTTTTTGACTAAAGTTGTATCAACCAAAACATAATCTATGCGCCATCCAATATTTCGTAATCTAGCATTAAAACGATAACTCCAATATGAATAGGCAATTTTATTGGGATATAAATATCTAAAAGCGTCAATAAAACCTAAATTTAATAATTTAGTCATCCCATCAATTTCTATTTGTGTGTAGCCCGCTGTTTTGTTGTAATTGGCTTTGTCATTTTTTAAATCAATTGATTGGTGCGCAACGTTTAAATCACCGCAAATGATTACAGGTTTAATTGATTTTAACTGTTTTATGTAATTAAAAAAATGTGTCTCCCATATTTTTCTATCATTAAGGTTTTTTAATAAATTCCCTGAATTTGGCACATATACATTTATTAAAAAAAAGTTTTCAAATTCAGCACAAATCAATCTACCAGAAGTATTTTGGTCATTATTATGAAAGTTATAGGTAGTTGAAATTGGATTTATTTTACTGAGTAGGGCAGTGCCAGCATATCCTTTTTTTTCAGCGGAATTACAAAATAAATGATACGGATTTAATTTATTTAATATTTGTTTTGTTTTAATTACAGATGCTTTGGTTTCCTGTAAACAAAGAATATCAGGTTTTATTAATTCTATTGATTCAAAGAAACCTTTTTTTACAACTGCATTTAAACCATTCACATTCCAGGATATAATAATCATAATATATTGTTTATTAGTTAATTACATCGATTATTTAAATGAATAATTTGAGAAATTATTTGTAAAAAATTAAGGCTGTCTAAACACTTAGATAGCCTTAATAAAAGAAGTTAAAAAGCTTAATGTTCTCAATAAGCTACTTCAATTTCATTTTCTACTTCATAAACACCAGGCGCATAATAGGCTGTTTTTCTTGCTTCATCTTTTTCAGCATAAGAATGTACTTTTCCTTTTAGTTTTACCTTATGGCCATCTACCTCAACTTTAATATTTTTAGCATCTAAATCAGCTAAACGTTCAAAAGCTTTGGTTATTTTTTCCTTAATTTCAGAAGGAACAATAGCTTGTTTTAAGGTAATATTATTGATTACACCTTTTACACCAAGTAAGTTTTCGACTGCTTTTCTTGCAGCGTCTTTTTGGTAATGCCATTCAAGTTTTCCAGAAAGATAAACCCAGCCATCACGTACCTCAATTGATAATTTATCATCTGGAACTGAAGAATTCCAAGACAATGCATTAACTACTGCTTTTGCAATTTCTTTATCTGTTTTTTTGTAATCGGAGCCATATTTTACCTCAATGTCATTAGCTACAGCTTTTACACCTTTTACATTTTTAACAGCTTCAATAGCAGCAGTTTTTTTTGCATAGGTATCAACAAAACCAGTAAGTGTTACCACTCCTTTTTCAACAATAACACCAATTTGAGTTTCATCAATATTAGGTTGCCACATTAATTCATCAAGGACATCCTCTTTAATTTCACTATCACTTTTCATAATAAAAAAGATTTAAATTAAACAATACATTTATTAATTATGGTAAAATTAGCGACAAGTAATATCACATAAAATGATATGCCTCAATTGTGTGTTATTTTCCTATTTTATATTACACATAAATATTTCTGTTTATAATAAATTAGTGAAGTAATATGATATTTTTATTTTTTAAGCTGCCTGTTTTCTATCAAAAAAAATATCTTACCAAACATTAATCTAAGCCTATCCTGACTAAAATCATTTTTATAACAGTTGCTTGTCATTAACTTAAATCATTCAAAATAAGAACCAGTTAATCGTATTTCAATGAATGAATTACGTCCTGAAATTATTCAAAATTCACATACTTTAACTGCTCACAAAGTAGTTGAACAGTTACACTGTAATTTAAATTCAGGCTTGTCAACAAATGAAATAAAAACGCGTATTGAAAATTTTGGAAAAAACGAACTTCCAAAAGAAAAATCAAAAAACACATTTAAAATTCTTATTGAACAATTATTTAATCCTATTATTTACATATTGCTAATTGCAGCATTTTTAGCTTTTATTTTTAGAGATTGGTTTGAGGGAGTTGCCATATTTATTGTAATTATACTAACTGTTGCTATCGGTTTTTTTATGGAATTACAGGCTTTGAGATCTTTGGAAACCCTTCGAAAAATGGGACAGTCGGTTACAAGTGTTTTAAGAAATGGAGTAATAGTTCGTTTAAAATCTTTTTTGTTAGTTCCGGGTGATGTAATTATTTTAGAAGCAGGTGATGTTGTTTCAGCAGACGCTCGATTGATATATTCTGAAAACTTAATGGTAAAAGAATCCTTTTTAACAGGAGAAAGCGCTCCTATTGAAAAAAATACTGCTGTTGTGCCTAAAAACACGCCCGTTTCTGAACTTAAAAATATGGTATTTAAAGGAACTTTGGTAACCAAAGGAATGGGAAAAGCAATTGTAGTTGCGACTGGGAAATATACTGAATTAGGAAAAATTCAACAATTGGGAATCTCTTCAAAAAAAGACAAAACGCCGCTCGAAAAAAAATTAAACAATCTAAGCAAACATCTTATTTATTTAACACTTTTTTTATCAGCGCTTATTATTGTAACAGGTTATTTTAGAGGCATTGATTTTATTTTAATGCTCCAAACTGGAATTGCATTAGCGGTAGCATCAATACCTGAAGGGTTACCAATTGTAGCTACCATAGCATTGGCGCAAGGAATGCTTCGATTGTCGAAGAAACAGGTTATTATTAAAAAACTGGAAGCCGTGCAAACTTTGGGTGCTACCAATATTATTTGTACTGACAAAACAGGAACACTTACGGAAGACAAAATGAAGGTCCATACCGTGGTATTTGAGAGTAATTATTTTGAAAATATTTATAAAAAAAATAACAACTTTTTGTCTGAAATTAAAAGTTTAAATGAATTTGAAAGTCTTATTATGGCAAGTGTTTTATGTAATGATATTATACTAGCCAATAAGCAGAAACACGGCGATTCAATTGATTTTTCGCTAATTAATTTTGCTAAATATATGGGTTTTAGTCCAATGGCTATTCAAAAAAAATATCCTGAAAAAATGGAGATGTCTTTTGATACTGAAAGGAAAATGATGACTACAGTTAATCAACACAATTCTAAATTTAGGGTTTATACAAAAGGGGCATTTGAAACAATTGTTGAATATGAACCATTTTAATAGCATTATCTTCGTTAATTTCATTTGCAGCATTTGTATAGTCCTCCTTAATTGTTGGGTTTAATACAAATAAAATTTCTTCTGCATTTTTTGGATTATTTGTTATATCGCAAACAACACAATTTAGTGTTTGATCAAAAGAATTGTTGATTGCAGTTATAAGATCTTTTGTGAAAGTTGCAATACCACATTGCGTTGGCGGAAACGTGGCTACAAAGGCTATTTTAGTTTTTTGCAGTTGATTTTTCATTTCTTATTATTTAAAAGTTCATCTAATAAGCTATTAAAATTTACTGAAGCAACTGCCACTCGGCTGTCAGCAGCTCCATAATAAATATATAGTTCGTTGTTAAAAATGGCTGTACCAGTGGGAAAAACCACATTGTTTACATAGCCATTAACTTCATAGGTTTCAGTTGGTGAAAATAATGGGTAATTCAATCTTCCAATTACTTTTAACGGATTGTTTAAATCTAATAAAGCTACACAAGCGTGATAAATTAATCCATTAGGTGTATTTTGTGCTGAATGATAAATGATTAACCAGCCCTTTTCTGTTTCAATAGGAGGGCAGCCAGCACCTATATGACTGTTTTCGTGTTTGAATTTAGGAAGTAATACAATGTGATTTCCTAAATTTGAAATATAATTTTCCCAAAAACTATGAGTCAATTCTTCCTTATTGTCAAAACACAACAATTGTATTGAAGGATGCAATCTATGAAGTAATGCCAGTTTTCCATTAATTTTTTTTGAAAAAAACACCAAGTTTTTGTCCCAAACATAAATTTTCCCTTTTAATAGATCTGAAAGTCTGTAACGTTCAAAAAGTTCATAAAAGGCATAATGTGATTTTCTAATACGTTCATAATTTTGTTTTATCAGTGCGGCATATTCTTCAAAAGTAAATTTTGGCGTTATGATTCCTTTTTTCTGAAAACTTTTTAAATCCTTTGAAGTAGCATATGACCCAAAAACATTGACACCATCGTATGCTGTATAAGTTAAATAAAACGTGTCTTCAATTTTTGTAATACGAGGATTTTCAACTCCTTGAAACTCTTCACTAGTTTCGGGAACTATTACAGGAGTATTTAGCCTTTCAACAACTTTTAAGGGTCCTTCTAACCTACAATATCCAATACACGAAAAATTACCTTTTCTAACAGCACGATAAAATAAATGTACCGTATTTTTATCCTGATATACTCCAGGATTAAAAACACCTTCATTTTCAAAACAGCTAGTTGTTTTTTCTAATATTACACCGTGCTTTTTTACTGTTATCATTATTCAAATGATTTATTTAAAAATTCACAAAAAATATATTTTTAACTCAATATTTTTTGTGAAACTGTATTGTTTTTATTTAAAAATTGGATGCCTTTATCACTTCGTAAAACTTTTAAAGTTTCAAAATAACCCAACTTGAAAATTTCATTGATATGTTTAAAATAAAAGGTGTTATAATTACTTAAGCCTTTTGGAGCAATTAATAAATCACAGGTTTTAAATTTTATTGCAGACTCCTGAGCACTTTTTATTTTCAAGGCGCGCTCTAAAATGGCATAAGAATTTTTTAACTCACTATTTTTTGCATTTTCAAAACCATTAACATTAACACCAATTAATTGATCACAATACATTGAAATAAGATCTGTTGGAAAATTGTTCAATGTTCCACCATCTATATAATATGAATTCCCAATTTTTACAGGTGTAAATACACCTGGAAAAGCTGCTGAGGCCAGAACTGGCATAATTAGTTCTCCTTTGCTAAATACTTTTAAAGTGCCGTTTAATAAATTAGTAGCTGTAACAAATAAGGTTTTGTTCAAACTTTTAAAATCATCAATTGGAACGTAGGGTTTAAAATTGCTATAAAATTTTTCAGTATCAATAAATCCAGGTTTGTTAATTGCATATTTATTCAAAGTGAAAATTTCAATTTTTTTGAAAAATTCCAACATTTCTTGCCAACTACAGCCATTTGCATATAACGCTCCAACAATGGCTCCAGAACTTGTTCCTGCTATGTGCGACGGATGTATATTGTTTTCTTCCAGTGCTTTTATAACACCAATATGTGCAATACCCCTAACGCCACCTCCTGAAAGTACTAGACCTGTTTTCATGTTAAAATATTAATTTTTGAATTTTAGCAATTCTATATTTAACCAAGCACCTAATAGCAAGCTATCAAAACCAATGGATCAAATTTTTATAAAAACAATTCAATTTAAATACGAATTTGGAATTGTCTGAACCATTTCTATAATCACACCTCTTCTTAAAATCGTAAACTTCAAACTTTCTCCAGGTTTTAAATTTTGAATAAACCTCCAAGCTAAGTGCAAATTTTCTTCTTTAATAAGTTTTATGGAATCAACGGAAAGTAAAATATCACCCCCAACCAAAAAATCTTGTCCTTCAACTGTAATTCTATAGGTGCCACCTTTTAAACCCATAAAATCTCCTAATGAAAATGCTGCTACTTTTTGAATTAAAATACCGCTTTCCTGAGGTATATTTAAGATTCCTGCCAAAGTACCTGTTATAAAATGTGCATCTAAACCAGTCCAAACCGACTGTTCTTCAAATAGTAATTTTTGTGCAACATTTGATGTGGTTGCAAAACCCAAGCCTTGAAAACCTTTTGAGTTACTTAAAATAAAACTGGCAATTCCAATTACTTCACCTTTTGAATCAAACATTGGCGCACCTGAACTGCCTTCATTTATTGCGGCATCAGTTTGTATAAATTCTGAATCGATAAAACCACCTTCTATTTTTCTTGAATATTTCCCACTGATATAACCTACTGATAGCGAATGACCTAATCCAAACGGAGCGCCAATTATGAAAATCTGGTCTCCAATTTTGGCTAGATCAGAATTGGTTAATTTTACAACTGTTAAAGGTGTGCTTTTTTTTGAAAGCAACTTAATCAATGCAACATCGGCAGGAGGGTAGGAATGCATTACTTTTGCAAAAACTTCTTCACCATCTGAAAATTTTACAATAATTTTTTCAGCAGTTTGAACCACGTGTGAAGCAGTTATTATGTCGCCATCTTTTGAAACAACAAACCCAGAGCCAAGACCTTTTACATTTAATAATAATTGTTGAAAACCTTGCCCAACAACTTCAGATTCAGAAGTTTTAATGAGCACCACGGCTTCTTTAGATTTTTCATAAAGTTCTCCAATGGTCTGACAATACCCTGTAATGAATAAAAAAAAACCAATTGTAAGAAATAAACTTTTCATATCATTTATTTTATTGAGTATTTGCCTAATACAAAATGAACAATATTTTATAAATGTTCAAATGACCATTATCAATAATTTAAATGATATTTATGATGTTTATCGATTTAATAAATGATATTTAACCATAAATGGGTAATTATTAAAATAAAATTGAAATAAAACAACAAATTTTATTACATATATTTTGTAAGAAATTTGAAAAATTCATTTTTTAAATCTCCATAAATATGCCTTTGAACTTCCATTTTATTTCTAAATTCAACATGTTTTTTTACCAAACTAATATCAAGCATATCTTTCCCTATTTTAGTTGAATTTGCAATAATTGTTTCGTGCACATTGATATGATCTTGATATTTATTTATTACATCTTCGTGTAATATAAATCTATTTTGAAAATGTTCCAGTTGCGCAAGCATTTCTTTATCGGACCAACGTTTTACAAGTTCTTCTAACCTGTTTTTAAATGATTTTATTTCATCTTCCCAAAAGAAAAGTTCACGTCTCCATAGTTTGTGTTCAAAATGTAAATCTGAATTAAAAATAATCTCGTTTTTCATAATACATAAATTTTAAAGTTATTTAATCTTTTGCGTTTTCGGGAATCTCTTTGATTCGTTTTCCTAATATTTGTTCAAGATCTTCTAAATAAACCACCTCTTTTTTTAATAACATTTTAGCAAGGTTTTCAAGCTCATTTTGATGATCTGTTAATAATTTTTTTACTCTTTCATAACTTGAAACAATTAAATCTTGTACTTCATTATCAATAAGTTCTGCCATTTTTTCACTATATGGTTTTCCTAAAAAACGTTCATTTTCGCCTGTAGAATCGTAGAAACTTATTGGGCCAATTTCTTCATCCAAGCCATAATACGCTACCATAGTATAGGCTTGTTTGGTTACTTTTTCCAAATCGTCTAGAGCGCCTGATGAAACTTCATTAAAAACTATTTCTTCTGCAGCCCTTCCGCCCAATGAAGCACACAACTGATCTATAAACTGAGATTTTGTAATAATTTGATGTTCTTCAGGTAAATACCATGCGGCTCCTAGTGATTTTCCTCTTGGAATAATTGAAACCTTAACAAGTGAATCTACATTTTTTAAGTACCAGCTAGCAACCGCATGACCCGATTCATGATATGCTACTATTTGTTTTTCTTTGGCTGAAATTATTTTGCTTTTCCTTTCTAATCCGCCAACTACACGATCACGTGCTTCCATAAAATCTTCCTGAGTAACTTCCTTTTTTTTCTTACGGGCGGCAATTAAAGCTGCTTCGTTGCAAATATTGGCAATATCGGCTCCTGAAAACCCTGGACTTAACGAGGCCAATAATTGTACGTCAACATCTTTTGATTTTTTTAATGGTTTTAAATGCACTTCAAATATTTCGAGACGCTCTTGTTTGTTTGGTAATTCTAAATAAATATGCCTGTCAAATCTTCCGGGACGCAATAAGGCTTTATCTAAAATATCAGCTCTGTTTGTAGCTGCTAAAACAATCACACCAGTATTTGTTCCAAATCCGTCAAGTTCAGTTAAAAGCTGGTTTAAGGTGTTTTCTCTTTCATCGTTTGATTGAAATGAGTTGAGTTTACTTCTTGAGCGACCCACAGCATCTATTTCATCAATAAAAATAATACTTGGTGCTTTTTCTTTTGCTTGTTTAAACAAATCGCGTACACGTGAGGCGCCAACACCAACAAACATTTCAACAAATTCTGAACCTGATAATGAAAAAAATGGCACATTGGCTTCACCTGCAACGGCTTTGGCCATTAAAGTTTTGCCAGTTCCTGTTGGTCCTACAAGCATAATACCCTTAGGGATTTTTGCACCAAGTTTGGTATAGGTATATGGATTTTTTAAGAAGTCAACAATTTCTTCTACCTCTTTTTTCGCCTCCTTTAAACCTGCAACATCATTAAATGTAACAGTACTTTTGGTGTCCTTATCATGTAACTTTGCAGTTGATTTCCCAAAATTAAAAACAGAACCTCCCATACCGGTTTTCCCAATACCTTTGAAAATATACACCCAAAATAAAATGATGAGCCCAAAAGGAAGAATCCAGACCAAAACACTCCACCAATTTGTACGATTTATATACCGCAGGTCAACTTTCTCAGTCGGCAAAAAATCTTTTTGAGCCTCATGAAGTTTATTTTCAAAACTTTCTACAGAACCTATTGAAATAACATAATGAGGGCTTGAACTAAATTTACTTTTTGAAATATGTTGATATTTCGGATCGTTTAATTTTTCTTTTTTAATATAAACTTCCGCAAGTTCTTTATTAATTACTACAATTTTTTCTACATCATGATTTAGTAACATATTTTGTTCAAACTCAATCCATCCAATTTCTTTAGTATTAAAGGCCTGTCCAAAAAACATGTACAAAACAATAAATGTTAAAAACAAAAAGTACATCCAGTAAATTTTAGAACCTTTTGGTTGAGGTGTTTGATTTTTGTCTTTTAAAAAACGGATGTCCTTATTTTCATTTTCTATATTATCCATTTTGTTGATATTTAGAAAAATTATTAACCTATTTCACTCATATCTCAAAGCATCAATAGGGTTTAATTTTGCAGCCTTTCTAGCAGGAAAATAACCAAATCCAATACCTACCAATGCGGCAAAACCAAAACCAATCATAATTGAATATGGAACAGTTGGGATGAAGAAGTCGGTGAGCTTATAAATTATTTGATTTCCAATAATTCCCAAGATTATTCCTAATACACCACCTGCTAAACTCAATACAATGGCTTCAATTAAAAATTGTGTTAAAATATCACTTTCTCTGGCACCAATGGCCAGGCGTGTTCCAATCTCACGAGTTCTTTCAGTTACCGAAACAAGCATAATATTCATAATGCCAATACCACCAACCAACAATGAAATACTTGCTATTGCACCCAAAAGGATGGTTAAAATACCTGTTACATTTCCAGTAATTTCTTGTAATTCAATTTGCGTGGTAATTTCAAAATCATCTTCCTCTCCTTCTAAAATTTTATGAGATTCTCGAATCAGTTCAGTGGCTTCAATCTCAGCATCCAAAATATGGTCTTCATTTATAGCGCTTGCCATTAGAATATCATATCCTCTTCTTTGTCCATGCAATCGGTTTTGGATAGTAGTATAAGGTGCCATAATAATATCATCCTGATCTTGTCCCATGGCCCCTTTCCCTTCTTCTTTAAGTAAACCTATTACTGTAAACGGAATTTTATCTATTCTAATTTGTCTACCGATTGGATCTAAATCTGCAAATAATTCGTCCTTTAAAGTTTTACCAATTACACATACTTTTCCTGCTGTTTTCACTTCTTCTTCCTTAAAAAATTCACCTGATAATAAATCTCGACTCAAAATATCAAAATACTGATCAGACACCCCGTAGATTGCAATTGATTTATACCCGTTCGGGCCGATTGCTTGTGCAACAGCTACAACCATAGGAGATAGTTTAGATATCCAAACTGAGTTATTTTTCAACATTTCAAAATCTTTTTTATCAATAGGTTTTCCCATTCTAACATGGGCACCAGCTCTATGTTCAGTTTTAGTATAGATCATTAATAGATTTGTTCCTAAACCTGCAATTTGCTTTTGAACTTGCATTGTGGCACCTTCACCTGCCGAAATAGTCATAATTACTGCACCTACACCAATAATAATTCCCAACACAGTAAGTAAACTTCGCGAGCGATTTTTATTAATTGCCTGAAAGGCTACTTTGAATGTTTTAAATAACTGTCGCATTTTTTTGGGTAATTATGCCGATAATTCTAATTCCTTTAATGCACTTTCTTTGGTGCTTCTATTCTTTATCAACTCATCTGTTAAAACTGAACCATCTCTTAAATAAATGATACGCTTTGAAAATTGAGCAATCTCCGGCTCATGAGTAATCATTAATATCGTTTTTCCTTCATTGTTGAGCCTCACAAATAAATCAGCAACATCAATACTTGTTTTACTATCCAAATTTCCTGTAGCCTCATCTGATAGTATCAATGCCGGATCGTTTACCAAAGCTCTTGCAATGGCTACTCGCTGTTGCTCACCACCTGAAAGTTCGTTTGTTTTATGATAGATCCTGTTTTCCAAACCAACTTGTTCCAAGGCCTTTTTAGCAAGTTCTTTTGAATTTAAAAATTTTCCTGTTCTGTTATAAATCAATGGCAATTCAACATTTTCAATAGCAGTAGTTCGAGATAGGAGGTTGTAACTCTGAAAAATAAAACCGATTTTTTGGTTTCTAATATCAGCAAGTTCATTTTTATTTAAATCGTTGATATGAATGCCATCCAAATAATAATCACCTGAAGTAGGTTTGTCTAAACAACCTAAAATATTTAACAAAGTAGATTTTCCAGACCCTGAGGCTCCCATAATAGCCACAAATTCGCCTTCTTCAATAGTAATACTTACATTGCTTAATGCATGAACCTCTATATCGCCATTTTTAAAAACGCGACTTAACTTTTTGGTTTCTATTACTTTTTTATGACTCATTATTTTGATTTGATACCATTAATTACTTCTGCACCTTCATTTAAGGAAGTATTATCTAAAAATGATTTTATTTCAGACTGCAAGCCAGTTCTTATGCCAATTTCAATAAATTTAAAAATAAGTTGTCCGCTTTCATTTTCCATAAAAATTCCATCAATTTTAGGAGGTAATTTCTTCTTAAAATTTGAAGGCATATAAAGCTCTGGGCTGTTAATAGCATCCATAAAACTAATTTTTACAGTATCTGGAAGGTACATTTCAGTATCTTTTAATAATTTTGGCTTTATTTCTTCAAGCATGAACTCACTTGGCCTAAATCGCAATGCTGAATTATTGATAAGCATTACATTATTGGCCTCATTAATTATAAAAGAGATGCTTGCAGTCATTCCCGGAAGTAAAAATTTTTCACTATTATCAACATCGATAACTACCTGATAATTAACTACATTATTTATTTTTATTGGCTGCATTCTAATTTGACTTACTTGCCCAACAAACACTTTTTCTGGATAAGTTTGTACTGTAAAACGCGCTTTCATGCCATTTTTAATATAACCAATATCGCTTTCGTCAACATCAGCTAAAATTTGCATTTTAGATAAGTCTTCAGCAATAACAAACATTTTTGGAGTTGCAAAAGATGCTGCTACGGTTTGGCCTTCTTCAACACTTCTTTCCGTAACAGTACCACTTATAGGAGCGGTTATATGCGCATAATTAATAGTAACCTGAATGTTTTTTACAGCAGCTAATGCTGCCTTTTTTGCACTTTCAGCTTGCTCAAAATTGTATTTCGAATTTTGAAATTCTTTGTCTGCAATAATATCTAAATTGTATAACTTTTTATCACGTTCAAATTCATCTTTGGCCTGATTGAGCTGTGCTTCACTCACAGCTAAATTAGCCTGAGCACTGCTTAAATTGGTATTCAATAAATTTAGGTCCATTTCAGCTAATAATTGCCCGGCTTTAACTTTATCGTTATAATCAACATATATTTTTTTGATGGTTCCTGAAATTTGAGTACCAACTTCAACTGTATTAATTGCTTCTAAGGTACCCGTACTAGAGACAATGGCTTCAATGTTTCCTTTTGTTAAAACAGTATATGTATATTCAATATTTTTAGCTTCCAGTGAAGGTTTCATTTTAAAATAAACAATTGCAGAAATGCATAAAACTCCAAAAATAATCCATCTCCACTTTTTCATAATTGTAGTTATTTATTGATCAAAAAAAATGAAAAACATGAATGCATTAACTGCTTTTTGTTAATATTCTTATCAATTCATCACTTTCAATAAGGTGTTTTGTAACTTCAAAAACTTCTTTTTTATTAGTTCTATAAGTTTTAATAAATTGGGTTATATCATCTTCAAGTTGTTGATGTTCCTTTCTAAATTTCTGCTCATCATAAACAAAAGGATTGATCATTAAATTACCGAGATGTGTTAAATGTTTTTGAACACGTTCTAATAAACGGACACATATATCATTTGTTTTAGCAACATTTTTTTCAATGGATCGTACTTTTTCATAATCTTCTTCTTTTGAAATCCACAAAATATGTTTATCAATAAGTCGATCTAAAAACATTAAATCATCTTTATAAAATAACAAGTCCGATTTCCAATATTCTGTTAGTACATATAGGTCCTTCCAATTGGCATAAAAAATGTAATTTCCGTTTAATCGGGTTCTAAAATCTTTCATCTTTTTTCATATTAAGTTAAAATTCAAAAAATCTTTCATCACAAATAATACATCATCAAACGGTATTTGAAAATGTTAATCTTCCATATAAAAGTATAAAAGCGCCTGCCTGAAAAAAATGACCATAGTCATTAATAAATTGTCATAAAATGAGAGATATCATTTATTATGGCTGTTCAGATTTCTAATTTTAATTCATCAGTTTAAGCAATATTAATTTTTAAACTAATGAAAACTATTTTACATGCCACCGATTATTCTGAAAATGCAATAGCAGCATTAAAATTTGCTACTGAATTGAGCATAAAATTAAAATCAAATTTATATGTGATACACGTTTTTAATACATCAACATTGAGTTCCGATTTAAATGAAACCTATTTGTTACCTTTTAAAGAAACTTTAAAACAAAAAAATGATGTACTCAAGGAATTCTGCGAAACACATATGAAAAATCAGGTTGAAGCAACTAACTTGAAAACTGAAGCCTTTGAGAATAGTAATATTGTAGACGGAATTATTTCAAAAGCCGATGAACTGTTTGCTTCTTTAATTGTAACGGGTATGCAAGGAAAAAGTGCTATTAAAGAATTGCTAATGGGTAGTGTTACCAAAAAATTGATTGAAAAAGCACCCTGTCCGGTATTGGCAATTCCATTTAATGCTGCATTAAATAAATTGGAAACCATAGTTTATGCGACTGATTTTGAAGAGGAAGATATTAGTGCCATTTTTAGGCTTGCTAAAATTGCTGAGATATTTAATGCAACCATTAAAATTGTACACATTTCTGCTAAAAAGGACTCTTACGGACACCAGGAAATGGAATGGTTTAAAGAACTTTTAAAGCAAAAAGTGACTTATGAAAAACTTGAGTTTGACCTTATATTCTCAGATGACACCTTCACAATTCTCAAATTGTATTTAGATGAAGTAAAGCCTGACTTGTTAGCAATGTTGGAACGTGAGAAAAGAGATTTTATCAAAAAAATATTTCATAGAGATATGGTTAAAAGAATGGAATCCGTGAGTACTATTCCTATAATAAGTTACAATGAAATCAATTATTAAAGTAGTTGAATATGAAAGCATTAATAAAAAAATTTAGCGAGATAGGAATAAAAGATGTAGCCATTGTTGGTGGTAAAAACGCATCATTAGGTGAGATGTACAATGAGCTTGTTCAGGATGGAATTTCAATTCCAAATGGTTTTGCAACTACGGCGGAAGCGTTTAATGCATTTTTAAATGAAAATAATTTAAGTCATGCGCTCGATAATATTTTAAGCAATTTAAATAGAAAGGACTTTTCTAATTTAAATGATATTGGGAAACAAGCAAGGGAATTAATTTTAAAAGGAACATTTTCAACATCTTTTTCAAATGCCATTACTGATGCATATAAAACGTTATGTGAAGGAAAATATTTTGAAGTTGCAGTTAGAAGCAGTGCTACCGCTGAAGACCTTCCTGAGGCTAGTTTTGCAGGGCAACACGATTCGTTTCTTAATATTTTAGGTGAAGAAAATTTGCTAAATGCAGTGAAAAACTGTTTTGCGTCTTTGTATACCAATAGGGCTATTAAATATAGGGAAGATCAGGGGTTTGTGCATAAAGATATTGCCATATCAGTGGGTGTTCAAAAAATGGTTCGTTCAGATTTAGGATGCTCAGGAGTGGGGTTTACTTTAGAGCCAGAGTCTGGTTTTGAAAATATTATTTTACTTTCAGGCGTTTGGGGTTTGGGTGAAAATATTGTGCAGGGAACTGTAATACCCGATGAGTTTTATGTTTTTAAACCTACACTTAGATTAAACAAAAATGGAGTCATTCAAAAAAAATTAGGCTCCAAAGAAAAAACAATGATTTATGCTGAGTCAAACAATCACTCGTCTTTAACAAATCTTGAAACACCAATAAACAAGCAAAAACAATTTGTTTTAGATGATGATGAGATTCAATTATTGGCAAATTGGGCTTTAATTATTGAAGAACATTATAAAAAAGCTATGGATATTGAATGGGCTAAAGATGGAATTACCAATCAGTTGTTTATTATACAGGCGCGTCCAGAAACCGTACATCAAATAACAAATAAAAATATCTTTTTTGAATATAAATTATTGGAAAGAAGTGAAATTTTGGCTGAGGGCAACGCGGTTGGATCAAAAATTATTGTAAGCACTGCCAGAATTTTAAAAACCCCAAATGAAGCTGATAAATTGCAAAATGGAGAAATTATAGTTACAAACACAATAACTCCAGACTGGGATCCAATTTTAAAAAAATCAGGCGGAATTATTACAAATAAAGGTGGCCGCACAAGTCATGCCTCAATAGTTGCCAGAGAATTGGGAGTGCCAGCAGTTGTGGGATGTGGAAATGCCACTGAAACTATTGCTGACGGGCATGTAATTACCATTTCATGTGCTGAAGGAAAAACAGGGTATATTTATAAAGGAAATCTTCCTTTTCAGAAAAAGGAAATCGATTTTTCAGCAATTAAAATGCCAAAAACTGAAATGAAATTAATTTTGGCCGATCCCGAAAAAGCGTTTCAACTTGCTGCCTACCCAAATAATGGTGTTGGTTTACTGCGAATGGAATTTATAATAACCCATATTGTAAAAATCCATCCTATGGCATTGATTAAATTTAATGAACTTAAAGATGAATTTGCAAAAAAAGAGATTGAAAAACTTACAGAAAATTACGCAAGCAAAGAAGTTTATTTTATCGATCAGTTAGCCCAGGGAATTGCAACAATTACTGCTGCTTTTTATCCGAAAGAAGTAATTGTGCGGATGAGTGATTTTAAAACCAATGAATATGCCAATTTAATAGGAGGAAAGCAATTTGAACCTATTGAAGAAAACCCAATGTTAGGTTTTAGAGGAGCATCAAGATATTATAATGAACTTTATAAAGATGGGTTTGGATTAGAGTGTAAAGCCATAAAAAAAGTAAGGGAAAATATGGGTTTAAGCAACCTTAAAGTTATGATTCCTTTTTGCAGAACTGTTGAAGAAGGAAATAAAACCATTGAAATAATGAAAGAATATGAACTGGAAATGGGCAAAAATGGTTTGGAAATTTACACTATGGTTGAAATACCAAGTAACGTGATTTTAGCAGAAGATTTTGCCAAAATATTTAATGGTTTTTCAATTGGATCAAATGATTTAACACAGCTTACATTAGGTGTTGACAGAGATTCTGAACTTATGAGTTCACTTTTTGATGAGCACGACAAAGCTGCTAAAACAATGATTGCAATGGCTATTAAAAAGGCTAAAAAAACAAAAACAAAAATTGGATTTTGCGGTCAGGCGCCTAGTGATTTTGCTGATTTTGCTGATTTTTTAGTAAATGAAGGAATAGATAGTATTTCTTTTAATCCTGATGCTTTGTTGCAAGGAATTGAAAACACCAATAAAGCTGAAAAACGAAAAGTGAATTACGCCGTTTAATGAGACTTTTATTATAAACTATAAATAAAATATGTTTTGATTTCAATTTATAACCTAAAATAAATAATTATGTATACTTCTGAATATCATCCACTTCCTATAAAGGCTTTTGAAACTTTAGCATCCAATCATTATATGCATTGCGTTTCAATATACCTTCCTATGCATAAAACTGGTAAAGAACAAAATGAACACCTAGCACAGGAAAACTTAAAAAAATGTATTAAAAATGTAAATAAAACTTTAAAAAAGTATTTATTATCAAAAGAAGAGATTAACAACTATTTAAAACCAATTGAAGCACTTATTGCCGATTCAGAATTATGGAGAAACCCATCAAATGGACTCGCTATTTTTTTGGATAAAAAAGGCATGAATTATTATACGCTTCCTATTGAATTTGAAACTAAAATACAAGTGGCAAGTAATTTTTATTTGACTCCACTATTACCGTTATATGAAAATGATGAAACTTATTATTTGCTTGAATTAAGTCAGGATTATGTACAATTATATGAAGCTTCAAGATATGGATTAACAAACCTTCATATTAAAAGTTTAGCACCTGACAATTTAGAAAAAGCAGTTGGGTATGATTATAAGCAAAAAATGTTACAACTTAGAAGTCTTCAGGATTCCTATGGTGCTGGTGCATTTCACGGACATGGAGAAGGAATTGATGATGAAAAAAAGGAACTTACAACATTCTTAAGAGCGATTGATAAAGGTGTTAATAAAGCAATTAAAAATAAAAAAGCTCCGTTGGTAATTGCCAGTACAAAAAGCCTTTTTAACAGTTACAAACAGGTAAATTCATATGGAAATTTATTTGATGAAAATTGTAAAGGCGATCCTGAGTTTAAGAATAAAACCATTTTGCATAAGGAATCATGGGAGTTGATAAAACCTTATTTTGAAGAAAACAAAAAAAAACAAATTTATCAATTTCAAGAACTTTACAGTACACCTAAAATTTCGTATCAATTAAATGAAATTATTCCTGCAGCAATTTCAGGAAAAATAAGCACACTATTTGTTGAAAAAAATAAGGATGCTTTTGGTATTTACAACCAAGAAAATGGAAAACTGATTCTTGACAGGAAAAAAGATATTAAAAATAATTCACTTACAAATTTAGCAGCAATTCAGACTTTTATAAAAGGAGGTAAGGTTTATTTGCTTGATAAAAAAGAAATGCCGGCTCAAGGGGAGCCGTTAAATGCAATTTTTAGGTACTAATTTTTTTAATTGTAACCGTCAAAATAAAATAAATATTAAAATTGATGAAAATCATTTTACAACTTAATTAGACACCGTAATTTAACTATATAGAAATCATTAAATCATAATATTATGTCAGTTTTAAAAGTAATAGAAATTTTAGGGAATTCAAAAGTTAGTTTTGAAGATGCAGTACAAAATGTAATAAATGAAGCATCAAAATCAGTAAAAAACATCAAGTCGGTTTACATTAAAGACATGCAGGTAACTGTTGATGGGAAAAAAGTTAATGAATATCGGGTAACCACAAAAGTTTGTTTTGGAATATTAGATGAGTAATTAGTTTGTTTAATTAAGTTTGGTTGATAGAGGTATTCATTAAAGTAAGTTCGATTTACATCTTAACTACTTATGAATACCTCTTTTATTAGGAGATTTTATAAAATAATAATAAAATATATTTAAGATGAAAAATACAACAGTTTTTGACACACACACCTCAGATTATGAAGCTTGGTATCATAAATATCCGGAAGTGTTTTTATCTGAATTTGAAGCAATAAAAGAACAATTTCAAAAATTACCTGAAAATATAAAGGGCATAGAAATTGGATTGGGAACTGGCAGATTTGCACAACTTTTAGGAATAAAAGAAGGAGTAGAACCATCTGAAGAAATGGCTGCCTTGGCAGCAAAAAAAGGTATTGAAGTAATACAAGGTGTAGCTGAAAATATTCCTTATAAAGATTTATCCTTTGATTTTGTTTTATTTGTTACCATTTGTCATTTGAGTGATTTTAAAGAGGCTTTAATTGAATCATATCGTATTTTAAAACCCAAAGGAAGCATTATTATTGGTTTTATTGATAAAAATAGAACCATCGGAAAATATTACGAAGCAAAAAGAAAGGACAGCATATTTTTTAGAAATGCTGTATTTTACAGTGTTCCATTGGTGAAAAAAATGTTAAAAGAGGCTGGTTTTAGAAATCTTGAATTCAATCAAACATTGTTTGGTGAGCTAGATGAAATAAATGAAATTCAACTTCCAAAAACTGGATTTGGCGAAGGATCATTTGTTGTTGTAAAAGCCAGTAAAAAATAATTTACAGAAATAACTTTTTTTGAAGTGCGCATGACTGGATTCGAACCAGCACATTCTAAGCGAACACCAGCCCCTCAAGCTGGCGCGTCTACCAATTCCGCCACATGCGCAAAAATCTAAAAAAAAAGTTAAGCAATTTGCTTAACTTTTTTGTGACCGGGCTGGGGCTCGAACCCAGGACCACCTCCTTAAAAGGGAGGTGCTCTACCAACTGAGCTACCAGGTCATTTTTTCCTTTCCCAATTGCGAGTGCAAATATACTATCTAAAGTTTAGATAACAAGTTTTTTTATGTAGTTTTTTGTCCGATATTTGTTTTCTAATTAGAATTGTAAAAAATAGACTCAATGAAAATTGTATTATTAGGGTATATGGCCAGTGGAAAATCGGCTGTAGGAAGACTATTAGCAAAGGCTGAAAATTTAAAATTTATTGATTTAGACAATTATATTGAAGAAAAAGAAAACAATTCAATTTCTATAATATTTTCAAAATATGGTGAAATTTATTTTAGAAAAAAAGAAGGTGAATATTTAAAAGAAGTATTGAATTTAAAGGAAGATTGTATTATTTCATTAGGAGGTGGCACACCTTGTTATGGAAATAACATGAAATTAATTGAAGAAAATTCAATTTCATTTTATTTAAAGGCTTCTATAAAAACTATTTTTGAACGTCTTAAAACTGAAACCTCACAAAGACCTTTGGTAGCAACCATAGGTTTGGATCAATTACAGGAATACATTGCAAAACATTTATTTGAACGAAATGTGTTTTACGAAAAAGCCAATTTCACCATTATTGTAAATGATAAAACAATTGAAGAAATTGAAGCAGAAATTAACCTAAAACTGCAAAAGAATTGTTAGGTTCAAAAACAACATCTACATGTTCATGCATTGAAGTTGAAAGTGAAATTCCTTTAAAATCGGCTTTAACAGGATATTTTTTGTGATTTCTATTTATTAATACAGCAGTTTTAAATTTTTTCAAAGGCACTTCTAAAAAATATTTAATTCCATAGATTAAGGTAGATCCTGAATTTAAAACATCATCAACTAAAACAACAGATTTATTTTTGTAATTGGCTGAAGCAATATTCGTTGTAATTGTATTTCTTGGATTGTTCTTATCTATTTTTACTTCACATAAAACAACTTTCAAATCGGAAATTTCTGAAAGAATCTTCGCTAAATTTTGAGCAAAAATATAACCATTTCCGTTTATTCCTGCCAAAATAATTTCTTTTTCATTACTATTGCTTTCATAGATTTGATAGGCAATTCTTCTTGTTTTATTTTGAATTTGCTCGTTTGTTAGAATAATTGAACTTTCCATTTATTTATTTTTTTCAAAGATAAAAAACAATTCTTTACCATTTCTCGGTTTTATTGAATTATAGCATTTTTCTAAAGTTTTAATTTTAAAATATTTCGAAAATAATTCTAAATATTCTTTTAAACTTCCTCCAAAAGGCGGCCCCTGATCTGTTAATTCAAAATCGAAAAGCAATCCTATTATTTTTCCATAATCAAATAATAAATCATTCATTTTAGAAACATAATTTTTTCGTAAGTTAGGAGATAACGCACAAAAAAAAGTTTGTTCAATAATTAAGTTGTACTTAACATTGTGTTCAAAAAAATCGGTTTGAATTAATTTATCTTTTGGAAAATCAGGAATTCTATCTTGTAAATTTTTTAAAGGTTGTGCCGCAATATCAATCACGGTAAGATCTTTAAAACCAGATTTGAATAAATATTCCACTTCATAACCATTACCCGCACCTGGAATTAAAATTTTTAATTCTTTGTTTTCAAGCTGGTCAATATACATTTTAATAGGAGTAGATATGTAACCAATATCCCAACCTGTTTGGTTTTCTTGGTACTTTGCATCCCAGTAATCTTTATCAAATTTCGTCTTCATCTATATAACCTTCAATTTCTCTTCTGTCCTTTTTTGTAGGCCTTCCTGTTCCTTTTTTGCGATAATAATCCTTAGAATATTTTAATAGTTCTAACTTTTCAAACACTTCAGGTGGAGTAATATCTTTTCTATAAAGATCAACTAATTTTGCTCCAACACGATTTGTAGGAATATCTAATACCTCAATTTCATAATTAATTTGATCTTTCCTTATTGTTATTTTATCGTTGTTAAATACAATTTTAGAAGCTTTAACACTATCGCTATTTATTCTAACATGCCCTTTCTTACAAGCCTCTGTTGCAATATTTCTTGTTTTAAAAAAACGAATGCACCACAAATATTTATCAATTCTCATATAATAAAGTTAAATTTAACTTTTAGCTTTTAACAAAGGTATGAAAATAGTATCTTGCGCCCTTTAAAAAACACTCAATGAAAATTAAAAATATTCTATTTTTTTTAAGTCTAGGTATTGCTATTGCTGCTTGCAGTAAGGATGAAGATAATTTCAATGCTGCTAAACAGGCTGTTATAGATGATGAAGCACTTGTTGAATACCTTCAAACACATTATTTAAATGAAGATGATGGTGGAATTTGGACTATTGATGCTGGGCAAACTCCTTTAATGGATCAAGTTGAAGTTCAAAATATTACAGAAAATGATATTGCATATAAATTGTATTATTTGGTTGAAAAAGAAGGTGTTGGAATTGCTCCAACACGTTTAGACTCAGTATTAACAACCTATACAGGTATGACGTTGGACAGTATTGTTTTTGACTCGAGGGATAATGTAATATGGTTACCGTTAACTGGAGTTATTACGGGCTGGAGTTATGGGTTTACAAATTATACTAGTGGTGCAAAAGTAATAAACCCTGATGAATCTTTTTATTATGAAAATTTTGGAAAAGGAATTTTATTTATTCCATCGGGTTTAGCATATGGAAATAATGGTAGTAATAGTATTCCGCCAAATACGCCACTTAATTTTCCAAATTACATTGCAAGACGTTAATAAAGTTGATAGTGATAATGACACTGTAAATAATTATGATGAAGATTTGAATAAAAATAATGATTTAACAGATGATGATACTGATGGAGATGGTATTCCAAATGCTTATGATACTGATGATGATGGAGATGGTACTTTAACCAAAGATGAAGATTCAAATGGAGATGGAAATCCTTTAAATGATGATACAGATGGTGATGGCATTCCTGATTATTTAGATGCAGATACTAAGTAAAATTTGAAAAAAAATTAATAAAAAAAATGCTTCTCATTAAGAAGCATTTTTTTTATTAATTATAAGTTTTTGTGATTTCTCCAGCCCGATCTACTTCCTTTTTTTCTTTTATCTCCACCAATAGTAATAGGTTTAATTTGGACACTTAGCATTAATTGACTTGGATTGTACTCAGTTAAATCTCCTAAATTGACACCATATCCATTGTAGGTCTTAATCATATCAAGTCGTTGTTCCTCAACGGTTGTTAATCCGTACTGATATCTAAAATCAACACCAACAATACCAAAGTCTAAAAGAATTCCAGCACTTATACTTGTTGAACTGGTTTTATATGTAAAAGGATCAGCATAAGAAGTGTCTTCCCAACCTTCCATATTCATTTCAGAAATAAAACTAAAAACAGGCCCTGCGAAAATATAAACAGGCTTATAAACCTTATATCCAAAAAGTATAGGAACATCAATTTGTTGTGCTTTCCATTTAGCTGGTTTCGTAGGGAAAGGGTAACTATTTTTTAAAGAAACATAGTTAATTTCAGGTCTAATAAATAATTTTTCGTAATTAACACTAAAGAAAATTCCAAACTGAGTACCAATTTCGCTATCAGCTTCATAATTTACATCAGGGACTCCTATTCCAATCGAACCACCTTTTGAGTAAAAGTCTCCAATGTTATTGTTATTAATGCCTCCTCTAAGGCCGATGTCAAGGGTTTGTGCGAAATTAAAAGAAAAGGAACATAAAAGCACAACTATAAGTACGGGGTTTTTAGTCATAGTTTGTAAAATTGATTAGTAATTTTTCAATAAATATATAAATATAATATTAAAAAATTACTTTTTTTTGAAACTATGGTATTTTCTAATTCTTCTTTGAAGAAAAACGATACGAAATCCCGACTAAAAGTTGTTGTGGTCTTGAGTCTAAAGTATATTTATCTTCCGTGTTATCATTAATAAAACGGGCTTCATTTTCATTAAAACTACGTTCGTAAATTAAATCAATTGTAATTCTACCAAAAACTAGTGCTAAACCAATATTTGCACCTACGGTAAATTCATTTTCAATGCTATCAAAGCTTAAACCTTCAAGGTCGCTATCAATAATATATCTAAATGACGGTCCTAAAACAAAACTTATAGGTTTTATTATTTTGATTCCCACCAAAACTGGTAAATCAAATGTTTTTAATTTATAATCTGTCCGAATCACTATCTGCATCAACTTGATAACTACTTGACGATTGAGAATATACTAATTTGGGTCTGATATATACCAAACCTAAATTCAAATTTCCATATAAACCTAAATTAAAACCAACTCCGCCTTCACCTTTATTATCAATAATACCAGAAGTTTCTTCAATTAAATCACCATTTGAAGCATATATTAAACTTGCTGTGGCACCCCATCCTGTTTTTTGAGCATTTACTGAAACAAATGTTGTCAAAATTAAGAATGAGCTAATAAAAATTTGTTTTAGCATATTTCAAATATTATCGTTTATATCAGTATAAAACGATAAAAGGTTAAAATTATTTCCTTGAAATTACCTTTTGAACGGCTTCAACAATTGCTTTATCGTTTAACCTGTATTTCTCCATCAATTGCGCTGGTGTTCCTGATTCTCCAAAACTATCATTTACAGCAACAAATTCTTGTGGTACTAAATTATTTTGAACCAATAATCTTGAAACACTTTCACCTAAACCTCCAATAATATTGTGTTCTTCAGCAGTTACAATACAACCTGTTTTTGAAACTGATTTTAAAATAGCCTCATCATCTAAAGGTTTTATAGTATGTATATTTATTACTTCAGCACTAATACCCAAAGCCTCTAATTGTTCACTTGCTTTTAATGCTTCCCAAACCAAATGACCTGTAGCGACAATAGTAACATCAGTTCCTTCTGTTAATTGAATGGCTTTTCCAATTTCAAATTTTTCATTTTCTGGCATAAACACAGGCACTACAGGACGACCAAAACGCAAATAAACAGGACCTTCAAAATCGGCAATAGCAATGGTTGCTGCTTTTGTTTGATTGTAGTCACAAGTATTAATAACAGTCATACCTGGTAACATTTTCATCAAACCAATATCTTCCAGAATTTGATGTGTAGCACCATCTTCACCTAAAGTTAAACCTGCGTGAGATGCACATATTTTTACATTTTTATCAGAATACGCAACCGACTGGCGAATTTGATCGTAAACTCTACCTGTTGAAAAATTAGCAAAAGTACCAGTAAATGGTATTTTACCACCAATGGTAAGTCCGGCTGCAATACCAATCATATTAGCTTCTGCAATTCCAATTTGAAAAAAACGCTCAGGGTTTTCTTCAATAAATTTTTCCATTTTTAATGAACCAATTAAATCCGCACATAAAGCAACCACATTGGGATTTGTTCTTCCTAATTCTGCCAATCCAGCTCCAAATCCTGATCGTGTATCTTTTTGTTCTGTAAATGTGTATTTTTTCATTCTATTTATTTAATTAAAACGTTCAAAAATAATGATATTATGGCATATCAAACTTAAAATTTTTCATTTCTTCATATAACTTATGAACAGGGAAACCCATAACATTAAAGTAACTACCTTCTAGCTTTGTAACACCTATAAAGCCTATCCATTCCTGAATTCCATAAGCACCAGCTTTATCAAAAGGCTTATAATTTTCAACATAAAAAGTGATTTCATCTAGTGTTAATTCTTTGAAATAAACATTTGTAACGTCAAAAAATATTTTTTGCTTGAATTTAGATTTTAAACAAATCGAAGTTATTACTTTATGCTTTTTTCCTGATAATTCTTGCAGCATACAAATTGCTTCATTTTTATTCTTTGGTTTTTCAAGTGCTTTATTATTTAACCAAACAATGGTATCGGAAGTAATAATAAAATCATTTTCATTTAATTCGGGCTCAAAAGCTTTTGCTTTCAATTCAGCCAAATAATTGGTAATTTCTTCCTCTTTCAGGTTCAAAGGATACACTTCATTAATAGGTTTCACTTTTATTGTAAAATCAACCCCTAATTCTTTAAATAATTCTTGTCTTCTTGGAGAACCTGAGGCAAGAATTATATTGATATATTTAAATTTTTCTGAAAGCATATTAATAGAATCTTGAAAATATAAGCATTGAACTAATACCGAAAAACATTATTAATTTTAACAAATTACTTAAATTATTCAACTCAAGTTTTTTACTATTTGAATTAAGTTTGAAAGCAACATACATCAATGGTAATAGTGTAAAAATTAATAAATACAATATGATAAGTTTATAATTTGTGCTAAAATTTACAATTATAAATATTAAAAAAGCAATTGGAATTATACACAAAATTGAAACTAATCTTTGAGTTCTAGCCGATCCAATTAAAATAGGTAATGTACTCATATTTAAATGATAATCACCATTTATATCTTCAATATCTTTAATTATTTCTCTTATTAAATTTAAAATGAAGGCAAAAAATGAAAGCATTGCTACAATTACAATAATAGTATTTTGATTGCTGTTTTGAGATGAAAAATCAATATCAAATAAAGGTAAAATTAAAACTGAAATAGCAATTAAAAAAGATACTACAATATTCCCAATGACTGGTAAATATTTTAACCTTTTGGAATAATAATAGAGTAGTAGTGCGGTGGCAATAAAAATAAATGAGTATGAAGGATTTTCAATATTTAAACATACCGTTATTCCTAAAATTAAACCAATGGCATTGGTAATTTTGTACCATTGTTTTGCAGTTTCAATTGATATAATTTTAGATACAATAATTTTTTTAGGTTTGTTAATTGCATCAGCTTTTATATCGGAAATATCATTGAAAATATTACCAGCAGCTGTTATAAACAATACCGACAATAAAAGTACTATAAACTGAATGGCGCTGAGTTTGGAATTAATTTTTAATGAATCAAAAAGAAACAGTTTAAAACTTAAAAATACGTAAACAATTAGCAACAAATTTTTCCATCTAATTAACTTAAAATAGGTTACTAAAATCATTTTAATTGAAATCCTTTTTGATTCTTGCCAAATCAATTTTATTGTCTCTGTCTTTTATTACTTCACGTTTGTCGTAATTTTTCTTTCCTTTACAAAGTGCAATTTCTAATTTTGCCCAACCTTTATCAGTTAAAAATAGTTTTAGAGGTACAATTGTTAAACCAACATTTTGAACTTCTTTTTGTAATTTTCTTAATTCATTTTTATTTAGCAATAATTTTCGCTCACTTTTTGGATTGTGATTGTAAGAATGTCCATATAAATATTCTTCAATAAACATATTAATAGCAAATAACTCGCCTTTTTCATTGAACTCACAAAAACTTTCTGTTATACGAGCTTTACTTTCTCGAATAGATTTTATTTCAGTTCCTGTAAGTTGAATTCCTGCTATATATTTATCTAAAATCTCGTATTCAAAACGAGCTTTTTTATTTTTTATGTTTATTTTTTTCTGCATATATTTTACAAATGTACTATATTTTACAATTAAAAATACCTATAAATGTTGTCTTTTACTCAATGTAATTTCAAACTTGTCGTAAATAAAAAAACTCAAACTTACTAAGTTTGAGTTTTTTTATTATTTTAAATTCCTCTTATTCTTTTCCAATTATATCGGGCATAATGTAGGTGTAGTTTTTCACAGCTTCAAGCTGAATTTCTTTAAACAACAATACTTTATTATTATAATTTAGATTGTTGAGTTTTTTATTATTTTCATAGCTTTTTATGCTAACATTATAATTGTCAGGATTTTGATTTGTTTCAAGATCGGATGTTTCAATTGGATACGTTTTATCAATATTATAATTTGGTTTTTCTAATTGAGACGCAAACAAACTTGATGATGCCATTAAAAATATCGTTGCTAATAATTTTTCTATTTTCATTGTAAATTCTTTAAATTAATAATGTACAATATAAATAGGGGTTTGTCAACTACATTAGAGAGTAGTAATTGTCATTTAATAAAGCTATCAAATAAAAAGTGAATCATATTTATTAATCATTATACTTTATAAACAACTTCACTGTAAGGGGTAGTTTACAGTTTATTGATGCGAAGTGGTAATGTAAACACTCTGTTAACCTCACCAGGAGTAGCAATCATTTTATGATTTAAATTTTTAGAAATATACTTTACAATATTCTGGTCTGTTGAATCAACTTTTAAAAGAACAATGTCTCCTTCTGAACTAAATGTAAACATCACATTAACTGTAACACTTTCATCTAATGAAAAATCAGGTGAGTTTAATAAATCGGCTACTTGTACTCTAATGTCTTTAGCTGGAATGTCAGGTACAATTTCAGTTGCAAATAAACTTGTTGTTGCAATTAGCAAAGCGATTGGTAATACTTTTAAATTTTTCATAATACTTAAATTTTAAATTAAACTTTTTCTTTTTAAACTTTTGTGCAATTTATTATAGCTATAATTAATATTTTAATTGTTGTAAATTTAGGTTGAGAATCGCGTGAATGCAACTACATAAGTATGTAGTTTTTAATTAAATAGTCATAATTCAAAATTTTCACAAATTTATTTTATAAAAAAAATATTACCTTTCAACTGAAGTTTAAATTTATGTACATGTTATTTAAGAATCATTTTAATATTTTAATTTTATTGTTATTGTGTACATTATACAATTTAAATGCACAAGAATACAGTACTATTGAAAATGTTACATTTAATAGCAAATTAAGAAACCATAGCATTACATGTATATCTCAAGATAATAATGGATTTTTATGGGTTGGCACTAATTTAGGTTTGTTTAAATACGATGGTTATCATTTCACCGCCTTCAACGTAAACTCAAATCCTTCATTGTTAAATAATAATATTAGGTCTATTTTAATTAATGAAAACGATTTATGGATTGGAACAAAAGGTGGTATAAATATTATAAACCTTGAAACAAAAAACAATATTACTTTTAAAAATAATGATAGTATTCAAAGTAGTATTGCCTCAAATTATGTAACCAAAATATTTAAAGATCATAGCAATACCATTTGGATTGCATACAATACAAATAAGCTAAGTAAATACTTAGGTGAAGGGAAATTTGAACACTTTACACTTAAAAACTTTACTGAATTTTGTACCGTAAATGATATTATTGAACTATCTGAAGGAAAATTAATATTAAAGGTTGTTGATGGCAAACCCTTATTTAAAAAAACAGTTATCCTTCAACAAACAGGAAATAATTTTGTAATAAAAAATATTTTGAATAATGATGAAATTATTCAATTAGCCTATAAAGTTAACGATATCTCATATTTTGTTATTGAAAATGAAGTTTATTATTTTGATGAAACAGAAAATAAATTTAAAAAAACCAAGAATAAAATCAATACACTAAATTATAATTATTTTGGGTTATCGTATGCTGATAATGCAAACAATGTTTTTTTTGGAACTGAAAATGGAAGTTTTAAATGCTTGACTTTTAACAATAGCATTTCAATTAAAGAAATCAATATTGGTGATTCAGAAACACAAATAAGTTCTTTTTTTACAGATCAAACAAACCTACTTTGGATTGGAACTACCAACGGATTGTACAAATTAAAAAAGCAACATTCTCTATTTAATCGGTATTTGTCAAGTGCCGAAAAACCTATTAAAATGAGGGCCATAATTCAGGATTCTAAAGGTGATGTTTATGCGGTTGGAGCAGAGGGCTTATTTCAATTTAGTGAAGCTAAAAAAGCATTTATAAATAAGAATTGGATTGATTATGCTGATTCAACTCCTTATGCACTTTTAGAATACAATGCAAATAATTTGTTGGTTGGCACGCAAGGAAACGGATTGGCAATTTATAATAAAACAACAAATGAGTACAAGGCCTTTGTAACAAAAAATAATTCACTTCCGCCTAATACGCACATTTTAAAATTATTAAAAGATAAAAATGAAATCATTTGGATTGGAACATCGGATGGTTTAGATTATTTTGATGAAAACAAAAGTACATTTTATAAGGTAAAAGGTAAAAACCTAAATTATCTAAAAAACGATTTAATTTTTGATATTATAAAGAAGGGGGAAAATGAATTTTGGGTGGGCTCAAGCACTGGTCTGTATCAATTAAAAGTCAATTATCAAAAAACACCATTAAAAATTGAAATTTTAAAAGTACCCAATATTCCTTATGAAATTAGGTGCATTTTTAAAAGTGACCAAAATTTATGGCTTGCAACACAAAGAAACGGACTCTTAAACTACAATTTAAAAACAAAAAAGATAACCCTATTTGATGAGTTAAATGGCTTAAGTAACAACACAACCTATTCAATCCTTCCTGGGATTAAAAATGAATTGTGGATTGGAACGCTAAATGGTTTGTCGAGATTTGATACTATTTCTAAACAGTTTACTAACTTTTTTGATTATGATGGCTTGGTAGGGAATGAGTTTAATTCTTCTTCTCAATTAAAAGGAGCAAATGGAGAATTGTTTTTTGGAGGACAATATGGTATTTCAGGTTTTAATCCTTCAGAAATCAAAATAAAAAATACAAATTCAAAAATAAATATCACTAATATCAATTGGTATAATTCAAAAAAAGATTCAACTTATAGTTTAGAGATATTGAATAACAAAATTGATTACATTGAATTACCTCAAAGCAATGCTTTTGTGAATTTTGAATTTTCATTAAGTGATTATTTCAAACCTGAAAACAATACATTTAAGTATCGATTTTTGGGTTTGCATTCCGATTGGAGGACCTTGAACAAAACCAATATATTATCTTTTACAAATCTTCCACCGGGTGAATACAATCTTGAAGTAATGGCATCAACTAATTATGGCGTGTGGAATAAACAAACCATTTCATTGCCTATTATAGTAAATCAAATATTTTATAAGCGTTGGTGGTTTTTAACTGCTTTAGGATTTTTAATGCTTTTCTTGGTTTTTTCAATGAGAAAATATGAATTGTACCATCTAAAACAATTGGAAAAATTAAGATTGCGTATTTCAAGAGATTTACATGACGATTTAGGAAGCGCTTTAACCGGTATTGCAATTAGGTCTGAACTTATTATGGACAAAAAAGATAGCAAAGAAGTAAATGAGTTTCTAAATGATATAGCCGTACAAAGCAGAAGTGCTGTAGATACGCTAAGTGATATTGTATGGGCTATGGACTCAAGAAATAACAAACTTCAAAATCTTGCCGACAGAATGCATAATGTTTTGTATTTATTATTAACACCGCTTGATATTTCATTTCAATTTGCTTCAATTGAAGAAGATAAACCTATTTTTTTAAACCAAGATCACAGACAACATATATTTTTAATATTTAAAGAGGCTATTACAAATATTATAAAACATTCTAATGCAACACATGTTTCTGTTAATATAACCAAAGATAAATACTATATGAAATTGGTAATAAAAGACAATGGTACTTTTAAGGAAAAAACTGAAATTAGTCTCAATGGAAATGGTATTAATAATATGAAAACAAGAGCAGAAAAAATTGAAGGAAAATTGCAGATTTACTATAATGAAGGTTATACTATAGAGTTATTATTTGATTACGTTTATTATTAAACTACATTAACATGTAGTTTATAGTAAAATAATTTTGGTTATATTTAGAAATTAACTACCCCCGAAAAATTGAATAATGAAAGTTTTAAATATTGCAATAGTAGAAGATAACAAGGTGATTAGGGAAGGTATAGAGTTATTTTTCAAGAACGACCCTGAATTTACTTGCAAAATTGCAGTAGATTCCGTCGAAGCATTTTTAAAAAGTATAGTGAATAACCCTCATTTAGATGTTCTTTTGTTAGATATTAATTTGCCTGGAATGTCTGGAATTGAGGGAATACATCATATAAAACACCAATATCCAGATTTATCCATTATAATGTTAACCATTTTTAAAGATGAAAAACATGTTTTTGATGCATTAAAAGCAGGGTCAGATGGTTATTTATTAAAAAACACGCCACTAAAATCCATAAAAAATGGTATTCAGCAAATTTTAGAAGAAGGGGCACCAATATCACCAGTTATTGCTAAAATGGTAATTAACTCCTTTAATCCACAAAAACAACATAAAGTTGACGGATTTGAAGATTTATCTGCTCGGGAAATTGAGGTATTACAAGCCCTTTCAGAAGGTTTGCCTTTTAAAAATATTGCAGATAAATTATTTATAACAATTGATACCGTTCGCTATCACACAAAAAATATTTATAAAAAATTACGTGTAAACAGTAAATTGGGTGCGGTAAAAAAATATTTAAATAGATAATTCTAAAAATACGAACCAATAACTTTACTTGGCGTTTTTAATAAAAAAATGCTCGTAAAAACGAGCATTTTAGAATTTTTATAATCGGTTTTTAGAAGTATTAATTTCCTAAACACATTCCAATTCCACGAGCAGTGTGTACCAATGAAGAGTCTGGTTTTACAATATTATAATTACTAATGGCTTCTAAAAATGGAACTGCAACAATGCTTGGATGCTGGTAAGCCACCATTTTTCCAAAATCACCCTCAAGGGCTAATTCCATTGCTTTTACTCCAAATTGAGTGGCTAAAATACGGTCGAACGCAATAGGAATACCACCACGTTGCAAGTGACCAAGAACAGTTTCTCTCATATCGGCATCACATCCGGCAGCTTTTAAATCTTTTAATAATTTATTTGCAACACCTCCCAATTTTAAATTAGCTCGTCCAATTTCATCACTTTTTTGAGCTAAAACATCACCTTCAATTGGCTTGGCACCTTCAGCAATCACAATTATTACGTGCCCTTTACCATCTTTAAAACGCTTATTTATAACTTCAAGCACCTTATTTATATCATATGGAATTTCAGGAATTAAGCAAACTTCTGCGCCTCCAGCCAAAGCTGAGCTCAAAGCAATCCAGCCAGCATCTCTTCCCATAACTTCAAGTATAATAACTCTATTATGTGATGCAGCAGTAGTTACCAGTCTATCTACAGCTTCAGTTGCAATTTGTACAGCTGTTTGATATCCAAAAGTATAGTCTGTTGAAGATAAATCGTTGTCAATGGTTTTTGGAACACCAATTACATTTAACCCTTTTTCAAAAAGAGTTTGAGAAATACGTTGCGAGCCATCACCACCAATACTTATAACAGCCTCAACACCCATATATTTCAATTTTCTAATCATTTCATCAGAACGATCTATAAATGACCATGTTCCATCATTTTCTTTAACTGGCCAAGCCAAAGGTCCTCCTTTATTTGTAGTTCCTAATATTGTACCGCCTTGGTAATGGATACCAGACACTCTTTTTTCTGTTAGCTCTATAATTTCCGTTGGCTCTTTTAAAACTCCATCAAATGATTGTACACTTCCTATTACTTCCCAATCATCTGTTTGTGCAGCACGTTTAACAACACCTCTAATAACTGCATTTAATCCTGGACAATCTCCTCCGCCTGTTAATACTAATACTTTTTTCTTCATTTTTTGTTACTTATATCTTATTATAATCTTCTTTTTATTTAATTAATTTAATCACCAAAACTTATGCCTATACCTTTTGCAGTATGAATTAAATTATGTGATAAATCAACTTTGTTATACTGATTGATCACCTTTTGCAAATCTATAGCTGTTAATGCTCCATTTTTATGAATGGCCATAGTTCCATAATTTTTTTCTTTTACCAATTCAAAGGCTTTCACCCCAAGTTCTGTTGCTAAAATTCTATCAAATGCTATTGGTGTTCCGCCGCGTTGTAAATGACCTAAAATGGTTTCTCTTATATCGGCCTCAAAATTTATTTCCTTTAAACGTTTTGTAATCTCACGCGATATATTTCCAGTAAAAGATGCTTCTTTTTCATCCTTGAAACGAGCGCCTTCAGCAACAACAACATTTGCAAACCCACGACCATCTGGAGTATATCTCGATTTTAATTTTTTGATAACTTTATCCATACTAAATGGAATTTCAGGAATTAAGCAAACTTCTGCACCACCTGCAATAGCAGCACTTAAAGCAATCCATCCTGCATTTCGCCCCATTACTTCTAATATAATAACACGATTGTGCGAGTTGGCTGTAGTTACTAATTTATCAACGGCATCTGAAGCAACTTGTGCCGCAGATTGAAAACCAAAAGAATAATCAGTTGTTGATAAATCATTATTGATTGTTTTTGGTATGCCAACAATATTAACGCCTTTTTCAAATAATTTTAGTGAAATTTTATGAGATTCATTTCCACCTATATGAATAACAGCATCAAATCCAAAAACTTTTAGGTTATAGATTAGTTTATCTGAAATATCTTCATTTCTTTCAGAACCATCAGCCTGTTTTACTGGATAGCAGAACGGATTTCTTTTATTGTTTGTTTTTAATATCGTTCCGCCTTGAACATGAATACCTTCAACTTTTTTATCAGTTAAAGCTACAATTTCAAGTGGTTCTGATAAAATACCATCAAAACCGTTTATACTACCAATAATTTCCCAATTTGATTCTAAAGAGGCTCTTTTTACAATAGCTCTTATAACGGCATTCATTCCTGGGCAATCTCCACCGCTATTTACAATTAAAATTCTTTTTTTCATGCTGCTTTATCCAAGTTTACCGATATTATTTTTATTTAATTTTACTTTAAATTCTTATACAGAGTAGTTGTTTAAAGATTTGTGAAATTATAAAAAAGCCTTAGAATTAACTATGATTTAAGTCATAGAAATCCCAGTATTTAAGATAACGTTTTCGTAAAACGTTCAAAATTTAGAGTGAAAAAATAGTTTTTAAAAAATTTGTTGGTTGGTGCTTAAATTTTGAATGAACCTTAAACGTTTGTATATTAAAACTATATTTGCAACCTTAAAACAATAGCTAGTTATTCGTTTTTATTAATGAACTAAATGGAAAGTAAAATTAAAAACAAAATTACTTCAGAAGAAATTGATAAGTGCATTGCTGTTTTAGCTCAATTGGTTCAGGACACCAGTCAGATATTTGATATTGAAAAACAACAAAGAACTGAATTAATTAAAGTCGCCGGGATGTTTTCCAGACCAGATCGTGATGAGTTTTCAAGAAGAAAAAAGGATGGAAAAAAAGCGGCCAAACGAAAATTGGAAGCCAAAGATAAAACTGCTCGTAAAGAAACTGGAATAAGAAACGCACGTGAATCAGTTGTTTTTAAGGCTCCAACACTTTTGTTAGCACATGATTTAAGTCAGAAAAAACAAACTGTTTTTGAAACTTCTAAAAACTGCTATGTTTGTAAATCAGCATTCACTAAAATGCATCATTTTTATGATTCTATGTGTACAGAATGTGGCGATTTTAATTATGCAAAACGTTTTCAAACAGCCAATGTAAAAGGGCAAATAGCGGTAATTACAGGTTCTCGATTAAAAATTGGCTATCACATTACACTAATGCTATTAAGAGGTGGAGCAACTGTTATTGCCACCACGCGTTTTCCGGTAGATTCGGCGTTGCGTTTTTCCAAAGAAGCTGATTTTATGGAGTGGGGGCACAATTTAAAAATTCATGGACTGGATTTACGTCATATTCCAAGTGTGGAGATTTTCTGCAATTTTATAGAGCAAAAATACGAACGATTGGATATTTTAATCAACAATGCCGCACAAACAGTTCGCAGACCTTCAGGTTTTTACCATCATTTAATGGAAAATGAAGAGAAGCAATTCGATATACTTCCGACATATGCAAAAGATTTATTGGTGGATCACCATAATTGCTTGGATGAATTAAAAGTGTTGACATCAGGTGCTTCATCCAATCAAAATATGCCCGTAACCTGGCATGGTCCCGAACCTGGAATTGGATTAAGAGCTTCTGCAAAATTATCTCAAATTCCATATAGTTTTGATAAGGAACTGGTCTCAAGAGAAATATTCCCTCAAGGGGAATTGGATGCCGATTTACAGCAAGTTGATTTGAGAAAAGTAAATAGCTGGCGTTTAAAACTAGGTGAAATAGAAACTACTGAAATGATTGAAGTTCAATTGGTTAATTCTGTAGCGCCATTTGTTTTGTGTAATCGTTTTTCAGAATTGATGAAAAAGGATAATACTGGTCAAAAACATATTATCAATGTTTCTGCAATGGAGGGTAAGTTCTACAAAAATTTTAAGGAAGATAGACATCCACATACAAACATGGCAAAAGCAGCATTAAATATGCTAACTCATACAGCATCAGGGACTTTGGCAAAAGATGGTATTTTTATGAATGCAGTTGATACTGGTTGGGTTACAGACGAAGATCCTGCCGAATTAGCAAAAAAGAAACAAGAATTGTTCGATTTTCAACCTCCTTTAGACATTGTTGATGGCGCCGCCAGAGTTATAGATCCATTGTTTGATGGGATTAATACAGGAAAGCACTGGAGTGGTAAATTTTTAAAAGATTACAAACCAATAGCTTGGTAAGTCTTTTCAATAAGAATTTAATATTATTTAACTTTTAAAACTTTAAAAAGGTAATCTTTTATCTAAATAAAATAAATTCATTATTTTTACATTCAAAATACACAGATATGCCAAATAAATCCTATAAAATAGCTGTATTGCAACTAAACTTAAATGATGTAGCTGAAAACAATTTAAAAAAATGTATCAACTGGGTAAAAGATGCCGCGAAACAAGGAGCTGAAGTCATTTCCTTACCAGAATTGTATAGCAGTCATTATTTTTGTCAAAGTGAAGACACTGATAATTTTGCTTTAGCTGAACCATTATACAGTACTTCTTTTATAGCATTTAGTGCTTTGGCAAAAGAATTAGGTGTGGTTATTATTGTTCCTTTCTTTGAAAAAAGAATGGCAGGAATTTATCATAACAGTGCATATATTATTGATACAGATGGATCTGAAGCTGGTTTATATCGCAAAATGCACATTCCGGATGATCCTCATTTTTATGAAAAATTTTATTTTACACCAGGTGATTTGGTTTTAAAACATTACCAACCAAAAAAGGAAAAATTGGCACTTTAATTTGTTGGGATCAATGGTATCCTGAGGCTGCAAGACTTAACTGCTTTACAAGGGGCAGAAGTATTATTTTATCCAACAGCAATTGGTTGGCATCCTAATGGAAAAAGAGCAATATGGTGAAAATCAACATGGTGCTTGGATGAATGTAATGAAAGGTCATGCAGTTGCCAATGGCGTTTATGTTGCAGCAGCAAATAGAATTGGTTTAGAAAAATATATTCCCAGATACAGAAGGTATAGAATTTTGGGGAGCTTCATTTATTGCAGGTCCACAAGGTGAAATTTTAGCTCAAGCTTCACATGATAAAGAAGAAATTTTAATTGCTGAAGTAGATTTAGATTTTCAAGAAAATGTACGTCAAAATTGGCCATTTTTTAGAGATCGACGAATTGATGCATTTGGTGACATTACCAAAAGAGCAATAGACTAATTTATGCAATGAAGAAGATTTCCTGCAGAATGGGAAAAACAACAAGGAATTTTATTATGTTTTCCACACAATGGAAATGATTGGCCAGGTAAATATGAAGCCATTCAATGGGCTTTTGTAGAATTTATAAAAAAAGTAGCTACTATATGAACACGTTATTTTTAGTTGTTGCAGATGAAAAGCTTAAAAGCAAAGTTTTGGAAATGCTTAAAATAGCTCATGTAAATCTAAAAAAGGTCTCATTTATTATTCATAAAACCAATAGAAGTTGGATGCGAGATTCTGGACCCATAATTGTAAAAAATGGAACTGCGAGAGAAGCTTTAAACTTTAATTTTAATGGTTGGGCTAAAGTACTAAAAATTATCAATTAGACAAACATGTTCCTGCAAAAGTTGCTAAGTCATTTAAACATTCCTTTAACTCAAGTCATATATAAAGGAAAACCAGTAGTTTTGAAGGTGGTGCTATTGATGTAAATGGAAAAGGAACTTTATTAACTTCAGAAGAATGTTTACTGCATCCAACAATTCAAGTGAGAAATACAGAATTTTACTAAAGCAGATTACGAAGCCATTTTTAAGGAATATTTAGGAATTACCAATGTCATTTGGTTAGGTGATGGTATTGAAGGTGATGATACTCATGGGCATATTGATGATTTATGCCGATTTGTTAATGAAGACACGATTATTACTGTTGTTGAATCCAATACCAAAAGCATCCAAATTATAAGCCTTTACAGGATAATTTAAAACGATTGCAAAAGGCTAAATTGGAAAATGGTGAAATCACCAAACATTGTGACATTACCAATGCCAAACGAAATTGTTATTTGATGGGATTCAGTCTTCCAGCAAGTTATGCCAACTTTCTTAATTTTAAACAAATGTGTTTTAGTCCCTACATTTAATGATCTCAAATGATCGAATAGCTTTAAATATTATTAGCTGATTGTTTTCCTGAACAGAGAAGTGATAGGGATAAGTGCTATTGATTTAATTTGGGGATTTGGTACATTACATTGTTTAAGTCAGCAAATTCCTGAATAATAATCATTTGTAAAACATAAATAACAGAACTTAGTGGCATGACTTAAAAAATGCCATAAAATTCATGGTTATAAGTACTTTGGCATTTGCTTGCATGAATGTTACCGTAAAGTACCTTGTCAATATTAATGCCTTTCAAATTGTGTTTTTTAGATCAGTAAGTTCTTTGTTTTTTACTTTTGGTTTTCTTTTTAAAAACTAAAATTCCAATTTTTGGAAATAATAAAAAATTATTGATTTTACGGGGTTTAGTTGGTGTTACTTCAATGACTTTTTTCTTTATGTCCATCAAATATTTATCAGTTGGAACAGCTGTTTCATTACGGTATATAGCTCCAATTTTTGCAGCTATTTTTGCTGTTCTTTTTTTAAAAGAAAAAATAAAACCATTGCAATGGTTGTTTTTTATTATGGCTTTTGTTGGTGTATTGATTTTAAAAGGTTTTGATGACTCAAGTTGATACTTATGGTTTGATATTAGTTTTAATTGCAGCTGTTTTTAGTGGCTTGGTTTATACTATCATTAATAAAATTGGAACAGGAGATCATCCTGTGGTAGTAGTAAATTATTTTATGGTGATAGCAACCATTGTTGGAGGTGTTTTATCAATTGAATAATTGGGTAAATCCAGTTGGTTTTGAATGGGTTTTATTACTTAGTTTGGGTGTTTTTGGTTATTTTGGGCAAGTTGTATATGACCAAAGCATTTCAAACTGGCAAAAACCAATCAAGTAGCACCATTTAAATATATTAGAAGTTATTTTTACACTTTCATTGGGTTACTACTGTGGTTTGATGAAATTTATACCTTTTGGAGTTTATTGGGTATAACCTTAATTATTGGAGGTCTAATTTTAAATGTTTTATACAAAGCCCGAAAATCGGTCTAAATAAAACTGATTAATCAGGCATAAATTTTCTTATTTTAATTTTTCATTGAAAAATGCAATGGTTCTTTCCCAAGAAAGTTCAGCCGCTGCTTCATCAAATCTTGGGGTTGTATTGTTATGAAAACCGTGGTTAACATCCGGATAAATATAAGCTTGGTAATCTTTATTGTTTTCAATAAGAGCAGCCTCAAATGCTGGCCATCCTGCATTAACACGCGTATCAAGACCTGCATATTGTATTAATAATGAAGCTTTTACATTTGCGACATCTTCTGAATTTGGCTGACCACCATAATAAGGAACAGCAGCCAATAAATTTGGAATACGAACTGCCATCATATTTGCTATCCAGCCACCAAAGCAAAAACCTACAACACCAATTTTTCCGGAACAATTAGGGTTTGAAATTAAATAATCAAAAGCAGCAATAAAATCTTCCAACATTTCATTTCTATCTCTCTTTTTTTGAAGTTCTCTTCCTTCATCATCATTTCCGGGATAACCACCAAAAGGAGTAAGTGCATCAGGAGCCAGAGAAATAAATCCTTGCAAAGCAACTCTTCTTGCAACATCTTCAATATAGGGATTCAAGCCTCTATTTTCATGAACCACAATAACACCAGGAAGTTTTGTAGTTGTATCAATAGGCATAGATAACAAACCCTTAATTTTTCCACCGCCAATTGGAGAATTATAAGTAATATATTTTGAATCCAGTTTTGGATCATTAGGTTGCACCAAAATGGTATCTTTATAATTTGGTTGAATAAAACTTAGAATTGATGGCACTGTAAGCCCGCCAATTGCATACAAACTCAATCGTTCAATAAAAATTCTTCTATTGATATTGTTGTGAACATAATCATCATACAAATCAAAAACTTCCTGTTTAATGTCTTCTTTCTTAATTTTTTTCATAATAAAACCCGATTAGTTGGAATTTTAAATATATTGAAAAATTATAAACAAATGAAACTATATTAAATCTTGAAGAACAATGCTTGTAGTAGAACAAATTTTGATGAAAAAAAAAGCATTGTTCAAAATGAACAATGCTAATTATTAAAATTAGTTTTAGTCAACTATTTAATTTTAATCCAAGGTTTGCCAACTTTTAGAATATTCTTTCCGGCAAGATCGTTGATAATAATGGCAGCCATCATATACCAAGCTCCTAATGCACAAATAATTAAAACGTAAGCAGCAACCTCTGTGAGTAATGGAAATCCGAAATGTGCTAAATCTAACAGCATAAAGCCAATTAGTAAGGTTGTAAAAGTAAATGCCATTGCGGTATGGATAAACAAGGAACCAATCCAAAAAATAAGTGTTAATAAGGTCCATACAATTAAATACATACCAACATCAGTTCCTGAAGATGTGTAAATTTCAAAATAATTTAAAATCCAGATAATACCTAAACCAATCCAAAAAGAACCATAACTTGAAAATGCAGCAAAACCAAAATTATTTCCCATTTTTTGTTCCATAAAACCAGCAATCATTTGTGCCAATCCACCAAAAACAAAGCCCATAGCAACAACAGGACCTAAGCCACACAATCCTAAATTGTGAAATTGTAATAACAAAGTTGTCAATCCGAATCCAGCCAAACCTACAACTGCTGGATTTCCTAATTTATTTGCACTCATAAATATTATTTAAATTTAATGAGCAGCAAAAGTCTTGTTATATCTTTAAAATGACACTGATTTTTATCATAATATTTTACTAATTACGATAGCGTTTTCGTGAAAGAATTGCTTCTGGGATATTTTATATAATATAGAATTATAGCTACAAAATTATAGAAAGAGAACTTTCTGAGAATCGCGTATTTGAAACTTTCTTAACCCAAGTACAGAATATCGCATAGAAATATAAAGCTTCTGGGATATTTAGCATTATATGTAATTATAACTACAAAAGAAACTTACGTGTCGCAAATTGGTTTTAACATAATTGCTGACGATATAGACCTAAAGGCACTATATCTGCAATTATGCTAAATAGCCTGAAATACGGCTATACAGCAATTACTGTATATTTGTATTTATAACTACAAAAGAAACTTACGTGTCGCAAATTGGTTTTAACATAATTGCTAACGATATAGACCTAAAGGCACTATATCTGCAATTATGCTCAAATAGCCTGAAATACGGCTATACAGCAATTACTGTATATTTGTATTATAATTTATATTATGTTAAATAGTATTTTTTATATTACAGGTTATATACCTATTACCGCTTTTCAATAACAAAAGTTGTCATTGCTCTTTTATTATGAACAATAGTAGTTTTAACGGCTTCCTTCCATTTAAAATTATTTAAGGACTCCAACTGTTTTAAAATTTCATCTGTTAATAAAAAACGACTTGTGCCATCTGGAAATATAAAAATTCCTTTTCCCAATTCTTGAACCTCATTTTCAATTCCAAAATTTGAAGCAGTTCTAATTAACATACTTCCCCCTGGTTTTAATATTCTAAGCAATTCGCTAAACATTTTTAAATAATGCCTTAAATCTTTTGCAAAATGCAACACGGCAATACAAATAACGTGATCAAAATTATTTGCTTCATAAGGCATTTGTTCCAAATCAGCTTCAATAAAGTGATTTTTTTGATTCGGGTACAAACCACAACAATCCTGCAGCCTAATTTTATTTATATCAGTACCATGAATTTCAAAGCCAGCTTTATAAAACCATTTTAAATTTCGACCATTGCCACAACCCACATCTAAAATCTTTTCTCCTGTTTGATATTGACCTTTTAAAATTTGGTCTAAAACATAAATATCAACGCCTTCAATACTTTCTTTTAAAGTTAAAATATCCATCACAAGTAATTTTATAATGCAAAATACAAATTATTAAAAGTATTACTGAAAAAAATTATTGAAATAATTACTGATTTTGTAACTTTAGTTGTAATTTAAAAATGCTCATATGAAAAAATCATTCAACGATATTATAAATCAACAAGTTCCTGTATTGGTAGACTTCTATGCCGATTGGTGTGGTCCGTGTAAAAGTATGGCGCCTATTTTAAAACAGTTAAAAAGTGAATTAAAAGATGCCGTTAGTATTATTAAAATTAATGTTGATACAAATCAGCGTTTAGCAGCGAAATATCAGGTTCAAGGAGTACCAACTTTTATGGTTTTTAAAAATGGTAAACAAACCTGGCGACAATCTGGTATGCAGTCAGTTAGCCAATTAAAACAGGCAATTTTATAATTTAAAATAATTCAGAATCATAAATAAGCACACGTTCCCATAAATAGGATGCTTCTGAGATAAAAAATCGATGTGGAACTTCCGCCTGATAATTGTCGTGATCTTCTAAATTATCAAAAGTAACTTTTAAACAATAGGAATAACTGCTATCAACCACTGGCCTATTGGTTTTTGCTGGAATTCCAAAGTGTTTGTTTTTAGCATATTTTGAAGTTTCTAAAAAGTTATTCATATGTTGCTCAAATGCTTTTCTGTCCACTTCTTTTTATAGGGTTTTTCAACCAAAATAAAACAATATGAATAAAACTTTCTTGGGTATTACTAGTAGCTTTCATAAAATAAAATAATTTCATTCGTTATTTAAAAAGAATTAATAAAGCACCTAAAGCCGTTGCTATAAAAATAAATTTTCTATAAGCATTATTATTAATCAGTTTTACAATTTTAACTCCCATAAAAAATCCCAAAACAATTCCCGGAATTAAAATTAAATTTAGAGCAATTGTTTCAGTAGTAACAGTGTTCCATACAAAAATATGAAAAGGTAATTTAAACACATTTATAATAAAAAATAGCCAAGCTGCAGTACCAATAAATTCATTTTTTGGTAAACGCATTGCTAAAAAATAAATATCTGCAAATGAGCCAGCTAAATTTCCAATCATAGATGTTACACCAGATAATAAACCCATTCCACTTGAAAATGCCCAATGGTTTGGTATGTTATTTGATTTTTTCCTTTCCATTATTATCATTACAGCCAAGGTAATCAATATCAATACTGCCATAATTTGTTTAAAAAGCACTTCAGAAATATCTTTACCTATCCACACGCCTATCAATACGCCCAAAAACATTGTTGGGAGTAATTTTACCAAATATTTCCACTGGGTATGCCTGTGATAATAAAAAACAGCAAAAATATCGGCCACAATCATTAACGGAATTAAAACACCTGTTGATGGTTTTCCGCCAAAAACAAGTGCCATAATAAGTACAATTAATACGCCCAATCCTTTTATCCCAGCTTTACCCATACCCAATAAAAAGGCTGCCAAAAAAGCGAGTAAAAAACCAGCGATTGTTAAATGGTATTCAAATAAAATATCAGTAAATAATTGCACTTATAAAGGTTTTTTTTAAGCATTGCAAGGTACTTATTAACCTTTATATTTGTATTATGAAAATTGAAATTCTTTTTGAAGATAACAATATTATTATTGTTAATAAACCTAATAATGTATTAATCCATAATTCTTATTATGCGCGTAACATTAAAGAATTAACCCTTTTAGATTTATTAAAAACACAATTTAATGTGGAATTTTATCCAATACACAGGTTAGACAGAAAAACTTCAGGTGTTTTGGTATTGGCGAAACATAAAAATGAAGTAGCTATTTTTCAGCAGTTATTTAATTCGGACAAAATTAAAAAGACTTATATTGGAATTGTTCGTGGTTTTATTGAAAAATCAGTATTGATTACTTCTCCTGTTAAAAATCCCGATACACAAGTTTATAAAAACGCTGAAACTAATTGTGAGCCACTAGATACCAAGTTATTAGATGTTGCGGTACATCCTTATGAAAATGCCCGCTATAGTTTGGTGAAATTAAAACCAACAACAGGAAGAATGCATCAATTAAGAATTCATATGAATAAAATTAGCCATCCTATTGTGGGCGATTATAAATATGGTGATCGATTTCATAACCGCATGTTTGAACATGAATTTAATTGCCATAACTTATTTTTACATGCACATCAATTGGAATTTACGCACCCAGTTAATGCAATAAATATTTCAGTTAAAGCAAATTTTCCTGAAGATTGGAATAAAATATTTGAAACTTTTAATTGGAATTATAATACAAAAGAACCGTTTTAAAGTTTAAATTCTTTATTCAAATTATTGAATTTAACTTTTTGTAATTAAGCTTCTTACTATAAAATTATTCTCACCCCAAAAAAAATAATTTTTTGTAATAGCTATTAAATTTTAACTTTATAAAATTGCCGTTACGTTTACGCTTAATTTTATAAAATTACAATTTATAATTACAAAATCTCAAAGAATTATAACTCAAAAACGGTATTTTTTTAAATTATTAATTAACTAATAATTTTTTTTGTTTTTGTGTTTTCATTATAAACAAAACAAGTTCAAAAACCTGCTGTTTTAAATATTTAAAATTTTCAACATAATTAAACATTTCACCTTTTAAATATTCCTGATTTTGTCGAAAATTATCTTCTCTTTTTAAATAAATATTTTCAATTAACAAAGCTAAATTAACTGTATGATCTTTAATATCATCCATTAATTCATCACCTAATTTACTTTCATGTTCTAAACCATTCAACAATAATTTTGCTTTTTGAAAATTATGTGTTTCACACAACCCAATAATATGTTCAGCCAATAATTCTTTTAAAAACTGCTGTTCAACTTTTATAAATTCAAGTTCTGAAACCCATTTTTTTGCTTTATTCAGCAAATGTTCAATACTGTTGTTGAAAATAGGTACTCGCTGCTTTGGAATTATACGTTTCATAGTTTTTGATTTTTTGATTTTAAGAATCCGAGAAATTTATTTCACACAAATTTCTCGGATTCAACAGAAGATTAGGTAATCGTCTAAATTTTTTTGTTCATCATTTTTTAAAATATCTAATTTATCTAAATGAAATTAATAGAACAGCATTTCTACAAAACCTACATCTTCAATTACTTTTAATAAACAACTAAATTCATTTACATCATCAAAATTATTTGAATTTAAAATTATTTGCAATGACGGTAATCAATAGAATAAATGATTGTTATCAATTTAATGAAATTTCTAATTTATTTTTTGCAGTTTTTCTTTGTCAATAATTTTAACCCCCTTGTTCGAAACTTCAATTAAGTTTTCATCTTTAAAATCGCGCAATGTTCTGGTTAATGTTTCTTTAGCAATACCTATAGAATTCGCCAAGTTTTCACGGGTAATATAAATTTCATTTTCAGTTTTCAATGGATACTTTTCTAATAATTGAAGAAGTTTAAGTGCTGTTTTTTTTCGAACTGAACCATAAGCAAGTAATAAAAAATCTTCTTTATTATCAATTAAGTTAGTTGCTAACATATCTATAAAAGAATAAATGATATGGTTATTATTACTAAGAATTGAAGTGATTTCGTCTCTACTAATTTTATATAACTGAGTAGCTGTAATTGCTTTTGAATTTTCTAAATGAAGTGAATTTTTCACAAATGAAGCAAAACCAAAATACTGCTCATTGCTATAGTATCCAGTTATAAATTCTTTACCTAACTCGTTAATTTTATAAGTTTTAACCAATCCAGATTTAACTAAAAAAATATGATTGCTTTTTGTGTCATCGCAATAAATGGTTTCATTCTTTTTATACTTAAATACATTTTTTTTAGATAAAAACGCATCAATATTTTTTATTGATTTTAGGTTTTGCTGATTTAAAGTTTTAATTGAGTTTATAAGTTGTTTTTTTTGCTCAAAAACCTCTACCCTTTTCAATCTACTATCTATGGCACGAAGTAATTCAGATTCTTCAAATGGTTTATAAATATAATCATCAGCTCCTAATTCCATTCCTTTTCGCAAATCTTCGTGATGTGTTTTAGCCGATAAAAATATAAATGGAATTTGTTCTAATTCAGGGGTTTTTGATACTATTTGCAATACGCCATAACCGTCTAAAACAGGCATTAAAATATCACAAACAATAATATCAGGCAAAAAAGTTTTAGCTAAATCAATACCAATTTTTCCATTTTCAGCAGTTTCAACATTATAATTGGCGAGCTGTAATATTTCTGAAGTATTTTCTCTAACAATTTTATCATCTTCAATTAACAATATTTTCTTTTTCATGGCTAATAATTTTTGGCAGTTGTACATTAAAAGTTGTTCCTACGTTTTCAGTACTTTTAAATGAAATGTTTCCATTTAAATTATTTACATATCCTTTAACTATATTTAAACCAATTCCAGTTCCGGGATAAAAAAGTGCATTCTTTGCTCTAAAAAATCGATTAAATATTAAGTTTTGTTCATTTTTTGGAATACCAATTCCGTTGTCTTTTACACTGAAATAAATATTTGCTTTATTAACACTTATTTTAACTTTAATATTGCTGCTTTCATTGGAATATTTGATAGCATTAAACAATAAATTTGTTAAAATAATATTGATTATTTTTTTATCATGATATATAGTATCATCTGGCACCGATTCAAATATTAATAGTTGTTTCGCCTTCAAAAAAGGTGTGGAGTTTTGTAAAATCACCTCTGTTAAATCACTGATTTTAAAATATTTATATATTGGTTTTATGTCACCTATTTCAATGTTTTCCAAAGTTAAAAAATCATCAAGCATACCATTCAAACGACTAATCATTGCTTTTACTTTTTCCAAATGTTCTTGCCGTTTTTCAACATTTTGAAGGTCGGCATATTTACCCATTAATTCTGTTGAAGAGAGTATTGCACTTAAAGGTGTTTTAAACTCATGTGATGCTAAGGTGATAAATTTTGTTTTTAAATTATTGAGTTCCTTTTCTTTATTTAGTGAAGTTTTTAGCTTTTTAACAATGCTTTCAAGTTCAATGTTTCGCTGTTTTACTTCTTCCTCCAATTGTTCAGTTAAGTAATTGATTTCTTCTTCTTTTAGTTTTCTTTTACTTATATCAGAAATTAGCGTCTTGTAGTAAAATGATCCTTCATATTCCATTTTTCCAAAACTAACTTCGATAAAAATTTCTTCCTTATTTTTTTTGATACCTAATAATTCAACAGGTGATTTGTATATTTTAGATTTTGAATTTTTAATATAATCATCTACTATAGTTACATCCTTAAATAGGTGATCTATTGTTTTCTTTAAAATCTGTTTTTGCTGGTAACCAAGTATTTGAGAAGAGGGTTTATTGGCAAGTACTATGTTTTTATCTTTATCAAAAACAATTATTCCAGCCTGCATAGAATCAAAGCACACTTTGTAAAATGAAGTTTTTTCATTCAAAATCATAATCAATAACCATATAGAATAGTTAAAGTTATAATTTATGTTACCTATTTTATATGATATAAATCAGTTTGAAAATTTAAAAATTGAGCAATTCCTGAATTTCAGTGTGTAACCTATCAATTGGTAAGTAGTTTTTTTCTAAGTTTTTAGCAAATGGAATTGGGGTTTCTAAGCTTCCAACTCTTTTAATTGGAGCGTCTAAATAATTAAAACAATTTTCACAAATCAGTGCAGAAATATCCGAAGCTATACCTCCAAAAAGTGTATCCTCATGTAATATCAAAACTCTTCCTGTTTTTTTAACAGATTTATAAATAGTTTCTGTATCAAGTGGTTGTAAAGTTCTTAAATCAATCAAGTCAGCGGAAATAAAATGTGTTTTAATTTCATTTAAAGCCCAATGAACTCCCGCGCCATAAGTAATTATTGAAATATCAAAACCTTCAGAAACAACTGAAGCTTTACCAAATGGTATGGTGTAATAATCATCCGGAACCTCTTGATAAATAGAGCGATAAAGTGCTTTGTGCTCAAAAAACAAAACAGGATTTTCATCTTCAATTGCTGTAGCCAACAATCCTTTTGCGTCATACGGAAAAGCAGGGTAAACAACTTTTAATCCAGGTGTTTTTGTAAACCAAGCTTCGTTGGTTTGGCTGTGAAATGGACCGGCTCCTACTCCTGCTCCACAAGGCATTCTAAGCACAACATCAGCGCTTTGTGCCCAGCGATAATATGATTTTGCCAATAAATTTATTACAGGATTGAATCCAGAAGTTATAAAATCTGCAAATTGTAACTCAACAACAGATTTGTAGCCATTTATTGAAAGTCCAAATGCCGCCTCAATAATACCCGATTCACAAATAGGTGTATTTCGAACCCTATTTGATCCAAATTTTTCTAAAAATCCATCAGTAATTTTAAAAGCCCCACCATATTCTGCAATGTCTTGCCCCATAATTACAAGATTTTCATTTTTGGACATGCTTTGTTTAAGTCCTTGTGATACAGCATCAATAAATCTAATATTTGAAGTTTTAGTTGATGGTTTTGTTTCAATAAAATTGATGTGTTTGTATACATCCACTAATTCATTTTCCACAGTTGACGAAATAATTTCTTCATCAAATGCAATTTTTAAATGTTCATTAATTTCGGCATTAATTTCATCCTTAATGATTGTTTCCAAACTTTCAGAAAGAATATTTTCATTTCTTAAAAACGATTGAAAATTTTCAACAGGATCCTTAGCCGACCAGCTTTCTAAAAGTTCATTGGGAACGTATTTAGTACCGCTAGCCTCTTCATGTCCGCGCATCCTAAAAGTTTTAAATTCAATTAAAATCGGACGAGGATTTTCACGAACACTTTTGCAAATTTCACTTATTTTGGAGTGAACTTCTAAAATATTATTGCCATCAATAATATAACTTTCCATTCCGTAACCAATACCCTTGTCAGCTATGTTTTTACACTTAAATTGCTGATTGATAGGTGTTGACAATCCATACCCATTGTTTTCAACACAAAAAAGAACAGGTAAATTCCAAACTGAAGCTACATTTAAGGCTTCATGAAAATCGCCTTCGCTAGTTCCTCCTTCACCAGTAAAAACTGCAGTTAACTTATTTTCGTTTTTTAATAAATGTCCTAAAGCAATTCCATTTGCAATACCAAGCTGTGGTCCCAAATGCGAAATCATTCCGATTATTTTATACTGTTGTGTTCCAAAATGAAATGAACGATCCCTGCCTTTTGTAAAACCATTTCTTTTACCTTGCCACTGTGAAAAAAGTTGATGTAAAGGTATCTTTCGAGAAGTGAAAACACCTAAATTTCTATGCATTGGCAAAATATATTCATCAAAACTCAATGATTCTGTTACGCCAACAGCAATTGCTTCCTGTCCAATTCCAGAAAACCATTTTGAAATTTTACCTTGACGTAAAAGGATTAACATTTTTTCCTCTATTAGTCTTGGTTTTAGAATGGCTTGGTATAACTCAATTAATTGTTTGTCAGCATAATTTTCTCTATTGTAAACTAACGTATTTTTTGAATTATTTTCTGTTTTCATTATCAAAGAATATATCTATCAAATATAGCATTAAGTATAAAACAAAAAACACCTTATCACTAAATAATAAGGTGCTTTCATTAAATATTTATAAGAATTAAATTTCTCTGAAAATTGAATGCATTAAACGTGTTTTATCGTTGATGCTTTCTTCTAAAGAAATCATTGTTTCTGTTCTTGAAACACCATCAATATCATCAATTTCAAAAATAATTTCTTTAGCATGTGTCGTATCTCGTGCTCTAATTTTACAGAAAATATTGAACTTGCCCGCAGTAATAAAAGCGACAGTTATATTTGGGATTTTCTCTAAATCGTTGATTACTTGTTTCGTTTTTGAAGTTCTATCTAAATAAATACCAACATGAGAAATAAATGAATAACCCATTTTTTCATAATCGATTGTTAAAGTAGAGCCTTTAATTATCCCTTCATCTTCCATTTTTTTAACTCTAACATGGATTGTTCCCGCTGAAACTACTAATTTTTTTGCTATATCAGTAAAAGGAGTTCTTGCATTTTCTATTAGAATATCTAATATTTGATGATCAACTTCATCTAGCACAAATTTTTTCATAATGTGGTTTTAGTAAAATAACATACAAATTTATTAAAAAAAATCGAGAAACAAATATAATATTTACGAATTTGATAATTTTAATTCATTTAAATTCATTTTCTCTTTATTAATACGATTATAAGTGAAATATTCAGATAAATTTCCTTTTTGCTCAACATCTTCAAAAGTTACAAGCTTATTATTTACAACCTTGAATTTAAACTGAATACCAATATCTTGCACCAATTTTTCTTCACCTTTAATAACTGTAACATTTTCATAAATAATATCTAGAAACATTTTATCATTATTGGGTATTTCAAAATAAGGTTTATAATTATTATAAATGGAGTTTGAAGAAATAAAATACAATCCCTGAATTATTGCATAAAAATTAAATTTTCTGGTTATTTCTCTATCATAATCATCTTTATAATGACCAGCTTCAATAAGAATTGTATTATGCCCTAATTTTTGAAAATTATCACCTGTTGCAGTTGGGTAAAATTCATCAGTATATCTTCCAATACAATTGGGAATTATCTGCTGAAGCAAGGTGTTCATTGAAACAATTACACTCATTGTTTCTTTCCTTCCCTCGGTTAAAGTTCTTTCAATATCTTCAGAAGGAGCTAAAAAAGAAATAGTTGCTGGATTTTCAGTTCCTTCAACATTAAAAATACTGCGTTGATCATGTAGGTTAAAACAAAAATGTGGATTGAAATTGTCTAAAGTATTTCGTAACAACTTACTTTCAATTGCTTCTCTTTCAACGGCATCTCTATTTAAGTCAATACCTTGGGCATTTTCACGTGTAAAATTAATTGCACCATCTGGATTTAGCAAAACAATAAATTCTAAAGTACATTCAGCAATTATTTTATCGGTTATTTTGGTTATTTGAGTTTCATTAGATTCAAAAAAAAGAAACAAATCAAACAAAGCTTTTGTTCCAGTACTTTCATTTCCGTGCATTTGCGACCATAGCAGAATTTTTTTTGATCCCGATCCTATAGAAATTTTATAGATAGGAATACTGTTTTCTGAGTAGCCTAAAATTTCCTTTTTGAATTTAGAAGATAATTTTTTAATCAATAGTTCAATATCTTCAAATAAGATTCTTCGTCCTTTTAATTTTTTTTCAAAATTTAAGGCATACCAGTTTTCTAAAATTTGTAATGATAATACATTCATAATACAAATGTAAATGAATAAATGGTTTTGAAAAAAAGAGATAGTTAAATTAACAAAATTAATCGAATTTGTTAATGTTTACATTTGTAAATTACAATTGTAAACTTATAAAAATTTAATTTGTTTTACAAATGTAAACTTTCTTAGAAATTCAAACCTAACTGTTTGAGCAACCTTTTTTCTATATAAATAATATTTATATACCTATACTATATTATTGATATACATTATTATATGGTATTTTACCTAAACTTTATATTTATATTATTATAATACTATTTACCAATTGTGTAACTGTATTTGTTAATTTACATTTTATAAATTACATTTGTAAAATAAAAATTGTTTACAATGGTAAATACTGAAGACTTCTCTAAAAGGCTGGTATATTTAATAGAATATTATGAAATTTCAGCGGCTTTACTTGCTGAAAAAATAGATGTTCAGCGCTCAAATATTTCGCATATTTTATCGGGTAGAAATAAACCAAGTTTAGACTTTGTTTTAAAAATATTAAAAGCGTTCCCTGAAGTTGAACTCTATTGGCTTTTAAATGGAGTTGGTACTTTTCCAAAAGATAATGAAAATTCAACTATTGAATCACCTCCTATTCTAAATTCAAAAGTTGAAACAATTAGTAATACATCAATTGAAAATCCCAAAAAAGAAGCTATCAATTCTGAGATTGATAGAATTGTTATTTTTTTTAAGGATGGAACATTTAAAAATTATACACCTTAATTTTTTTATGAGAAGTTCTATTTTAAAGGCTTGGCCTAATAAAGTTAATTGCTTTTAAATTATCTAAAAATTTATTGTTTGTGTTATAAATAAAAAAACCGCCTCAGTTGAGACGGCCTCTTTAAAGTTTGTAAATTAACATTACTGAATTATAAACATTTAGTATCTTCTTCACATTCAATAAGTATTGTTTTCGCAGAACTTTCCGTTACTTCCTGGCAATATAAATTATTTTTCACAAAACCACTTTGGAAAACCATTTGGATGTAGTAAGTTTTTCCTGCTTCAATATTTATTGAGATTGGTTCGGCTTTTGCTTTTGCATTCTTCCCAGCAAACTGAACAGTAAAAGTATGTTTTCCTGGCATCACTTCATGTATAGAATACTTTTTATTGTTTAGTTTACACACTAAAGCTTCATCAATAAATGCAGTAAAAGCAGTAGCGCTGCCTGCAAAACCAGTTGAGCGTATAAAATATACCTGTCCTTTCTCTTGAACTAATGGTATGGAATCATTAGTTTTTAAAGTGTCATTTAGCTTAATATTGGATTCCTGTGCATTTAAATAAAAAACAGAAATCATTAAAAGCAGTAATACGTTTCGTTTTTTCATAAATATAAATTTTAAATTAAAATTCAGAAATCGTTTTTTTAATTATAGAAACACAGTCTAATAACTGCTCTTCATTCATAACCAAAGGTGGTGCAAAACGAATAATGTTTCCATGGGTTGGTTTTGCTAACAATCCGTTATCGCGTAATTTTAAACAAATATTCCATGCCGTAGCACTATCTTCAGTATCATTTATTACAATAGCATTTAACAAACCTTTTCCTCTAACTAATTTGATTAAAGGAGCCGTTTCAATAAACTTTTGAAGTTCACTTCTAAAAAGTTGCCCCAATTTTTCGGCATTTTCAGCCAAAACCTCTTCTTTTACAACTTCTAAAGCTGCAATTGCAACGGCGCATGCCAAAGGGTTTCCACCAAAAGTTGAGCCATGCTGCCCAGGTTTTATAACATTCATAATATGATTATTTGCAAAAACGGCCGAAACTGGATATACACCACCACTCAATGCCTTTCCTAAAATCAAAATATCAGGTTGTACATTTTCATGATTTACAGCCAATAACTTTCCTGTTCGTGCAATACCTGTTTGTACTTCATCTGCAATAAATAAAACATCATACTTTTCACACAATGCTTTTGCTTTTGCTAAATAACCTTCTGACGGGACGTAAACACCCGCTTCACCTTGGATTGGTTCAACTAAAAAGCCGGCAATATTTTTGTTTGAAATTAAAGCGCTTTCTAGGGCTTCCAAATTGTTGTATGCTATTTTAATGAAGCCTTGGGTAAAAGGTCCAAAGTTTTTACGAGCTGTTTCATCGTTTGAAAATGAAATTATGGTTGTTGTTCTACCGTGAAAATTATTTTCACAAACAATTATTTTAGCTTCATTTTCTGGAATTCCCTTTTTTTCATAGGCAAATTTTCTACATAATTTAATAGCTGTTTCAACTGCTTCTGCTCCAGTATTCATTGGTAAAACTTTCTCATAACCAAAATATTTAGTTACATATTGTTCGTATTTACCAAGTATATCATTATAAAAGGCACGAGATGTTAAAGTTAATTTTGAAGCTTGTTCAGTCAGCGCGTTGATAATTTTTGGATGGCAATGCCCTTGATTTACAGCAGAGTAAGCTGACAAAAAATCATAGTATCTGTTGCCTTCTACATCCCAAACATATACACCTTCACCTCTACTTAATACTACAGGAAGTGGATGGTAATTGTGTGCCCCAAATTTATCTTCTAAGTTAATTGCTTGTTGTGATGCATTCTTTTCTGAAACCATCGTTTTATAAAGTTTAAAAATTGAAAAATATCAATTCCTTCTTTAGGGAGAGAAATCATCCTGTTTAAAATGGAAAATTACAAAATTTTAAACATAAAATAGACTCTTGAAAAAAATATTTCAACTGCAATTTAAAGGTTAAAAAAAGAGATTGAACTTTTGTTATATATATGACATAATTAAAAAAAATATTTAATAAATTTGTTCAAAATTTAAAATTTTATAAAATGAAAAAATCTTTATTAGTGTTAGGATTAGCTGTTGTTTTTTTAACAAGTTGTGGTGAAAAAAAGAAAGAAGAAGTTAAAGCAGTAGAAACTCCTGAAGTTGAAGTAGTTCAAGAAACACCTGTAGCAGAAATTGTTGGGGATCTTGAATTAGGTAAAAAATTATTTACAGAAAAAACTTGTACTACCTGCCACCAGCCTGATGCAAAAGTAATTGGACCTTCAATTAAGGATATCAATAAAATATATGCTGAAAAAAATGCTGATATTGTAACATTTTTAACTGGCGGATCTCCTGCAATTGTTGATACTGATCCAGGTCAGGTTGCAATTATGAAAGCTAATATTGATGGATTTGTAAAAGATTTAACAGCTGAAGAATTAGCTTCAATTGCTGTCTATATGAAAAGTATTGAATAATTTTATAACAACATATTTAAAAGCATCTCAAATCGAGATGCTTTTTTTATGTCAAATTGTTACATTTGCAGCATGGCAAGAAGAAAAACTCCAAATATTTTTGAAAACATAGAAGTATTAGATGCTGGTGCACGTGGTAAAACCATTGCTAAAGCACCTGATGGCCGTGTTATTTTTTTATCAAACTGTGTTCCTGGTGATATTGTAGATATTAAAACTGGAAAGCAAAAAAAGGCTTACTTTGAAGGCTCTGCAATAAAATTTCATAAATTATCACCTAAAAGAACCGAGCCTTTATGTCAGCATTTTGAACATTGTGGTGGCTGTAAATGGCAAAACATGGCATATGAACATCAACTTGCCTATAAAGAAAAAGAAGTTACCAATAATTTATTGCGAATTGGGCATTTAGAATTGCCTGAAATAACTCCTATTTTAGGTTGTGAAAAAATATATTTTTATAGAAATAAAATGGAATTCTCGTTTTCTAATAGTCGTTGGTTGACTTTAGAAGAGATAAATGCTGAAGAAGAAATTGATAATAGAAATGCTTGCGGATTTCATATTTCAGGGATGTGGGATAAAATTTTAGACATTGAGAAGTGTCATTTACAAGAAGATCCTTCAAACCAAATTAGAAATTTTATAAAAAATTATGGCATTACAAATGGTTTGGAATTTTTCAATCCTAGAGCGCAATCAGGACTTTTACGTACAATAATGCTACGTATTTCTTCAACTGGAGAAATTATGGTTGTCATTCAATTTTTTCAGGAAGAAAAAGAAAAACGGGAAGGTTTATTAAATGCACTTGCTGAAAGTTTTCCACAAATTACATCGCTTATGTACGTAATCAATGGAAAAGGAAACGATACTTTATACGATCAAGACATTTTACTTTTTAAGGGTAGAGATCATATTTTTGAAGAAATGGAAGGTCTGAAATTTAAAATTGGACCTAAATCTTTTTATCAAACAAATTCTTCCCAAGCTTATGAGTTGTATAAAATTACACGAAATTTTGCCAATTTAACTGGTAATGAAATAGTTTATGATTTTTATACAGGTACAGGAACCATTGCTCAATTTGTTGCCAAAAATGCAAAAAAAGTTATTGGCGTAGAGTCTGTGCCTGATGCAATTAAAGATGCTAAACTAAATGCAAAGTTTAATAATATTGAAAATGTTGAATTTTATGCAGGCGATATGAAAGATGTTTTTAACGATCAATTCATTAAAAAACATGGCAAACCTGATGTAATAATCACCGATCCCCCTCGTGATGGAATGCACAAAAATGTGGTAGCTAAAATATTGGAAATTGCACCAAAACGCATTGTATATGTTAGTTGCAATTCAGCCACACAAGCACGTGATTTGGCTTTGTTGAAAGAGCAATATAATATCATAAAAACACAGGCTGTTGATATGTTCCCGCAAACCTTTCACGTTGAAAATGTTGTACTTTTAGAATTAAAATAAATAAAATGAAAAAGTATCTTTCACTAATCATCATTTCAATTATAGCTATTACAAGTTGTGAACAGGACTCTATTTGTATTGATGCCACAACGCCTAGTCTTACCATTCGATTTTATGATTATAACGACAAAGATGAAATAAAATCTATAAATTTAGATTCTGTTTGGGCTGAAGATAAAAGTCTCTATCTTCAAAATGTTTCTCTTGATTCATTGTCAATTCCATTAGATTTAAACGAAAATTTTACTATATATAATTTAGGAACAACAGCTTTGGTTGATGAAATAAACTTTAATTATACAAGAAAAGATGTTTTTGTTGGACGTTCATGTGGTTACAAAACAGTGTTCGAGAATTTAGAAATAACAAACAATACCAATAACTGGATAAAAGAAATTGAAATTATTAACACAATTATAGATAATGATACAGCTGCACAGGTTTATATTTTTCATTAGTATTTTATTTAATATTGCTTTGGTAAATGCTCAGGAAGAAAAAGAGTTAGATACTACTAAGGCAAAGGATATTTATGGAATTAGAGTTGGAGTTGATATAAGTAAACCAATAATTGCACTTATTAAAGATGATGCAAAAGGCTTTGAAATTGTGGCTGATGCCCGCATTTATAAAAATGTTTATGCAGCTATTGAATTTGGTCATGATAATGTAACTACAGTTGAAGATTATTTGAATTTTACTACTGAAGGTTCATATATTAAATTTGGTGGAAATTACAATGCTTATGAAAACTGGGCAGGAATGACAAACGAAATTTATGTTGGTGTACGTTATGGCTTAAGTTTTTTTAATCAAACACTAAATAGCTATACACCAAATGTTTACGGAACTTATTTTATTCCAGAAACTGTTGAGCCAAACACAGCGTATAAAGATTTAAGTGCTCAGTGGTTCGAATTTGTTTTAGGAATAAGAGCAGAAACCTTTAAAAACTTTTATATGGGTTTTAGCCTTAATTTTAAATCTATGATTACTTCAAAAGAACCTGAGAATTTTCAAAATCTATATATTCCTGGATTTTACAAGGTTTCATTGAATAATTTAGGCTTTGGTTTTAACTACTCCCTTACCTACTTAATTCCTTACGCTAAAAAGTAACTATTTTTTTGTACTTTTAATTGTTTTAAATACAATTTTATGGAAAATATACCAAGTGTAGATTTGTCAGATTTTTTATCAGGGGATGAATCAAGAAAACAAAAATTCGTAAAAGAAATTGGAGAAGCATATGAAGAAATTGGCTTCGTTGCACTACGAGGTCATTTTTTATCTGATAAACTTTCTGAAAATTTATATAAAGATGTAAAAGCATTTTTTGATTTACCGGAAGAAATAAAAGAGTCTTACGAAATTGATGGCATTGGCGGACAAAGAGGTTTTACTTCCTTCGGAAAAGAAAGTGCAAAAGGTAAAAAAGAAGGCGATTTAAAAGAATTTTGGCATTTTGGCCAGGAAGTGGAAGGAAACGACAAGCTAAAAGCTGAATATCCAAAAAATGTTTGGGTTAATGAAGTTCCTAGTTTCAATGAAACAGGAATGGAAGCGTACAAAATGCTGGAAAAAACTGCTATATATGTGCTCAGAGCCTTGGCAATTTATATTGGATTAGATGAAAAGTATTTTGATAAATTTGTGATTAACGGCAATAGTATATTACGGCCTATATATTACCCACCAATTAAAGGTGAACCAAAGGGCGCTGTTAGAGCAGCTGCGCATGGTGATATCAATTTGATTACGCTTTTAATGGGGGCATCAGCTGCTGGTTTGGAAGTTCAGAATAAAAAGGGCGAATGGATTGCTGTTACTGCTTTACCTGAACAATTGGTAGTTAATGTGGGTGATATGTTAGAACGGTTAACAAATAATAAATTGCGTTCAACCATTCATCGTGTAGTAAATCCACCGAGGGAAGATTGGGATAAACCACGTTATTCTATACCGTTTTTTACCCACCCTATTAGTGAAATGCCATTGAATTGTTTACCTGAATGTATTACTGAAACACGTCCTAAAGTGTATGATGATATTACTGCAGGTGAATTTTTAAATGAACGTTTAAGAGAATTAGGTTTATTAAAATGATTTCAAAAAAAATAATTTCAATTTTTACTTTTGGTGTATTTTTAATTGTTGCAGGTGTTATTTTATTAATGGCAAAAAATCCACAGGCAAACATCATTATAGCTATTGGTTTGTTATTCGAATTATTTGCTGGATTGCTTTTTATTTGGAATAAAATAAAAAAATAATGAGTAAAAAAAAATTAAACAGTTTAGAGGATTTAGGCGGATTTGTTTTTTCAACAAATAACGATTTTGAATTCCAAAAAGAAGATTCTGAAGAAACTTTAGTTCCTGAAAAACAATATCTGGAAGCGCATTTTTCAAATAAAGGAAGAGGCGGAAAAACAGTTACTATTATTGCAGGTTTTGTGGGGGAAGAAGATGATTTAAAAGCACTTGGGAAATTATTAAAAACAAAGTGTGGTGTTGGAGGAAGTGTAAAAGACAATGAAATTGTAATTCAAGGGAATTACAGGGATAAAATAATGGAAATCCTTAAAAAAGAAGGATATAATATAAAACGCGTTGGCGGCTAAATTATGACAAAAATAGCAGAATCAGAACTTATTCTAAATCCTAATGGTAGTGTTTACCACCTAAACTTGAAGCCTAAAAATGTAGCCACTAACATTATTTTTGTTGGCGACCAAAATAGAGTTTCCAAAATAGCAGCACATTTTGACACTATTGAGTTTGAAACTCAAAAAAGAGAATTCAAAACCATGACTGGGATGTTTAAAGGCACCAGAATGAGTGTTATTTCAACGGGTATTGGACCTGATAATATTGATATTGTTATGAATGAGTTGGATGCTTTATTCAATATTGATTTAAAAACACGTACTTTAAAAACTGAGCATACTTCATTAAACATTGTAAGAATTGGAACATCCGGTTCATTACAAAGTGATATTCCTGTTGATAGTTTTGTATTGGCAAAATACGGATTGGGTTTTGATGGAATGTTACACTCATATGATTGTGAACATATTTTAGAAGCTGATTTTGAAGATGCTTTTATAAAACATACAAACTGGGATAATAGAAAAGCCAGACCATATGTAGTGAAAAACAGTGAAGTGTTAGAAAAAAGGTTAGTTAGTAATAAAGTTTTTGTTGGTGTAACAGCTACGGCCGTTGGTTTTTATGGCCCCCAAGGTCGGGTGTTACGTTTAGCTTTACATGATCCAACATTAAATAGCAAAATTGATAGTTTCGATTTTAAAGGAATTAAAATAACAAATCTTGAAATGGAAACTTCAGCAATTTATGGTTTAGCCAAATTATTGGGACACCATGCCTGCTCAATGAATGCTATTATTGCAAACAGAGCGAATGGAACCTTTAGTGAAAATCCATATAAACCTATTGATGAGCTAATTGAGTATACATTGAATAAATTAAGTGAATAAAAAATAAATTGTATATTCGAACGTTAATTATATAAAACCCTATAAAAATTATGAAAAAATCAATTCTTTATATCGTCGGAATTTTATTAATTTCTTTCACACTAATCAATTGTGGGTCAAGCAAAAAAGGTTGTGGGCTTACTAGTGATGCACAAAAAATTGAACAACATACAACTTTTAATACTGCTGAAATTGTAGCAGTTAAATAAAAAATTCTTTTACTTTTTATAAATTGGAATCCGCTTTTATGCGGATTTTTTGTTATAAATAAGGAAATAAAATTTATCTTTCATTTTTTTAATTAAACACCCAATATTTTCTATGAGAACGCTAAAAAAAGTAATAAATACATTTCTAATATTAGCTGCTTTTATTGTTAATGCTCAAAACAAAAACACATTTTTCACTCTAAATCCAACCTTAACGCCTAATGCCGATGCCATTATATTTAGTTATGAAGGAGATTTATGGAAAGTAAATATGGAAGGTGGTAATGCCTACCGACTTACTGCTATGCAAGGTGAAGAAACAGTTCCAAGCGTTTCACCAGATGGTAAGTGGTTAGCGTTTTCAAGTAACCAATTTGGGAATGATGACGTTTATATTATGCCTTTAGAAGGTGGAGCCATAAAACAACTTACTTTTCATGAAAGCGACGATATGGTAAGTTCTTGGAGCTGGGATAATAAAACTATTTATTTTACTTCTGGTAGATTCAATAATATTGCAACTTACAGTGTTTCTATTGCAGGAAAAACACCTAAAAGATTGTTTGACCATTTTTTTAATACCGTTCACAATGTAGTTGAGAATCCTAAAACCGATGAAATATTTTTCAATGAATCTTGGGAAAGTAGCATTTTTGCTCATAGAAAACGTTATAAAGGCGATTACAATCCTGATATAAAATCGTACAATTTAAAAACCAAAGAATACAAAGAATATACAAATTATAGGGGAAAAGATTTTGGTGTTACTTTTGACAATAACGGAAAACTTTATTTTAAATCGGATGAAGCCAATGACGAATACAATTTGTACACCTTAGAAAATGGCAACAAAAAACAATTGACCAACTTTTCAACTTCAATTATGTGGCCAAAAGTTAGTGCAAATGGTGAAAAAATTGTTTTCAGAAAAGATTATCAAATTTTCGTTTACGATGTTAAAACCAGTAAAACTAGCGCTCCTATTATTCAAATTTATTCAAATAACACTTTAAACAAAGAACAATCATACGATGTAAAAGGTAAAATTACTTATTTCGACATTTCACCCGATGAAACAAAAATGGCATTTGTTTCAAGAGGTAAATTATTTGTTTCAGATATAAAAGGGAAGTTTATTAAGGAAATTAATACCAACATTAATGAAGCTGTACAAGAAGTAAAATGGCTGGCCAATAATAAAACTTTAATCTTCTCACAATCAGAAAAAGGATATTACAACTGGTTTACAATAAATGCCGATGACCATTCAAAAGCAAAACAATTAACAAACCACACCATGAACAATCGCCAACTTACTTTTAACAGTGATCGTTCACAAGGTGTTTATTTAAGTGGAAGAAATAATATTTACTTGATTGATTTAAAAACTTTCAAAAGTGACATAATAGTAACCGATGAGCTTTGGGGTTTCTACAATTCAGATCCACTTTTCTCACCAGATGATAAATACATTCTTTACAATGCAAAGCGTGATTTTGAAAACGATGTTTTTGTTTATAACATTGCTTCAAAAAGCGTTTCAAATTTAACAAACACAAAAGTTTCTGAGTCCTCACCTATTTGGTCACCTGATGGGAAGTATATTTATTTTGCTTCAGACAGAACCCAACCTGGTTATCCTTTTGGAACAAGTAATGGTAAAATATTCCAAATGGCTTTAGACAAATACAACACGCCGTTTAAAATAGATAAATACACTGATTTATTTAAAGAAGAAGCTAAAAAAGATGCAAAAAAAGATAAAGATTCTTCAGATGCTGAAAAAAAAGTCAAGCCAGTTGTAAAAATTAATACAACCGATTTAATGGAGCGTTTAACCTTAGTGAGTCCAAGTTTTGGTGAACAAGAAAGTCCTGCAATTTTCCAAAAAGATGATAAAATATTTGTATTATACCTTTCAAATCACAGCGAAGGAAAATCACAACTTTGGAAAACAACTTTAGAGCCTTTTGAAAAAGATAAATCTGAAAGAATTAGCGACAAAACCATTAGAAATTATCAATTAGTAAGTGCCAAAAAAGGAAATTATATTTTAATTAACGGTACTATTAATACCATTGATGTTGCTGAAAATAAGTTGAAAGAAATTGAAATCTCTTATAAATTCAATAAAACACTTTCTAATGAATTTAGCCAGATGTATTATGAAGCTTGGGCTGGAATGGAAGAGAATTTTTATAACGAGAATTTCCACGGTCAAAATTGGGAAAAATTACGTGATCAATACGCTACTTACCTACCTTATGTGAGTAGTAGAGCAAATTTACGATTGATTTTTAACGATATGTTGGGTGAACTTAACACCTCGCATTTTGGATTTAACTCAAACGGAGATGAAGAAGATATTTATTACGGTAGTAAAACAATGGCTACTGGAATTGTTTTCGATAATAACAATCCTTATGTGGTAGAACGTATTGTAAAACAAGGACCTACTGATTATTCAGATATCAATATTAGAAAAGGAGATAAATTAATTGCAGTGAATGGTGTGATTATTAACCCTGAAGAAAATAGAGAGCAGTTATTTGCTTCTCCCGATTTTTCTGATGAAATGACGCTTACTTTCAAAAGAAATGAAGGAAATTACAATGTTAATTTACATCCTACAGCTAACAATAGTGTGCGTGATTTGATATATGATGAATGGCAAGATACCAATCAACAATATGTAAATTTAAAATCCAACAATAAAATTGCCTATGTACATATGAAAAATATGAGTGGTGAAGAATTGCAAAAATTTAAAGAAGATTTGGTAAGTGACGAAGCTTTTAAAGATGGTTTAATATTAGACTTACGTTATAACAGAGGTGGAAATGTACACGATGAAGTTTTGAAATTTTTAAGTCAGAAAACCTATTTAAACTGGAAATACCGTGAAGGAAAATTAACAGGACAAGCCAATTTTAACTATGGAAACAAACCAATTGTATTGTTAATTAACGAACAATCGTTATCTGATGCAGAAATGACTGCAGCTGGTTTTAAAGAATTAAAATTAGGAACTATTGTAGGTACTGAAACTTATCGATGGATTATTTTTACCTCAGGAAAAAGTTTGGTTGATGGTTCTTATTACCGCTTACCATCTTGGGGTTGTTATACTTTAGATAGCAAAAATTTAGAATCTGAAGGTGTTGCCCCTGATGTTTACATTAAAGAAAACTTTAAAGACCGTATAGATGGTAATCAACCGCAATTGGATAAAGCCATTGAAATTATTATGAATAAATTAAACTAAATTTAAATTTTTACAGCAATAATATTATTGTAATTTTAAGTACTAAATTCTAAAACATAAAAAAATGAAAAAACTTTCAACTATTTTAACAATTTTAGTTTGTTTGATTCTAGGAGTTCAAACTTATGCACAGGAAACGGTTCCAAAAGAAATTTTATTAAATACGCTAAATGGTGTAAATAGTATGAAAAAGTTATCGAATGAAACTGTTTTAAAATTAATGGATTACAACAAAGGTTACGTTGACAAGGTTTATGAAATTATTGATAATAGCAAATCTGATAAAGATCTTAAAGACGCTTTTAAATCTTTAAGTGCTCAAAATGAGAAGAGTTTAATGGAAATTTTCGGTAAAAAGGGCATTTATAAAGACTATGTAGATTTAATGGAAGAACAATTACACCCTTTGGTAAAAGAAGATAAACAATTGAAATATTTATATTAAAATTAAGATGTAAAACGTAGCTAAGCGTATTATTTTTCATAAATAAACTTATAAGACAAAATAAACAATTTTTCAATTTCAAAAATATCACTCAAAATTTATTTATTGTACAGAACCTACTATAAACCCTTAAAAAAAAGTTATAATTAGTCAATATCCTTTCATTTCAATTTTAAGTGCTTATCTTTGCAAAGTTTAAAAAATAAGAACATGGAAAACGGATTATACGCAAAATTTAACACCTCAAAAGGTGCAATAGTAGTAAAATTAGAATTAGAAAAAACACCGGGAACAGTTGGTAACTTTGTTGCATTGGCTGAAGGTAATTTAGAAAACAAATCAAAACCGCAAGGGACACCGTATTATAATGGCTTAAAATTTCACAGAGTTATAGCTGATTTTATGATTCAAGGTGGTTGTCCACAAGGTACAGGAACCGGTTCTCCTGGTTATAGTTTTGATGATGAATTTCACCCAGAATTAAAACACAATGTGCCTGGAATTTTATCTATGGCAAATTCTGGACCTGCATCAAATGGTTCTCAATTTTTTATTACCCACGTTGCAACCCCTTGGTTAGACAACAAACATACTGTTTTTGGTAAAGTTATTGAAGGACAAACTGTTGTAGACACTATTGCTCAAGGCGACAAAATTGAATCATTAGAGATTTTACGTATTGGTGAGGTAGCTGAAAAATTTAATGCTGTGGAAGCATTCAGAACTTTTGAAGGTTCAAGAGCAAAAAGAGAAGCAGCAGCCAAACTAGCCGCTAAAGAAGCTATGGATAAAATTTCTGCAGGTTATGATGAAACTCCAAGTGGTTTAAGATATAAAATTTTACAGGAAGGTAGTGGTAAAAAAGCAACTTCAGGAGCACAAGTTTCGGTTCATTATAAAGGTCAATTAGCTGACGGAACTGTTTTTGATTCATCATATCAACGTAAAGAACCTATTGATTTTCAAGTTGGTGTTGGACAGGTAATTGCAGGATGGGACGAAGGTCTTTTATTGTTAAAAGTTGGAGACAAAGCGCGTTTGGTAATACCTTCAAACTTAGCTTATGGCAGCAGAGGAGCTGGAGGGGTTATTCCTCCTGATGCAACTTTGATATTTGATGTTGAGTTGATGAGTGTAAAATAAATTGTAACAAAATACTTCAAAAAACGTCTAAATCTTAAATGATTTAGACGTTTTTTATTTAATTTTACCTTTACCAACTGCATTTATGAAAATTAAAATTCAAATATTATTATTGTTATTATTAACAAGCTGTGGCAATAACTTAAACAGTGATGATTTTATTCAAAAAGTTTCTGGTCGCTATTTGTACAATTCAGATGAAGTTGTTGAAGTAACTTTTAAAGATTCCAAACTTTATTTGAAATGGCGTGGTGCTTCAAACATTGAACCCTTGAAAATTGATGACACTACATTTTTTGTAAAGGAAATGAATGAAAAAATAAGTTTTATAATAAATGATGCAAACGCTAAAACTTATATGATTTTTGTTCCTAAAAATGAAAAAGACACGGTTGAATTTAAATTTAAAAAATTAGAATTGAGTGAAAAAATTCCTAGTGAATACTTAGAAAACAAACAATATGAAAAGGCCTTAAATGCTTATTTAAGTATTCAAAAAACAGATTCATTAGATGGTGCTATTAATGAAAATAATCTTAATAAAGCAGGTTACTTTGAACTCAGAGAGAAAAATCATGAAAAGGCTTTGCAAATTTTTAAAATAAATATAACCCTTTATCCAAATAGTGCTAATGTTTATGATAGTTATGCCGATGCATTAAAACAACAAGGCGACACGCTGCAAGCTATAGAATATTACAAAAAATCTTTAACTATAGATTCAGGGAATCAAAGGGCTAAAAGATTTATTGAAAAATATGATAAAAATAAATAACTTACTTCATCAAAATTGTGTTAGAAAAATTAAAATATCCAATTGGCAAACCTAAAATACCTTCAGAAATTAGTGAAGATCAATTAAATGACTGGATAAAAATTATTGAAGATTTTCCTTCAAAATTAGAAAAATTAGTACAAGATTTAGATGAGAAACAATTAGATACTTGTTATCGAGAAAATGGTTGGACCATTAGGCAGGTTATTCATCATTGTGCCGATAGTCACACCAATAGCTATATTCGATTTAAATGGACGTTGACCGAAGATAAACCCATTATAAAAGCATATTATGAAGAACGATGGGCAGCATTATTTGATAGTAAAAAAGCACCCATCTCATTATCTATCAATCTATTAAAATCTTTACATGCTAAATGGGTGTACCTTTTAAAAGGTTTAAATCAAAACGATTTTGAAAAAGCTTTTATTCATCCAGAAAGTAATGCAACGGTTTCATTGGCGCAAAATGTTGGTATTTACGCTTGGCATTGTAATCACCATTACGCACATATATTAAACTTAATGCATCGGGAAAATTGGATAAGCTAGCATTTTAATGATATTTTCTTGTTTCTCCTTCTTCACCCCTTTTGCTATTTTTATTTGAAGGTGGTTTTATGCTGTAATTAAAAGTTAACATAGCATAGGTTCCTAAATTTTTTTGAAATGTTTCTTCATAAAAATCTGGTGTACTTCTAATATTAACCCCTACGTCTTTATTTAAAATATCAAATACCTGAAATTTTAAATTTCCACGTTTTCCTTTCATAAAAACATATTCAATAGCAGCATTCCAAATTGGAATGGCCTGTGAATCAAAATTACTATCGGAATACAATGTATAATTAAATTGTGAATTAAAATTTAAACTGTTGGAAATGTCGTAGTCTAACTTTGCGTAATAACTTTGTTCTATGTTATTGTTTTCTGTATTTTGTAAAGAATAGGTTGATTTTGTATAATTTAATTTTGCTCCAACGGTAGCGTCAATAATATTTTTATTGATATTGCTAAAACTTAAACCTCCTCCTGTTGTTTTAGAATCAATTTTATTATATTCATCTGATAAAATAGTAGTTCTATTATACATACTTGCATTTAAACGCACAGAATACCTTAAATTAATTTTATTTATTTTTCTACTGAAGTGAATGTTTCCACTTAGATTAGAATTATTCCCATAATTATCGAAGGTAGCATATCTCACCCTTTTTTCATCATAATAAACCTTTGAAACAATTGCATTGGATGTTTTAAAATACTTTAAATAAGCAAAAAAACTATTACCATTTTTAAAACTATTTGAAAAAAAGCGTGCATTCACATTTTGAGCTTCAGAAGCCGTCAGATTTGGATTTCCAACTGAAACTCGTAAAGGATTAAAATCGTTAATAATTGGAGATATTTGATTGACATTAGGTATAACAATGGTTTTATTATAAAAAACCTTTAATTCTTTCCCTTTTTTAATTTCATAATTTAAATATGCCTTGGGTAATAAATTTGAGTATGATTTATTTAAAACATTTTTTTCATCAACATCTAAATGTTGCTTATTAAGTTCATAATTTCCAGAAAGTGAGAGTTGAAATTTTGACTTGCTAAATAAGTATCCAATTTCGTTATTATATTGTTCTTTCTTATAATTTTGAATATGATCAAAACTTGGTTTTTCTACGTCATTTTCAAATTTAGCTTGAACCAAATCTAAATCTCTAACTTCATTATTTATTGAAGATGTTAGATTTAAATAGTGGTGCTCAATTAAAGGCTCTGTATAACGTACAGACCAATTGTATTTTAGGACCTTATTTTTATCGTCACGTGTAATTATCTCATTAGATTTTTCATAATCTTCCGGATTGGATAAGTTATACTCATTCACAGATTGCTGAAAATTTTGATCATAGTAATTATTAAATGATATTCCTGAGCCAAACCTTATATTTCTACCATTATTATCTAATTTTCTTCGATAAGAAAATTTTAACTCGCCATTATTTCGTTTATCTTCACTATTTGTAATTCTATCACTGCTCGTATCTTCTGTTCCATCATCATTATAATAAACTGTTTTACTTACACCATCAGCAAACCTATTATCGCTTTTAAAATTTCCTCGTAATAATAAATAAGCATTCTTTTTTGAACGATCACTTAAACTAAAATTTACATTATTATTGTTTGATATTTCTTTGCTAACATTGTCAATTTTCGAATCAAAAGAACCCTTGTTGGTAAACTCGGTTCTATTTGTTTTAGAAGCTTGTTTGTTATCTGAATATCCGTAATAATAATCAACATTAAAATTATAATCGGGTTCAATTTCATAGTTAAAATTAGCACCTGCTGTACCTGTTGTTATATAACCATTACTTGTACTGCTCTTTGCTCCTTCTCTATCAAAAATAGTTGCTCCTGTGTCGTTAATATTATTTAGTTTTCCAAAAACAGCAATTTGAGTTTTTTTGGTAAAACTATTTAAATCTAAATTAGTTGAATACCTATCTTTAGTTCCATATCCTGCACCTGCTTTACCAAAATACCCAAACTTTTTCCCTGGTTTTAAGACCAAATTAATGATTTTCGATTTTTCACCATCTTTAATTCCTGAAACTCTTGAATCGTCGCTACTTTCATCAATAATTTCAATACTTTCTATAGCATCTGCTGATAAATTTTGAAGAGCAATTGTAGGGTCATTTGAAAAAAACTCTTTTCCATCTACTAAAATTTTTGTTACTTCTTCACCTTGAGCAATCAAATTTCCGTTGGCCTCAACTTCTATTCCAGGTAATTTTTTAATCAATTCTCCAACATTATCATCTTGCCTAACTTTAAAAGCTTTGGTATTAAAAGCAATCGTATCCTGTTTAATTTTAATAGGAATAACTGCACTTACTACAATTTCATCTAAAGTATTAACTTCTCTGTTTAAAATGGTTGTATCTAATTTTATGACATTTGATTGAACAGCAAGCGAACGTTGTTTTGCCTCATAAGTCATTAAATAAATTTGCAATAAATAGGTTTCCTTTTTAATATCTTTAATTTCAAATTTGCCATCAATATCGGTTGAAGTATATTTTACCAATAAAGAATCTTTAGGTTGCAATAGGGCTACAGAAACAAATTCGAGCGGTAATTTATCTTCGTCAACTACAACTCCGGTAATGGTTTGAGCTATTAAATGATTAAAAGTAAAAAGTAAAAATAATATTAGCGTTTTAAAATATTTCTGAAGCATTAATTCTTAAATTTATGTAATAGCACTAACTATTGTTTTTTTAATATCTTTATAAACTAATTTTAGTTTCAAATTTAGCACAATATTACGTTATCATTACTAGTTATTAAGTTAATGAGTGTTAACTTGCTTAAAAAAATTGTGATTGTTTCAAAAAAAAATAATAACCTATGAAAACTCAAAAACAATGGTTTAATGAATATGCCGAAAGTCATCAAAACCAGACAAATAAAGCCATACATTATGTTTGTGTACCTGCAATTTTTTTTAGTATTGTTGGAATGTTGATGAGTATTCCTTCTAATTTTATTGCTAATTTATTGAATTTTAATGACCCAATTATTGAAAATTGGGCAGCACTTACATTATTCATATTATTGATATTTTATTTTAGACTGTCTTTCTCTATATTTGTTAAAATGTTTGTTTTTTCTATTATTTGTTTGATTGGAAACTACTATTTGTCTATGGTTTCACCGCTTTTTTACACGTCATTGGTTATTTTCGTAATTGCTTGGATTGGTCAATTTTACGGACATAAATTAGAAGGTAAAAAGCCTTCATTCTTTAAAGACTTACAGTTTTTGTTAATTGGCCCAGCCTGGGTTTTTGAAAAGCTTACAAATAAAAAATAAACCATTTTAATGAAAATAATTTGTAGAATATTTCTCATTCTATTTGCAACTATTTTATATGGGCAAGAAATTGAAATTGAAATTTTCAATACTTCAATTAATTCTTCTTATGCAGAATTTGGGCTAACTTATTTCGATTCAAATAGCGTGGTATTTGCATCCTCAAAAAAAGTTGAAAGCGATAAAAGTTTCTCAAAAAGCAGACGAGAAACAAATCAACAATTGTTTTTAGAATTGTATCAGGGAATTGTTGCTGAAAACGGAGATATTATTGAAACAGGTAAATTTTCAAGTGAGGATGATAATAAATTTTTTGAATCAGATATATCATTCACACCTGATGGCAAAACAATTTATTTTACCTGGAATAATTTTTACAATACGCAAACAAGAAAAGATTCAGCTAAATGGAAATCATTGCAGTTAATGAAGGCTTCCATAAATGAACGTTTTGAGATTTCGAATATTACGCATTTACCTTTTAACAGTGAAACTTATTCTGTTAGATATCCTGAAGTAAGTAAAGATGGGAAACAACTATTTTTTGCTTCTGATATGCCAAATAGTTTTGGCGGGTTGGATATTTATGTTGTTGATATTCTAAGCAATGGAGATTTTGGAAAACCTAAAAATTTGGGAGCGAATATAAATTCAAAAGAAGATGAAATATTTCCATTTGTTGATGAAAATAAAACACTTTATTTTTCATCGTACGGTCATGCAGGCCTCGGTGGATTTGATATTTATGAATCCAAATTTGAGAATGGAAACTACCTTAAAATCCAAAATTTACCTATTCCTATCAATAGTAAATATGACGATTTTGGGTATGTAATTAACAATGCAAACAATACAGGTTACTTTACCTCAAATCGAAAAGACAGTAAAGGGGGTGTTGATATTTACGCATTTAAAATTAAAGAAAAAGAGTGTATTCAAACTATTGCTGGTTTAATTTTCAACGAAAATGATAAAAAACAGGTACCTCAAGTTAGTCTTACTTTATTTGTTAATGATAATTTAGTTGAAAAGAAACTTACTTTAGAAGATTCCAAATTTAGTTTTAATTTAAAATGCAACTCAAGTTATAAAATTAATGTTGAAAAGGAAGGTTTTTTACCAAAAGAATTTCAATTAATTACTGATAACAATGGTGATTTTGAAATTAAGAAAGACTTTGTTTTAACCCCGCTTGAATGTTCTCACACAATTTCTGGATATGTACTAAATGATACTGACAAAAAACAATTGACACAGGCAAAAGTGAGTTTGTATGTCAATAATGAATTGAAAGAAACAGCCATTACCCAATTAGGAATAAAATACAATTTTATCATAAATTGTGGAGATACTTATAAAATTATTGCTGAAAAATCTGGATTCACGCCCTCAGAAGTGGTTTTGGAAACCGACAATAGACCTTATTATTTAGCAGATGCAAATATTATTTTAAAACCTGTTGAATGTTATCAAACTGTTTCTGGTTTTGTAGTTAACGAAAAAAACAATGAGCAATTATCTCAGGCAAAAGTGAGTTTGTTAATTTACGGTGTATTAACCGATACTCAAACAATCCAGACCGACTTAAAGTTTAATTTTAAAATACCTTGCAATTCGGCCATTAAAATTATCGCAGAGAAAGATGGTTTTTTAACATCTGAAATTGCATTTTCTACTGAAGAAATAAATGATTATTCTAACGAAATGAATTTTACATTAGTGCCAATTGAATGCATTCAAACCATTGCCGGCATATGTTTTCAATGAAACTGATAACAAACAACTGGTACAAACTAAAGTGAGTCTGTTTGTTGATAATGTATTAAAAGAAACACAACTAACAAATGCTGATGCAAGTTTTAATTTTAAGGTCGCTTGTGATACTTCATATAAAATTATTGCTGAAAAAGATGGTTATATTCCTTCTGAAATTGAAATAAAAACAGATAACAACCTTGATTTTTCTATTACAAAAAACATTGCCTTAACACCAATTGAATGTGTTCAAACCATTGCTGGGTATGTTTTTAATGAAACAAACAACAAAGCAACTGGCAGAAACAAAAGTGAGTCTTTTTGTTGATAATGTATTAAAAGAAACACAACTCACAAATGCTGATGCAAGTTTTAATTTTAAGGTCGCTTGTAATTCTTCATATAAAATTATTGCTGAAAAAGATGGTTTTACTCCTTTTGAGGTTGAAATAAAAACGGATACTAAACTTGATTTTATAAACAACAAAAACATTGCCTTAGTGCCAATTGAATGTGTTCAAACCATTGCTGGGTATGTTTTTAATGAAACTGATAACAAACAACTTACACAAACTAAAGTGAGTCTGTTTGTTGATAATGTATTAACAAAAACACAACTAACAAATGCTGATGCAAGTTTTAATTTTAAGGTTTCCTGTAATACTTCGTATAAAATTATTGCTGAAAAAGAACGCTTTACCCCTTCTGAAATTGAAATAAAAACAGATGATAAGCTTGATTTTTCAATTACAAAAAACATTGCCTTAACACCAATTATATGTGTTCAAACCATTGCTGGCTATGTTTTTAATGAAAGTAACAAAAAGCAACTGGCCGAAACAAAAGTGAGTCTTTATATTGATAATGTATTAAAAGAAACACAGCTAACAAACGTTGATACGAAGTTTAATTTTAAGGTCGCTTGTGATACTTCATATAAAATTATTGCTGAAAAAGATGGCTTTATTCCTTCTGAAATTGAAATAAAAACAGATAACAAACTTGATTTTTCTATTACAAAAAACATTGCCTTAACACCAATTGAATGTGTTCAAGCCATTGCTGGGTATGTTTTTAATGAAAGCAACAAAAAGCAACTGGCAGAAACAAAAGTGAGTCTTTTTATTGATAATGTATTAAAAGAAACACAACTAACAAACGTTGATACGAAGTTTAATTTTAAGGTGGCCTGCAATTCTTCATATAAAATTATTGCTGAAAAAGATGGCTTTATTCCTTCTGAAATTGAAATAAAAACGGATGATAAACTTGATTTTTTTAATAACATAAACATTGCTATTAAACCTATTGAATGTAAAGGTCTCATTTCAGGAACTATTCTAGACCAAAGAACAAAAAGACCACTTACAAATGCTGTAGTTCAAATATTTAAAGAAGATAAATTGGTAAATAATTTAACCTTAGATGCGAACGCTTCATTTAATATGGAAGTTGATTGTAACAGTACATTTAAAATTATAGTTTCATCAAGAAGTTATGAAAACAAAACAGCTCATTTCAAAGCAGGGGACCAAAATGGCGATAAAATATTCAAAGAAATATTTTTAGAACCACTTGAAGAAATTGTTTCAATAAACAACCAAAGAATCATAAAAACAGATGTTATTTATTTTGATTTGGATAGTGATGAAATTAGCACCGACACAGCCATTGAGTTAAACAAAGTAATAGGTGTTTTAATAAAGTATCCTGCAATGAAAATTGAGATTGGATCACACACTGACAGCAGAGCTCCCGACGATTATAACCTTAATTTGTCTGAAAAAAGAGCGAGATCTATTATTCGTTATATGGAATTGAATGGAATTAATTCCGACCGATTGGTTGCTGTTGGTTACGGAGAAACTAAATTATTGAATAAATGCTCCAATGGCATAAGTTGTTCAAATGCTGAACATGAATTGAATAGAAGAACTGAATTTATAATTATTGAAGAATAAGATGAAACCTGAAATAACTTTTGAAGATTTTGGTAAAGTTGATATTAGGATAGGAACCATTTTGGATGCCGAAGATTTTCCAAATGCTCGTAAACCTGCTTATCAGCTTACCATTGATTTTGGTGAATTAGGCCTTAAAAAATCAAGTGCCCAAATCACACATTTATACACAAAAAAAGATTTGATTGGAAAACAAATTACAGCAGTAGTAAACTTTCCAAAAAAGCAAATTGCTAATTTTTTTAGTGAATGCTTAATTTTGGGAATATCAAATAGTAAACAAGAAATTGTATTGTTAAAAGCGTCTAAATTAAATTTAAAAAATGGTGAGCAAATAAGCTAATTACATTTCTTTACCAAAAAAAACCACATTCATTAATAACTTATTTGTACCAAACCAAAAACCTCTAAAGTTAGTATTGTCTGTAAAAACTACAACACTTCCTCTTCCCATGTTTTTCACTTGGAAAGGCACTGTGTTTGCTAAATCCTTTAATTTTTGTTTAGAAATATAGCCACTTAACAATGGTTTTTCTACATATTTTATTGGGTTGTTATAGCTTGCGGAATCTGGCTTAATAAATAAATTTGTTGTTCTAAACATTGCCAATTTATCTTTTGAATATCCAAAATTTACAGGATGAGATTTATCTAATTTTGTTTCAAAAATAGCTCCAGAAGTTTCCTGTGCTCCTCTAAAATCTTCTTTTTGTTCAAAAGAAATATTTTTGGCAGTTATCTTAGTTTCATTAAATTCCAATTGAATAAAACTATTATCTACCATCCATTTCACGGTGTTTTCAAAACCAATGATAACACCACCTAATTTTACCCAATCTTGTAATTTTTTAATAACGATATCATCTATTTTTCCAGTTATATTAGGAATTATAATCGAAGTATATTTTGATAAATCCACACGACTTAAATAATCCAAATCCAATTTTGTAATATTCATTTCATAGCGCTGATCAAACAAATGCCAAATTTCTCCAGCGTCATATGATGATATTCCTTGCCCAACAATCAATGCAACATGTTGCTTTTCTATTAGTTTAAAATAGTTGCTTCCCAAATCTATACCTAAAGTTAAGCCAGTTGGTACACCTTCAATATTTAAATTGCATTTTTCAGCAACTTCATTTAAAAAGTTAAATAAATCATGCTCATTTAAATCCTGATTTTGAACTGAAATTAAAATGGTGCCATAATCATAATTCTTTCCGTTCAACGAGAATTGTTTCATTCCTACTTTTGCTCTAATCCCTTTTTGAAGCATCATATTTAATGCTTTTGGAGCGTAATATTCTTGCCAAGGCATTAGATATGCATAATTACTTTTTTCGCTTACTTTTCCAATTGTTAATTTCAAATCATTTACCAAATCCCCAACATTTTCAGCCGATTTTAACTCTGAATAATCCAAATTGAAAGCTAAAGGAAAAGTCCATGCAGAAATATCATAAAATAAACTATCGGTAAATTGTGTTCGTTTTTCAAAAATGGCCTGAATCAATTTACTGTTTTTTTGATTGGTTGGAATAACAAAACTCGCATCCTTTTTATAGGTGTTGCCATCAGCTTTGAAATCAGATTTTGGTTTGTAAATTTCAATCTCATGTCTTTTTAAAATTTCAGCTAAATGAAAAGTTTTAGCTTTATCATTTTCATCGCCAAAAACATAAGCTTTTATTGAAGTTTTGGAAGCTTCATTTGCGGCGTCCTTATAGAAATCTCGCTGATAATTCAAAAGTTTAACACGCATTTCTTTTGCCGCCTCCAATGTAGAAAGTGCTGCAGTTAACTGATTTTTAATGGTAAACGAAAATGTTAAAATACCATTTTCAGTATTTTGGGCGTGACCTCTTGACGAACCTTGCTCAAATAAAATCCCAACAGCTCCGTTCACATCTGGATAAGTAGAGCCTTTACCGTAGTAATAATCATCAAAATTTTCTTCCGTAAAATACAATGAACCAATTTTATCAAAAGCTTTTGCATGATAATTTCCAATTTCTTTGGTTAATTCCTGATTTGCCTTTGGTGTTAACGGATGCACTCTTGACTGAACTCCTGGTTGAAAAAAGAAAGTTGAATTACTTCCCATTTCGTGATGATCAGTTAAAATATTCGGCATCCAATTTCTAAACGTTATAATACGTGCCTGTGATTCAGGTAATTGCACAGGTAACCAATCTCTGTTCATATCAAACCAATAATGATTGGTTCTTCCGCCTGGCCAAACTTCATGAAATTCACGGTCGTTTGCATCAGTATTTAAATGTTCACTTTTGTTTGTATTTGCCCAATAAGCAAAACGTTGTAAACCATCCGGATTTAAACTTGGGTCTAATAAAATTATCGTATTTTTTAATAATTCCTCAATTTCATTACCTTGAGCAGACGCTAAATAATAGGCCAATAATAAACTGGCATTTGCACCACTTGGCTCATTTCCATGAATAGAAAACCCCTGATATACAACTAAAGGCATTTTTTCTAAATTCAGATTTTTACTTACAGCTGCATCTGTATTCTTTAAATGATTTAATCTTATTGATTCAATATTTTTATGATTTTCAGGGGCAGTAATGGTAAGTAATAGCAATGGTCTGCCTTCAAAAGTTTCTCCTCTATTTTCAATTGTAACTCGATCTGAACTGGTAGCTAAAGCTTTCATATATTCAACTAACTTATCATGACTTACATGCCACTCTCCTACTTCAAATCCTAAAACACTTTCAGGTGTTGGAATTTCAAGATTGAATTGAACGTTTTGAGGTAAATAATAGGATAAATCTAATGTGGTTTGAGCAATTGAAACAAATGATATTAAAATAAATACAGGGAGGTGAATTTTTCTCATAAAGGATGATTTTTAACAAATATATTAATTAAAAATTACCCTGCAAGTAACATATATTTTAGTATATTTCCACTTAACTTAATTCTTAAAAAGTGAGTACTCAACTGCTTGAAAATCTTTCAAATTCATTATCTGGTGAAGTACTTTTTGATGAACTCCATAAAAGTATTTATGCTACAGATGCTTCTGTTTATAGAAAAATACCACTTGCTGTTGCTTTTCCTAAAGAAGTGAAGATCTAAAAATGCTAATCGATTTCGCTTCAAAAAATAAAATTACTTTAATTCCCAGAACTGCAGGCACTTCATTAGCTGGGCAATGTGTTGGCAATGGTATTGTTGTAGATATTTCAAAATATTTTACTAAAATTTTAGATTTTAATGAAAAAAAGAAAACCGTAACTGTAGAACCTGGAATTGTTAGAGATGAACTTAACTTATTTTTAAAACCATATGGATTGTTTTTTAGTCCGAATACTTCAACTACCAACAGATGTATGATTGGTGGTATGGTTGGTAACAATTCATCTGGAACAACTTCCATAAAATATGGAGTAACACGTGATAAAGTACTGCAATTAAATACTGTTTTAAGTGATGGTTCTGAAGTTGTTTTTAAAGAGTTAACTACTGAAGAGTTTCATATAAAAAGAAAAGGAAACACTTTAGAAGGCAACATTTACAATACAATTTATAATGAATTGTCAAATGAAGAATTGCAACAAGAAATAAAAAATGAATTTCCAAATGAATCTATTCACAGAAGAAATACAGGTTATGCCGTTGACGAATTGCTAAAAACGAATGTTTTTTCAAATGCTGATCAAAAAATAAATATTTCAAAATTACTTTGAGGCAGTGAAGGTACTTTAGCTTTTACGACTGAAATTAAGCTTCAATTAGACCTTTTACCCCCTTCACAAAGTATTTTAGTTGCAGCCCATTTTAACAGTATTCAGGAAAGTATGGAAGCTGTTGTTATTGCCATGAAGCCACAATTTGTATACGTGTGAATTGATGGATAAAACCATTTTAGATTGTACTAAAAATAATCGTGAACAAATTAAGAATAGGTTTTTTGTTGAAGGAGATCCAAAAGCTATTTTAATGTTTGAGCTAAAATCTGACAACTTTATATGAAATCTGAATAAATTAGCAGAGACATTAATTGCTTGATTTAGAAAAAAACCATTTCGGTTATGCATTTCCTCAATTAATTGGTAGCGATATTGAATAAAGCTGTTGAATTACGTAAAGCTGGTTTAGGCTTATTAGGCAATATTATAGGCGATAATAAAGCAGTAGCTTGTATTGAAGATACAGCCGTTGACTTGATGATTTGCCAAATTATATCACTGAATTTACCGAAATGATGGATAGTTTTGACCAAGATGCTGTTTATTATGCACATGCAGGTGCTGGAGAATTACATTTACGTCCAATTCTAAATTTAAAGAAAAAAGAAGATGTAGGTGTTTTTCGGGAAATAACAACTGAAGTGCACATTTGGTAAAAAAATACAAAGGTTCCTTGAGTGGTGAACATGGCGATGGGATTGTTAGTGCTGAATTTATTCCAATTATGATTGGTAAAGAAAAATTATGCAATTGTTAAAACAATTAAAATCTGTTTTTGATCCTAATAATATTTTTAACAATGGAAAAATTGTAGATGCTTTTCCAATGGATCGAATCTTGCGTTATGAAGTTGATAGAATTGAACCTGAAATAAAAACCATTCAGGATTTTTCGAGAGTCTAGGGATTCTTACGAGTTGCTGAAAAATGTAATGGTTCTGGAGATTGTAGAAAACTAGTCCCGAAGCCGGCGGAACGATGTGTCCAAGTTACAGAGCAACTAGAAATGAAAAAGACACCACACGAGCAAGAGCCAATGCCTTACGTGAATTTTTAACAAATTCAGAAAAGAAAAATAAATTTAATCACAAGGAATTAAAGATGTGTTTGATCTGTGTTTAAGTTGTAAAGCTTGCGCTAGCGAATGTCCGAGCAATGTGGACGTTGCAGCCTTAAAAGCTGAATTTCTATATCAATATCAAAAAAGTAAAAACCCCTCATTTAGAACCAAACTATTTGCTGAAAATGTAAAATATAATAAATTAGGAAGTATTTTTCCTTTTTTAACCAACATTGTTCTAAATAATTATATCACTAAAAAATCAATTGGAATTGCCACAGAAAGAAGCATCCCTTTATTGTATAAAACTACTTTAGAAAAATGGTATCACAAAAACATTAAAAGAATTCATAATCAACAACATAACAATGGTAACATCTATTTATTTTGTGATGAATTTACCAATTTTTATGATGTAGAAATTGGAATTGACACTGTTGAATTACTCACAAAATTAGGGTACAAAGTGTTAATTATAAAACATGAAGAAAGTGGCAGAAGTGCTATTTCGAAAGGTTTTTTAGATAAAGCTAAAATTGTAATAGATAAAAATATTGCAATTTTTAAAGATTTAATTTCAGAAAAAACACCGTTAATTGGTATTGAACCATCTGCAATTTTAGGTTTCAGAGATGAATATTTAAGGTTGGCAGATGATAAAATAGCAGCATCAAATATTTCAAAATACACTTTTACTTTTGAAGAATTTATAAAAAAGGAATTTGAAAAAGGAAATATTTCTGTTTTAAAATTCAGTAATAAATCAAAAGAAATAAAAATTCATGGACATTGTCATCAAAAATCACTTAGCAATTCTGAGGCAACTTTTACGATGTTAAATATCCCAGAAAATTACAAACCTGTTATTATGAATTCAGGATGTTGTGGTATGGCAGGATCTTTTGGATATGAAAAAGAACATTATAAAATTTCTATGCAGGTTGGTGAAGATACTTTATTTCCTAAGATTAGAAATAGCTCTGAAAACATAGACATTGCAGCAGCAGGAACCAGTTGCAGACATCAAATAAAAGATGGTACAAAAAAACAAAGCAAACATCCAATAACAATACTAAAAGAAGCATTAATCTAACAATGAGCAAATTATTCAACCCTTCGAACAAAGAAAACTATATAGCAAACGAAGCTAGATACAATAAAATGAAATATAGACGCACTGGTAAAAGCGGTTTGTTATTACCCGAATTGTCTTTAGGTTTATGGCATAACTTTGGTTTTAGCGATGATTTTGAGAATGCTAGAAATTTATTAAAATGTGCCTTTGATAATGGCATTACTCATTTTGATTTGGCTAATAATTATGGTCCTCCATATGGTTCAGCGGAAAGCACCTTTGGTAAAATTTTTAAAAAAGACTTTAAAAATTATAGAGACGAATTGATTATTTCTTCTAAAGCTGGCTATGATATGTGGCCTGGCCCCTACGGTGATTTTGGCTCAAAAAAATACTTAGTTTCTAGTTTAGATCAAAGTCTGAAACGTATGGGTTTGAATTATGTAGATATTTTCTATCACCACCGCCCAGATTATGAAACACCACTTGAAGAAACAATGGGAACATTAGATTTAATGGTTCGACAAGGAAAAGCATTGTATGTGGGAATTTCAAATTATCAACCAGAAAGAGCTGCAGAAGCCTTTAAAATTTTAAAACAATTAGGAACACCTTGCTTAATTCACCAACCTAGATATAGTATGATGGATCGTTGGGTTGAGGATGGTTTATTGGATTTAATTGAGGCTGAAGGGGTTGGCGCCATTGCTTTCTCTCCATTGGCACAAGGAACTTTAACAGATAAATATTTAAATGGTTTTCCAGAGGATTCAAGAGCTGTAAAAGATGGTCGTTATTTAAAAACCGATCAAGTAAACGAACAACTTGTTAAAATTAGAGCACTAAACGAAATTGCTATAGAAAGAGGTCAGAGTTTGGCGCAAATGGCAATTGCCTGGATTTTGAAAGACAACAGAATAACTTCTGTTTTAATTGGAGCAAGTAAAACTTCACAAATTACAGATAGCATAAAAGCCATTAATAACACTATTTTTTCAAAAGAAGAATTGAATAAAATAGCAGCAATTTTGAAATAAGTGCATCACTCGTTTGAAAAATTAAATTGAAATAAAAAAAGTGCTGAAATATTTTAAATTTCAGCACTTTTTTTATTTCAAATAGCTTAAATCTGTATTAGGTGGTAATTCTAAAGGTGGCTTATTTTGTTGAAATAACCTTGCGTTTAAATCTCCTTTTAATAATACTTTATTTCCTACAACCTGTAACCAACTTCCTTCTCTTAACCCTAAAACCGGAATTTCATTTAAAGAATGGAACTCATTAATTCTGGTTTCACGGGTTTCACCCATATGTGTTGAAGTTGGATCCGGATCTAAATAATGTGGATTCAAATTGAATTTAATAAAACCCAATGCATTAAAACTTGGCGGGTAAATAATAGGCATATCGTTGGTGTTCTGAATAGTAAGTCCCGTAATATTACTTCCGGCACTTGTACCAAAATAAGGCACACCATTTTCAACTACATTTTTCAATGTTGAAATTAATTTATGGTCGTACAATTCTTTCAACAATAAAAAAGTATTACCACCACCAGTAAAAATTCCTTTAGCTTGATTAACAGCATCAATTGGATTGTTAAACTCATGAATTCCTTTTACCCGAATGTTTATTTTATTAAAACCAAGCTGAACTTTTGCAGTATATGCATCATGGCTTATGCCACTTGGACGGGCATAAGGAATGAATAAAATTTCAGAAATACCATTAAAAAAATCAGATAATTCAGGTAAAATATATTCTAAATATCCCTTTCCATGGACTGTTGATGTACTTGCAATTAATAATTTTTTCATTGACCATAAATTTAACCAAATGTAATAATTAATAACCTTTAACAAAAGTTTACAAGTGTATTAATGTGATTTTAAGAAATCTATATATTACTTTGTATTTGTGAAACAAAAACTAACCATTTTACCAATTTTCATTTTTCTTTCGATGCATATTTTTTCACAAGAAAATGAAACAACCATCTATGGAAAAATATATAGTGGAGATACTTTAGTGGCAAATGTTCATGTTTTTAATATCACAAAAAAAATGGGTACCATAAGTAATAATTCAGGGGAATTTAAGCTTGTTGTGAGTGAAAAAGACACTTTGTATATTTCTTCCTTAGAATATGAAAAAGTAAAGGTAATGGTGACAAACAAAAATATTGAGGCAAAAGAAATTATTTTAAAATTAAATCCTTTAGTAAATGAATTGAAAGAAGTTTATTTACGACATTTAACAGGGAATTTAAGTTTTGATATTGCAAACAAACCAGCCGACACTATCCCTGAACATAATTTTGAGTTTAAATTAAGTGATTTAAACAAAGTATTGCCAAATGACAATTATGCAAAAGATAAACGTATCAATGCTCAGGAAATTACAGACCCATTAGGACCATTGGGTGCTGCAGCTACCTTGCCCGATAAACGTTATCAGCAATTATTAAAATTAAAAAAGGAATTAGAACAAAAAAAAGTATTTCCTGATGTTATAAAAAAAGAACTAGGAATTAATTATTTTGTCGAAAATTTAAATATTGCGGAAGATGAAATAAATTTATTTTTAAGTTATTGCGAATATCGTGATATTGTTTATAAATATTACCACAATAAAGTGTTAGAAGTTATAGAGATTTTAAATGAAGAAAGTAAAAATTACAATGCTATTAAAAATTAAGATACTGGCTGTTATATTTTCATTTTTTCTAGTTGCACATATCAGTGCGCAGGAAAAACCCATATTATTAAATGGAAATGTGAAATACAATACCATTAATTTAGAGAATATCAACGTTATCAATAAAACATCTAATATAGGAACTTCAAGCAATGTAAATGGTGAATTTGCCATTTCAGCTAAAAAAGGTGATTCTATCGTATTTTCTTCGCTTGAATATCAAAATCGAACAATAGCGATTACCGAAAGTCATATTGAAAGCAAATCTATACTGGTCTATCTTGAACCTGGTTTCAATGAATTGGATGAAGTTGAAATATTGCAAAAAATGAGAATGGATTTTAACAATATTGCGGTTGATAGACGCACTGTTCTTGATAAAGATGATATTTCAAACTTTAAAGCTCCAAATACTGATCAATATTTAAATCAGGGATATATGACCAATGGTATGAGTTTAATTGGCATTTATAGTTTACTAACTAAAAATAGCAGGGCTAGAAAAAGAACAGCAAATGATGAAAAAAACCAAATTGAACACTTTAAAAGCGAACTGCCAAATACACTTAAAAAACTATATGGAATAGAATTTTTTACAGATTGGCTTTTTATTCCTGAAAATGAAGTAGAGCTGTTTTTAGATTACTGCCAAGGAAATGGTTTAAGTAATTATTATGATAGTGATGAATTTATAATTAAAAACTTTCTAGTTATACAAAGTACAAATTATAATAAACTAAAAAATTAAAACTATTTTAATTTGATTGATCTGTTTAAAATGAAATTTAGAAAATATTTATTGTTATTTTTAATAACACCCCTATTCGCATTTACAATTCATAAATACTATATTAGTTTATGTGAAGTTGAATATGTTGAAGAAAAGAAAAGCATTCAAATAATTTTGGGCATTTTTATTGATGACTTGGAAGTAACTTTAAATAAAGATCTTCAGTCAAAATTATATTTAGCAACTGAGAAAGAACCTTCTAATATTAACCAAGTTTATGAAGATTACTTAAATAAAAACTTTAAAATTTCTGTAAATCAAAAATTGATGACTTATACATTTATTGGAAAGGAATATGACGATGATATTGTTCGCTTTTATTTAGAAATACCCAATATAAAACAGTTAAATTCTTTAGCAATTTCAAATACTTCATTATTTAGAGATTTTGAAAGTCAACAAAATATTATTAAAATAAAAATAAACAATCTTCATAAAACGTTTTATTTGGACAAAAAAAATGCTAATTGTTTGTTAAATATTTAAATTTAAAACATCATTTTTGTTAAAATCAATTATTTTCGAACAATAATTCTCAAATTTAACCACCCTCAATGAAAAAATCAATATTAGTAATACTTTTGACAGTATTTACAACCTCATTTTTTGCACAAGAAGCTGCGCAAATAAAAGCAAAACAACAAGCACATTATAACATTAGTAAATTCAAGCAATTGAATGAGGAGTTGCCTACTCCAAATAATCAACATACTGCTTCAGGAGCTCCTGGACACGAATATACCCAACAACAAGTTGATTATAAAATAAGCATTGATTTGGACGATGAAAATCAAAAAATTTATGGTGAAGAAACAATTACTTACCATAATAATTCAAAGGATAATTTAGAATATTTATGGGTACAACTTGATCAGAATATGAGAGCTCCAGACTCTAAAACACCCGATATTCAAGGTGGTGGTCCAAGTGCTCTATATTCTCCAGAAAAATTTACTTCTACCTTTATGGGAAAACCATTTCCGGGAGGCTTTAAAATTGAACAAATTACAGATATTAATGGAACTTCAATTGATTACATGATCAATAGCACTATGATGCGTATTAACTTAACAAAACCTTTGGCTTCAGGTCAAAAGTTTGTATTTAATATTAAATGGTGGTACAATATCAATAATTATATGACAGATAGAGGCCGTTCAGGATTTGAAGTTTTTGAGGATGGAAACAATGCCTATGTAATTGCTCAATTTTACCCTCGTTTAGCTGTTTACAACAATGTTGAAGGCTGGCAGAACACACAGTTTTGGGGAAGTAGCGAATTTGCTCTTGAATTTGGAAATTTTGAAGTGAATATTACAACACCAAAAGATTTTGTTTTAATTGGTACTGGAGATTTGCAAAACCCAAAAGAAATGTTAACAAAGGAACAGTACAAAAGGTTTGAAGAATCAAAATCAGCATTTGAAAATCCTATTTATATTGTAACACCTGAAGAAGCTTTGGCTACAAATAAAGGAACTACAAAAGATACTAAAACTTGGAAACTTATTGCTGAAAATGTACGTGATTTTGCTTTTGCAACATCAAGAAAGTATATGTGGGATGCTATGGCTGTTGATTTAAATGGTAAAACTGTTATGGCCTATTCACTATTTCCAAAAGAAGGTAATCCACTTTGGGAAGAGCATTCAACAAGAGCGGTTGCCAATACTTTAAAAGTTTATTCACAATATACAATTGATTATCCTTATCCGCATGCCACATCCGTAAATGCTGAAATGGGAATGGAATATCCTATGATTTGCTTTAATTACGGAAGACCAGATAATGGACAATATTCTGAGAGATTAAAAAAAGGAATGATTGGTGTTATTACTCATGAAGTAGGACATAACTTTTTTCCAATGATAATCAATTCAGATGAGCGCCAATGGACTTGGATGGATGAAGGAATCAATTCTTTTGTTGAAATATTAGCGGAATATAAGTACGATCCAGAATTATTTCCAATGGCCGGAAAACCAAAAGAAATTACACGTTATATGTCTGGTGATCAAGACCGTTTAACACCAATTATGTCACATGGTGATGATTTATTTAATTTTGGTGCCAATGCTTATGCAAAACCAGCAGCTGGGTTGTATATCTTGCGTCAAACAATTATGGGACCAGATTTATTTGACTATGCTTTTAAAACATACTCTCAACGCTGGGCATTCAAACATCCTACACCTGCTGATTTTTTCAGAACCATGGAAGATGCCTCAGCAATGGATTTAGATTGGTTTTGGAGAGGTTGGTTTTATACAACAGGAAATAACGACATTGGTATTAAAGAAGTTAAAAAATATTATGTTAGTAACAAGCCTACTGAACAAGCAAAAAATTTAATGACTCGTTATGGAAGATCAATAGATGAGTCGTCGCCTTATTTATATTTGGTTTCTGAAAATAGTGAAGAATTTTCTGAAGATTTAAAAACAAATAAACCCGAAGATTATGCTTTACTAAGTGATTATATTGACAGCAATTTTTCTTCAGAAGAAAAATCATCATTAACAGCACCTAAATATTTTTATGAACTGATTTTTGAAAAACCTGGTGATTTGGTAATGCCTATAATTGTTGAATTTGAATATGAGGATGGCACTAAAGAACGAAAACAATATCCTGCAGAAATTTGGAGAAAAAATGATGCTGAGGTTACCAAAGTTTTCCCTTCAAATAAAGCTATTTCAAAAATCACCAGTTGATCCTGATGAACAAACGGCTGATGTAAATAGCAGCAATAATAGCTGGCCTAAAAATACAGAAACGCAATTTGAGACATTTAAAAAGAATCAGATAAAAGGATAAATTTAACTTTTCGCTTGACTTTTGGCCATTAGCATAATCTCTAAAAATATTACATAAATGAATAAATTTTATAATACAACATTTTTATTTTTTTTAGCATCGTTTATGCTTTTGGCCCAAGTTCAGGAAAAGCAAAAGGGACATTATAATATTAGTAAATTCAAACAATTAGACGAAGAATTACCAACACCAAATAACCAGCATACCGCATCTGGTGCACCTGGTTACGAATATACACAACAACAGGTTGATTATAAAATGGACATCATTTTAGATGATGAAAATCAGCGAATTTATGGTGAAGAAATCATTACTTATCACAATAATTCAAAAGACAACTTGGCTTATTTATGGTTGCAATTAGATCAAAATATGCGTGCCAAGGACTCAAAAAGACCTGATATGCAATCTGATGGAAGTACTTCTATGTACACACCTACTCAGTTTTCCGATAAATTTTTAAAACCTTTTGATGGAGGTTTTAAAATTGAGTATGTCAAAAATATAGATGGTAGTGATGCCTCTTATCTTATCAATCAAACAATGATGCGTTTGAATTTGGAAAAGCCTTTGGCAAGCGGCGAAACTTTTTCATTCAAAATAAAATGGTGGTATAATATTAACAACCATATTGAACAAGGTGGAAGATCTGGTTTTGAACATTTTCCTGCTGATGGAAATAACAGTTACAAAATTGCTCAGTTTTTTCCACGAATGTGTGTTTACAACAATGTTGAAGGCTGGCAAAACAAACAATTTTGGGGCAGAAGCGAATTTGCCTTGGAATTTGGAAATTACGAAGTAAATATTACCACGCCAAAAGATCACATGTTAGGTGCAACTGGGGTTTTATTGAATGAAAAAGAAGTACTTACAAAAACTCAGCAAAAAAGATTGGCTGAAGCAAGAACATCATTTGTCAAACCTGTTGTAATTGTAACTCAGGAAGAAGCTACAGAAATTGAAAAAACAAAATCTAAAGAAACTAAAACCTGGAGATTTTACGCTGAAAACGTAAGAGATTATGCTTTTGCCACTTCAAGAAAATTTATTTGGGATGCAATGGCTGTTGACATCAGTGGCCGTACTGTAATGGCTTATTCTTATTATTCAAAAGAAGCAAATCCTTTATATGGAGATTTTTCAACCAGAGCTACCGCACAAACGTTAATAACTTATTCAAGGCATACTATTGATTATCCTTACCATAAAGCAATTTCAGTTGATGGGCAAATGGGAATGGAATATCCGCAAATTTGTTTCAATCCGGGAAGGCCAAATCCTGACGGAACTTATGATGATAGAACAAAATACAGAATGATTGGGGTTACCATTCATGAAGTTGGGCATAATTTTTTTCCAATGATTATAAACTCTGATGAACGTCATTGGACTTGGATGGACGAAGGTTTAAATTCATTTGTTCAAATGCTGGCACAACAAGATTTTGAAGAAAATTATCCTTTGAATAGAGGTTTACCAAAAAATATTGTTCCTTATATGAAAGGTGATCAATCTCAATTATCCCCAATTATGGCTGAAGGAGAAGATTTATTTGACTTTTCAAGCAATGCCTATTCTAAACCTGCTGCAGGTTTATGGATGCTCCGAAACACTATTATGGGTCCAGAATTATTCGATTATGCCTTTAAAACTTACGCAAACCGTTGGGCTTTTAAACACCCTACTCCTGCTGATTTTTTTAGAACTATGGAAGATGCTTCTGCTATGGATTTAGATTGGTTTTGGAGAGGTTGGTTTTATACAACAGGAAATAATGATATTGGTATTAAAGAAGTTAAAAAATATTATGTAACCGATAAACCTACTGAACAGGCTCAGAGTTTAATGTCTCGTTATGGAAGGTCTTTAGATCAGTCATCACCATATTTGTATTTAGTTTCTGAGGGTAGTGAAGAATTCTCTGAAGATTTAAAATCAAATAAGCCCGAAGATTATGCTTTGTTAAATGAATATATTGATAGTAATTTCTCTTCTGAAGAAAAATCAACATTAAAAACACCTAAATATTTTTATGAATTGGTTTTTGAAAAACCAGGTTATTTGGTTATGCCTATAATTGTTGAATTTGAATATGAAGACGGTACAAAAGAAAGAAAACAGTATCCAGCAGAAATTTGGAGAAAAAATGATGCTGAAGTTACCAAAGTTTTCCCTTCAAGTAAAGCTATTTCAAAAATTACAATAGATCCTGACGAAGAAACTGCTGATGTTGAAACCAGTAACAATAGTTGGCCTAAAAACACTGAAACTCAATTTGAAAAGTTTAAATCTAATCAAATAAAAGGATAATTATTATTTTATATATTGTTGATTCTCAAGTTTTAAGTAAATTAAAAAACTATTTCTTATTTCTAAACATTAAATAGCACCCAGCAATTATAAAAGGTATACTTAAAACCTGACCGGTATTTAAACCTAAAACCCAATTTTCACCACCTTCAACTTGTTTCTCTTTAAAGAATTCAACAAAAAACCTAACTGACCAAAGCAATACAAAAAACAGACCTAATAGATAACCTAATTTTTGTTTTTTGTCTGTTTTCCAATATATAAACCAAAGAACAATAAAGGTTGCCAAATATCCAACTGCTTCATATAATTGTGCTGGATGGCGTGGGAAATCTTCACCCAATTTTCTAAAAACAAATCCATAATCTGAATTTGTTGGTTTTCCTATAATTTCAGAATTCATTAAATTTCCCAATCTTACAAAAATAGCGCCGGCAGCAACTGGTATGGTAATTCTATCTAAAATAAAAAGCAGTGGTTGTTTTAATATTTTTTTACTATAAATATACATAGCTATAATAATACCAATAGTTGCACCGTGACTTGCTAAGCCTGCAAAACCTGTAAACTCGAATTTTGGAGAAAAGCGAAATGGTAAAATTACTTCTAGTGGTTTTTCAAATAAAAATTGTGGGTCGTAAAATAAAAAATGACCTAAACGTGCTCCAATTAAAGTTGAAACTACTACATAAATAAATAAGGAATCTAATTTTTCAATCGGAATTCTATCATTTATAAATATTTTTTTCATTAAATGTAAGCCAAGCATAAAGGCAATCACAAACATTAAACTATAATAACGAATGGCAAATGAGCCAATTTTAAAAATTTCTGGTGAAGGATTCCAATCTATATATTGTGCTATCATTTTTGTAATTTATAATTATTGTTTGTTGGTATTTTAGATTTTAGTTTTCAAAGTTAAACTTTTAAGGTACAGGATCATAACCACTTCCACCCCAAGGATGACAACTCCCAATTCTTTTAATGGCAAGCCATCCGCCTTTAAAAATACCATATTTTTTTAAGGCTTCTAAAGAATAACTTGAACATGTTGGTGAATATCTGCAACTTGAAGGCGTATAAGGCGATATGGCTACTTGATAAAATTTAACCAGCCAAATAAAAGGAATCGCTAATATTTTTACAAAACTTTTCAAATTAGTTTACTGAAAAAGTTGTTCCTTCTTTCCCATCTTTTAATTGAATTCCTAAACTAGCCAACTCATCACGAATTTTATCAGAAAGCGCCCAATCTTTATTGTCTCGAGCATTTTTACGCATTCCTATCAACATTTCAACTACACCCGATAATTTAGCTGAGCTGTCTTGCTGTAATTCATTTCTTAAACCTAAAACATCAAAAACAAAAGCATTTAATGTGGTTTTTAAAACAAATAAATCTTCAGGTGTTATGGTTTCTTTTTTATCAATTAACAAATTAATATACCTAACCGCTTCAAATAAATTTGCTATTAAAACGGGTGTATTAAAATCATCGTTCATTGCATCGTAACATTTCTGTTTCCAATTATGAACATCTATTGAAGATATTTTTGAAGTTTCAATTTTATCAATACTATTAATGGCTTCCATTAATTTAATATAGCCCTTTTCTGAAGCTTCTAAACCGGCACTTGTAAAATCTAAAATACTTCTGTAATTTGCCTGCAACATAAAAAATCGTGTTGCACTTGGTGAAAATGCTTTACTTAAAATTTTATTATCTCCTGAAAATATTTCATTAGGCAAAATATAATTTCCCGTTGATTTTGCCATTTTTTGACCATTCAAAATTAGCATATTGGCGTGCATCCAATAATGAACAGGATTTACTCCATTATTTACTTTAGATTGTGCAATTTCACACTCATGATGTGGAAATTTCAAATCCATTCCTCCTCCGTGAATGTCAAAAGTTTCACCTAAATATTTAGTACTCATAGCTGAACATTCTAAATGCCAACCTGGAAAACCATCACTCCAAGGTGAAGGCCAACGCATAATATGACGCTCATCAGCTTTTTTCCAAAGTGCAAAATCTTGAGGGTTTTTCTTTTCCGATTGCCCGTCAAGTTCACGTGTATTATGTATAGAATCTTCAATATTTCTTCCCGAAAGTATCCCGTAATGTTCAGTTTCATTATATTTTAACACATCAAAATAAACCGAACCATTCTCAACATAAGCAAAACCTTTGGCTAAAATATCTTTGATTATCTCAATTTGCTCAACAATATGTCCTGTTGCTGTTGGCTCAATACTTGGTGGTAAATTGTTAATGGTTTGTAATGTTTCGTGAAAATCAACAGTATAGCGTTGTACAACTTCCATTGGTTCAATTTCTTCCAAACGCGCTTTTTTGGCAATACGGTCTTCACCTGCATCAGCATCATTTTCTAAGTGACCTGCATCAGTAATATTACGTACGTAACGAACTTTATATCCCAAATGTTTTAAATATCTAAAAATCATATCAAAAGACATAAAGGTTCTAACATTTCCTAAATGCACGTTGCTGTAAACAGTAGGGCCGCAAACATACATCCCAACTTTACCTTCGACAATTGGTTTGAAAATTTCTTTAGTCTTACTTAAAGAATTGTAAATTTTAAGCTGATTTGACTTGTATAAATCCATTAATAGTACTTTTTTTTGAATTTGTAAAGATAATAACAAATCTCTAATGGAAAAATTTATACTTGATTGGATTTTGTTTCAGTCAAAATTTCTTTAAAAAATTAATCCAAACAACATTAGTCATTGGATATAGCTTTTATCAAATTAAATATTTTAAATTTACAGCATCTTTTTAAGAACTATTACTGACAGTAAAAATTATATAAGTACCGATGAATTACGAATTTACAATTGTTGTTCCTGTTTATAATGAAGAAGATAATTTAAAACGTGTTGAACAAGAACTTTTAAATTACATTAAAATTGCTACAAAAAAAACAAAAATATTATTTGTTAACGACGGCAGTAAAGACAATAGTCAGGCAATAATTGAAGAAATTTGTGATAAGAATGCCGATTTTACTTTTATTCAATTCGAAAAAAACTGCGGATTAAGCGCAGCTATTTCTGCAGGCTTTAACAATACTGATACTGCATTAGTTGGGTATATAGACTCTGATTTGCAAACTGCACCCGAAGATTTTAATTTATTATTAAATGAAATAGGTGAATTTGATTTAGTTACTGGTGTTAGAGCAAATAGAAAGGATTCGTTTGTGAAAAATATGTCTTCAACAATAGCAAATAGCATAAGACGATCTTTTACAAATGATGGAATGGATGACACTGGCTGCCCTTTAAAAGTTATTAAAACTGAATATGCCACAAACATTCCTATGTTTAAAGGATTGCACCGTTTTTTACCAGCAATGATTTTATTACAAAATGGAAAAATAAAACAAATACCTGTGCAACATTTTCCTCGTATTGCAGGTGAAGCCAAATTTGGTTTATGGAACAGATTATTAGGTCCGTTATTAGATTGTTTTGCCTATTTATGGATGAAAAAGAAATACATCAATTATAAAATTGCAAGCAAAGGCTAATGAATAGTTGGATTGTTTTTAGTGTAGGTTTTTTTGCGCAGCTCATTTTTTCGGGAAGGCTTGTTTTACAATGGATTTTATCTGAAAAAAGTAAAAAAGTACTTACACCTTCTTTATTCTGGTGGTTAAGTTTACTAGCATCATTTTTATTGTTTGTATATGGTTATTTACGTGATGACTTTGCTATTATGCTCGGACAATCATTGACCTATTTTATTTATATAAGAAATTTGCAATTACAAGGCGAATGGCAAAAAGCACCAATGAGTTTTAGATGGTTTTTGTGGTTCTTCCCTGTGCTCTTGGTAATATATTCCTATAATAATAATACGTATGATATGGCTAAGTTATTTAAAAATGAGGCTATCCCAATGTGGCTAATTGTTTTAGGAAGTATTGCACAAGTTATTTTCACACTTCGTTTTGTGTATCAATGGATGTATTCAGAAAAAAATAAAGAATCATCTTTACCATTTGGATTTTGGTTGTTAAGTTTAATGGGTTCAATAATGATTTTAATTTATGCTGTACTTAGAAAAGATCCTGTTTTATTGGTTGGCCACTTAATGGGTTCTGCTATTTATTTTAGAAACATTCTCATTTTAAGGAAACAAGAATAACATTTTATCAGTATGATGAAAAATAAATTGTATTTGTTTTTAGTTGTAGCTTTTATAACACTTACTATAATGCTTGGTAATTGGGGTTTAACTGATAGTAGTGAAGCTCGTTATGCTCAAATTGGAAAAGAGATGTTTGTAAATAGTGATTTTATAAACCCTACGCTACTGGGAATTAAACATTTACACAAACCACCTTTAACTTATTATTTAACAGCTCTTGGTTATCAAATATTTGGAATAAATGAATTTGGAGCTCGTTTTTTTATGCAATTGGCTCTGATATTTCAATTATTATTGGTTTATAAAATAACCTTGCTTTTATATAAAAATGAAAAACTTGCATTTGCCGCCTCGCTCATTTATTTTTCACTTCCTATAACAGTTATAGCCGTTAGAACATTAACAACTGATGCTTATTTAACTACATTTATACTGGCTTCAATATATTTCTGGCTTCTTTATAAGCAACAATTTAAACCCTATTTACTTTACTTATTTTACTTATTTTTAGGTCTTATTTTCGAAACCAAAGGTCCTGTTGGGTTTGTTGTTCCGCTAACATTTATTATAACACACAAAATAATTTACAAAGACAAAATTGAAATTAGCATACATCAATTTTTAGGGTTTGCATTGTTTTTATACCCTGCTGGTAGGTTCTGCCAAGATGGGGGTGGATTTCAGAGCCGCAGCCGCAACGAGCTGCCAGCCTGATGATCAGCTGGTTAAGGAGGCTGAAGAAATAGCAAAATCTACAGGGGCAAAGATCACGATTACCGATGATCTTGAAAAAGCCGTTAAAGGAGCAGACTTCCTTTACACTGATGTATGGGTTTCCATGGGGGAACCCGAAGCCGCATGGGAAGAACGCATCAGGCTCTTAAGGCCCTACCAGGTAAACCGGCAGGTTATGGAAATGACCGGGAACCCGGATGTTAAATTCCTGCACTGCCTGCCTGCCTTTCACAATACCGATACACGGATCGGAGCTGAAATTTATAAAAAATTTGGTCTGAGGTCTATGGAGGTAACGGATGAGGTATTTGAATCCCCTGCTTCCATTGTTTTTGATGAGGCAGAGAACCGGGTACATACTATTAAGGCGGTAAT
>CAVQGP010000005.1:0-63571 GCA_963712085.1 uncultured Flavobacteriaceae bacterium | reverse complement strand
GGAAATAATTTGACGTTATTTGCTTTGCTAAAAGCAGTACCGCCTTCCTTGATTCCATATAAATACAAAGGAAATAATAAGATGCTAATGCTTGGTTTCTTAGTTGCCGTATTATTATTTCCCTTAGTTTTGTTTCAAGTAGGTAAATCTTGGAGGTTAGCCTCTATCAAATTAAAACAAGGCCCCATCATTGAAACACTCTAAAAAAATATTGATTGTAACTTCTGAATTTCCACCACAACCTGGGGGTATTGGAAATCATGCTTTTAATTTGGCAAGTCAGTTGCGTAAATATGAATATGATGTTACCGTATTGACAGATGTACGATCAAAAAATGGGAAGGAAGAACAAAAATTTGATGCTCAACTAGGTTTTAAAGTGATAAGGATTCAAAGGTACTCTTTTATTTTATGGACTTATTTGAAAAGAGTACTTGCCTATCGAAACTTTTTAAAAATAAGCAAACCTGAGATTGTGCTGGCTTCAGGAAAATTTTCACTTTGGCTAGTGGCATTTGGATTTAAAGCAACAAATTTAAAAAAGGCTGCTGTGATCCATGGGTCAGAAGTAAATTTAAAGATTGCATGGCAACACCAATTGGTTAATCGTGCATTAAAAAAAATGGATGTGGTTATTCCTGTTTCAAAGTACACGAAATCATTGTTAGGAAATCTAACCCTTAATCAAATTGAAGTGATTCCCAATGGTTTTGATCACTTGAAATTTGAACAAAAAAACAGAGAGCATAATCTTAAACTCAATGGTTCCCCGAAATTGGTGACCGTGGGTACTGTTAGTGAGCGAAAAGGACAACACCATGTAATTCATCATTTACCCAATTTAATTAAAACCTATCCCCATATTCACTATCATATGGTTGGTATTCCTTCTGAAAAAGAAAAATTACTGGAATTGGCTACAGCTTTAAAAGTGGAAGCACACATTACTTTTCATGGCGTATTATCACAATTGAATTTACAAGCGGTATTAAGTGAAAGTGATATTTTTGTGATATTGAGTGAGGAAACAAATACAGGGGATGTGGAAGGTTTTGGAATCGCGATTATAGAAGCCAATTTTATGGGATTGCCTGTTATTGGATCTAAAGGATGCGGAATAGAAGATGCCATAAAAAATAAGTATTCAGGTATTTTGATTGATCCAAAAAATTCAGGAATGTTTAAAAATGCGCTTGATGAAATTTTGAAAAATAAATTAAACTATGCTTCTAATGCCAAAGATTGGGCTTTGAAACATACTTGGGATATGACGATTAAGAACTATTTAAAAGTGCTTTTTGGAATATGAAACTGGCAGTGATATCACATACAGAACATTTTTATAATAAGGACGGCATTTTAGTGGGCTGGGGACCAACGGTGACGGAATTGAATCATTTGTTAACTGTTTTTGAGGAAATTTATCACATAGCGGTTTTATGCGATGTGGCAGCGCCAAAGAGCGCCATTTCATATTGTTCAGATAAAATACATTTTATTCCATTAAAGAAAGTAGGGGGTAAAGGATTAAAAAATAAGTTTGATATTCTTGAGTCAAATACCTGATGTTATCAAAAAAGTAAAAAGTACTTTAAAGTTAGTGGATTATTTCCAATTGAGAACACCAACAGCCATGGGTGTATATTTGATTCCTTATTTAACTTTATTTCATAAAAAAAAGGGATGGTATAAATATGCAGGGAATTGGAAACAAAAAAAAGCACCTTTGGGTTTTGCTTTTCAACGTTGGTTATTGAAACATCAATCTAGAAAAGTAACCATCAACGGTGAATGGGAAAGCCAGCCTTCACACTGCATTTCATTCGAAAATCCCTGTTTGACAGCTGCCTATAGAAAAGAAGGTGCAGTTAGTATTGAAAAGAAGACGATGGATGGGAAAATAAATTTTTGTTTTGTAGGTACTTTTTATAAGCGTAAAGGAATTGACCTGATATTGTCAGCTCTTGAAAACTTTGAATCGGATCGTTTAGGTACTTTTTATTTTATTGGAGGTGGTGATCAAATGCAAAGCTATCAAGAATGGGGTGCAACTTTAAAAGCAACTATTAAATTTGAAGGATTTTTGCCCAAAGAACAAATTAATGAAATTTATAAATATTGTCATTTTATAGTGTTACCTTCAAACAATGAAGGTTTCCCAAAAGTGATTGGAGAAGCTATGAATTATGGCTGTATTCCTATTGTATCAAATGTTTCTTGCTATAGGACAATACATTGTTAAATAGAAAAAACGGGTATATCATTGATCCACTAAATGCAACATCATTATTAGCGATATTTGAAGCATGTATTTTATTAAACAAAAGTTCTTTTGAAGAAATGATTCAAATTAATTTTAATTTAGCAGAAAAGTTTACCTATGAATACTATCATAAACAACTGAAATCTAAAATTTTAAGTATTGACTAAAAGCATTATAAATAGTAAAGTATACATGGTTTTGCTGCATATTGCATTTGGGGTGCTTATGTTAAATAGGGATGTTTCAAAGTTCCTGAATATTTTGTTGTTATTTATTGGGTTTATGAGCATTCTAAAATCAAAGAATGAAAATCAAGAAGCGTTGCTTTGGGCAGCTTATGTGGTAGGGAGTGAAGTGTTGTTTAGAATGAGCAAAGGACTGCTATTTTATGAATTCCCAAAGTATATGGTTTTTTTGTTCCTTCTTACTGGAATGATTGTCGAAAAAAAACCACATACCGTGTCACCTGTTTTTATGTTTTACATTTTATTGTTGCTTGTTGGTATTAGTTTTACAGATATCCCCTTTGATGAATCGATTCGTACCAATGTGATATTTAACTTAAGTGGCCCTATTTTACTGGGGCTTTGTGCCCTATATATGTACAAACGAACCATTAGTATTGAAATTTTGTTTAACATATTAAAATATATGGGCTTACCCATCATTTCAATGGTTGTTTATATTTATTTTAAAGCCCCAGATCTTGAGGCTATTAATTTTGGAGGTGTTTCAAGCAGAGCTGCCTCTGGAGGCTATGGACCCAATCAGGTGGCTACTGCCTTGGGTGTTGGCATGTTTGTATATGCTGTTTATTTGTTAATTGGGAAAAGAATATCGGGGTATTTTTGGATGGATTTGAGTATTCTTATTTTTATATGTTATAGAGCCTTGATTACACTTTCAAGAGGTGGTATTATTACTGCTTTGGTAGCCATTTTTGTTTTTGCTTTTTTTTACTTTTTGGGTAAAAAAAATTCCATATTTCATTTTATAAAATTTACTTTTTTGGCTATTTGTGATAAGTATTCCTATAATTATGTATACTACAGAAGTATCTAACGGTATGCTTGTAAACAGGTATACCAATAAAAATGCCAGAGGAGTTGAAAAAGAGGATATGACAGCCGGTAGAATTGAGATTATGGAAAATGAATTTGATGGGTTTTTGGAAAATCCCTTTTTTGGAATTGGTGTAGGTTCTGGTAAATTCAAGCGTATTGATGAACTTGGATATCAAGTGGCATCGCACAATGAAATGAGTCGTTTGTTAGGGGAGCATGGTTTTATTGGCTTGTTAATGTTAATCTTACTTATCCTCGTTCCTTTTTCAAATATGAGGAACCAGCAATTTATAAATATAGGGTTTTTAAGTGCTTTCTGGTTCTTTTGGTTTTTGACCATCAACCATTCTGCGATGCGTTTGGCCATGCCTGCTTTTATGTATGGTTTATGTGTACTCACCATTACAAACCCTGTATTGTTTAAATTGGAAGACACAGAAAAAGAATGAAAAAAATTGTATATATAGGAAATAATTTATCCGAAAAAACCAACTATACCCCCATGCTTTACACCTTAAGTGCACTATTTAAGGAGGAAGGGCATCAAGTAGTGGTTGCTTCCAATAAAATGAACAAATTTTTGCGTTTATTGGATATGGCATATACAGTAATAAAACATCAAAAAAACACAGATTTTGTTTTAATAGATACCTTTGGTGCATCCAATTTTTATTTTGCGGTATTGATATCGCAAATAGCCAGAATATTAAACTTGAAATATATTCCAATTTTAAGAGGGGGAAATTTACCTGCCAGATTTGAAAAAAATCCAGTATTTTACAAAACTAATATTCAATAATGCTTATTTAAATATAACACCTTCTGATTTTTTAAAAGTTGAATTGAAAAAAAAAGGGTATGACGCTAAGGTAGTGCCTAATATTATTAAAATAGACAATTATTTTTACAAGCCTCGTAAGGTATACAATCCAAAACTTTTATTTGTCAGAGCATTTAATCACATTTACAATCCAACGATGGCTGTAAGGGTGTTGCAGCTGGTACAGCAAAAATATCCAAGGGCTACTTTATGTATGATTGGCCCAGAAAAGGACACTTCCTTGCAGGAAACGAAAGATTTGGCCAAAAGTTTGGGGATAGCTAAAAGTATTCAATATACAGGGGTATTGTCAAAAGAAGTCTGGCATAAGAAGGCTGAGGATTATGACATTTTTATCAATACCACTACTATTGACAATACGCCGGTAAGTGTTATGGAGGCAATGGCGATGGGTTTGCCTGTTGTAAGTACCAACGTTGGCGGCATTCCCTATTTATTAGCTGATGGAAAAGATGCTTATTTGGTGCCCTCCAATGATGCTGAAGCCATGTGTCAAAAAATTATTGAAATAATTGAACAAACTACCAATGTTGAGGAAGTTGTGATAAATGCAAGGAAAAAAGTGGAACAGTTCGATTGGTCGGTGGTGAGGATGAAATGGATGGCCATATTTGACACCATCCAATATAAACCTAAACATAGTTGGACCCGAGTTTTGTATGATAAAAGCCCTGTTTTTATTCAAAACATCATGGTTTCGATCTATGGAGTTTATTGGAAAAACAGGCGTTTTGGTGGAAAATTTAAGCAGTATTTAACAGCCTTTAAACAACACGAAAGTTTTACAGCTCAGGATTGGAAAACGTATCAAACAAAGGAACTTCGAAAGTTGTTAGTGCATGCATTTACCCATGTGCCCTTTTACCGAGAATTGTATTCAAAATACGGATTTAAATTGGAGGATTTTGAAAATTTTACGTTGGAAGATTTAAAATCCTTGCCTTATTTGGAAAAGGAAGATTTGCGAAAATTTGGAACAAGTACCTTGCTGTCTGAAAATCGCAATGAAGGAAAGTATTACAGTAGTAGCGGGAGTACAGGTACGCCTACAAATATTTTTATTTCGAAGGAATTTCATCAAAAATGGAATGCTTTGTATGAATTGAGAGTTCGAAATTGGGCAGGAGTAAACCATACAATGCCAAGGGCTATGATTGGTGGTAGACGTGTAATTTCTTCAGCCAATTTTAAACCACCCTATTATCGTTATAACATTGCTGAATCGCAGGTCTATTTTTCGGCTTATCACATTGCTGAAAAAACCACAGCCAACTATATTGAAGGTTTGAACAAATATCGCATTCAATATATGGTTGGTTACGCCATGAGTATTTATTTGTTGGCTCAAAACATAAAAAATCAAAAATTAATGGCGCCAAAATTACAAGCGGTATTGACTTCCAGTGAAAAATTAACACCAAAAATGAGAACTGTAATCTCAGAGGTCTTTCAGTGTAAAGTTTATGATGCGTATAGTGGGGTGGAAGCCTGTGGCTTGATCTCTGAAAATAAACACGGCGAATTGTATTTTAGTTTAGATTCAGGGATTATGGAAGTGCTAGATGGTGACGGAAAAGAGGTGGCAAATGGTGCATCTGGGGAAGTAGTGGCCACCGGGTTTTTAAATTACGACCAACCTTTGATTCGCTACAGGATAGGTGATGCCGTAAAATTGGCAGTAAATCAATTCACTGAAAATGGCTGTGAGATGATGAAGATAACAGAAATTGAAGGAAGGTTAGAGGATGTTATCATTGGTAGTGAAGGACAAAAAATGGTTCGTTTTCATGGAATTTTCTTAGATATTCCAACAATCATTATGGCACAGGTAATCCAAGAGACATTGGAACATATTGTCATTAAATTGGTGGTAGACAACTATTACAATGCTCAGGAAGGTGAAGCCATTATTTCAAAAAGAATTAAAAGTCAGTTAGGCGAAGTACAGGTAGCTTTTTTATATGTGGATGCAATTAAAAAAACGGCATCAGGGAAGTTTAAAGCGGTGATTTCAAATTTATAAGATGGATAAAAAAACAATTTGGGTGATCAATCAAACAGCTGGAAAGCCCGATTCCGGTTGGGGCGAACGTCATTATTTTTTAGCCAAATACTGGATTAAAAAAGGGTATAAGGTTGTTATTATTTCAGGCTCCTACAACCATCTTTTTATCAATCAGCCAAAAGTATCGCATCAAACATGTACCATTGAAAAAGTGGAAGAAGGCATTACATTTTGTTGGGTAAAAACGCCTGTGTATTTTGACGGTGGATTTCGTAAATTTTGGAGTAACCTGTTATTTATGTTGCGATTGTTTTTGTTGCCGCATAAAAAATTAGGGAAACCAACGATCATTATCGTTTCTTCGATGCCTATTTTTCCAATCGTGAATGGTTACCTATTTAAAAAACGCTTTCAAGCAAGCAAATTAATTGTTGAAATTCGAGATTTATGGCCATTGACTCCAATTCATTTAAAAGGTTATAGTAAAAATCATCCTTTGGTTAAAATAGTAGCTTGGTTTGAAAAGTTTGCCTATAAAAAAGCGGATGATATTGTTTCCGTGCTTTCCAATTCGCAGGCCTATATTGACAACATTTCAGGAAATCCTTCAAAATTTAAATGGATACCCAACGGTATTGATGAAAATTTGCTTAAAAAAGAAGGTTTGCCCAATGAAACGGTTGCTAAAATACCTGTCGGTAAATTTATAATTGCATATACGGGTACCATGGGTATGGCAAATGCGTTGGAATACTTAATTGAAGCAGCTATTTTATTGAAGGAAAATCCAAGCATTCATATTGTTTTAGTTGGGAATGGTTATTTAAAGGATGCTATTAAGGAACAAGTAAAAGGAAATTCAAATATTACGTTTATCGATAAAATCAATAAAGATCAGGTGCAAACCTTTTTATCGTATGTTGATGTCTGTTTTATTGGCAGAAACAATACCCCTTTATTCGATTATGGTGTTTCTTCTAATAAATATTTTGATTATATGCTGGCTTCGAAACCCATATTAGAATCTTCAAATGAGATCAAAAGCCCTGCCCAATTGTCGAATTGCGGCATAACCGTAAAACCCGAAAGTGCTGAAGCCATTGTTGAGGGTATTTTAGCGTTACAAGCAACAGCTGCACCAATTTTAAAAAAAATTGGCGAAAATGGGTACCATTATGTGCTTAAATATCATAACTTTGAATACTTAAGTGAAAAGTATTCAAAATTGTTTTAAATGCCCCATAACCAATTTCATTTTTCGATCTCCGAACGCAAAGTCTATTTGCGCTTTTTAGACGTGATTTTTACAATTGCAGGATTGTTTATTTTAAGCAAAGTATATGATTTTGAATATTTTAATTTCAACAACCCCATGTTGTATCTTTGGTTGGCTGTATTGTTTGTGTATTATTACTTTTTTGGCGAAATATTTGAATTGTACGATTTAAAAACGGCGAGTAACCGCTATTTGACGCTGCGAAGCTTGGTAGTGACTGTTTTTTTTACGACTGTTTTTTACATTTTTACGCCAAAAATTTCTCCGATGTTACCAGAAAATAGACTTCAGATTGTTTATTTTTCGCTTACCATTTTTATTTCGGTGCATATTAAACAGGCTGATTTATATTCAGTTTATATTTTCACCCAGATTTTTAAAAAATTTATTGGTTATTGGTGATCGCAGTAGGATTGAAAATGTGTTATCAAAAATTGAACTGAATCAAAGCAATAAAATAGTTGGATATGTGTCTAATGAACCTATCAATAACGATAAAGAATTAAAGTACGCTTCCTTGCAAGGTGCAAATATCGAAGCAATGGTAACAGCTTTGAACGTAAACGAAATTTTGATTTGCGCTACCATCAACGATTATAATGCGCACGATATCAATACCCAACTGATAATTTTGTTTGAAAAAGGAATGAGCATTAGAAGTTTGGATAGTTTTTTAGAAAATGAAACTTTTAAAATTTCAGAAAGACAGTTGATTGCTAATTTTTACAATTATTTTTCATTTAGTAAAAATCATCAAAACAACTTATACCTTGCTTTTAGACGTTTGGTGGATGTTATATTTGCATTTATCGGCATCTTCTTTTTTATTGCTTTGGTGCCTGTTGTTTTTCTTTTTAACCTGATTGGTAACAAAGGGAAACTTATTTATATTCAAAATAGGGTAGGAAAAGGAGGTAAAGAATTTAAAATTATCAAGTTCAGATCGATGGTTTCCAATGCTGAAAAAAATGGTGCTGAATGGTCTAAAACAGGCGATGTAAGAATCACACCTTTTGGAAGAATATTGCGTAAAACAAGGCTCGATGAAGTGCCTCAGTTTATCAATGTTTTAAAAGGCGACATGAGTTTGATTGGTCCAAGGCCAGAAAGACCAGAGTTTGTGACTTAAGCTAGAAGGGGAATTGCCTTACTATGCTTTGCGACATGTGATAAAACCAGGCCTTACAGGTTGGGCGCAGGTGATGCACCCTTATGCCAGCACTGTTAAAGACCAGCAAGAAAAATTACTTTTCGATTTGTATTACATCAAAGAAAGAAACCTAATCCTGGATTTAAAAATAGTAATCAAAACAATAGGCACCGTTTTGTTTATGAGGGGTGCCTAATTTGAAGTTAAAAGTTATAAAGTTATAAGTTAAATATAACAATTCCGTCCTTGAGGAAGGCAGGATTGAAATATAAATAGCACAAAAACAATAACAACTGAATAGCAATCATGCACGTTTTTGCGAAGGAGGTACGACTGTGGCAATCTGTTTATTGAGCGTCAGATTGCCACATTTTACTTGAAAAAATGAACTGAAGTTTGTTCCAATTAAATTTTGTTATTTATTGAAGGATAGATTGCCTGTTATTTCAATAAAAATGCTTTTAATTCCTGATAAGTTGAAATTTTTAAAGCCACTTTCTCTTTATTCATAACTTCCAAAATCTGTGGTGGAAATGCAATGGTTTCATTTAAAACAGGTTCAACAACATCCAAAAATTTCACCGGATGGGCGGTTTCTAAAAAAATACCCTGCGCTTTTTTATGTTTGAAATATTTTTTCAACCCTAAATAGCCTACAGCGCCATGATGGGTCAGCAATATAACCTGAAATCTTTTTAATGGATTTCATCGCTGCTTTGGTTTCGTCGTCAGTAAAAGAATACGATGAAATGTGTTCTTTTAAAAGCGCATCCTCATTTTTATAAATTTCCTGAATTCTGATAAAATTACTTGGATCTCCAACATCCATAGCATTTGAAATGGTTTGTTTGGATGGTTTTGGAGAGTAATACACCTGTTTCTAAATAATTTGGCACAATATCATTAATATTGGTAGACGCAATGAACTGTTTTACAGGCAGGCCTAGTTGTTGCGCCATAACACCGGCACAAATATTTCCAAAATTACCACTTGGTACTGAAAAGACTAATTTTTTTCTTTTGTTTTTTAATTGCTTATAGGCAAAAAAGAAATAAAACATTTGTGGCAACCAGCGTGCCACGTTGATAGAATTTGCAGAGGTCAGGTTTTTAACTTTGATCAGTTCAGGATCTAAGAAAGCTGCTTTAACCATAGCCTGGCAATCATCAAAAGTGCCGTTCACCTCCAGAGCCTTGATGTTTTGACCCAAAGTAGTCAATTGTTTTTCCTGTACATCACTTACTTTCCCACTTGGATATAAGATTACAACATCAACACCTTCAACACCCAAGAAACCACTTGCAACTGCGCCGCCTGTATCACCTGAGGTAGCAACCAGCACGGTTACTTTGGCGGCATCTTTTTCTTGATTGAAATAGCCAAAACAACGTGCCATAAAGCGAGCACCCACATCCTTAAAAGCCATAGTTGGTCCGTGAAACAATTCTAAAGCTGAAATGTTTTTTTCAATTTCAACAACAGGGAAGTCAAAACAAAGCGTTTCAGCGATTATTTGTTTCAATGCTTTTTCAGGGATTTCGTCACCAACAAATTGTTTGATCACTTCATAAGCAATCTCTTCATTTGAAAAATATTCAATATGACTGAAAAAATCTTTTGATAAGGGAGTAATGCTTTCAGGAAAATAAAGGCCTTTATCAGGCGCTAATCCCTTAATTACAGCATCTTTAAAAGATACTTTTGGTGCTTTTTTATTTAAACTATAATACTGCATATAAATTTAATAAGTTTTTCTATTATCTTCTATCTTCTATGTTCTATCTTCTATCTTCTATCTACTGCCTACTGTCTTCTGTCTACTATCTACTATCTAATATCTACTATCTAACCCGTTGGGTGTAATTATTTTAAAAAGTTAATTTTGTACTAATTGTCACATTGAGCTTGTCGAAATGCTTCTTTTATAAAGTCTTCGACAGGCCTGTACTGAGCTTAGCCGAAGTGCTCAGACTGACATTTAGGTTCTAATTGGTTTATGAGTTTCAAATAAAAATTGATTTTCATTAATTTCTTTAAGGGTTAATATCTACTATCTAATATCTGCCATTTACTGTTTACTGTCTACTGTCTACTGCTTACTGTCTACTGTCTTCTGTCTACTATCTAATATCAACCATCAACCATCAATCATCTACTATCTACGATCTAACCCGTTGGGTGTAATTATTTTAAAAAGTTAATTTTGTACTAATTGTCACATTGAGCTTGTCGAAATGCTTCTTTTATAAAGTCTTCGACAGGCTCAGACTGACATTTGGGTTCTAATTGGTTTATAAGTTTCAAATAAAAATTGATTTTCATTAATTACATCTAAAGGGTTAATATCTACTATCTAATATCTACCATTTACTGTCTACTGCCTACTGTCTACTGCTTACTGTCTACTGTCTACTATCTAATATCTACTATCAACCATCTATCATCTACTATCTACGATCTAACCCGTTGGGTGTAATTATTTTAAAAAGTTAATTTTGTACTAATTGTCACATTGAGCTTGTCGAAATGCTTCTTTTATACTTCGACAGTCCTCTGACCAAGTGCTCAGACTGACATTTAGGTTCTAATTGGTTTATGCAGTTTCAAATAAAAATTGATTTTCATTAATTACACCTAAAGTGTTAATATCTAATATCTAATATCTACCATTTACTGTCTAATCTGTCTACTTGTCAACTATCTAACTATCAACCATCAACCATCTACTGCCTACTGCCTACTGCCTACTGCCTACTGTCTACTGTTTACTGTCTACTATCTTAATCCCTTCATGATTTACTTTTGAAACATGTATGTCGTAATCAATACCAACTTTATCATATACATATTTCATGGCTTCAGCCACTTTTAAAGCAGTTGCTTCCCCTTTGCTTAAGGCAAAAATAGAAGGTCCTGAGCCTGAAATCCCACAGCCCAGTGCACCCGCTTTGATGGATTCCTGCTTAACAGCGTCAAAAGCTGGAATTAAAATGGAACGAATGGGTTCAATAATATGATCTTCCAGGGAGCGACCAATTAAGTCGTAATCTTCACTGTACAAACCACTTATTAAGCCGCCAACATTCCCCCATTGCTTAATGGCATCTTTTAAAGGAATGGTAGATTTTAATATTTCACGTGCATCGGATGTTTTTACTTCAATTTGAGGATGAATAACCGTTGCAAACAATTGATTGGGCGTATGAATGCGAATGATATCTAAAGGATCATAACTTCTTACCAATGTAAATCCGCCAAAAAGGGCAGGAGCCACATTGTCGGCATGTGCAGCTCCAGTTGCCAAACGCTCTCCTTCCATAGCAAATTTTACCAAATCAGTAGTGTTAAAAGGTTTCCCTAACAACTCGTTGATGGCCCAAACGGCACCCGCTGAACTTGCAGCACTGCTGCCAATGCCACTTCCCGGTTTTATGCGCTTGTCGATTTCAATTTCAAATCCAAAACTTGTTTCTGTTGCTGCCAACAATGCCAATGCGGCGACTCCAGCAACATTTTTAAGTGTTTCTAAAGGTAATTGCTGGCCTGTTATTTTGGTAATGACTACGCCTTTTTTTGCAACTTTACGAATGGTCATTTCATCACCAACATTGTCTAAGGCCAAGCCTAAAACATCAAATCCGCAAGAAACATTTGCAATGGTAGCAGGTGTAAATATTTTAATTTCGTTCATTGTTTAATTATTTCCAATTCTAATGATATCTGCAAATAAACCTGAAGCAGTTACATCGGCCCCAGCACCGGCACCCTTGATAATCAAAGGTTGTTTGCTGTATCTTTCAGTAAAAAACAATACAATATTATCACTTCCTTCTAAATTATAAAAAGGATGGTTGGAAGGAATCTCTTTTAAGCCAACATTTGCAGTACCCTGATCAAATTCGGCAACATATTTCAATCTGCAATGTTTGGCTGCTGCTTTTTGCTGAATTTTATTAAAATGTGCCGCCTCAGTTTTCAATGTTTCCATAAAATCAGCCACTGAATCGGCAGCCAATGATGATTTTGGTAAAAACGAATCGTTTTTAATGTCGTCCAATTCCATTTTGGTACCACTTTCACGAGCCAGGATTAAAATTTTTCGCATCACGTCAACACCACTTAAATCAATGCGTGGATCTGGTTCTGTAAAACCTTCAACCCCCGCTTGTTTTACAACATCATAAAAAGGATAGTCTTCACTGAAATTATTGAATATAAAGTTTAAACTACCCGACAGAACTGCCTGTATTTTAGTTACTTTATCTCCAGAAGCTATTAAATTTTTCAAGGTGTCAATAATAGGTAAACCAGCCCCAACATTTGTTTCAAAAAGGAATGGGGCATTGTATTCACGAGCCAGTTGTTTCAGTTTTAAATAATTTGAATAATGAGAGGAACAGGCAATTTTGTTGCAGGTTACCACAGCCACACTTTCTTTTAAATAAGTGGCATACAGGTTTGAAATACTTTCGTTTGCAGTGTTGTCAACAAAAATGCTGTTTCTAAAATTCAATTCGGTTACTTTTTGATGAAACACATCCATATGCAATGGCTCCCCTTTTTCAAGTGCCAATTTCCAGTTGTTTAAATCGATACCATCTTCATTGAAAACCATTTTTTTTGAATTTGTCAAGGCAATTACACGCACCTGAACTTTTAAATTTTCAAGTAAATATTGTTGTTGCTTTTTAATTTGTTCAATCAGTTTTCCACCAACGTTGCCCACACCAACCACAAATAAATTGAGCTGTTTGGTCTGGTCTTCAAAAAATGCAGCGTGCAAGGCATTCAATGCTTTTTTAATGTCTTTATGCAAAATGACTGCTGAAATATTTTTTTCAGATGCACCTTGCGCAATGGCTCGGATGTTTACATTGTTACGCCCTAATGTGCTAAACATTTTTCCGCTAATTCCCTGGTGACTTTTCATATTGTCGCCAACCAATGCAATAATGGCATTGTTTTTTTCAATAGTTAAAGGATCCACTTTGTGCTGCTCCATTTCATAACTGAATTCTTCATCAATGGCTTCTTTGGCTTTTTCAACATCACTATTGCTAATGGCAATACAAATAGAATGTTCAGAGGATGCCTGAGTAATTAAAGAAACATTTATTTTTTGTTCAGAAAGGGCACCGAATAAACGCTTTGAAAAACCTGGAATGCCAACCATTCCACTTCCTTCTAAAGTAATCAATGCCATATTTTCAATATGACTGATTCCTTTGATTGGATTTGTATTGGAAGACACTTTTGTGATTAAAGTACCTTCAGCTGCAGCGTCAAAAGTATTTTTGATACAAATTGGAATTTCTTTTTTAAGAACCGGATGAATGGTAGGAGGATACAACACTTTTGCTCCAAAATGAGACAATTCCATGGCTTCCTGATAGGAAATATTTTTGATAGGAAAAGCTTCTTTTACTGCTTTTGGATTTGCCGTATACATACCACTAACATCAGTCCAAATTTCTAACATAGAAGCATTGACCGCTGCTGCAATAATAGCAGCAGTATAGTCTGAACCACCACGACCTAAAGTAGACGCTTCGCCATTTTCAGTAGCAGCCACAAAACCGGGTAAAACTACTATTTTACTATTATTTTGTTTGAAAAAGGAAGCAATAGCATTGTTTGTTTTGTCGAATTTAACAGCAGCGTTTGAAAAATGCTCATTGGTCACAATTAGTTCCTGAGCATTTTTTAATTCAACCGATAATCCTTTGTTTTTAATGGCTTCAGCAATGATAAAGGACGATAGTAATTCGCCATAACTCACAATTTTATCGGAAGTTTTAAACGACAATTCATTGATTAAAAACACGCCTTCAAGGGTTGTTTCCAATTTGTTCAGCATTTTTTTAACCTGTCCTAAAACACTACTCTGGTTATTTATTGGAATCAGTTCACGTATCACTTGTAAATGCCGTTCCTCAATTGTTTTAAAACGATCTTTATAACTTTCTTGACCCTTGCAGGCCAAACTACCGGCTTCCAATAATAAGTCTGTAATACCACCCAAAGCAGAAACCACCACAGCGATGTTGTTTTTAGACGCCTGTTCTTTAACAATGTCAATGACTTTATGGATACTTTCTGAAGATGCGACTGACGAACCTCCAAATTTTAATACTTTCATTTTATATTTTTTTATAATTTAAACCGATGACTTATATAAATCAGTGGTTTTTAAATGTTGAATTTTTTAAAATATTCCTTGTTTCATTTCTATGAAAACGAATATATACGCAGCAATATGAATAGAATAGAACCCCTAACGGGTTGTAGTTGTAGTAGTAGCCATAGTAAAGTCGCACACAAAAATTGTGTTTAGGATAGTTGTTATTGACTTTTCTATTTGCATAAGGCAAATGTAATTATTTTTTTAAAACTATAAAATTTGACAATTCTTTTTATAGATAAATCATTATTAGGCTACATAACAGCACTTCAGTTATATTCTAATCATTATTTCAATGTACTTTTTGCGAATAATAAAAAAGAAGCTGACTAAAAATTGAATTGGATGTCATATTGCGCTTGTCGAAATATGTCAACTAAAGGTTAAACAATATAAACTTCGACAAGCTCAGTTTGACAAAACCAGTTTTAATAACCTTTCAAACAACCTCTTTTCGCATTATTATAAATCTATGATTACCTGATTTTTTAACAAATCTTCAAAAGTTTCTTCTTTTCTAATCAAATAATCTTTGCCTTCATAAACCAATACTTCTGCAGGTTTATATCTAGAATTGTAGTTGGAAGCCATTGAAAAACAATAAGCACCGGCATTGTTAAAACACAATACATCACCTTCTCTAATTTCACTAATTCTTCTGTTACTGCCAAAGGTATCAGTTTCGCAAATATACCCTACAACCGAATAATACCGCTCTCTGCCTTCAGGATTGGAAATATTAGAAATGTGATGATAGGAATCGTACATCATTGGACGCACCAAGTGGTTGAAACCACTGTCGACACTTGCAAAAACAGTAGAAGTTGTTTGTTTAACAACATTTACATGTGCTAAGAATTTTCCTGCCTCACTCACTAAAAATTTACCAGGCTCAAACATTAAGGTCAGTTCTTTCCCGTATTCCTTGATGAATTTATTGAATCTTTTAGACAATCTTTCGCCCAATTCTTCAATGTTTGTTGAAATATCTCCTTCTTTATAAGGTACTTTAAATCCGCTTCCAAAATCAATAAATGCCAAATCTTTAAAATCTTTGGCGGTATTTAGAATAATTTCAGTAGCAGCTAAAAACACATCAATGTCTAAAATATCAGAACCTGTGTGGGTATGAATACCATTAATGGTCATGCCTGTATTGTCAACAACCCTGTTTATATGCGGTAACTGATGAATGGAAATTCCAAATTTTGAATCGATATGGCCTACAGAAATTTTATGATTTCCACCTGCCATAATATGCGGATTGATTCTGATACAAACTGGAATGTTAGGGTAGTGGTGACCAAATTGTTCTAGAATTGAAATATTGTCGATGTTAATTTGCACTCCTAATTTGGCAACTTCTTCAATTTCTTGAAGGGAAACGCCATTTGGTGTGAATATGATATTTTCTGGAGCAAAGCCAGCTTCTAAACCAAGTTTAACTTCTTGAATAGAAACGGTATCAATACCTGCATTTAACTTTTTAAAGAGTTTTAAAATACTGATATTTGAATTTGCCTTTACAGCATAATTTAATTTTAAGCTTTTTACATTGCTGAAAGCGTTAATAATGCGATTGTATTGTGCGCTTATTTTTTCGGCATCGTACACATACAAAGGGCTTCCGTATTTTTCGGTAAGCGATAGTAACAATTGATTATCCATTCATTTATTTTTAGAAGTTCCAAATGTATAAAATCAATACTGGTTTTAAAATATAATGATGTAAAATAACAATATTTAACAGATTGTTAAATATGAAAAAACTCCTGGCAGTCAAGTCAGGAGTTTTTTAAACTAAAATTATTGAAATTTATGTTGCTCTTTCGGCAGTGATTTGTGCAATTTTCACAATCACATCAGTAGCCAATTGAATAGATTCAGCAGCAACATATTCGTAACGACCGTGAAAATTATGTCCGCCCGCGAAAATATTAGGACAAGGCAAGCCTTTGTACGACAATTGAGATCCGTCAGTTCCACCTCTAATGGCCTTTATAATTGGCTTGATATTCAATTGTTTCATGGCTTCTTCAGCAATGTCTACAATGTGCATTACAGGTTCAATTTTTTCACGCATATTGAAGTATTGGTCTTTAATTTCAACTTCAATTAAATTGGAGCCTAATTTTTTATTCAAATCATCAGCAATTTTTTGAAAATGTGCTTTTCTGCCTTCGAATAACTTCAAATCGTGGTCTCTAATAATATATTCTAACGTTGTTTTTTCTACTTCACCTTTGATGTCGCTTAAATGATAAAAACCTTCATAACCTTCAGTTTCCTGCGGAATTTCATTTTTGGGCAAGGCCGCAATAAATTCATTGGCAATTAATATGGAATTAATCATTTTACCTTTCGCATAACCTGGGTGTACAATTTTACCATTTACCACAACTTTGGCTCCGGCAGCATTGAAATTTTCGTATTCAAGTTCACCAACCTGACTGCCATCCATGGTATAAGCCCATTCAGCGCCAAATTTTTCAACATCGAATTTGTGAGCACCTTTACCAACTTCTTCATCAGGAGTGAAACAAATACGAATTTTACCATGTTTAATTTCAGGGTGTTTGATTAAATATTCCATGGCTGAAACAATTTCAGTAACACCTGCTTTATCATCGGCTCCTAAAAGCGTTGTTCCGTCGGTTGTAATAAGGGTTTGCCCTTTGTACAATAACAAATCATCAAAATAACTAGGCGATAAAACAATGTTTTTTTCAGCATTTAAAACAATGTCTTCTCCGTTATAATTTGGGTGAAATTGAGGATTTACGTTTGTTCCGGTATAATCTGGACTGGTATCAATATGCGCCACAAAACCTATCACAGGCACTTTGAAAGCTACATTTGAAGGCAATGTTGCCATCACGTAACAATTCTCATCCATGGTCACATCTTGCATACCAATTTCTTTTAAATCTTCAACAAGTATTTTGGCCAAATCCCATTGTTTCTCAGTACTTGGAAAAGCTGGATTGTCTGGGTCTGATTGCGTATCAATTTTAACGTATTTTACGAAACGATCTATTATTTTTTGCATTATCTATAATTTTTCATCAAAAGTAACGATTCAAATATGGATTTACAATCTATAAGATATAAATTATTGCAAAAATTCAATGGTTTCAATAATGGCAATAGATGCACATATGCGATTTTCAATAGCTTCGTCGCCATAAATTTCAGCATAGGCATTAAAATAAGTGTTTTCTGAAAGTATTACTGTTATATTGAACTGATGGTAAGTGAAATTGTTTTTTTTGCCTTTTGCCAAATACCAGAAAGCAGGTTTTGATTGAAAGGTTGTGTTGTCAGATTTTAATTTTTGAAGGCTTTCTGCAGTTAAAACAGCAGTTGTTTTTTGATGGAAATCTTCATTAAAATGTAACTTACCAAAATTGAATGAAGCATCCAGGATAAAAGTGGAAGTCAATTGTTTTGTAGTATCTGCCGTAAATAATTCAGATTGAAATTTATCATAGTATAAATCTGTTTTCCAACTATTTGGAATTCTTATATTAAAGTTTTTATTAAAATCTGAAACAGGAGCAGTATTTTCTAATTCAATATTTTTACAATTGAAATTTTTACTTAATTCCGACTGTTTTGAACAACTTATGAAGGTTAAAATGAGGATTGTAAATAAGGTATTTTTCATGTTCAATTTTATTCGCTTTGCTTATCTCTTTTTCATTATCCTATATCTAATATCTAATATCTTACTGTATCTTCATTTTAGCAACAACTTCATTTCCTGACAACCAGGCTGTGTTTTTATTTACAATTCGGATACTATAAAAACCTTCATCGCTTACTTTTGACCAGTTGATGCCAGCATTGTTTGAATAAAAAATGCCGTTTGTTGAAACCGCAAAAACCTCTTGTCCTTTTGTTTCTGGAACATATTGTACACAACTTACATAGTGAGGTGCTGTATTTTCAGCTACAACTTCCCAAGTTTTCCCGCCGTTTTTGGTAATGGCCTTATTTGCAGCATTTCCAAATTTATCCAAATAATCACCGCCACAAATAATACCATTATTTTCGTCATAAAAAGCAACAGTATAAATTCCAGTAGTGCTTTTACCTTGAACTATTGGTGTGTTATAAACCTTCCATGTCAAACCCATATCGGGTGTGTGAAAAACCCTTGCTTTGTATCCACCTGTGACAATCCAGGCGTTTTCTCCAACAATGGCAATATTTGTATTGCTTGCTGCGAAAGCGGCCTCTCCTTCTTCTATTTTTGGTAAATCGTCACAATTTATTTTACCCCAGGAATTTCCGCCGTCTCTGGTGATGAGAATTGACAAACAATTTTCAGTAGGATCACCCATGGCAATTCCATTCGATTCATCGAAAAACTGCATAGCATCATAAAATACTTTTTCGTTTTCTTCCTTATAAACAATTTCGAGTTTGTTATTTTTATAACGATATAACAGGGCGGGGTTTTCAATACTCAAAGCATAAACACTTTCTTTCGTATATGCCAAAGCTCTAAAATGAGGAACAATGGTATCTGTCATAATTTTAGAGGCCATCATTTTAATTTCTGAACCAGTAATAATTCCAATATCACCTCTTGAACCTGCAAATAGCACGGCCGAATCATTTATAATTTCTATGGCACGAATACTGGAACTGTCTATATTGAATTTTTCAATTGAAACAGCAACGGTTGTTCTAGGAATATAGTGCTTTGTACAACTAATTGAAATAAATGACAATACTAAAATAACGATGGATTTTTCCACTTTAAATTGATTTTAAATTGTTCAAATTTAACCATTAATATTTTATTTTAACACATAAAAAAAGGCAGAAAGAACTGCCTTTTATAAAAAATAATAAAAGATTACTAATTCTTTCTTTTTAAGAAAGGCAACGCTTTCGTATTTATTAAATCATATTCATAACTATGATGAGTAGAAAACTCGTTTAATTTTACAAAATTATTCTGATTTTTTGAGTTTGATTTAGCTGGTACTCCTGTAATTTGTTCAATAGCGATAGCCAATAAGGGTTCATCTATTGAGCCTAATTCTCCAAATTGTGACACATAGTCAATCTTTGTTATATCAGGTAAAATACCACCTCTAACATCTTCATTGTTTTTGTTTGTATATTTTAATATGATTGGTTGCATTGCCCATTTATGAGTTGGATTTAAATTATCTCCATCTTTTCTAAAATTGTCTGAATCGTATAAAGTTAAAGATCCTGTGTATTTTCCATAGGTCGTGGTACCTATAGTTACTACATTTATATGGGGTTTCAAACCACTTATCACAACTTCACTTGCAGAAGCAGTTGAGCCAGTAGTTAAAACATATAATGTGTTTAAATTAAGGCTATTTATGGATGATCTTAACTCATTTCCTTGAATATTTATCACATTCTTAGGAAACCTATCAACCAATGCATCTGGATCATTTTTTTCAAAATAATCTTGAATCTCATCATTATAAACATCTTTTTTAAGAATCTCGTTATAAAACTGACCTGTAATAGAGCTAGCCAATTGTAAAGCAAGATAACCATATCCACCAAGATTGTATCTCAAATCTAAAACCAATTCAGTTGCCCCATCAGCTTTAAGTTGCGCAAAAGCGTTATCTAATTCCTCTTCAAAACCAGAGTCAAAACCATTATACATTAAATAACCTATTTTGGTTGCTTCAACTTCTATGGTTTTGGCCATATAAACAGGATTTTCAATAAAATTATCAACCTGTGTTAACTCAACTGATTTTCCATTTGAAATAGGGTTCCCACCATTCAAATCGGCAAAGTTCATTGTATAAGTCACTTTATCCAACAATTCCTTATAATTATTAATATTTAATTGAATACCATCTATAGCATCAAACACATACCCTCTTTTTACATCTTTTCCAGATGCATCTGAATTAGGTAATACATATTTCACATATCCCAAAAGTTCAGTTTGACTACCAGTTTCATAACTTAATTGATATTTAACACCATTACTCCTAATAATACCTTGAAAAGAATTTTCAAGCTCAACATAATCATCAACAATCCAAGAATATATATCAACATTTTGCGTGTCATAAAGTAAACTCTCAAAGGAATCAAAAGGATCTTGATATGTATTTAGTAAATTAAAATATACTTGTTTATCATCTATTTTATTATCAGCTAACTGCGGTACATTCGCTTTCCATAAATACCAAAAATTTAATCCTTGCCATATAAAATCTTGAACCTGTACAGTCGAAAAGTCTATCGTTTTAGGTAATGGCTCTCTTATTTCATCATCATCATTACAACTAATAAATGAAATATTTATAAATAAGAATAGGGCGATTAAATAATTAAATTTCTTCATATGAAATTATTAATTTTAAAAATTTGTTGCAAGATATTAATTTTAATTACAAATTTTAAATACAAGTGTTACAAAATTGTAACTTGTTCGTCATAATAGAAACGGTAACAAAAATAGTGCCGGAAACCAAACTTAAAATGGATCAGTCAGAGTTTTTAAAATTGGTAATGCCATTCAAAGATAAAGTCTTTCGGTTTGCGAAAAGATTATTGGTATCCACTGAAGAAGCAGAAGATGCAACTCAAGAATTGTATTTCAAGTTATGGAATAATAAAGAAAAATTAAAAGAATATAACAATGTAGAAGCTTTTGCAATGACAATGACTAAAAATTATTGTTTTGACCGTTTGAAATCGAAACAAGCTAGTAATTTAACATTGGTTCATAGCAATTATAAGGAAAAGGGAACATCGTTAGACAAACAAGTAGAATTGAATGATAGTGTTAGTTTGGTAAATCAATTGATAGAAAATTTACCAGAACAACAAAAAATAATCATACAGCTTAGAGATATTGAACAATATGAATTTGAGGAGATTGCAAAAATGTTAGATTTGCAGCCAACAGCCATAAGAGTTTCATTATCAAGAGCAAGAAAAACAATAAGAGAACAATTAATAAAACAACACAATTATGGAATTAGTTAACATAGAAAAGTTGTTGCAAAAATACCTAGATGCAGAAACAACCATTGCTGAAGAAAATGAGTTAAGAGCTTATTTTTTAAGTGACCATGTAGCACCGCATTTAGAAGAGTACCAGGCGTTATTCGGATATTTTTCAATCAGTAAAAAAGAAACTTATACAAAACCAATCCAATTAAAAACTAAAAAGCCGAATTGGAGATGGTTGTCAGTTGCAGCTTCATTAATATTGATGGTTAGTGTTTACACAGGATATCAAAATAACCAACAAAGGAAAGCTGAAAAAATATACAACGAAACAAAAATGGCGTTGGATTTACTTTCAGTAAACTTAAACAAAGGAAATAATGCAATTGCGCAATTGCAACATTTCGAAGATGCAAAAAACAAAATATTTAAACAGTCTAAAGATTAAAACAATGAAAAAAATAATTTTAACAATCGCAGTAGTATTAATTTCATTTGCAAATTATGCTCAAACTTCAGTATTCGATAAATTTGAAGATATGGATGGTGTTTCATCTGTTATTGTAAACAAAGAAGCTTTTAAAATGCTTGCCCAGTTTAAAGGGGGTGGAACAGAAGGACAAGAATACATGGAAATGGTACAAAACTTAAATACTTTTAAAGTATTTACTACCGAAAAAGCAGAGATAGCTGCTCAAATGGCTAACGTTATGAAACAATATTTAACAAGTGCCAAACTTACAGAGATGATGCGTGTAAAAGATGAAGGTACCAATGTAAAAATATACATTCGTCAGGGCAAAGATGCCAATCACGTTAGTGAACTATTAATGTTTGTGAATGGTGTTGGGAAATATATGAAAGATTCAGACAGTCCTATTAAAGCTGAAACTGTAATTTTATCATTAACAGGTGATATTGATTTAAATAAAATATCAAAACTTACAGAAACGCACATTCCAAATAGTGGAAAACAACTTAAAACCAATTAACATGAAATCAGTTATAAAAATTAGTGGGTTTATCATTTTAGTGGCAAGTTTATTTATTGCCTGTGATACAAATCCATCATTACAAAAATATTTTGTAGACAGTAAAGAAAATGCTGAGTTTATATCGGTAGATCTTCCTGCAAGTATTCTTCAGCTAAAAAACAACGAAGTTTCTGAAGAGATTAAAAATACCTTGAATACCATTAAAAAAGTGAATTTTTTAGCTTTACAAATTACAGAAACCAATAAGGAGTTGTATGCTTCAGAAAGGGAAAAAGTAAAAACAATTTTAAAAAATCCACAATACAAACAGTTAATGCGCATGAATATGGGAAATGCAAATGTGAGCATTAATTATTTGGGTGAAGAAGATGCAATTGATGAAGTTGTAATTTTTGGAGCAGAAAATGAGAAAGGTTTTGCAATTGTGAGAGTGATTGGAGAAAATATGAATCCCGGTGAAATTATGAAACTTACTCAGGAAATTAAACTCGATGGAGACTCTAATGAATTTAAACAATTGGAAGGTTTGATGAGTGTAATGAAATAAAAATTAAAATAATAGTGAAATTTAAAGCCATACCATAAAAAGTATGGCTTTTTAACTATCTATTAACTACTAAAAGCGAATTATATACTATTTTTGAAGCTTTATAATTAAATTCAATCCATGAAACACTTATTGCTAATTGCGTCATTTTTATTTTTTACAGTTGTAAATGCCCAAACTACTGCTTATCAGCCTGAAAGAGAAAAAATCAATAGTCTTATCCATACCAAATTAAAGGTAGCTTTCAATTTTGAAAAAAGTCAGTTAAATGGAGAAGCATGGGTAACACTGGCTCCTTATTTTTACGATACAGATAAAGTGGTTTTGGATGCAAAATCATTTGATATTCATGAAGTGCAAGTGAACTCAAAAAAGGCCAGTTTTAATTATGAAGACCATAAATTAACAATTGATTTAGGTAAAAAGTACAAAAAGGATGAAACCTATATTGTATATGTGAAATACACTGCCAAACCTGAAGAAGTAATGCAAAAAGGAAGTGCAGCCATTCAAGATGCTAAAGGTTTGTATTTTATAGATCCTTTAGAACAAGATCCTGAAAAACCAACTCAAATTTGGACGCAAGGTGAAACGGAATCAAACAGTTGTTGGTTTCCAACCATAGATACTCCTAATCAAAAAACGACTCAGGAAATATATATGACAGTTCCGGATAAGTTTGTAACACTTTCAAATGGTCTCTTAAAAAGTCAGATTAAAAATAGTGATGGCACCAGAACTGATTATTGGAAAATGGATCAAAAACATGCGCCATATTTGGTTTTTATGGGTGTTGGAGAATATAGTATTGTAAAAGATACCTGGAATAATTTAGAAGTAAATTACTATGTTGAAAAGGAATATGAATCGGTAGCCAAAGATATTTTTGGAAACACGCCAGAAATGATGACTTTCTTTTCAAATTTAACGGGTGTTCCTTATCCATGGGATAAATACAGTCAAATTGTTGTTCGTGATTATGTTAGTGGCGCTATGGAAAATACAACTGCCGTGGTTCATGGGGAAGATGCCCAACAAAAAAAAGGGCAATTGGTTGATGATAATGAATGGGAGGGAACCATTGCTCATGAATTATTTCACCATTGGTTTGGCGATTTAGTGACTACTGAAAGCTGGTCTAATTTAACAGTGAACGAATCTTTTGCAACTTATAGTGTTTATTTATGGTTACAGCACAAATATGGGCAGGATGCCGCAGATGCGCATATGTTTGAAGACATTCAGGTGTATTTACAAAGTGAAAGCGAAAATAAAGACCTTGTTAGGTTTTATTATGAAGACAAAGAACATATGTTTGATCCTGTGAGTTATCATAAAGGAAGTGCTATTTTAAATATGTTAAGAGATTATTTGGGCGATAAAGCTTTTTTTGAAGCGTTTAATTATTATTTAAATGCGCATAAATATGGTACTGCTGAAGCTCATGACCTTAGACTTGCTTTTGAAAAGGTGAGTGGAAAAGATTTAAACTGGTTTTTTAATCAATGGTATTTTGGTAGCGGACACATTAAATTAAACGTAACATATGATTATAACACCATAAATAAAACGGTAACTGTAAATTTAAATCAAACAGGCAAAGTATTTAATTTCCCAATTTCAATTGATATTTATGATGAAAATGGTAAAAAGAGACATGACCTTTGGGTTGATAAAGTTCAAAATTCTTTTACATTTCCTTATGTAAAACAGCCTAAATTAATTGTTGTTGATCCAAAACATGTGCTTTTAGCAGAAATTAAAGATGAGAAATCTCTTGAAGATTACATTTTTCAATTTCACAATGCGCCCCGTTATTTAGACAGAAAGATTGCCTTGGAAGAAATTGTAAAGCATCAACAAACCAATAAAGAAGCGCAGAATGCAGTGATAAAAGCTTTTGATGATCCTTACTATGAAATTAGAATAATTGCTTTAAGTAATGTAGATTTATTTCAGAAATACACAAAAAAGGATATCATTGCTAAAATTGAAAGTTTAGCTAAGAATGATTCTAAAACGTTGGTTCAGGCTGAAGCTATAAGTGTTTTAGGGAAATTGATAGACCCTGTTTATAAACCAATTTTTGAAAAGGGATTGAAAAATGTTTCGTTTGCTGTAATAGGGAATTCATTGGTTGCTTTGTATCAAATTGATAAACCAGCAGCTTTAAAGGCCTTGGAATTAATTGATGAGGGTGTAAAAGACCAAATACCAGAAGCCATCACAACCATTTATATCACTGAAAAAGATAAAACAAAATTGCCATTTATTGCAAAGCACCTGTTGAAAGGAATGTTTTTATCTCAAGATCCAAGAACGCAACAAATGTATGGCGATGCTTTTAAATGGATTGCAGAAAGTGATAACAAGGAAGCCATCTCTAATTTAACTGATGATTTTGTTGAGTTAGGCAAACAATACAAAAAGTTTAATTTTGATAAAATGGCTGTTAATATGCTAAATCAATTGGTTTATGCCCAGCAGCAATCAAAAAATGCCAATAAAAACGAATTGATTCTCATTCTGAAAACCGGAATTGCATCATTAATAGAGTAAATTAAAAAGCCTTTTTCATATGAAAAAGGCTTTTTAATTATTAATTATTGACTACAAAGCTTGTTCCCAGTCGGCAATTAAATCATCGATATGCTCAATTCCAACTGATATTCTAAGTAAATTATCTGGCGTAGGGCTATTTTCTCCTTCCACGGATTTTCGATGTTCCACCAAGCTTTCAACCCCACCTAAACTTGTAGCCAGCGTAAAGTATTTTAATTTTGTAGAAACTTCAATGGTTTCTTTTTTATCTGCTTTCACTAAAACCGATAACATTGCTCCATAGCCACCATTTTGTTGCTTTTTTGCCAAACTATGTTGTGGATGGCTTTTTAATCCGGGATATAAAACTTTTTCAATTTTAGGGTGTTTTTCCAAGTATTTTGCCAGCTTAAAGGCGTTTTCAGATTGTTTGGATACACGTAAATGTAAAGTTTGAATGCCTCTTCCTATCAACCAGGAATCAAATGGGGAAGGCACGGCTCCAGACAATAACTGAATGGCATTTATTTTTTGAGCAAGTAGTTCATCATTCAAAACAACACATCCACCTAAAACATCGCTATGACCCCCAAAATATTTTGTGGTTGAATGTATCACCATATCGGCGCCTAAATCTAATGGGTTTTGAAATACAGGGGTAGCCCATGTATTATCAACTGCGCAAAGTGCTTTGTTTTTATGTGCAATTTTCGAAATGGCAGCAATATCACTGATTTTTAATTGAGGATTGGAAGGCGATTCAACCCAAATTAATGCAGTGTTTTTTTTAATTGCTTTTTCAACTTCTTTAACATTACTCATATCCACCAAGTCGTATGTCAAATCCCAACGAGTAAATACTTCACTCATTAATTTTTTAATGGTAAAATAAATATCATTAGGGATTAAAACGTGATCTCCACATTTTAAACTTTGAAAAACGGCATTCACGGCAGCCATCCCAGAAGAAAAAGCATAAGCGAACGTACCATTTTCCAATTGAGCAATACTTTGTTCAATAATAGTGCGATTAGGATTGCTATTTCTAGAATACACAAAATCATTATTATAGCTTCCATCAGCATTGCGCTTATAGGTGGTTGATAAATAAATAGGGGTACTTACAGGTTCAGAATTGTTAAACTGATTTTCCGTGCTTTTGATAGCCAATGTTTCAAATTTGGGTTTTAATTTCATTTAATTTTTTAATTTATAATTGAATTTCATTTCTTCTTCAATTCCATTGTTATTTTTTAACATTACATAAATATTCAATTCATTATCAAGAACTTTTTCAAAAGTGAAATTGTTGAAAAACACTTTATTTTTTTCAATTCTTACTAAAGGTGAATTGATGCATTCATCCTTTTCTTCCCAACCTTTTAAGTCTTTAGAAAAATGTTTTAATCTAAATACCAATGTTTCATCTTCTTCAGAAATGGTACACAACTCATAAAATTTAACTTTTCCATCAACCACTAATTTAAAAGATCCCATCATTGCACCGCCCAAAGGCGCTGACCAAATTTCTTCAATTAAACCTTCAAAAGCCTCACCACTCCAATACCCTGAAATCCAGGCAACGTCATGTATTGTTGCATTTGGAGATGTTTTTATGGAATCAAATTTTAATGTGTTTTGAGCATAATTAATTAAAGAACAAATAAAAAATACAATGGAGATATACTTTTTTAAACTGCTTAATTTTTGGGCCATATTGATGATAGGTTTTTTTAATCAATTTTTAATTTATTTCTATGAAAATAGCTTTTAATTATGCGATAAATTGAATTTTTAAGGCCTCAAGTTATTAAATTTAATATGGAAATAATATTTTTTTAATAAATTTATATAAAAATATAAATTTTAAAATATATATTTCTATATTTGCATATAATATTGATTAGAAGTAATTAATATTTACCCCATAAGTATTTACCCCATAAGTATTTGCCCCATAAATAATAAAAAAATATAATTTAAATTCATATGATAGAATAGTTCTATTTTGTGTTTATTATTTTTTGTAAGATAACCCCACTAAACAAATTAATTCAGTTTAAAATAATTAAGTTGATTATTTAAGTGCATTTAATTAAAAACTTATAAGTCTATTTTGTTAAATGTATTTTTTTGAAAATTGCATGATTAAAAAAAATAAGTTTTTTCCTTAAAATTAGCATAAAAATATTGGCAGCCGTAAATACGAACTTATAGATTTACTACCGTTGTGGGGACGACAATTTTCTCGTAAGTTTATACGGCTGCTTTCCTTTAAAATAAGTAATAAAGAGCTTAGAGAGTTTTAGCAATTAGATTCTTTTATTCAGATAGATTAAATAAACATATCTTATTCCGAAAGCAATAATTAGTGGTATTAGCGCTTTATTGAATATTTGAATTTTTAAAAACCACACCAATACCATTCCCAATAACAGTAAACATAATATTGCATTATACATTGAAACCCATTGAGGTAATTTGGACTTTAACATAAAAAAAGCAACTACAAGGTTTGGTGCAAATGCCCACAAAAAGTTATAATTTTGATAAGTTGCTGTGTGTGAAGAGGCAAACCAAAGTAATAAAACCACAATACCGATAATTCCGGAGATGCTATAAATAGAAAAGTCAAGTATTTTATTTCTTTTTGATTTTTGATAATTTTTATAAGTAATATAAATAATTAAGATACTTAAAACTAAAAATATATTAAAAGGGCTAAAATATTCAGTTGATTTGTGAACAGGCATTTCATTTAAAATTGTGATTTCCTCTTTTACCAATGGCTCAATTTTGTTGTTTTTTTGAATGGTTGCGTTGTTAAAAGCTTCAAAAATATAATCGGGTAAAAATTTATAGTCATTTTTTGAAGCCTCATCGTCAATTACAGATCCTAAAGCCAAATCAATTCCAAATTTGCCCCATTTAAAATTGCTTGTATAATCTGCAATTAAATCTCTATGCGATTTATAATTTGTAATATGACTGTTTGAAAAAACTACTTTTTCGTTTAAAACTGCTCGAACAACATCTTCAATTTTTGTAGAACAATTGTCATAAAAAAAATCGTATAGATAATCGCTGTTTTCAGGTTTGGCATTGTTTTCTAAAAAAGTAAACATTTGCTGAACTTCGTTTTCAGATAAGTTTAGAACCTGCGTTTTTACCCACCTATTTTCATATTGATAATAGCGTAAGAACCTATTGAAATCGGTTGTTGATAGTAAATAAATTAATTTCCCTTTGGCAAAATTCAAATAAAAGTTAGGAGCATTAAAATCAAATGTACCGTAATTGTATATTTTATCTAAACCTAAAATTGGGTCAAAAACCCTAAAGGCACTGTGACCAAAAGCTGAGTACAATTCACTTCCCGGACCGCAGGTTACCACGCTCACTGTTGCTTTTGGCGACAATTGTTGGGCATTTAGCTGGATAAAACTAAAAAGTAAAATGAATGTAAAAAGGAAGGTTTTCATGTTATCTAAAATAATCAAAATCTAATTTAATTGAAAATACGTTTGAGTACAGCGCGTTACCAATACTTGCAATATTGGTGAGTGCGTAATCTATTTGTATACCTCTGTATTTAAAACCTACTCCGAAATTGGGTTGTAATGTAACTTCTTTACCGTCATCAAACTGTAATTCGTTTTGAATGTTTCCAATACCGCCCCTTAAAAAAACCATTTCCATATAATCTGCCTGAAAACCAAAAGAAGGATCTATACTAACAAAACCACTCGAAATAATATCGTTGGTTTGGGTAAATCGTAAATTCAAATCAATTTCGGTTAATAAGCCAAAATCTCTAGAAAGTTCAAACTTTTTTGCAACTCCAAATTGAGCTTTTGGTAAGGTTAATTCAGTGCTCTCAGGTAATTCTTGATTTTCACCAGGAATAGCATCTGCAATGTCCTGAAATTTTTCTTCATTAAAACTCCAAGTATTAAAAGTGGTGGTTATATCACGTAACATAACGCCATATCTCCAATTATTTCTTTCAAACTGAGCTGATGCATCTAAACCAAAACCCCAGGAAGAAGCAAAATCGCCTATAATCCTACGAATTAACTTTACATTAAATCCGATGTCCAATCCTTCAACCATTCTTAATTTTCTGGCATAGGCAAAATTCAACGCATAATCAGCTGCTGAAAATAAACGAATTCTGTTGTAATCAATATTTCCTTCATTGTCAATTAAGTCTGTTGTATCAAGAATATCGTCAACTCCAAAGCGAATTAATGAAATGCCCAATGCACTTTCCCTGTCAATAGGCATCGCAAATGCAACATAATCAAAATTGGCGATTCCGGCAAAATAAGAAGCATGCATAAATGATCCCTGATAATCAGTTACAGCTGTTAACCCTGCTGGATTCCAATAACTTGAATTTACATCCCGACTTGTTGCGACTACCGATTTACTCATCCCGAAAGCAGCTGCATCAACCCCAATGTTTAAAAATTCATTGGAGTATTTTCTAACCGTTTGTGACGTTGCGATTTGAATGGAAAACAATATAAATAGTAAACTTTTTTTCAAAGGAATGTTTTAAAGGGCGAATGTAAAAAAACTTTATAAGTTAACGTTTAATTTAAGGAAATAATATGTTGAATGAATTGTATGACTCTTTTTTCACTCCAAAGCATGTCTTTTCCAAGCATTGAAGTGTTAAACCCTACATGTCCACCATAATTTGGAACCTCTAAATACACATGTTTATGATTATTTACTTCTAAAAAAGGAAAACAACTTTCCGATAAAAAAGTATCATCCTTGGCATTGATAATAAGTGTTGGATTTTTTATGGTTGGAATAAATTGTTTGGAACTGCATTGATTCCAATAATCTTTGGCATTTTTAAAACCAAAGAGTGGAGCGGTAACGGCATTGTCAAAATCTTCAAATGTTTTAGCATTTAAAATTGCAGATTTATTCAACGTATTTTTTGGGAACTTTTTCATTTTTATGAGTGATTTTTCTTTCAATGTTTTTAAAAACCGATTCATATAAATGCTATTGTTCCAGTTAGACAAAGCGTTTGAAGAACCTTCTAAATCACAGGGAACAGAAATTGTTACTGCTCCTTTTACCGCTGAAGGAATCGTATTGCATTCACCTAAATATTTTAAAGTAATGTTTCCTCCCATACTGTATCCCAATAAAACTATATTTTTATAATGATATGTTTTTAAAATATGATTAAGAATCACTGAGATATCATCGGTTTTTCCACTATTATAAGAATAAAGATGATTGTTGTCTTCACCACTGCAACCTCTAAAGTTAACAGCAACTGCATCAATATTTTGCGAATTTAAATGGTTGATAACTGACAGTATATATTTTGAGTTTGAACTTCCTTCCAATCCATGCAAGGCTATTACCAATGTATTTGAGTTTACGATTGAAAAATCTAAATCCATAAAATCATCATCAGGTGTTTCAATTCTTTCTCGGCGATATTGAATTGTTTTATTATAAAACAATGTTTTGTAAATAGTGTTGAAGTGCGTATTTTTAAAAAAGAATGAAGGCTTGTATGTGGACTCAATTATTGGCATTGCTTGTTTTTTTATTTTAAAAAAATAAATATAATTAAAACTTACTAATGAATAGTTTCTTAAATTTACTTAAAATTAAAACTATGTCATTTAAAAAACACATTCCGAATTTTTTAACGCTTTTAAATTTACTTTTTGGTACAGTTGCTGTATTTTTTGCTGTAAAAGAGCAACTAGTTGTGGCCGCCTTTTTTGTTTTTTTGGGAATATTTTTTGATTTTTTAGATGGATTTGCGGCTAGAATTTTGAAAGTACAAGGCGAATTGGGGAAACAATTAGATTCCTTAGCAGATGTAGTTACAAGTGGGGTAGTGCCCGGAATTGTTATGTTTCAGCTTATTTTAGCTTCGGTAAGTAATAAAAACTGGACCATTAGAGGGCATTCAATGTTAGAATTATCGTTAAACGATTATTTAAGTATTGTTTATTTTACCGCTGCAATTGGTTTGTTAATTACGTTAGCAGCTGCCTATAGATTGGCAAAATTTAATATTGACGAGCGTCAGACAATTTCATTTATAGGTTTGCCAACTCCTGCAGCAAGTTTGGTTGTTTTGTCGTTGCCTTTAATTTTGCAATACAGCACAAATGAAATAGCAATTAATATTATTCAAAATACTTGGTTTTTAATTGGCTTAACCTTATTACTTTGTTATATGATGAATGCAGAAATTCCATTATTTTCATTAAAATTTAAAGATTATAGCTGGAGAAATAACAAAGTAAAATTTGTTTTTGTTTTGTTAACAGTTGTATTGGTTACTTTATTACAATTTATAGCAATTCCAGTTGTGATTGTTTTGTATGTATTGCTGTCATTGTTTACAAAAGAAAAAGAATAATTTATTTTTTAAAAATAAAATAGACTGCCAAAATTAAAAACGTAAACCCAATAAAGTGGTTTAGCCTAAAAGTTTCTTTTTTGAAGAAAATAATTGTAAAAATTACAAATACTAACAACGTAATCACTTCCTGTATCACTTTTAATTGAATCAAAGTAAAAGGACCGCCATTTTCTTTAAATCCAATTTTATTTGCTGGAACTTGAAAAGCATATTCAAAAAGTGCAATTCCCCAACTAATTAATACCACGGCAATCAGTCCAAGTTTATTGAACCATTTCCATTCAGCAAATTTTAAATGCCCATACCAGGCCAAGGTCATAAAAGTATTAGATACAATTAATAATAGAATGGTTAAAAAAGCCTTCATAATGTTGTTTTGAAATTTAAATGAAAGATTTACAAAGTGTTAAAAAATAGACTTTTGAGTTTCAGAAGTAAATAATTCAAGAAACTGAATTCCTTTATAAGAGTTGCCCTTTTTATTCAATTTAGGACTCCAAACTGCAATGCTATATTTACCCGGATAAATTGCAATAATACCACCACCAACACCACTTTTTCCTGGCAATCCAACTTTAAAAGCAAACTCACCAGCTTCGTCGTAAAAACCGCATAATTGCATAATTGCATTGATTCTTTTAGATTTACTTGGGCTTAATATAACATCACTTGAATTTGGACAAATACCAAAGTTTGCTAAATATAAAAATGTTTGAGAAAGTTCTTTACAAGTCATTTCAATAGAACAGAGGTTGAAATAAAAATCCATAACAACATCAATATTATTTTTAATATTTCCGAAAGACTTCATCAAATTTATTAAAGCAGCGTTTCTATAACCAGTAGTTTTTTCTGATTTGGCAATTCTATCACAGTAATCAATAGTTGATATGCCTGAGACGGTTCTCACAAATTCAATAAAATCTTTTTTGGGATTCTTGAGATGACTAACTAAAACATCACAAATAACCAATGCACCTGCATTTATAAGTGGATTTCGAGGAATTCCTTTGTCAGCCTCTAACTGAATAAGTGAATTAAATGCTGTTCCAGAGGGTTCCACACCAACTCTTTTCCAAAGTTTTTCATCTTCAAATTTGTATGCTAAAGAAAGGGATAATACTTTGGCAATACTTTGTATAGAAAACTTTTCGTTGGCATCACCAAATTTAAAATGTTTGCTGTGGATAGTTGTTAAATGGACTCCAAATTTTGTAGGATCAACGCTGCTTAATTCTTTAATATACTGCGCAACTTTCCCTTTGTTTTTGTTGTTTTCTAGTTCAGTTACAATTTTAGAAAAAATGAAATTATAGTTCATAAAATTTTATGAATGTTAAAATTTCCGTTTTTTTAACTCAAAGTCTTTTCCTAAATAAACCCGTCTAACAGTCTCATCTTCTGCAAGTTCCTGAGGAGTTCCTTCTTTTAAAATACCACCTTCAAACATTAAGTAAGTTTTGTCAGTAATAGCCAAGGTTTCCTGAACATTATGATCTGTAATTAAAATACCAATGTTCCTATCTTTTAAATGTGCTACAATACTTTGAATGTCTTCAACAGCAATTGGGTCAACGCCAGCAAATGGTTCATCTAATAAAATAAACTTTGGGTCAGAGGCCAAAGCGCGTGCAATTTCAGTTCTTCTGCGTTCTCCACCTGAAAGTAAATCACCTCTGTTTTTGCGCACATGTCCCAAACTAAATTCAGCAATTAAGGATTCTAATTTCTTTTTTTGATCGGCTTTAGTAAGACCTGTAAATTGTAAAACCGACATGATATTATCTTCTACTGACAATTTTCTAAATATGGATGCTTCTTGTGCCAAATAACCTACACCTTCTTGTGCTCTTTTGTACATTGGATAATCTGTAATAGGTTTGTCATCAAGAAAAATTTGTCCTTCATTTGGTTTGATCATTCCAACAATCATATAAAAGGAAGTGGTTTTACCAGCGCCGTTAGGACCTAAAAGACCCACAATCTGACCTTGTTCTACCTGCAAAGAAATTCCTTTTACTACATATCTGCTTCCGTATTTCTTTTTGATGTTTTCAGCTCTTAATATCATTTGTTAAAAGGTTTAAAGGTTTAAGGGTGTAAAGGTTTTAAAATGTAATGTTTTAGACTATTGGCTATTGGCTATTGGCTATTGGCTATTGGCTATTGGCTATTGGCTATTTTTTCCAGTTCTTCCCAGAATTCAAAAGCTCTTCTTAAATGTGGAATTACAATGGTGCCTCCAACCAAAGTTGCAATAGACATCGTTTCCATCATTTCTTCCTTTGTAACGCCTTCTTTAAAGCAGGTTTCTAAGTGGTATTTTATACAGTCATCACATCGTAAAACAGCTGATGAAACCAAACCCAATAATTCTTTGGTTTTAACATCTAAATGCCCAGCTTTATAGGTGTTTGTATCTAAATTAAAAATTCGTTTTATAATTTTATGGTCTTCACTTAAAATTTTATCGTTCATTTTTTGACGATAGGCATTGAATTCTTCTACTTGATTAGGCATTTTCTTTCTCTTTTTTAAGTTCTTGTTTTACTACAATTTTTGAAATTAGGATACTTACCTCATATAAAATTAAAATTGGTATGGCCACAATAATTTGGCTAATAATATCTGGTGGTGTAATAATTGCTGCCAAAATAAGTACTAAAACCAATGCGTGTTTTCTGTATTTTTTTAAGAATTGAGGTGTTACCAAGCCCATTCTTGTTAAGAAAAACATAACAATTGGCAACTCAAAAATTAATCCTGATGCCAGCACAGATGAGCGAAGTAAAGAAATGTAAGAGTCCAATTTTATATTTCTTTCCACAAGATCACTTACTGAATAATTTCCTAAGAAATTCACAGATAGCGGCGTAACCACGTAATAGCCAAACAAAACACCTATAAAAAATAAAAACGAAGAAATTACAATAAAAGTTTTGGCACCTTTGCGTTCTTTTTCATACAAACCTGGGCTTATAAATTTCCAAAACTCCCAAATTACAAAAGGGAATGCTAAAATAAAACCTGCGGTAATAGAAGTCCAGATATGAACATTGAATTGCTCACCCATAGCCAAACTTTGAAAGGTAAATGGAATGTCATCAATACATAAACCATCTGTACCAACCATTCTTGATATTTCACAAAAAAAGCGATAAGTTATGAAATCTGGGTTTTTTGGAGCAAAAATAATGACATCGAATATAAAATCTTTCATAAAAAAAGCAACTGCAGCAAATGCAATAATAACTGCAGAAGACCTTACTAAGTGCCACCTTAATACTTCAACGTGGTCTAAAAACGACATTTCTTTTTCTTCAATTGCCATATTAAAAAAGTCCTTCTTTTAATAAATCATGTAAATGAACAACACCAACATATGTTGTTCCATCTTCAACCAAAAGCTGTGTAATATTGTTGTTTTCCATGGTTTCCAATGCTTTAATAGCCATTTCGCTTGCCTGAATTGTTTTTGGATTTTTACTCATAATGTCAGCAGCAGTTAAGTTGCTAATATCGGTATTATCTTTTAACATACGTCTTAAATCACCATCGGTAACAATTCCTATAATTTTAGAATTTTCAATAACTGCAGTTGTTCCTAAACGTTTTTTTGAAATTTCAATAATTACATCTTTTATTGCAGTATTGCCAGTTACTTGAGGCAATTCATTTTTTCCAATTAAATCATTTACTCGTAAATATAATTTTTTACCTAAAGCACCGCCAGGATGGTATTTTGCAAAATCTTTACTTGAAAAGTCATTCAACTCCAACAAACAAATAGCCAAAGCATCACCTATCACCAATTGGGCTGTTGTACTTGTTGTTGGCGCTAAATTATTAGGACAAACTTCATTTTCCACATAACAATTCAGCACAAAATCGGCATTTGTTCCTAAAAAAGAATTTGTATTTCCAGTTAATGCAACAATTTTGTTTCCGTAACTTTTAATGAAAGGAACCAAAACTTTTATTTCAGGAGTATTTCCGCTTTTTGAAATACACATCACCACATCATTTTTTTGAACAATCCCTAAATCTCCATGAATGGCATCGGCAGCATGCATAAATATTGCTGGTGTTCCCGTAGAATTTAATGTTGCCACAATTTTATCGGCAATTTTAGCGCTTTTACCAATACCCGTAACAATAAGTCGCCCATTACAATTATGGATAAAATTTACTGCTTTTTCAAAATCATCATTTAAAAAATTAACTAAATTGGAAATTGCATTACTTTCTGCAATAATCGTTTGTTTAGCAGTCTCTAGAATTGTATTTTTATTTTTTTTCAAAAGTTTATATTTTTGAATTAAAAAAATGTTTTATCTTTATTAACGAACAAAAATAAATCTATTTAATTAGATAACCGTTAAACTGGTGAAAAAAATAAATGTCACAATAAAAAAAGCTAGAAAATTAATTTAACTAAATATAAATTGAAAAAAATCTGATACGTAATTTTAAATTGAAGAATGAGTAGTAATAATTTTGATGTGCATGGAGCTCTAAAAAAATATTTTGGTTTTACAAAATTTAAGGGCTTACAAGAAGATGTAATTAATAGCATAATGAACAATAATGATACTTTTGTTATTATGCCAACCGGAGGAGGAAAATCATTGTGTTACCAGTTACCAGCCTTGGTAAAAGAAGGAACCGCTATTGTTGTATCTCCACTAATAGCTTTAATGAAAAATCAAGTAGATGCCATTCGCGGAATTTCTGATGAATATGGAATTGCACACGTTTTGAATTCTTCTTTAAATAAAACAGAAGTTAATTTGGTTAAAAGTGATATAGAAAAAGGGATCACTAAATTATTATATGTTGCCCCAGAATCTTTAATTAAAGAAGACTATATTGAGTTTCTGCAAAAACAAAAAATATCATTTGTTGCCATTGATGAAGCACATTGTATTTCAGAATGGGGACATGATTTTAGGCCAGAATACAGAAACTTAAGAAACATTATTCAAAAAATTGACAATGTTCCTATAATTGGTTTGACTGCTACAGCCACAGAAAAAGTGCAGGAAGATATTTTAAAAACTTTAGGAATGAATGATGCCAAAACATTTAAAGCATCTTTTAACCGTCCAAATCTTTTTTATGATGTGCGTTCCAAAACTTCAAATATTGATGGAGACATTATAAGATTTATTAGGCAACATGCTAATAAATCAGGTATTATCTATTGTTTAAGTCGTAAAAAAGTTGAAGAAATAGCACAATTGCTTCAGGTAAATGGCATTAAAGCAGTACCATACCATGCAGGTTTAGATGCTAAAACTAGATCAAAACACCAGGATATGTTTTTGATGGAAGATGTAGATGTGGTTGTTGCAACCATAGCATTTGGAATGGGAATAGACAAGCCAGATGTGCGTTTTGTGATTCATCATGATATTCCTAAAAGTTTAGAAAGTTATTATCAGGAAACCGGTAGAGCAGGAAGAGATGGAGGCGAAGGTTACTGTTTAGCCTATTACGCTTATAAAGATATAGAAAAGCTTGAGAAATTTTTATCCGGAAAACCCATAGCTGAACAAGAAATTGGAAATGCCTTGTTGCAAGAAGTTGTTGGGTATGCTGAAACATCTATGTCTAGAAGAAAATATTTATTGCATTATTTTGGTGAAGAATTTGATGAAGTAAATGGTGTGGGTGCTGATATGGATGACAATGTTCGCAACCCAAAAACAAAACACGAAGCCAAAGATCAATTGAAACAATTGTTATCAGTTGTTAAAGATACCAATGAAAAATACAAATCGAAAGACTTGGTAAATACTATGATTGGTAAAGTAAATGCATTGTTAAAATCTCATAAAACGGATGAACAATCATTTTTTGGTTGTGGAAGTGACAAGGATGCTAAATTTTGGATGGCATTAATTCGACAAGCTTTGGTTGCAGGATTTCTTAAAAAGGATATTGAACATATGGTGTTGTAAAAATAACTTCAAAAGGATTGGATTTTATTAAAAAACCAATATCATTTATGATGACTGAAGATCATAGTTACACTGAAACCGATGATCCAAGTATTGTATCAAGTTCAAAAGGTGGTGGCGCTGTGGCTGATGAAGTTTTAATGAAATTATTGAAAGATTTACAAAAATCTGTAGCAAAAAAGAATGGTGTTCCTCCTTATGTTGTATTTCAGGAACCCTCGTTGGAGGATATGGCTTTAAAATATCCTATTACTATGGATGAGTTAAAGAATATTCATGGCGTTGGAGAAGGAAAAGCGAAGAAATTTGGTAAACCATTTATTGAACTTATCTCGAAATATGTAGAGGAAAATGATATTGACAGACCTGATGATTTTGTAGTAAAAAGTACAGGTGTAAATTCAAGTTTAAAATTATACATCATTCAAAATACGGATAGAAAATTGCCTTTAGAAGATATTGCCAAAGCGAAAGGATTGACATTTAGCGAATTAATTAAAGAAATGGAACGAATTGTTTATTGTGGTACAAAAATTAATATCGATTACTGGATTGATGAGTTGCTTGATGAAGATCAGCAAGAAGAAATTTTCAATTATTTTATGGAATCAAAAAGCGATAGAATTCAAGATGCAATGGATGAATTTGATGGCGATTATGATGATGATGAATTACGCTTAATGAGAATAAAATTTATAAGCGAAGTTGCAAATTAAGATTTTTTATCAATGGTGAAAATACTATAAAGAAAGCATTGTTTGTTATTTTAGAATTCAATGCTTTCTTGAAGTTTACAACTTATTTAGTAGCCGATTAGGCTAAATACGCTACAAACATTCCAACAAGAATAGCTATAAATTTCAGTAAATTAAATTTGTGATCTTTTGACGTTTCAAACAAAATAATAGTTGAAATGTGTAAAAATATACCAATAATAATAGCCGTTATTTGGGTTTTATATGTAATCAAAACAGGAATATTTTCTCCTGCTAAACTTCCCAAAGGAGACATTAATGAGAATACTACTAAAAATAATATGGCATATTTTTTAGAGATTGTTGACCTTAAAAAAAAGGTTCCTAAAATAACCGCAATTGGTATTTTGTGAATTACTATTGCCCAAAGCAAATGATCGTGATGATGGTTGTGCGCCAACGGAATCCCTTCCATGAATGCATGGATGCTGATACTTATAAATAGAGCCCAAGGAAAAGCGCTATTTTCTTGAAAATGAATATGGCCGTGTTCAGCACCTTTCGAGAAAAAATCTAAAATTAACTGAAACAACAAACCCAATAATATAAACAAACCAATAGAAGTATGTGTTGAGTTGTATACTTCAGGAAGCAAATGCAATATTGTAATTGAAAGTAAATAAGCGCCACTAAAAGCCAATAATAATTGAACCGTTTTTGCGTTTGGTTTTAAACCAAAAACAATTAATATTCCAATTAAAACAGAAAGTATAAGTACAATATAGGTCATTCTAAAACTAAAATTAATCTATCAGATGTTGTTTCGTTATAAGCATCCAATTGATAATTGCCAAAAATATGTTTTATTTTAAAGTCAACGGCATTAACATATGTATTTATTTTTGCTAAATCCAGATTTTTTACTTTTTCAAAATACTTGTGGTGTTCACCATCAGCATCAAAGTTTATTTCTTTTACTATAAATCCACTTTCAATATATCTTGTAATTTTAAATTCAATAGCATCAATTATTTGAATTTCTTCAGGGACTAAATTCTTTATTACTTTTTTTGAATTCATAAAATCTATGATTGCACTGCCTTTAGAAGTTAATCCATTTTTAATGTTTTGAAGAATAGCAATATCGTCTTCATCATCTTCAAAAAAACCAAAACTGGTAAATAAATTTAAAATGCAATTGTATTTATTTTTTAAAGGATTGCGCATATCATGCTCCACAAAATGCAATCTGCTATTTTCATATTCTTTCGCAAATTGGATGCTGTTTTTAGATAAATCGGCTCCTACAACATTAAACCCTAAAGAATTTAAATAAATTGAATGCCTTCCTTTTCCGCAGGCTAAATCTAAAATTGAATCGTTTTTAGTTAATTTTAAAAATGAAACAATATTTTTTATAAATAGCTGAGCTTCACTATCATCTCTATGTTTATATAATGTATGGTAATAATCTGTATCAAACCAGGAAATAAACCAATCTTTTTTCTTTATCATAATTTTAAAATACAGCCAAAAGTACTATTATTTTAGAAAAATTGTATCAATTACTTTAAATTTAAAGAAACTGAATTTATTTAAAAAAAAAGAGCTGCTATATGCAGCTCTTTTTTCATTTGTATTGAAGATTATTTAGTACGTATAAGTTACTCCAGTTTTAATTTGTTGGGCACCGCCTAAAGTGTTTTTAGCACCACCAGTTGATTTATCTGCAGTTAATAAAATAAACTGACATTTAGCTTCAGCAGCTTCTTCTTTTAACTTTTTCTCAGCTTTTTTATCACCAGTATTTCCAGTTTGAAAATTTACCATACTGGTTTTTCCTCTAACTTCGCCAACTTTAGTTAAACCTGCGATATAACTTTTATCTTCAAGAATTACTACTTTTTCCCAATCATCTTTACCATTTACTTCTATTTTATCAGACATTTCTTCAACCCTTCCACTTTTTCCATAAATAATTTTTTCAATGGCATATTTTCCAATTGTATTTTCTGCATCTTCACCATCATAAACAAATACAACGGTATATTCTTCAATCCGTAGTACTTTACCGTCAATAGTTTTGCCACTATGGCCAAAAATTTTATCAACCTGGGCTGTTATCACACTAGTCACCAACAATGCAAATAATAATAAGATGTTTTTCATAATTTATATCTATTTTAATTTAGTTTTTCGAAAATTACAAAAAAAAAGAATACAATCAAGAGATTATATAAATTTCTCATTTTCATATAAAAATATTATTAGATATCAAATAAATGAATTTTAACTATCATTTATTAATTCAGTACTTTTGCATAAAATATTTGAATATGAGTCACAATTTTAAAATGACTGCCACCACAATGTTTGGTTTGGAAGAAGTTTTGGCAACTGAATTAAGAAATTTAGGTGCACAAGATATTGAAGTAGGCGTGCGCAGTGTTTCTTTTTTTGGAGATAAGGGTTTTATGTATAAAGCCAATATTGCTTTGCGAACTGCCATCAGAATTTTAAAGCCTATAAAACGTTTTAAAGTTTTTGATGAGGATGATTTGTATAAAAAATTGATGTTGATGGATTGGGAACGCGCTATGAATGTAGACAGTACTTTTGCGATTGGAGCCGTTGTTAATTCAAAAAATTTCACTACCAATTCTCATTATATTTCGTTAAAATCAAAAGATGCCATTGCTGATTATTTTCGTCATAAATACCATAAAAGGCCTAATGTAGATGTAGATTACCCTGATGTGAAAATTCATGTTCATATTTTGAACGATTTATGTACAGTATCTTTGGATAGTTCTGGACAATCTTTGCACAAAAGAGGCTATAGAAGTGCAACCAATATAGCACCGATTAATGAAGTTTTGGCTGCTGGTTTGGTGCTGCTTTCCGGTTATACAGGCGAATGTAATTTTATTGACCCGATGTGTGGTTCGGGTACTATTTTAATTGAAGCAGCCATGATTGCCAACAATGTGCCAGCAAATATCAATAGAAAGGAATTTGGTTTTGAAAAATGGGTAGATTATGATGAAGATTTGTTTTTTACAATTCAGGAATCTTTGTTGAAAAAGATTAGAAACTGTCATTTTAAAATTATGGGATTTGATAAGGCGCCATCTGCAATTAGAAAAGCCAATGATAATATTGAAAATGCCAATTTAAAAGAATTTATAGGCGTACATCATGTGAATTTTTTCAATTCTATGAAAGAAGTATTTGGGCCTACAACCATATTGTTCAATCCACCATATGGTGAACGTTTAAATATAGATGTAAATGAATTTTATAAAAGTATTGGCGACACTTTAAAACATGGGTATCCGGATTCTACCGTGTGGTTTATTACCTCCGATATGGAAGCTTTGAAACATGTTGGATTGAAAACTTCACGACGAATTCCTTTAAAAAACGGAGATTTAGATTGTCGTTTCGTTAGGTATGATATGTATGCAGGAAGCCGAAAAGCTTCAAAAAACAACAACGATGAGGAAGAATAATTATATTAGTATCTAAATCTATAGCCTAAAAAAAGCCTATATTTTTTTCATAATAAATTTTTAAAAAGCAACTACACATAAAAATAGGCTGTCTGAAATTATTCAAAACAGCCTATTTTATATGTTTAGTAAAGAATTATTTATTCCGAAATACTATTTTATTATCAAATGCATCTAACAAAATATGACTAGTTGCAGTTACTTTTCCTGCAAGTATTTCTTTTGAAAGTTTATTTAAAACTTCTTTTTGAATAACACGTTTTACGGGTCTTGCTCCAAATTGAGGGTCAAAACCTATATCGGCTAAAGCTTCAACTAAATCTTCAGTATATTCAATTTGAATGTCTTGAGTTTTAGCATTTTAGTCAAACCTTTCAATTGTAATCCTACAATTTGATCAATATGGGCCTTATTTAAAGGTGTAAACATGATAATATCATCAATTCTGTTTAAAAATTCAGGTCGAACAGTTTGTTTTAATAAGTGCCAAAACATCAACTTTGGCTGCTTCATATCTGCTGAATCAATCATATCTTTTGTTGCTTCAAAACGCTCTTGAATAATATGAACTTCCAATATTAGAAGTCATAATAATAATGGTGTTTTTAAAATCTGCAACACGCCCTTTATTATCTGTTAAACTGCCTTCATCCAAGACTTGCAATAAAATGTTGAAAGTATCAGGATGCGCTTTTTCAATTTCATCCAAAAGAACAACAGAATAAGGTTTTCTGTCTTACAGCTTCGGTTAATTGTCCACCTTCGTCATAACCAACATATCCTGGAGGTGCACCAACCAATCTACTCACGGCATGACTTTCCTGATATTCACTCATGTCAATTCGGGTCATGGCATTTTCATCGTCAAATAAATATTCAGCCAATGCTTTTGCCAATTCAGTTTTACCAACACCAGTTGTTCCTAAGAAATAAGAAGGTACCAATTGGTTTTTTTGGATCTTGTAATCCTGCACGACTGCGTCTTACAGCATCACTCACCGCATTCAATGGCTTCATTTTGTCCAACCACTCGTTTGTGCAAGTTCATCTTCTAAGTTTCAATAATTTTTCACGTTCACTTTGCAGCATTTTGGTTACTGGAATTCCAGTCCATTTAGCAACAACTTCAGCAATATCTTCTCTAGGTCACTTCTTCTTTAATTAAAGAGTGTTCCGATTGATTTTCTTGTAATTCTTTTTGAAGTTTTTCAAGTTGTTCTTGTGCATCTTTAATTTTTCCGTAACGAATTTCAGCAACTTTACCATAATCACCATCACGTTCAGCACGTTCAGCTTCTAATTTAAAATCTTCAATTACTTGATTTACTTTGCTTGAATATTATCAACCACTTCTTTTTCACTTTTCCATTTTGCAAAAATGTTCATTTCGTTGTTCTTTTATATTTGCTAATTCGTGAACGTAAAGTTTTAAGTTTTGCTTCATCTTTTTCACGTTTTATGGCTTCAATTTCAATTTCCAATTGCATAATTTTTCGATCCAAAACATCCAATTCTTCTGGTTTGGAATTGATTTCCATTCGCAGTTTAGAAGCAGCTTCATCCATTAAATCAATGGCTTTATCTGGTAAAAAACGATTGGTAATATAACGTTGTGATAATTCTACAGCAGCAATAATAGCTTCATCTTTAATTCGAACTTTGTGATGAGTTTCATATTTTTCTTTAATACCTCGTAAGAATTGAAATGGCACTTTCTGTATCGGGTTCATCAACCATTACTTTTTGAAAACGTCGTTCCAATGCTTTATCTTTTTCAAAATATTTTTGATATTCATCTAGAGTTGTTGCTCCAATAGCACTCAATTCACCTCGGGCCAATGCAGGTTTTAAAATATTTGCAGCATCCATGGCGCCTTCTCCGCCACCAGCACCAACCAAGTGTATGGATTTCATCAATAAACAAAACAATATCACCTTCGACTAGTAGTCACTTCTTTAATCACGGCTTTTAAACGTTCTTCAAATTCACCTTTATATTTTGCACCGGCAATTAAGTGCACCCATATCTAAAGAAAAAATTTGTTTGTCTTTTAAATTTTCAGGAACATCACCATCCATAATTCGATGAGCCAAACCTTCGGCAATGGCTGTTTTACCAGTTCCAGGTTCACCAACTAAAATTGGATTGTTTTTTGTTCGTCGTGATAAAATTTGAAGAATTCGTCGAATTTCTTCATCACGACCAATCACAGGATCTAGTTTGCCATCTTTTGCTAATTGGTTTAAATTTTTGGCATATTTATTTAAGGAATTATAGGTTTCTTCCTGCACTTTGGGAAGTAACATTTTCACCTTTTCGTAATTCTTCTATAGCTGCTTTTAATGCCTTTTCAGTGACACCTTGATCTTTTAACATTTGGGCTATTTTGCTATTCGATTTGAAAATGGCAAGAATTAAATGTTCAATAGAAACATAGTCATCTTTCATTTTTTTAGCAATTATTGATGCTTCATTTAAGCATTTTCCAGCTTCATTGGAAAGCATAATATTTCCTCCAGTTACTTTTGGATAACTTTCCAATTGTTTATCCAGAAGTTTGTTAGCAATAATGAAACATTGACATTCTAATTTTTTTAGAATAAATGGTAGTTACATTTTCATCAACCTCAAAAATGGCTTTAAAAATATGTTCATTTTCTATTTGTTGATGTCCATAAACCTTGAGCAATTTGCTGTGCTTGCTGTATGGCTTCTTGCGATTTTATGGTATAATTATTTAAGTTCATAACGTTTTAAATTTTTTGTATTTATATTTGAGCCTTCAAAATATATTCCAATAGCTTAAAACGTCAGGTTTCTGACACAGTGTCTTGTTTTTAAAGCTGTTGCAGACAGTTTGTCTTTTTTGAAAGTAATTAAATATTTTTCGACCAAGTAAAAAAACATTATATAATGGGATTATTTAGCAATATGTTTAAATTCAATGATAATGATATTGAAAAGCCTAATATCAATTGGATTCCCTTAACTGAAATGAATCAGCTAGATGAAATTAAAAGTTTGTCTAAATCAAAGGCTATTCTAATTTTTAAACATAGTACCAGATGTGGGATAAGTAGAATGGTGCTTAAAAATTTTGAAAAGGAATACAACTTACAAGATTCGGAAATTGAATTGTATTTTCTGGATTTAATAGAATACAGATCAATTTCAAATGAAATTGCTATGAAATTCAACGTAATGCACCAATCTCCTCAGGTTTTAGTTATTCAAAACGAAGGTATTATTTACCACGATTCACACCATCAAATAAGTGTTGAAGCAATAAAAAAAGCGATTAATTTATAAGACTAAATTTATTTAATAGTATTGGATGAAATAATATTTTTTATTTTCAGTTTTAAATCTTCGCCGCTATCATAGATCATTTGTTCATTGCTTGGAAACGGTACAAATTTAAAGGCTAATAAATCTAAATATTCTTTATCTAAAGCGTTTCTATCGCCTTTGTACGTTGCGTAACGGTGTTCAAAAACAAAACCGCTTTCTAAAGGATAAGATTTTATAAGTTGATTGGTTGCTAGGTCAAAATATTTGATTTGACCAATAATTTGAACCGATTTATATTGAATATTTTGATATACAGTACTTTTGATGGTTTTAAATTTATCTACTTTAATAGCATTTCCTAAACTGTCTTTTACATTAATTCCTTTGCTGTCTTTTAAATATTGCCAACCATCACTTACTTGTTTTTCCTGAATTATTTCCTTTTCATGAATTTGTTCAGGTGATATATTAATTTCTCTTAAATTGATTTCAATTTCATAGTTGTATTTAATTTGGGCTTGTTTTGTTGATTGATAAACAGTCCAAAGCGTATTTAAACCATAGGTTTCAAAATTCAATAAATCCTGCTCTAAACGAATTGGAATTACTTTATCGGATTGATTTTGCATAAATACATATATAAAATCTGTGCCTTTAAAATGTGCTTCTTCAATTAAAGTATTGGTGTTTTTATAATTAGGATTGATTTGATTGAGGTAATTTAAATCATCATAAGTATTTCTAAAATCAATTTTGTTTTTTGAATTTTGAAGTGAATTTACAGCGTTGTCATATAAATATTGAGTAACATTTTGTTTGCTGCTTATCAATTGATTTGTATAATCGTTTAATTGAAATTTAGCATTTTTACCAGTACTAATAATTTGCAAAGGAAGTAATGGTCTTATCATTTCTTGTCTTTTATTCAATTTATCATAAATAGTATAAATGGTTTCAAAATTTGCTGGATTTGCTTCTTTTTGAAGGAATTTTACTTGGTCAAGATCTCTTTCGTTTGCTTTGGCAAACGCTTCTTCCAACATTAAGGCATATGGTTCATTACTTTTCTTAAATTTATCACTTCTAAGATTTTTCAATGCAATGTTTATTGCTTCATCGTAATTGCCATAGTTGATAGCTTCTTGTGTTTTTTTTACACCACCACAGCCAATAAAAAGGAAGGATAGTAAAATAAAAAGTAATTGATTTTTCATAATGGGGTTTTAAAATATAATTGTTGTACAAAAATAAGCAAAAAGCCCTAAAAAAAAATTCCTAGGGCTATTTACATTCATATTTAATTTTTTGTTATTTTTTTAAATTAATTGCGGGTAAAATTTTACCTGTACACTTTCCAAAACCAATTCTAACTTTGTCATTTTCACAATAACCTCTTAAAATTACATTGTCACCATCATTAAAAAATGAACGAGAAGACCCATCGTTCAATACGATTGGTTCTTTTCCACCCCAAGTTAGCTCTAACATAGATCCATAACTATCTTTTGTTGGACCAGAAATAGTACCGCTACCCATTAAATCACCTGCTCTAACATTACAGCCATTAATGGTGTGATGTGCTAACTGCTGGGACATTGTCCAATATAAATATTTAAAATTAGACTTACTAAGCAGGTTTAAATCACCATTTTCAGTTTGGAGTGTCGCTTCCAATTTAATATCAAAACTATTATTAGTTTTTTGTTGTTTTAGGTAAGGTAAAGGTTCTAATTCTTGTATTACACTTTCACATCTAAAAGGCTCTAAAGCATCTAGCGTTACAATCCAAGGTGAAATAGAAGTGGCAAAATTTTTTGCTAAAAATGGTCCTAGAGGTACATATTCCCATTTTTGAATATCTCGGGCACTCCAGTCGTTTAATAAAACCAATCCAAAAATATATTCTTCAGCTTCATTCACTGGAATAGGTTTTCCTAAATCATTTGCATCAGTAGTAATAAATGCCATTTCAATTTCAAAATCTAACCTTTTTGAAGGTCCAAATACAGGTGTAGTTGCTCCCTCAGGTAATGTTTGTCCTATTGGTCGTCTGATATTTGTTCCAGAAACAATCACTGACGATGATCGCCCATGATAACCCACAGGAATATGAAGCCAATTTGGCATGAGAGCATTTTCTTTTTCTCTAAACATTTGCCCAACATTAGTAGCATGTTCTTTACTTGAATAAAAATCAGTGTAATCTCCAATTTCAACAGGTAAAAGCATTTCAACTTCATTTACATCAAAAATAATAATTTCCTTATGTTGGATATTGTCTCTTAGTGTAGGATTCTCACTGTCAAAAATTTCAGCAATTCTATTTCTTACCAATCGCCAGGTTTTTCTTCCGTCAGCAATAAAATCATTTAAGGAATCTTGCATAAAAATATCATCTGTTAAAGGAATTCCGTTAAAATATCCTAACTGATGAAATGCGCCTAAATCAATAGCATATTCACCAATTCTTGTACCAATTGTTATGATATCGTCTTTTGTAATAAATACACCAAATGGTATATTTTGAATTGGAAAATCAGAATCTTCGGATACAGGAAGCCACGATTTTCTGTTTGGATCATTCGCTGTTATTTTCATGGTGTATAAGTTGTCTTTTCTGTTAATAAAATTATAAGTAAATATATAAGTTTATTACTAATTGCAAAACGAAATCCTTATTTTTGCGTGAATTTTAACTTTTAAACAAGGAATACAATGCAACGTGACCAAATTATTTTCGATTTAATAGAAGAAGAAAGAGAAAGACAAACAAAAGGATTAGAATTAATTGCTTCAGAAAACTTTGTAAGTGAGGATGTTATGGAAGCAGCAGGTTCTGTGCTAACCAATAAATATGCAGAAGGATATCCTGGCAAACGTTATTATGGTGGTTGTGAAGTTGTTGATATTATTGAGCAAATTGCAATTGACAGAGCGAAAGAACTTTTTGGTGCTGAATATGTAAATGTACAACCGCATTCTGGTTCTCAGGCAAATACTGCTGTTTTTCAGGCAGTTTTAAAACCGGGTGATAAAATTTTAGGTTTTGATTTATCTCATGGTGGACATTTAACACATGGTTCTCCAGTAAATTTTTCAGGAAAATTATATACAACTTCTTTTTATGGAGTTGAAGAAGAAACTGGAATGTTGAATTATGATAAAATTTAAGAAACTGCTAAAAAAGAACAGCCAAAACTTATTATTGCAGGTGCGTCAGCATATTCTAGAGATATGGATTTTAAAAGATTTAGAGAAATTGCCGATAATGTAGGCGCATTATTAATGGCTGATATTTCGCATCCAGCAGGTTTAATTGCTAAAGGGATATTAAATGATCCAATTCCTCATTGTCATATTGTAACAACAACAACACATAAAACTTTAAGAGGTCCACGAGGTGGAATTATAATGATGGGTAAAGATTTTGAAAATCCATTTGGTTTAACCTTAAAAAATGGTTCTCTTAAAATGATGTCAAGTTTATTAGATTCTGCTGTTTTTCCAGGAAATCAAGGTGGTCCTTTAGAGCATATTATTGCTGCTAAAGCAATTGCTTTTGGTGAAGCATTGACTGATGAATTTTTGCATTATCAAATTCAGGTAAAGAAAAATGCTTCTGCTATGGCTGATGCTTTTGTTGATAAGGGTTATAAAATTATTTCAGGAGGAACAGACAATCACATGATGTTAATTGATTTGAGAAACAAAAATATTAGTGGTAAAGATGCTGAAAATGCATTGGTAAAAGCTGATATTACTGTAAATAAAAATATGGTGCCTTTTGATGATAAATCACCTTTTGTTACTTCTGGAATTAGAGTTGGAACTGCTGCAGTTACTACTCGTGGTTTAAAAGAAGCTGATATGCTTGCTATTGTGAATTTAATTGATGAAGTAATTCAAAATTATGAAAATGACGCAGTTTTAGAAAGCATTGCAGATAAAGTTAACGATATGATGTCTAGTAAACCATTGTTTAAAATGTAATTGATTTAAATTGTAAATATTAAGAATCCTGCCTTGAGCAGGATTTTTTTTGTCAAGAATTTAGCGTGGTTAGGTAATTATAGTTACATTTTTCAACTTGATGTTTACTAACTTTAGTTGTTTAGTTTATTAAGAATAGAAGTTTAACATAAATAATATATAATGGAAACACAACAAGAAACAATATCAATGCCAAGAATAGGAGATAAAGCTCCTGAATTTAAAGCAGTTACAACACAAGGGGAAATTAATTTTCCAAGTGATTACAAAGGAGATTGGGTCATTTTATTTAGTCACCCTGCCGATTTTACGCCAGTTTGCACATCAGAATTCATGACTTTTGCAACATTGGAAGATAAATTTTTAAAAGCAAATTGCAAGTTGGTTGGCTTGTCTATTGACGGTTTATATAGTCATATTGCATGGTTACGTTCAATTAAAGAAAAAATTGAATACAAAGGGATGAAAAATGTTGAAGTTAAATTTCCGTTAATTGAAGATATTACCATGAACGTGGCAAAAAAATACGGAATGATCCAACCAAATGAAAGCTCAACCAAAGCTGTTCGAGCTGTATTTTTTATTGACCCAACAGGGGTTATTAGAGCTATTATCTATTATCCGCTAAGTTTGGGTAGAAATTTTGATGAATTATATCGCGTTGTAGTAGCATTACAAGCAGCAGATGCATTTGGAGTGGCAACTCCAGCAGATTGGTATCCGGGTAATGATGTAATTATTGGTCCAGCTGGTTCTTGTGGAACTGCTGAAAACAGAATGGCAGGAAAAGAAGATATGGAATGTAAAGACTGGTATTTCTGTACTAGAAAGATTTCGAAAGAAGTTATTTTAGAAAAGGTATTAAAAAAATAGCGTCATTAAATCCAAACAAGAAATCTGCAGTAAAATGCAGGTTTTTTTATTTAATCATAATCTTCAGTAGCTCTTTCAAGCAACTTGTCATTGAAATTTTTGGTTCCTTTAGCTCCAAGTTTTCTAATGGCTTCCACTTTTTTAATTAAATTTCCGGCGCCAGTTAATTTTTTCATTGAAACATCATAAGAGCCTTGAACTGTTTTTAATTGATTGCCTACTTTTATTAAATCCTCAGTTAAATTAACAAATTGGTCATACAATCTGCCAGCTTGTACAGCAATTTCAATGGCATTTTTTTGTTGTTTTTCATTATTCCACATACTGTCAATGGTACGTAAGGTTGCCAAAAGGGTAGTAGGTGTCACAATAACAATATTTTTTTCAAAAGCCTTGTTATAAAGCTGATTATCGGCATTTAAAGCAACTGCAAATGCGGGTTCAATTGGAATGAAAAGCAATACAAAATCTGGTGAATCAATTTTGTAAATGTCTTCATATTTCTTTTCGCTTAATTGTTCAATATGTCGTTTTAATGAATTTACATGTTCTTTTAAAAAAAGCGCTTTTTCATTATCATCATCAGAATTTACATATTGTTCGTAAGCTGTTAATGAAACTTTTGAGTCTATAATCATTTTCTTTTCATCGGGTAAATGAATTACAACATCGGGCATAATTCGTTTACCTTCATCGTTTACAAAACTTTGCTGTACAAAATATTCACTTCCTTTTTCCAAGCCCGATTTTTCCAAAACGCGCTCCAAAACCAGTTCTCCCCAGTTGCCTTGTGTTTTGCTATCACCTTTTAAAGCTTTTGTTAGGTTAATGGTTTCTTTACTCATTTGTAAATTCAGATCTTTTAAACCTAAAATTTGTTGACGCAAAGCAGCGTGGTAATCAATACTTTCTTTATGGGTTTCTTCAACTTTTCGCTCAAAAGTTTGAATTTTTTCTTGTAATGGATTTAATATGATTTTAAGATTTTCTTTATTTTGTTCTGTGAATTTATTCGATTTTTCTTCTAATATTTTGGAAGCCAGAATTTCAAAATCTTTTGTAAATTTTTCTTGTAATTTTTCAACTTCAGCTTTGTTCTCATTCAGCTTATTTTCTAAATTTTTAAGTTCAGAAATTTTCTCAGTTAAACGTAAATCTATTTCGTGTTTTTCATTATTCAAAAGATTTTTATCATCATTTAACTTATTGATATTTAGATTATTTTGCTCTTTTTCTTCAAGTAAAAGTTTATTTCTTATTTCTAATTCAGAAGTAAGTTTTTCTAAACTGTTTTTAGTGATTAATTTTCCAATAACAAAGCCAATTGTAGAAAAAATTACCGCAATTATCAAGTATAAAAAGATATCAGTCATTGTAAATTTAATTAGTTTATAAAAGTAAGATTTTTATATTTGTTGCCATAACTAAATTATTTAAAATTAAAAACTGAGTTATTAACAACCCTATGAAAGCAATTGCACGTTTTATTTTATACACATTATTAGGTTGGAAAACTGTTGGAAGTTTTCCAAAAGAATTGAAAAAATATGTGCTAATTGCTGCACCGCACACACATTGGTTAGATTTTCCTTTGGGAATTTTGATTAAATATGCAGAAGAGCTTCCAGCTAATTTTATTGGAAAAGCTTCGTTGTTTGAACCACCTTTCGGATTTATTTTTAGAAGTTTAGGTGGTGCTCCTGTTGATAGAAGTAAAAGCAATAATAAGGTTGATAGCATTGTTGCTATTTTTAATAGTAGGGAACAATTTATTTTAGGTATGTCGCCGGAGGGTACCCGTAAAAAAGTAGATACTTGGAAAACAGGCTTTTATTATATTGCAAAAGGTGCCAATGTGCCTATTGTAATGTGCACATTGGATTTTAAAAATAAACAAGCTAAAATCTCAGAGCCTTATTATCTAACAGAAAATATGGACGAAGATTTTAGCTTCTTTTATAAATATTTTGAAAATGTTCAGGGAAAAATTCCTGAAAATTATTAACCTTTATAAAAAGGTAGTTTTACTACTTCGGCTTTTAAATTTTTATTACGAACCTGAATATAAATTTCAGAACCTACTTTTGAATTTTCAGTTGTAACATACCCCATTCCAATAGGTTCTTTTAAAGATGGGCTCATGGTTCCGGAAGTTACCACGCCAATTTTTTCTCCAGCGGCATTTACAATTTCGTAATCGTGACGTGGAATCCCTTTGTCAACCATTTTAAAACCGACTAATTTTTTATCTACGCCAGTTTCTTTTTGTTTTTTAAGTGCTTCAGCATTTGTAAAATCTTTGGTGAATTTAGTAATCCAACCCAATCCGGCTTCAATTGGTGAGGTGGTATCATTAATATCATTTCCATACAAGCAATATCCCATTTCTAATCGCAAAGTATCCCGTGCTGCCAAACCTATTGGTTTAATTCCAAAATCTTTACCAGCCTCAAAAACTGCTTTCCAAACTTTTTCAACTTCATTGTTTTTACAATAAATTTCAAAACCACCTGAACCTGTATATCCTGTTGCAGAAATAATAACGTGTTCAATTCCTGCAAAATCCGCTACTTTAAATGTGTAAAACTGAATTTCAGACAAATCAACAGACGTTAAGCTTTGCATAGCTTCAACTGCTTTAGGTCCTTGAATAGCGAGCAGAGAATAGTCTTCTGAAATATTTGTCATTTCAGCATTCATGGTATTATATGAACTTATCCAATTCCAGTCTTTTTCAATATTTGAAGCATTTACAACTAACAAATATGTTTGCTCTTTAATTCTGTAAACAATTAAATCATCAACAATACCACCAATTTCATTAGGCAAACAACTGTATTGAGCATCACCAATAGCAAGTTTAGAAGCATCGTTTGAAGTAACTTTTTGAATCAGGTCCAAAGCATGTTCACCTTGAATTAGAAATTCTCCCATATGCGAAACATCAAAAACACCAACACCTTTTCTAACAGTTTCGTGTTCAATATTAATTCCTTCATATTGTACAGGCATATTGTACCCGGCAAAAGGTATCATTTTTGCCCCTAATTTTTCGTGAATATGAGTTAAAGCAGTATTCTTCATTTTAGATAAATTTTAATGTGGCTAATTTAATAAAATATCAAGGACAGCATTGATATTAATTTACCAATTTAAGATAATATCTACAAAATAGCATTTAAAATTATTTGTCAATACTTTAAAACATTTCAATAGGAAAATATCTTTTGACTATATTTGAAATTGTTTAATTGATATATCACCTCTAATATGAATAATTTCAATGTATTTAATAGTCTATTGTTTTTGGTTTTTTTCAACCTGTTTGCTCAAAACCCACAGACACCGCAAGATTTTTTGACAAAAGATTTTCATAATAACAGGAGGGAAGCTTTGCGCGAAATGTTACCAAACAACAGTGTTGCCGTTGTTTTTGCAAATGCCGTTAGAAATAGGTCTAATGATGTGGATTATGTTTATCACCAAGATCCAAATTTTTATTATTTAACAGGTTATAGAGAGCCAAATGCACTTGTTTTAATTTTTAAAGATGAGCAAATTTTAAATGGAGTAAATTATAACGAATTGATTTTTGTTCAGGAGCGCAATGAAATGGCTGAAATGTGGAATGGCAAAAGATTAGGGGTTGAGGGGGTACAAGATGAATTGGGATTTAGAGTTGCGCTTAATGGTAAAGAATTTAGTAGTTACGACATAGATTTCTCTAAGTTCGATAAAATTTTATTTGAAAATTTCAAGAATGATGTTAGAGATGATGCCAGAGACAAAGCAGATTTATATGATTTAATAAGATTATTTAAAGAAAAGATTTCTTTTGCTTTGATAAATTTAAGTGACCCAACATCAGATAAAATTCAAAATGAAACAATAAAAAAAATTGACAATAAAATGTTAAGCCAGTTGATGGGGTCTTTGCGTGAAATTAAAACTGATGATGAACTTGTGTTACTGAAAAAAGCTGTAGAAATTTCAGCTGTAGGTCAATTGGAAATAATGAAGGCAATGCACCCAGCAATGTCTGAAGCTGAAGTTCAAGGTGTTCATGAGTTTGTCTATAAAAAATATGGTGCAGAATACGAAGGTTATCCTTCAATTGTTGGAGCAGGTGGAAATGGGTGTATTTTACACTACATTGAAAATAATAAAACAGTTGTTGGAAATGGCGAATTGGTATTAATGGATTTAGGAGCTGAATACAGAGGTTATACAGCCGATGTTACTCGAACAATTCCGGCAAACGGCACATTTACTAAAGAGCAAAAACTAATTTACGATTTAGTTTATGAAGCTCAAGAGGCAGGCATTGAAGCTTATGAAATTGGAAAAAGCATAGGGGAACCAGGTGCAATTGCCCGAAAAATAATAAATAATGGATTGTATAAATTAGGCATTATAAGTACTGAAAATGCACGCCATAATTACTTTCCTCATGGTACGTCTCATCATATTGGTTTAGATGTGCACGATCCAGGAAATTATGACAAATTTGAAGAAAATATGGTAGTTACAATGGAGCCTGGAATTTATATTCCTGAAGGTAGTGATTGTGATGAAAAATGGTGGGGAATTGCAGTTAGAATTGAAGATGATATTTTGGTTACTAAAAATGGTCCTGTGAATTTGTCGGCTATGGCACCGCGTAAATCTGATGAAATTGAGGCTGTTATGAAATTGCCCAGTGTGTTAGAAAACTTTAATTTACCAAAATTAGATTAATATAATTTGTATCATTAAAAAGCCTTTTCAGATCTGAAAAGGCTTTTTATGTTTAATTAAATAATAATTAAAATTCAATTTTTCAAAATTATTTATTGAATGCTTCTTCTTTGAACGTTGCTTTTATTTGGATCTATTTTTTGAGATCTATTATTTGTTGTAGTTGCTGTTCTTTTGCTTTCATCAACTACTATTGATTTTTGCCTATTTACACCTGTTGAACTATTTCTGGTTGCTGTATTTCTTGAATCTGAAACAGTTCTGCTGTTTTGAACATTTCTAACTTGGGTTTTATTGTTAGCTATTGTTGTATTATTTTTAGTATAAGATGCTGTTCTGGTATTGCCTGTTGTGCTGGTGTTTCTCTTAGTTGTGTAGTTGTTATTTTCATTAGTTGTACCGCTACTTTGCATATGGCCACTTTTCCTGTCATTTCTTACAATTTGTTCATTTCTTTTCTCAGGAACTGAATGTGTAGCAACTCTCTGACTTGATTTGTTTCGGCTATTGTTTTTATAGTGCCCATTATTGTGGTTGTAATATTTATTTTTAGAATGGTCGTGATGGTAGCTATAACGTTGCTCTTTATAATGTTGTCTGTAAGGTTTGTAGCTTACAACGCTATAATTGTAATATGGTTGTACAAAATAATTATGATAAGGGTGGTAAACATAATAACGATTGTAAGTATTGATATAACCTCTATAATAAGCATAAGTTCCATAATTGTTATAGTAAATACGCATTCCGCCTAAACTAACCAATCGGTTGTTATTATAATTAATGTTAATATTTCCAACTTGTGTTACGCGTCCATAATAATCGTAATAAACAGGAACATTTTCTATTTGAATAACTGCTCCATATCTGTCATATTGCACATAAGCATCATAATTATAACCTGAGTTAAAACTGATATTTATATTGTTATTGTGATAATTAGCATTAATAACATTGCTTCGGTTTATATAAAAGTCAAATTCTCCATTTTGAAAAACAGAAAATGTAATTCCACTTTCAACAAAAGTGAATGAATTTCCATAACCATTGTTATATTGGTTAATAGTTGAGGTATTGTTTGCTTTTAATGTTCCTAAGCTTACCAATACAAAAGTTACTAGGGTAAATACTGTGTTTTTCATAATTAAGGACTTTAAAGGTTTGTACTAATTTTGCTGGTTAGGATTTATAGGGTCAATAAAACAAACAACGTGCCAAAAATAAAATACTTATATAAGTACCTAGTAATCTGTGTTTTGAAGTTTTTAATTTTAAATTGTTATTTTTTAATTGATAAACATATTCAAATAAGTATTTTTGTAATTCATCAATTATAATAAAATTATAAAACACCATTCGTTATATAAATGTCATATTGCCCATACCGCTTCAAAAGTTATTTACTTATAAAATAACAGATGCTGAAGCTACTTTTATAAAAAAAGGTATGCGAGTAGCTGTTGAATTTGGTAAATCAAAGGTTTACACATCGTTGGTTTACAGCATTCATGATATTCCACCAATAGGGTATGAGGCAAAAGAGATTCATCAAATTTTAGATGAAACCCCCATTGTTAATGAAACGCAACTAAAGCATTGGGAATGGATAGCAAATTATTATATGTGCTCATTAGGGGATGTTTTTAGGGCTGCACTGCCTTCAGCATTTTTATTGGAAAGTGAAACAGAAATATTGATTAACCCAGTATTTATTGATGAAGGAATACTAAATGATGAAGAGTTTTTGATTTTTGAAGCATTACAACATCAAGCGAAATTGAGCATTCAGCAAATTATTGATATTTTAGGAAAAAAAAATGTCTTTGGAGTAATTAAAGCATTGTTAGAGAAAAATGCAATTACCATAAAAGAACAAATATACGAGCAGTACAAGCCAAAATTGGTTAAATACATTCAGTTAAGCGATGCTTGGAGTAATGCAGATAAATTGTCTGAACTTTTGGAGTTGGTTAAAAATGCAAAAAAACAACGCGACGCTATTCTTTCATTTTTTCAATTAAAAACAACTAAAAAACCAATAAAAGTTGATCAGTTACAAACTGTTTCAAATGTATCTTCTGCAGTAATAAAATCAATGGTTGATAAAGGTATTTTTGAATATTATTTTACACAAAAAGACCGTATTAATTTCACGGGAAAATCTTCAGCTATAAAAGAACTTACGGAGTACCAGGAAAAAGCCTATTTAGAAATTAAAAAATCCTTTAATTCAAAACAAACTGTTTTACTAAAAGGTATTACAAGTAGTGGAAAAACAGAGATATATGTTAAGTTTATTAAACAATTACTTGACCATGGAAAACAAGTGCTTTATCTGTTACCTGAAATTGCGTTAACTACACAGTTAATAGAGCGTTTACAAATTTACTTTGGAGAATACTTGTCTGTTTTTCATTCAAAATATTCAATGAATGAACGTGTTGAAGTTTGGAATAACGTGTTACAAAATAAGCAGAAAGCACAGTTAATTTTGGGAGCTCGTTCTTCTTTATTTTTGCCTTTTTCAGACCTAGGTTTAATTATAGTTGATGAAGAGCACGAACCGAGTTTTAAACAATATGATCCGGCACCTCGTTACCATGCCCGTGATGCTGCTATTGTTTTGGCAAATTTGCATGAATCTAAAGTTTTATTGGGTTCAGCAACGCCAAGCATAGAAACTTATTACAATGCGAAACAGGGAAAATATGGATTTGTTGAATTAAACAGGCGTTATGGAAATGTGCTATTGCCTGAGATTGAATTGGTAGATATCAAAGAAAAACATCGTAAAAAGAGAATGAAAGGTCATTTTTCTGATAGATTGTTGGAAATGATTCATGAAGCATTGGATGAAAAGGAGCAGGTAATTTTATTTCAAAACCGCAGAGGGTTTGCTCCAGTTGTTGAATGTGAAACCTGTGGTGTTTCACCCCAATGTCCGCAATGTGATGTAAGTTTAACATTTCATAGTTATAGAAAAGAATTGCGTTGTCATTATTGTGGATATAGACAGGCGATGCCTCACAATTGCAATGCTTGTGGAAGTGAGAAATTAAACACGAAAGGATTTGGGACCGAGCAAATTGAAATTGAATTGCAAGAATTGTTTCCAAAACATAATATTGGTCGAATGGATTTGGATACTACGCGTGGAAAATATGGGTATCAAAAAATTATTGGTCAGTTTCAGGCGCAGGAAATTGATATTTTAGTAGGTACTCAGATGCTTTCAAAAGGGCTGGATTTTGGAAATGTTTCTTTAGTAGGAATTTTGAATGCAGATAATATGTTGAATTTCCCAGATTTTAGGGCTCATGAACGCAGTTATCAGCTAATGGTTCAGGTTTCTGGAAGAGCAGGACGTGATAAAAAAAGAGGTAAAGTGGCAATCCAAACCTTTAACCCTTATCATCAAATATTACAACAGGTTTCCACAAATGATTATGAAAAAATGTATAAAGAACAGTTGAATGAGCGCTGGCAATACCATTATCCTCCATTTTATAGAATTATAAAATTAACATTGCGACATAAAGATTTTAATAAGGTTGATGAAGGTGCCAACTGGCTGGGAAAATCATTAATGTCTGTTTTTAAAGAAAATGTTTTAGGACCAACAACACCTAGTATTTCAAAAATAAGAAACTATTATATTAGGCATTTAATTATTAAGATTCCACAAAAACAGTCTATTGGGGCTACTAAAAACAACATTATTAGAGTTATTAATGCTTTTCAAGCTATAAATATTTATCGTTCAATTAAATTAACGATTGATGTTGATAATTATTAGTTTGAAGGCTTTTACGAGTGAAATGAAGCAATTTTTTTATAACGATAAGACCAATACTTCGCCATCGTACCTTGAAGTGACTAAAAAAAAGAACAACCAAACCGTAAACGCATTAAATAATTCAATACAAAAAAGAGTTTGCTACTTTAATAAATAGTTGTACATTTGCAGCCTTAAAAATAATTTTAAAAATAATAATTTATGAATCATTACGAAACTGTTTTCATTTTGAATCCCGTTTTATCTGATACACAGATAAAGGAAACAGTAAAGAAGTTCGAGGACTATCTTGTTTCAAAAGGTGCCGAAATGATATCAAAAGAAGATTGGGGGCTAAAGAAATTAGCTTATACAATCCAACACAAAAAAAGTGGATTTTATCACTTATTTGAATACAAAGTTGCTGGAGAAGTAGTTGCTCCTTTTGAACTTGAATTTAGAAGAGATGATAGCGTTATGCGTTATTTAACTGTTGCATTGGATAAACATGCAGTTGCTTGGGCCGAAAAGAGAAGAGAAAGAAATAAGGTAAAAGCCGTTAAAAAATAAGAGATATGTCTATAGAACAACAATCAAAACAAGGAAAATCAGGTGATGTTCGTTACCTAACTCCGTTAGATATTGACACTAAATTAGTAAAAAAATACTGTCGTTTTAAAAAGAACGGTATCAAATATATTGATTATAAAGATGCTGATTTCTTATTATACTTAGTGAATGAGCAAGGTAAAATTTTACCTCGTCGTTTAACAGGTACATCATTAAAATATCAACGTAAAGTTTCTGTTGCAATTAAAAGAGCACGTCACTTAGCTTTAATGCCTTACGTTGGCGATATGTTAAAATAAAAAGAGGAAGGTATTATGGAGATTATATTAAAACAAGATGTTGAGAACTTAGGTTTTATTGATGATATTGTAACTGTAAAAAACGGTTATGGTCGTAATTATTTAATTCCTCAAGGGTTTGCTGTTTTAGCAACAGTATCAGCAAAAAAAGTATTAGCTGAAACTTTAAAGCAACGTGCTTATAAAGAAGAAAAACTAATAAAAGATGCTACAAAAATTGCAAATGCAATAAAAGATTTGGATATTAAAATCGCTGCCAAAACTGGTGATGGTTCTAAATTATTCGGTTCAGTGAATAATGGTCACGTAGCTGAAGTTTTAGCTGCAGCTGGACATGACGTAGATAAAAAATACATCAAAGTTGAAGGAGGTCATATTAAAAGACTTGGAAAATACAATGCAACTATTCGTTTACATAGAGCAGTTGTTTTTGAATTACCAATTGAAATTGTTGCTGAAGCATAGTAATTCAATTATGAAAACTTAACAAGTTTTTAACAAATTTTAGTTAATAAAGAAAATAGAGGCTCACCATTTTGGTGGGTCTTTTTTTTTACATTCGTATATTCAAACAATTATTTAACATTAAACAAATTAACTTAATTTAACTTAACTATTTTATCGTATGAAGAAACAATTATACTTTACATTTTTAGTTACCATTTTTACAGCTTTCACAGCTTTTTCACAAGTTACAACTTCTAAAATTGAAGGATTAGTAACAGATGAAACTGGAGAGGGTTTGTTTGGTGCTAACGTGGCAGTAACGCACTGAACCTACAGGAACAGTTTCTGGAGCAATGACACTTGAAAGCGGTCGATTTTTTATCCCTAACCTTCGTGTAGGTGGTCCGTATAACATTACCATTAGTTATATTGGTTATAAAACAATTGAGTATACCAATGTATACTTAGAATTAGGAAAAGCCTTTGATTTAAAAACGCAGTTAACAACTGAAAGTGAACAATTGGGTGAAGTATTAATTACTGGTAGTGCTAATACTACATTTAATAGTAATAGAACTGGAGCTGAAACCAGTATTGGTAAAAAAGAGTTGACAAAATTACCTACTATTTCAAGGTCTGCATCAGATTTTACACGTTTAGATCCATCCGCGTCAGGAGGTTCTTTTGGAGGTAGAAACGACCAATTCAATAACTTTACATTGGATGGTTCAATTTTCAACAATCCATTTGGGTTGGATGCAGCAACACCTGGTGGACAAACAGATGCACAACCGATTTCGCTAGATGCAATAGAGCAAATTAGTGTTTCTACAGCTCCTTATGATGTAACGCAATCTGGATTTACTGGAGCTTCTGTAAATGCAGTTACAAAAAGTGGTACAAATAAAATTACTGGTACAGTTTATGGTTTTTTCAGAAACCAAGATTTAACTGGAAGTAAAATTAAAGGTGAAAAAATATTTGTTCCTAAATTAGAACAGTACCAATATGGTGTTAGTATTGGGGCACCAATTATAAAAAATAAATTATTTGTATTTGCTAACTTCGAAAAAGATGATCGAACAGATTTAGGCCAGTCATGGGTACCATATACTGGTTCAGGAGCAATTAATGAATCTAGAGTTAGTGAACAAGATTTATTGAATGTTCAATCTGGTTTACGAAGTATTGGGTATGATCCAGGTGCTTATGAAGGGTTTACACATAATTCTTCAAGTATTAAAGGAATTTTAAAACTAGATTGGAATATAAATGAAAATAACAGATTGTCATTTGTATATAATTTCTTAGATGCTTCTAAAGATAAACCAGCACATCCAACAGCTTTAGGTTTTAGAGGCCCTAATTCTCAAATTTTACAATTTGAGAATTCAGGTTATGAAATCAATAATAAAATTAATTCATATTTAGTGGAATTAAATTCTACACTTGATGATAATGTAACCAATAAATTACAAGCAGGTTATACACATTTTGATGATTTTAGAAATCCAAAATCGTCACCAATGCCAGCCTTTAGAATTCAGGATGGTGCTGGTGCAAATTACATAGTAGCAGGTCACGAACCATTTTCTATTCACAATACTTTAGATCAAAAAGTATTTCAATTGACTGATAATTTAACAATTAGTACTGGAAATCATTTGTTTACAGTTGGTTTTTCGTTTGAAAAATTTGAATTCGACAATTCATTTAACTTAGGAGCTTATGGTTATGGAGATAGTAGAGGATATGTTGGTGCTTTCTTCGGGGATTTTGCTGATATGAATGCATTTAACACAGGTATTACTAATGGATTATTATCAGATGCTAAGGCTGCAGCAGAATCTACATTTGCGAATAAGAACGCAAACGATTCTTGGGCTTTAGCCGAAACAAATGTTGGTCAATTGGCATTTTATGTACAAGATGATTGGAATGTAACTGAAAATTTTAAACTGGCTCTTGGAGTTAGATTTGATAAACCATTATATTTTGATTCCTCAGAAAAAGCTCAAGATGTTATTGATACTCCAGGAAATTTTTATGATCCAAGCATACCTTATGTAGATCCTTCAACTGGTGAAACTGTTTATTTCGATTCTACACAAATGCCAACTAATAAAGTGTTGTTTTCACCAAGAGTTGGATTTAATTGGGATGTAAAAGAAGATAAAACTTTTCAAGTTAGAGGTGGTTCAGGAATTTTTACGGGTCGTTTCCCATTTGTTTGGTTAGGAAATCAAATTGCAAATCCAAATGTATGGTATTATCAAGTTGTTGACCCTAACTTTAAATGGCCTCAAGTTTGGAGAAATAGTTTAGGTGCAGATTATAAATTAGAAAATGGTGTCATTTTAACAGGTGATTTATCATATACAAAAGATATTCACGGAGCACATGTTCAAAACTGGGGTTTGGATGCACCTTCATTAAATTTGAGTGGTGTTGACAATAGAGCTAGATATGCTCCTTCTGATAAAGGAAACAATGCATATGTATTTACAAACACTGATAAAGGAAATGCTTTCAATGGTACTTTTAAAGCACAAAAAACTTTTAATAATCAGTTGTATATAAGTGCTGCTTATAATTACTTAAATTCGAAAGACGTTAACTCAATTGAAGCTGAAATTACTGGAGATGCTTTTGATTTTAATCCGGTTGTTGGTGATGCAAATGAGGATGTACTAGGATTCTCAAAATATGGTGATAAGCACAGAATAATTGCTGTTGTTTCAAAATCATGGCGTTATGGAAGTGATGATAAATGGGGAACTTCGATTGCCGGTTTTATTGAGTATGCTCAAGGTGCAAGATTTAATTATACCTATGCCGGTGACATTAACAATGATGGTTCTGGTTTAAACGATTTACTTTATATCCCTACAGCGAGTGAGCTTAATCAAATGCAATTTTCAGGTCCTGGACAAGCAGAGGCTTTTGAGGCTTTTATTAAACAGGATGATTATTTAAGTAGTAACAGAGGTGAATATATGGAACGATATGCAGCCATTTCTCCTTGGAGAAGTAGATGGGATATAAAAATATTACAGGATTTAGTAATAGCAGGAAACAATTCTATTGAATTTAGTATTGATATTTTAAATATTGGAAATATGATTAGTTCTGATTGGGGATTGGTGCAACAACCAAATGCA
>CAVQGP010000004.1:0-267359 GCA_963712085.1 uncultured Flavobacteriaceae bacterium | reverse complement strand
AAGTTGTAATCGGCACAAAACATTCACTTAGGTCTAATATCTTGAATGAAGAAAGAGGGTATTGGATTAGCCTTCCTGATTCATACAATGATGAAGAGTCATCCTATAAGAGATATCCAGTGCTTATTGTACTTGATGGAAATTTGCACTTTAAGTCCATAGCTGGAATCGTAAACTACATGAGTTCTGATGTTTATAGAAGCTCCAAAATTCCAGAGTTGATTGTGGTTGCTATTCAAAATGTTGATAGAAGAAGAGACTACACACCAGACAAAATCATTACAGTTAGAGAGAATAATACAGGCGGTGGAGATAGTTTTCTAAGCTTTTTGGAAGAAGAACTTATACCTGAGCTGGATCAAAAGTATAGAACTGCGCCCTATCGAATACTTTTTGGACATTCTTTAGGAGGTTTGTTGGCTACTCATACCTATATGAAAGAAAAAACACTATTCAATTCATTTATTGCGGTTGACCCAAGTTTTGGAACGTGGGATTCAGAAACCATGGACAAAAAGTTAGATTCCCTCACTGAACAATCATTTAAAAGATTCATTTATATAGCCACTGCCAATTGGGGCAAAAGGAATATTAGAAATCGTGATCGCCATGTAAGATTGTATGAGACATTGAATAGTAAATGCAAAGGTGAATTACCTGCAAAATTAGAATACTTCGAAAATGAAGACCATAGCTCAGTTCCAATCATTGCTTTTCATAATGGAATCTCTGCAATTTTTGAAGGTTATGGAATTTCCTATCGTGATGTGGAAGATAAAGAGCAACTAACTCAACATTTTCATGCACTTTCTGAACGACTTTCATGGGATTTTCAACCTCCCGAGTATCTTGTAAACCAATTAGGTTATAGAATGCTACAAAGTGAAAATGATAAGGACAAATCCAATGCATTAGAATTCTTCATCTTGAATGTAGAAAATTACCCTAAATCATCTAATTCCTATGATAGCTTGGGAGAAGCTTATGAAACATTAGGTGATACTCAAAAAGCAATTGAAAACTATAAAAAATCTCTTGAACTAAACCCAAGTAATGAACAGGCCAGAATGAAAATAAAAGAATTAAGCAAGAGCGAATAACTAAGAATGGAAACATTGGCCATAAGCATTGTTGGCAAAAGTGCTAATATGATAGTAAATACAATAAATAAACAATTTGATAATCTGAAAGTGCAGAGCCTTGAAATCCAGCACTACACATAACCAAGACCATTGTACGTTATTAAAAAAAGGTGAGATGGAAAATTTAAAATAACAATTTATGAACGGATAAATATGAAAAACACAATAACTAAAAAATTGAGAATTAATCGACTTCTTTCTATAATAGTCCTAATATTAGGGTCTTTACTGATAACTTATATGATTATCATTGAAAATGAACTTGGTGCAATACCATTATTTATGTTAACTGTTGGTATAATATGGTTTGTGATAAACGAAATTCGAATTAAAAAGTATATTCAAAAAACAAAATTTAATTGATTTAGTTATTAATTTTTATCTAATGAAAAAATAAAAGGTTAATTGTTATTTTAATATCCGTACTAATTCTTCTGCTAATACCATTTGTTCCTATGCAATTCACGAATGAGATAAATTGGAATATTGCTGATTTTATTATAATGGGAATTTTATTACTTGAAACTGGATTACTATGTTAACTTGTATTAAGACGAGTAAAAAGTTTAATAAATAGAATAATTATTTGTGGAATAGTCCTTTTTACCTTATTTCTAGTTTGGGCAGAACTTGCTGTTGGAATATTTGGGACACCATTTATGGTTTCTTGACAATAAAAAACTACGCACAACAACTCATAAAATTTATGCTTACATTTAAACTAAATAACAAACCGACAAACATTCAACAAACGATTTGCTACGTCCGAAAAATCTCCGATTTTCCAGTCGCACAAATCTTATAAAAGCCCGTTGTATGATATTAAAACAAGATAAATAACTAATTATGAAAAAAGCACTTCACCTACTATTAATTGTGTTAATCACATTCTCGTGTACTGAGAACAAGGGTAAAAAAGAAACTATGTTATCTTCTGAACTGTCATTAGACTCCATCCGTTCCATAGCGAAAGAAGCCTATATCTACGGCTATCCCATGGTGGACGGCTACCGCATCCAATACGGCTACTTCGTTGATAAGACCGACCCCGAATACAAGGGACAGTGGAATGAGATCCACAACATCCCGCGCGTCTATACCCCGGATGATAAGGCCGTCCAGACGCCCAATTCCGACACGCCGTACTCCTTTGTCGGCGCGGATCTCCGAACCGAACCGCTCGTTCTGACGGTCCCTGAAATTCCTGAAGGTCGCTATTATTCGATTCAATTCATCGACGCCTATACGTTCAACTTTGCTTATGCCGGCAGCCGAACCACCGGTAACGAAGCGGGTAGTATCATGCTGGCTGGCCCGAATTGGAAGGGTGAGAAACCGCAGGGAATCAAGGAGGTCATCCAGTCCGAGACCGAGATAAACACCCTTATCTACCGCACCCAGCTTTTCGATCCGTCCGACCTCGATAACGTAAAGAGAATCCAGGCCGGATACAAGGTGGAGCCACTCTCGTCTTTTCTCGGCACAGCAGCGCCCACCCCCGCACCGGCCATCAACTTCATCAAGCCGATCAGCCAAGAAGAGCAGAAAAGCGCTCTCGAGGTGTTCAATATCCTGAATTTCGTCCTGCAATTCAATCCGACTGTTCGGTCCGAGAAGGAACTCATGGAGAGGTTCGCCAAGATTGGCATCGGCGCCGGAAAGAACTTCGATCCCTCGAAGCTTTCCCCTGAAATGAAGAAAGCCTTCGAGGAAGGCATCGGCGACGCCTGGAAAGAATTTGCGGGCGGCGCGAAGTTATTGGGGGAAGGTAAAATTACCGCCGGCGATGTCTTCGGCACGCGCGCATCCATGAAAAACAATTACTTCTATCGCTGGCTCGCAACCATTGGCATCTGGGGAAATTCAAAACAGGAAGCGATGTACCCTATTTATTTTACTGACGCTAGCGGCCAAAAGCTCAACGGCGCTAACCGCTATACGCTGCATTTCCCGAAGGGCCAACTGCCACCCGCGCATGCGTTCTGGTCGCTCACCATGTATCAGCTGCCGGAGAGCTTGCTGGTGGCTAATCCCATCGACCGCTACCTCATCAACTCGCCAATGCTGCCGAAAATAAAAATGGATGCCGATGGCGGCCTCACGCTCTACATCCAGCACGAGTCACCCGGCAAGGAGCTGGAGTCCAACTGGCTGCCTGCACCCAAGGGACCATTCTCATCTTACCTGCGCATCTATTGGCCAGAAGCAGCTGCTCTGGATGGTTCATGGAAAAATCCACCTATGCAGTTGGTTAAATAAAAATGCTGGCATTAGTGGAGGTTTCAATTTTAAAAAATAGGGAAATGTTTGTAAAAACACAAAAAATAACATTACTATGAGTACTAAAGACAAATTATTAAAGGAGCTAAAGGCGATTTTATTCGTCACGTTATATTTTCTTGTATGGTTTGGAACTCTTATGATAATAAAAGTGCTCTTATTGGATGAGTACAAAATTGAATTCTATGGTGCTTCAGTAGTTATTGTTGGAGCGCTGATAGCAGCTAAGGCTGTACTTATTTTAGAGCATGTGCCCCTAGGAGTGAACAATAAACCGGCAATTGTAGATATTCTTTTGCGCACTTTTTTGTATTTGGCTGGCGTAGCGGTTATTTTAGTTCTGGAACATGCCCTGGAAGCTCGCCATGAATATGGTGGATTTTTAAATGCATTGAAAAACTTAACAAAAAGTGCAGATATATACCATGTTTTGGTAACTGTGATTTGTGTGTTTGGGGCATTGTTTTTTTACAACCTTGGATCTGTTATCAGAGGTCGATTGGGAAAGGGAGGATTATGGGAAATGATGATTTCTCCTGTTCAAAAGCAAAAAAAATAATTCAAAATCAAAAAACTTTTATAATGAAACAAATAAAATTCAAAGCACTGTTAATGATTGCAATAATTGGAGTAATCACTTCGTGCAATCAACCACAGTCAAAGGTTGCACTAGTAGCTAATAATGCTGTTTCACTTGCTGATGCTACATTGCAAGGGGATGAATTGATTAAAACCAATTTTGGTGATATTCAATTGAATCAAAGTTATATTACTAAAGAATCCATTGCTAAACTGAATGATCAATTGAGTTTACAAAGGGCTATTGAAGTGTATCAATGGTCACTTCCGGTAACCACTTTTCAAATGTGGTACAATGCGCATTCTGAAGTCTATGGCGGTGCAGATTTGGATTTTGTGGAGTACAAATCATTCAATGAAAAAGTAGGAATACTTACTGCTAATGCTACCACTCCTTATGTGATTAGTTGGGCAGATCTTTCTAAAACCGGGCCTGTGGTTATTGATTATCCTGCCGGGGCTTCTGCCGGAGCAGTAATGGATTTTTATCAACTCTCCCTAGGCGATTTAGGATTAATGGCGCTGATAAGGGAAAAGGTGGTAAATACCTTATTCTTCCAAATGGATATGATGCTTCAAATCTAAATACCAACGGGTACATTGTTATTAACAGTACAACCAGTAAAATAATGATTGGCACCCGATTTCTGTCCACTGATGAATCGGAAATAAAAAAGATGAAAGAGAATTTTCTTGTTGGCAAATATGGGGAGGTTTTAAACCCGGCAAAATTCATTTCCAATACCGACAAGCGATTTGAGGGGATGCCTTTCAGGGGCTTAAAGTATTTTGAATTGGTGCATCAGTTTATTCAAAATGAGCCACAGAAGGAAGAAGATAAAATTTTCTATACCTACTTAAAATATCTGGGTATTGAAAATGGCCAACCCTTTAATCCTTCAGAAAAACTAAAAACGATTCTAACGGAAGGAGCCAATTTGGGCGAACTGATGTGTAAAGCTAACCAAATAGAACCGCGACAAGATGAGCCATATTATGAAAACAGCAGTTGGTACAGAGAGTTAACTAATTTCCCGTTAACCAAAACCAGTAAGTCGAATTATTTTTTAGATGAAAGTACACAGTACTATTATGAAGCTGTAACAGTAACAGCAGGCATGCAATCTAATACGCCCGGACCAGGTACGACAAGTTATTTAACCACCAAGGAAGATAAGGATGGCAACCTCTTGCTTGGGTCAAATACCTACAAGATCCATTTACCGGCAGGTATTCCGGCTTCTAATTTCTGGGCCTTGACTTTATACAGCGAAAACACCCGCTGTTTTATCGACAATAAAAATGCAACAGATAAACTAAGGGCTACTAGTGTTGATTCGAGAGCTAAGAATCTCACTATAAACGCAGATGGCAGTGTGGATTTGTATATCGGTCCAAAAGCACCCGAAGGCAAAGAAAGCAACTGGGTACAAACCAATGTTGGTGAAGGATGGTTTCCTTTGATTAGAACTTATGGTACACAGCAAGCACTATTTGATAAAACATGGAAGCCTGGGGAATTTGAATTAATGGAATAACATCATACAACATTTTGTATGAGTAATGGTAGGGAAAGTGCTAAAACAGCGTAGCGGTTTGACACAGAAGTACCGCGCAATCTGCCACTACTCATACAATTTAACTTTGCCCACAATTATGAAAAGAACATTTACAGTTTTAATAATAATGCTCATTTGCTCCCTATCCCACGGCCAAAAACCAAGAGCAAGAGATTTAGGAGTTCCATTTAATGGTAAAACAGGACAATTCAATACCATTACTGATGTTAAAGGTGTTGAAGTAGGCTATAGTACTATCATTTCTGGAAGTGGTAAAAACATTATTGGTAAAGGACCTGTCAGAACTGGTGTTACTGCAATTTTCCCAAGGGGAAAAATCAAAAAGTTCAGTCCAGTGTATGCGAACTGGTACAGTTTAAATGGTAATGGGGAAATGACAGGAACTACTTGGGTGACTGAATCAGGTTTTTTGGAGACTCCAATTATGATAACAAACACAAATAGTGTTGGAATTGTTAGAGATGCCGTTTTAAAATGGTATGTTGACACAGATTGGTATAATGGTGATACTGGTGGTATACCTATCCCCTTGTGGCAGAAACATATGATGGAGAATTAAATGATATTTACGGCTTTCACGTTAAGGAAGAAAATGTTTTAGAGGCTATAAATAATGCATCAGGTGGAAGAATAGCAGAAGGTAATGTTGGTGGAGGAACTGGAATGACGTGTCTAGGCTTTAAAGGTGGAACTGGAACTTCTTCAAGAGTAACAACAATCAATGATTCAACTTATACCGTTGGAGCAATTGTTCAGTCAAACTTTGGGTCTAAAAAAAATCTAACAATCGCTGGGGTTCCTGTAGGAATTGAACTAAAAGACACATTAAATTCTATTTACAATGCCCCACCACAATCAAGAAGGCAAGAAGGAGATGGATCTATCATAGTAATTATAGCTACTGACGCTCCTCTTCTACCCCATCAATTAAAACGCATTGCCCATAGAGTTACCATTGGAGTGGGATTGGTTGGCGGACGTGGAAGCAATGGTTCGGGCGATATCTATTTAGCCTTTTCAACCGCAAATGAGAAAGCATTTAATCGTGATGAAACGACAAAAGTTGAAACATTTTCAAATGACTTAATGACTCCTCTTTTTGAAGCCACAGTTCAAGCTGTTGAAGAAGCTATTATTAATGCTATGGTAGCAGCAGAAACTATGGAAGGTATTAATGGAAATAAAGCATATGCATTACCTCACGATTTGTTGATTAATGTATTAAAAAAATATAATAGAATTAAAAATTAACAGGGCACAGTACCTCACATAATTTATGCTTAAATTTGATTTAGTTGAAACGACAAACATTCAACTTAAGATTTGCTACGTCCGAAAAATCTCCGATTTTTCAGTCGCACAAATCTTATAAAAACTAGTTGTGTTTCATTGCCGAAAAACTATATTTTCATGAAATAGGTTGACTAAAATTTAGAAAAATTAAAAACAAAAGTATGAAAGAACAATAGTTCAAATTTATTCGCAATTTTCATTATTCAAATTACAATTCAACAATTTAATATCACTATTTAACGATTCATAAACAGTAATAAAATTTTCTATATTGCTCAATCCGTTTTTTCCAACTGCTTTTATAATTGAATTTATATCTGAACTATGAATTAATTTAATTCTGTCGATATTTATTTCAGGAGTATTTTCATCAATCTTTTCAACAAGTGTATTTAATGATACAATTACAGATCTTGAAAAATATGAGTAAATAAGGTATTCTTTTTTATCTTTTTTAGAAGTAAAATTTACAAATTCACCTTTGTATGTTGAACTATCAATAATTATTTTAACTTCTTTTGAATTGAAATTTATCAAGTCTTCATTCTGTGATTTAAAAATTTGGGAATAAATAAGCGTATGGCATAATATAAAAGCCAAAAAAGCAATCATTTTTTTCATAGTATTTAATTTAGCAATCGCTTATAAAGTTAATGTATTTATTTCCTTATTAGCTTATAAATATCAAAAACAATTGTCAAATTAACTTTTTTTGCACTTTTTGTTTCATCACATTTTCAACAATATCAAATATTTGTTTTTTAAGGCGTTTGTATTTTTTTATGTAGTAACTTACCTCCAATTCTAATTTTTTATGATTCTCCAAGAAATTTTTATTACTTAACACGTTGTTTCTTTTTATTAAATCGGTTAAAATAACTTCTTGTTCTTTTGTAACAATTTTAAGTGTGTCACCAACTTTTTTTTGCTCTTTTAATTTATGCACCAGTTCTTCTATTTTCTTATATAACCCTGCAGCTAGGCAATCAATATATTTAGCACTTAATAAATGTTCCAAAAAGCGAACTTCATCATTTATAAAATTAATTTCAGAAATCCACAACATTGAATCATTGTGCAGTTCTTGAATGCTTTTTTCTCTATTTTGCCAGTCTTTATTAATCTTAATTTTCATTTTTAAGAAATTTTAATGGTTAAAAAATCAATTTTTCACAATTTTATTTTAAGAAATACAAATACCTATTTTGCAGAAAATATTTATATAGCTCAAATTAATTCAGTAATAAATTCGTATAAACTCATTTTAAAGTTTTTGTATTTTTGAGTAAACAGCAATACTTCTTCTGCCAAATTATGGTACTTATCTAAATAATCATCTTCCAAACTAAAAACATCGCTTTTTATTAACCTTTCAACACTTTCACTGTAAAGCTTAATTTGTTCATTCAAAACATCATTATCCTCTATAAATTGATCAACCTCTTTTATTAACAACTGAAGCCTTTCAAATAAATTTGGTATTTGAGATTTAAATAAATTTGATTTGATAATTGCTTTTAAAAAAAGCATTTCAATTTTAAAAAAGTCCAAATCATCAATCCAAATGGTTGCATCATAAATTACTGCTCCATAACTCTTATTGGTATCAAATGCCTTATACGAAAATGTTGGATTCATAATTACCTTATTTAAACCATATGCAATTAAGCTATATTTTTCATTTTGTAAAATGATTAATATCAATTAATTATATAACTTTTTTATTGCATCTTATATTTTTTTACAGATTTTCAAGAAGTTCAACTATGAAATAATGAGCAATATCATTTTATAAAATTCTATCAATTAATAGCTTTATAACACTAAATAAATACGTCATGAAAAATCTAGCTATTTTAATAATTTGCTTTCAACTTCATTTTGCTTCATTTGCTCAAATTTATAATGACATTGACGAAGCCACTCCTTTTCAAGGAGAAATTGCAGCTGTAAAAAAAGGAAATCAATGGGGTTTTATTAACAAAAAAGGCACCCTGGTTATTGATTATAGAAGCGACTTAGTTTTAAGCGAAAATATCGATAAAATGGGCAATAAATTCTTATATCCTACATTTAAAGACAACAGGTGTTTGATTAAAAAACTAACTAACGACACTTATTTATTTGGTTATATTGATGAAAATGGGAAAACCATTATTGAACCAAATTATTTAAATGCTACAAATTTCAAAGATGGTTTTGCTATTGTAGTTTTAACTTCGAAAGATATAATTGGTTATAATGAAATTTTAAAAAAGAACATAATTTCTACCAATATTGAAGAATTTGTGATTGATCCATCAGGTGAGTTAGTGAAATATTTAGAGAATCCAAGAAACAATGATACGCGTAAAACAAAGCCTACAACACCACCTGAAATTTATTCAAAATTTATTGCTCCCCATATAATTGCTGTAAAAAAGAAAGATCAACAATGGGATATTTATGAATTTTAATTTAAAAAAATATAATCATGGCACTAAATTTTAATCAATTCGCAGTTGAGGCAAACGCTTTTATGACAGCATATGCCGAAAAATTAAATATTACAGATAAAGATAAAGCAGGACGTATATTATCTTCAGTATTACACGGCTTAAGAGAGGTTATTTCAACGCAAGAATCATTACAGTTAATTGCTCAATTTCCAATGTTTTTAAAAGCTGTATACGTTAACGGATGGTCTGGTCGCAAAAAACAACGAATTAAAACCATGGTTGAGTTTATAGATTTAATAAACCGGTTTGACGGTGTTACTTCAGTTCATGATTTTGAATCGGATGAGGTCACTACAAAATACATTAAAATAACGTTTTTAGCCTTGCGTAAATATGTTTCAACTGGCGAGTTAAAAGATGTTAGAACCGAGCTTCCAAAAGAATTGAAATCTTTAATTTTTGAAGAATATTTAATTTAAAATATACAAAATGAAAACCCTTAAAGAAACTTTCAAAGAAATTGAAATAAAACTGGATAACGTTAATTTAAAAGGAAATTTAAGATTGGCAGATTCCAGTAAAGGAATTATATTATTTTCTCATGGAAGTGGCAGTAGCAGGTTAAGTATTAGAAATAATTATGTGGCCGGTTTGTTATTTAAAAATGGTTATTCTAGTTTGCTTTTCGATTTATTAACGCCTGAAGAAGATGTTGTTTATGAAAATAGATTTGATATTGAATTATTAACCGAAAGACTTCTTAAAGTTACAAAATGGGTGCGAAACAACGTTGCTACCAAAAAATATCTAATTGGTTATTTTGGTGCTAGTACTGGTGCCGCTTCAGCTTTAAGAGCAGCTGCAAAAATGAAAAAAACTGTGAAAGCAGTTGTCTCCAGAGGTGGTAGACCCGACCTTGCTTATAGGGCTTTAAGCAGTGTTACCACGCCTACCCTATTAATTGTTGGTGGAAATGATGATGTTGTAATTACCTTAAATAAACAAGCTAAATCTCGAATTAAAGGAATTTGTGAATTAAAAATTGTTGAAGGTGCAACACATTTATTTTCAGAACCTGGAAAATTAGAAATTGTAGCTAAACTAACCAATGAATGGTTTGATAAATACTTAAAATAATCATGTTTACAAATAGAAAAGAAGCTGGCTATTTACTTGCACATAAATTAACTGAATTTAGCAATAACAAAGATGCTTTAATTGTTACTGTGCCAAGAGGCGGTGTTCCTGTGGGCGCTGCTATTGCTGAAAAATTAAACCTTCCTTTAGAGATTGTACTTTCTAAAAAAATTGGACATCCGTTAAATAAAGAATATGCCATTGGTGCAATAACATTAAAAAACAGTATTTTAAATACTGACATTGAAGGTGTTTCAAAAAAATATATTGAAGATGAAACACAAAACATACGAGATTTATTGCAAAAAAGATTTCAAATGTATTATGGCGATAAAAAGCCAACATCATTTAAAGATAAAATAATTATATTGGTTGATGATGGTGTTGCTACTGGAAATACCTTAGTATCAAGCATTCAGCTTATTGAAATGGAAAATCCTTCAGAAATAATTGTAGCCTTGCCGGTAGCTCCAAAATCTGCTTTAAATAGCATTTCAAAATTAACAAAAGTGAGTAAAATTATTTGTTTATCAACACCTACTATTTTTAATGCTGTGGGGCAATTTTATAGAAATTTTAATCAGGTTAGTGATCAGGAAGTTATTAAAATGCTTAATAAAACAACAAACAATGCTCAGTTAAGTAATTAAATATAAGGCTTTTGCTCACTTTTACGTTTTTCAAGCTGTTTTTCTAAATCGTTGATAGTTTCATCAGTTGCAGCCTGAAAACTTTCTTCATTTGATATTGCAAAAATTCTTGGTCCAGAAAGACTTAATTGTATTTCACATATTTTTCCTTTTCCTTTTGGGTCATTTTCTAATTTGTAAAATACTTCAGATTTAATAATATTATTGAATCTTTTACCTAGTTTTTTTAATTTTTTAATGGCAAAACCTTTCATGAATTCACTGGTTTCCATTTTTACAAATTGAACATTAATTTCCATGTTACAGCTTTTTAATTATAAGTGGCATTCCTATTGCTTTAAAATAGGAACAGGAAGCTTCAACTTCCTGTTCCCTTGAGAGGGTTACTACTACAATTTAATTTTGTAATAATTTTTAAATATATTTTATCGCTAAAATGAACCTAAAAATAAATTCGCATAAATTGCACTTCACCTCTTCATTTCGGTTTTTACTTCCCATAAAGTAAAAACCTATTTTCATAACTAACAAACAATTCCCTTTTTAAATAGAAACAGGAAGCCTCAACTTCCTGTTTCCTGAAGACATTATATTTGTTTAATAACGTTCTAATTATTTGTACTATTATCTTATCTAAAACAAGAATAAAAATAATTTAATTATTAAAGCAATGTATAACTCTTCAAAAAGTCTCTCCTATTTTCTCAATATTTAAGACTTGTTTTTTTAGAAACAGGAAGCCGAAACTTCCTGTTTCATCCTGAAAAGACTTTGGTAACTTTTTGATATTGAAATAATCTTTCAAAAAAATTTTTATCGCTAAAAACTAGCATGATAAATTAAAACTTCCATCAAAAAATATCTAAACCTTTTCAGTTTAATTTACACTGTTTTTCAAGCAATGTAAATTATATATTGAAGTTATTTTTTCAAGCTACTAGATCAAAGAACTTTAAATTTATAGTGTAAATGTAGGGTGCTAATTTCACTAATTAAATGATTTGAATCAATTTAGCATATGATTGTTATCATAATATCACATTTAATTGAATATAAAACCATAACCTTTATTTAATAAATACAAACCAACCAATAATAGAAGCATGTATAAGAGCTGCACAAATTTTATATTTACATAAGCTAAAAATGATATGGTTTGTTTTGGGAAAATAAATAAAGAAAGGCCTATGAAAAGTGATATCCAGCCAATTATTGTTATAATTAAACGAAAGTCGGCTTCCCAAATATTATGAAACAGTATATTTAGCAACCCAATAATAATAGCTATAAACGATATTAAAATTGTGAATTTCTGATCTTCCAGATCTTTTAAAATCTGTATAATTCGTTTTGGGTTAAAACTCAATATTGCGAAAAAAATAATTAAATACCAGCCCCAAAATTTTGCTAAAAAAAACGAAATATTTTCCATAACTCAACATTTTTGTTCGTGTAATACTAAAAAAGGAATTTCAATATGGTAACTAATTTCTTCCACCGTTGGTCTAAATAAAATTCGCTGAAAAAGATTCACATTTTTTGCTACCATCACAATCATATTAATATTTCTGCTTTCAACAAAACACTGTATACCATCTTCAATTTTTTTATTTGTAATTCTGTGAAAACTATGTTTTTTACCGATGAAGAAATCATCTAAAAAGGTTCTATTTTCTAACTGAAAATCAGTTAATTTTTCATCTTTTTTAGCAATATGAAGTATTCTTATGGCTGAATTGTACATTTTTGACATTTCAACCAAACTATTTAAAATCATTGTTGGATAAAAAATATTATAATCAGTTGGAAAAGCTATTTCTTCAGGAATACTAAACACTGCTTTTTCAGGAATTACAAGTACTGGGCATTGAATCTGAGTAATTAAATCACCCGTATTACTTCCAATTACTATTTCACTTAAACCTGAAGCACCTTTAGTTCCCATTACAATCATATCAATCCCTTTATCTTTAATTTGTTCTTTTACGGCATCTATAAAATAGTTGTAGGTATTGATAAGGTGAAAATGATGATTGGGATTTAAATATTCCTTTTTAATTTTTTTTACCAAACTTTTTAAAGTAATCTTCCCTTCTTTTAGCAAGGTTTTGTCTATAACTTCAGCAGAGGGAAATATTGGAAATTCGCTTGCACCATAATTGGTTATTAATGTTACATGCAAAAAATAAAAGTTACAGGGCGTATTTTTAAAAAAAGCCAAGGCATATTGGATTGCGTTCCATGAATTTTCTGAAAAATCGGTTGGAATTAGTATCTGTTTCATTTGGACCACTGAATTTAGAAATAATAACTAATTTATTATAGAATTCTCAAGATCAAAATGATATATATCAATTTGATTGAATAATTAACAGTTAATTCATTTTTTTTAATTTATTAAGGTCCAAAATTTCAATATTACTTCCTTTAAAATCAATAATTCCATCTCTTTTAAAATCTGAAAGCGTTCTAATAAAAGTTTCTGTAGCAATACCTGCTATACTGGCCAAATCGCTTCTTGAAATTTTTATATTTTCATCAGCTCTTTTTTTCATTTTTTCAGTAAACTGTAGTATTGTATTGGCTGTTTTTTTACGAACCGAACTATATGCCATTTGTAATAACTGGTCTTTAAATTCCGATACATTATCAGTAAGAAAATCAATTAATTCAATGGTTAATTCAGGGTTTTCGCTTAAAACAATTTTTAATTCTCTTTTTGTTAAACGCAAAACCTGCGTGTTTTCAATTGCTGTTGCAAATTCCTGATAGGGTATATTATGTGTAAATGATGTAAAGCCAAAAAAATCATTTTCTTTGTGTAACCCGGTAATTAGTTCTTTTCCTTGTTCATCAATTTTATAGGTTTTTACTACACCTTGCTGAATTAAAAATATATAGTTTGAATTGTCGCCTTCCTGGTATATAATTTCATTTAAATGGTAGGTGTACCCTTCAACATTTTCGTTAAAATATTTTTTCAAATAGTCGAGACTTTTTATCGATTCGTTGGAAGTTCCACTAATTTCTATTGTTGTAGATTTTATATCTGAATTATCCTTCATTATAGCAACTTTTGCCAGTCGGCTTTCAATGGCACTAAATAATTCAGATTCATCAAAAGGCTTGGTAATATAATCATCGGCTCCTAAATTCATTCCTTTTCGAATGTCTTTATGTTCAGATTTTGCCGAAAGAAAAATAAAAGGAATGTGCTTTGTTAGTGCATCTTTTGAAAGAATTTGTAGTACTCCATAACCATTTAACTCGGGCATCATAATATCACATATAATAATATCTGGTAAGTGTTTTTTTGCCTCCACCAACCCACTTTTTCCATTATTTGCGGTAACTACTTTATAATTTGCCAATTCTAGAAGTTCTGCGGTGTTTTCACGTACAGATTTATCATCTTCAATTAATAATATTTTTTTCATTTTTCATAGATTATTGGTAATTCAAAAGTAAAAACAGAGCCTTCATTTTCTTTACTTTTAAAATAGATGGCTCCTCCTAAATTCTCTAAATGTGATTTTACAATATTTAAACCTATTCCTGTTCCTTGTTCATTTAAAACATTCTCTGCCCTGAAATAACGATTAAATATATATTTTTGATCTTTTTCAGGAATTCCAATTCCCTGATCACTTACTTTAAAAATAATTTTTTGTTGGTTTGAAACAAATTCTAAATCAATGGTTGTGTTTTGTGGTGAATATTTAATGGCATTGTAAATTATATTTGACAAAGCCAATTCTAAAAATTTCTCATCCTGATAAAGAATGTACTCATCAGTATCTATTGGAATGTTAATTTTTTGACCAGTTTTTAAAAGCATATTGGCATTGTAAACTACCTCGCTTACAACTTTACTTAAATTAAAAGAGGTAAATTTATAAACGTAATTGTTTGAATCTAAGCGCTCAATGGATAAAAAATCGTTTAAAATATTGTTAAGATAGTTTACTTTACTTGTAATTGTTTGAATATGTCTTTCTCTTTTTTCTTGCTGCTCGGTTAAATTGTACTTTCCAATTAACATAGTTGAAGTTAAAATACCACTCAACGGCGTTTTAAATTCATGTGAAACTAGTGATAAAAATTTTGTTTTAAGCTCGTTTAATTCAATTTCTCTTTTCAGAGCAGCATTAATTTTATGCTCATTTTCCAGTCTTTGAGCAATTTCCTTTTTATAATTAATGTTGACCTCTTTTAATTGATTAATTGTATTATTAAGTTGGGCGGTTCTTTCAGAAATTCTTTTTTCTAAATTAATATTCAAGTTTTCAATTTTTTTCTCTGTTTCCTTTCGTAAAGTAACATCAATTATCAAAGCAATTACAAAAGTTTCTTCTTCAACTCTAAATGGATTTAGACCAATTTCAACAGGAAACTCTTTGTTGTTTTTTTTAACACCAAACAAGTTTACGGATTGTTTAACATTTCTTACTTTATTTTCCTTTAAAAAAGCACTAAAATGGCTACTATGATGCGGCGTATATCTTTTAGGAATTAAAACTGAAAGATGTTTGTTATTAAGCTCTTTTCTATTGTATCCAAACATTATTTCGGCAGCAATATTTGCTGCTACTATAATTTGGGCACTATTTACTACAATTACACCTTCAGGTATAGCCTCAAAAAGAATATCGAAAATATTTTTATTTTGATGAAACATAAACAATTGATTTACAAATGTTTAACTATAAAAATAAAATTAATTCCAAAGGGTTAACAAAACAAGTTATTAGATTTTAAAGTTCTCACTTTAGCAATTATTTATGAATATTAATTTCTCTTAAAATTAGTTAATAATTATTTCAAATACAATACTTTACAAGAATATTTTAACATTACTTTGCAAAACCCACCTTGTTCTTTATTGTTGGAACTTCCCATTCAATCATTTTTTTTAAAAATTCATCAACTTTTTCAACAATTACTTTTTCAGTAAGTTCTTGTGGTGTATAAATTGCCAAATCTGTATCAGCATCAATATTTGAATCATTATTAAAATCTGAAATAGGAAATAATACAAATACATTTATATCGCCACTATATGATTGTGAAAAAACCAAAGCGCCACCTTGAATAAATTGATAGGTTGGAATTAAATTGGTTTTTTCAATTAAATCTGGCGGAAAGGAATCGAAAGTAATATTTACAGCTTCGTTGGTATTTATCCAGCTTAATTCTTGCACTCGCCAACCAATTTCAAATTGTTTTACAATACTATTTAACGTTTTAACCAATAAATTTCTTGTGTGGGTTTTCCAATAAATCTTTTTCTCAACAACTGTTTTAATTGATGCTTTATAATCATTTATGCGCTCTTCTAAATGTTCTATTTTCATTATACAATTGTTAATTTTTTGCTTTTTCTTCTTTTGCCTGTTGTTTTTCCAACTTTTTAAAATAACCTCTGGTTAAAAAATTATGTTTAAGTGCTTCTAAATTTTCATTTAGTAATTCACTTCCAGTCTTTAAATTTTTAATTGTAGTATCAATGTTTTCAACCAAAATAGTATCATTCAACATATAATTAATAGTGCCATCGCCACTTTTGGCAGCCACAACAACTTCGTTAATATTTGAAATTACGGAGTCAATTTCAATGCTTGTTTTTTCCAAATTTGTAATGATTGTTTTTAATTGAGATGCAGCAATGGAATCGCTTAAAAGCACAGCCGCAAAACTTTCATCATAGTTTATGGCTGCAATTATATTTTTCAGGTTATCAATAGTTTTGGTTGCTTTTTCGCTTGCTTCTTTTAAATTATAGGTTGTGCTTTTTAAGTTTGTAGCCATTTCTTTGTCTTTTATCAACAAGCCCAATGTACCTTCTCCCCGATTTATTGCCGATGTTATTTTTAATAAATCTGAAGTAAGAATTGCTGCATTTTCATTGGTTGTATTTAAGGTTGAAAGCATATCATTTGTACTAATTTTAGAAAATGATTTAATAGTATCTCCAGGAATTAAAGCCAAAGAAGTGCCTTTACTTGGCATAATATTTATTACCATACTGCCTACCAATCCATCAGAACCAATGGCAGCTAGTGCGTTCTTTTTTATGTGTTTCAGAAATTTATCATCCACAATCATGTCAACACAAATGGTGGTATCATTAATCATAATAATATCTTTAACAGTACCTACATTGATGCCTGAATAACGCACATTATTACCCAATATTAAACCATTTACATTGTTAAAAACTGCACTAATCTTAAACGTTTTTCCAAAAAGATTTTGCCTGTTTCCAATAAAGTACAATATTGAAATTAAAAGAAGTGTACTTATAATTATAAATAAACCCAATCTTATTTTTTGTGAATCTGATTTTTTCATTTTTATATTTATTTAAAAAATGCCTGAATCTTTTTGTCTTTATTTGCAAGCAACTCATTAAAAGTGCCTTCTGCGTAATTAACACCATCAATTAACAAAATCATTCTGTTTGAAATTACCCTTGCACAATCTATATCATGTGTAATAATAATTGAAGATGTTCTGTATTTCAACTGAATAGCCCTCATCAACTCTATAATTTCTTTTGCCGTAATTGGATCTAGCCCAGTTGTTGGCTCATCATAAATAATAATTTTTGGTTTTAAAATTAATGCTCTGGCAAGCGCTACCCTTCTTTTCATTCCTCCTGAAAGTTCTTCGGGCATCAAATCAATTGCCGATTTAAGCCCAACACTGTCTAATGTTTCAATAACCAATGTTTCTTTTTCGGCTATATTCAAGTTGCTTCTTCTCAAAGGAAACTCTAAATTTTCACGTACAGTCATAGAATCATACAAAGCACTTCCCTGAAAAAGAAAACCTATTTCTGTTCTTAAACTATTGAGTTCCTGCTGTTTTAATTGCGATATTTTTTTTCCTGCAATTTCAATAATTCCACTATCGGGTTGCATAAGTCCAATCAAACATTTTATCATTACTGATTTACCAGAACCCGATTTTCCCATAATAACTAAATTTTCACCTTCAAACAGTTCCATAGAAAAGCCATTTAAAACATGATTGTCTCCAAAACTTTTTTTAAGGTCTTTTATTTTTAAAACAGGCTTTATGTTTTCTTTATCTTTCATATGTAGATATTTATTGCTTTTTATAGGCCATATGTAATTCTCATATCTTCATCGGTGTTTTCGTCGCATTTCCGTTATGCTCATTTCATAGTTAAATTTCAAAGAAAATATCAGAAATAAATACCGCTATAAAATCTATAATAAACAGTAACATTGAAGCGTAAACAACTGCCGAATTTGATGCTTCCCCAACACCCATTGTTCCTTTTTTACAATAATAACCTTTATAACAACCAACCAAACCAATGGCAAAACCAAAGAAAAACGATTTTGAAGTTGCCGGAATTATATCTGAAAATTTTAACGCTTTTGTCACTTTATTGAAATACAACAAAAATGAAACATCTCCTTTTAAATATTCAATAAGAGCCGAACCAACCAAAGCAATTGCATCACCAAAAATAATAAGTAACGGAAGCATTAAAGTTGCTGCCATAATGCGTGTTACCACTAAATATTTGAATGGATTTGTACCTGAAACTTCCATAGCATCAATTTGCTCGGTAACGCGCATTGAACCAAGTTCGGCACCAATTCCAGAACTTATTTTACCGGCACATATAAGCGCTATAATTACCGGACCAATTTCTCGAACTATTGAAATACTAACCATTGATGGCATCCAAGATTCTGCACCAAACTCCATTAATGTTGGCCGAGATTGTAATGTAAAAACCAGCCCTAAAATAAATCCGGTAACACCAACCAACAGCAATGATCTGTTGCCCATATTAAAGCACTGCCTTAACAATTCTTTAAATTCAAAAGGTCTAGAAAATGCTTCTTTAAAAAAGCGTGCGGCAAAATAAGTAAGATCACCTATCTCAATTAAAAAGGATTGGATATTTTGTAATATTTTAAGTGAAATTGCCATAAACCTATATTTTGTCAAGATTCACTTATCAAATTTAGAATTGTTAATCAGGTATAAAAATGATATCAATCAATTTAAAAGCATAAAACAATTATATTTTATGATATTTATTAGTAATGCATCAATTTTTGATATTTAAAACTAAAATGTTTAAAAAAAGAAAGCTGTCAGTTATGACAGCTTTCTTAAATTGGATTTGAAGATTACTAAAGCATATTTCCTTCAGCATCACATTTTACTTTTATACGTTTGTCACCATTAACCAAAGTAATTTTATATTTTTTGGTGATATTACCACTGTCATAATAATTAACCAAATACACATCTTTTTCAAAACGCCAATTTGGATATTGTTTGGCAACACTGGTATAAACTTCTCTTGGAAGTGTTACATCGGTAAATCTTTCAACAGTTCTTAAAATGGTACCATCTTTATCATAAGCTGCAAGTATACTTCCTTCAGGAATGTAAAATGAAACAATATAAGAATCATATTCATCATTATAAAAATCAGCGTTTTTTATATCGTAACCTGCCACTTTTTGTTCTAATAATGAAACAGGAACAGATGCATTTTCCAAACCTGTTTTGTTTAAATATTTATAATTTGTAGCAGAAATGACAACCTCAGATAATTTTTCAGTTTTAACTTCCTGAGCGTAGGTTTGGATGGTTAGTCCAAGAATTACTAAACCAAAGATTAATTTTTTCATAATATTAAATTTTAATTAGGACACTTTATAATAACATCTTTTATTATCACACCTAAATTAATATGCCTGTAATTTACTAACAATGAGAATTATCAATTTACTTTATGATATATATTAGATTAAAAATTATTTTATTACCGGATAAAAGCATTAATTAAATTTATAGCTACAACCTACCATCCAATAAAATGTTTCGCTTAAATCTTCTTCAACAATGGTATCATCTACAATAATTGTTGCTTCATTGAAAGGAAAAACCAGCGATGGCATAAATGAAATTGCAAATGATTTATGAATGTACCACATTGGCAAACTAATTTCAACTGCCATTAAATTGAATTTTTCACTTTGGTCAATCACCAGTTCACTAACTACTTGTGAAGTATCTTCAAATTCTGTAACTGATCCTGTAGCAGTTCCACTTCCAGAGCCTGAACCACTTCCAGAGCCGCTTCCAGAACCTGAACCACTTCCCGAACCACCACTTCCTTCAGATTTTGGTCTTTCACCATCTCCATAGCGGTTATATATGTAATATGATTCGTAAAAGTTTTGGGTACCAAAATAAACTCCTGCGGTTGGCGTAAATTGAAACTTACCATTGGTAGTTAAAAAATCATGGTTTATAATTGTAGATAAAAAGAAATCTGCATCACTATTTTCACCAAAATAGGTACTTGCAGCAAGTGTGAAATTAACTACATTAAAATCGTAACTGGCAAGTGCAGCGAAATTTACATCAACTTCTGAAAGTACATTATAGCTTTCATCATTGAAAAAATATTTTGTTACCGAAAAATCTCCTGTAAATTTATTTATCGTGAAATTATATCCTAAATCAAATAAAAACAAGTCTACTCTGCTTTCTTCAGGTTTTGTAAGGTATGATACAGAACCATTTAAATAAAATCCTGATTTATTTTGATAACCAGCAACTAAATATAAATACGGAGCCGTAATTGAATCTTTTCGGCCCATAAAAACATAATCGTTACTATAACTTAAATTTAATGAAAAATAAGACTTGGTGTCTTTTGACAATTTAGTGTTGCTTTCATTATTTTGGCTAAAAGTGAAACAACTTACCAACATAAAAATCCAAATAATTACGACCTTTAGTTTTGAAGTTCTCATTATATTCGTTTTAATTTTAATATAAAAAGGGCTTAAGAAATTTAAACCCTTTTCTAAACTTTATTAACTTCCTGATTTCTTTCCACTTTGTTTTTGAACTGCAGTTTGCTTTTGAACATTTTTCTTAGGCATATTTTTATTTACGTTCATGTTTTTTTGAGTATACATTTTGCGATATGTATAAGCATTTTTATACATTTCACCACCCATATTTAAGCATTCACCATCTTGTAGTCGGGTTTGCTCTCTGTTACGTAACTGATAAGTACCATCAGGATTTACTGTACTTCCATCACCTAATTTAAGTTGATTTTGCAATTTGTTCTGAGACTGATTTCTAATTTGATACATTTCACCATCTATCATTGCTATCATATAACGATTTTGATTTCTGGCTTGAATTTGTGCTTCAGACAATCCTTTATTTTCTTGTTGAACTTTGTATCTATATTGATATTCATTTCTATAATAAACACCGTCATTGTCTAAACAAGAACCATCTTTCAAACGCAATCTTATCTGATCTTTTGTTAAGAATGTACCATCAGGACTCACAATAGTTCCATCATTCAATGTAATTTTATCATGCAATCTAATTTGATCTCGATCTCTAATTTGAAGTACATCTCCATCAACCAACATGATACGATCCCTATCTTGATCTTTTATTTGATCCTGATCTTGATCTTGTGCTACTAATCCTATAGTTCCCAGAACCATAAAAATTAAAAAAATTGATAATTTTTTCATAATATTAGAATTAAATTTTATTATTTATTCACCAAATTTACTTTGCATTTGAATTTTTAATAATGATTGTTGTCAATTGACGCACTGATTGTTGTCATATATTGTAATTTAAAAAAAACGGTTCTCAAGATTTATTATCAAATTTGAGAACCGTTTTATAATTTAATTAATGATTTCCAGATCCACCTCCAGAACCACTGCCTCCGCCAGAACCGCTACCTCCGCCATTGCCACCGCCAGTACCACTGCCGCCACCTTTACCGGTGGTTTTACCTGTAATTAAAATATCTATGTAGGTTAAATTTTTATCAGAAACTATTCCTTAGGATCGCCTCCTGCATCTCCTTCTTCAGCTTCAGCTTAAAGTGCTGCTGTTGGTTCTACAACAGGTATTACAAATCCCGTAGATTCATCAAAGAATGTATTTAAATTGCTATTTGGATCAAAACTGAAAGTAATTCTGTAATATCCTTCTCCATTATTAGATGATCTTACATTCCAAGTAAACCCATAAATTATTTTTCCTTTCACGTTACATTGTAAACCAGGCCACCTGCCTTAAACCATTTAATACAGGGTTATTGATTAATCCTATCACCATTTCCTCCTACCCAACCAACTGTAGGTCTCTCCATTTCAACATTTAACCTTTCATCCAATTTGTCATCCACATTCAACTTTTGAATTGTTAAATCTCGCATTTCCGAATAAACGGTTGCTTGTGTTCCTGATCCATATCATTACAAGTTATCACCATTCAATTCGGTTTGAAGTCCATGAACCTCTCGTAATACCCCAGCCAAAACAGTGTCTCATGGCGTATTCAGTTACTGGCTCTGTTAAATTTTCTAACAATACAGTTTCTACACGCACCTGAGAATTGATACTCCAATCAATAGATTCTAAATTATCTCCCCAATCAATCAAGTCAACATTAACTTGCTTCCAAATTTCAGGAATCCAGTTTGATGCCTGCCAATCATTATTAGGGTCCTTTTGAATATAGGCTCTAAATTCGGCTTCATTACATGGATTAACATTACCAATATAAGGTCCGCAACTATAAAGTGGTGCTTGTGGGTCAATTGGGTCTTCTCCCCATACACCCCACCAGGTTCCTGTTAAGTGAAACTTCTCCCTGAGTTCCTCTTAAAACTTTGGGAATTCCATCAGACCAAATCACAGGAAACGATAAATTATTCCCGCTGTTTCACCACTGTCAGGTTTTCCGCCTTTTTCAGATTTTCTCATTTAAGTCACTCAGAATTTTCCAAGTCATCCGTTAGTATTCCGTCATCACTACAACTTGAAAAAATAAAAATGATAGCAAGAATCAATGTTCTTAAAAATAAATTTTTTGTTTTCATAATTTTGTTTTTAAAATTTATACTAATACTTAAAACAGGGTGAATGTTCAAACAAAAAGGGGTACTAATTTTTGTAATTACAATTCAAAGTAAACACAAAACCTAAGTATTAGAAATGATAAAAATCTGAAAAACGTATGATAATTATCATTTAGACAAGTATAATTCTATGATAAAAATCTTTATTTTTTGAAGGAGTTTAAGCCTCAAATTAAAAATATTTAGATTTCAATTTATTACAAAAGGCTATTATTATGTACATTTTTGTTTTAAAAAATAAGCTTAGAAACAAAAAAACCTTTACTAATTTAGAATTTAGTAAAGGCTTTTTAATATTTATTATTTGAACGCTATTAAGTATTCAAATACATTTTTCTACGAGAATACAATTCATAAAACTGATCATCTTTTAAATTATCAATAAATAAAATGCTTTCTCCGGTAGATTTCATTTCTGGGCCTAATTTTTTATCAACATTAGGGAATTTGTTGAAAGAAAAAACTGGTTGCTTTATAGCATAGCCTTCTAATTGTGGGTTAAAATTAAAATCTTTAACTTTATTTACTCCTAACATTACCTTTGTTGCATAATTTACATAAGGCTCTTTGTATGCTTTTGAAATAAAAGGCACTGTACGTGAAGCTCTTGGGTTTGCCTCAATAATATAAACAGTGTCATTTTTTACTGCAAACTGAATGTTAATTAAACCAACTGTTTTTAAAGCCAAGGCTATTTTTTTGGTATGGTCTTTAATTTGCTGCATTACAAACTCACCCAAATTAAATGGAGGCAGTGTTGCATTTGAATCTCCGGAATGTACTCCGCAAGGCTCAATATGCTCCATAATTCCTATTATATACACATCTTCCCCATCACAAATTGCATCTGCTTCTGCTTCAATTGCACCATCTAAATAATGGTCTAATAGCAACATATTATTTGGAATACTACGAAGCAATTCAACCACGTGTTTTTCTAACTCTTGTTTATTAATTACAATTTTCATTCCTTGTCCACCCAATACATATGAAGGACGAACCAAAATTGGAAAATCTAATTTATCGGCAATCTCTGAAGCTTCATCAGCAGTAGTTGCTGTACCATAACTTGGGAATGGAATATTTAAATCGACTAACAATTCTGAAAATCGCTTTCTGTCTTCAGCTAAATCCAATGCTTCAAAACTAGTACCTATAATTTTAACGCCCCATTTGTCTAATTTTTCAGCCAATTTAAGTGCAGTTTGTCCACCAAGTTGAACAATTACACCTTCAGGCTTTTCATGTGCAATAATATCGTAAATATGCTCCCAAAAAACAGGTTCAAAATATAATTTATCGGCTGTATCAAAATCGGTTGAAACTGTTTCCGGATTACAATTAATCATAATAGTTTCATAACCACACTCTTTTGCTGCTAAAACACCGTGAACGCAACTATAATCAAACTCAATTCCCTGTCCAATTCTATTTGGACCAGAACCTAAAACTATAATTTTCTTTTTATCAGTTACAATACTTTCATTATCGGCATAACTTCCACTTGAAGTTATCATTTTATTTTCAAAAGTAGAATAATAATATGGGGTTTGCGCGTCAAATTCAGCAGCACAAGTATCAACAAGTTTATAAACTCTATTGATATTTAAAGCCATTCTTTTGGCATAAACTTCGCTTTCAAAACAACCAAGCATGTGGGCAATTTGGCGGTCAGCAAAACCTTTTTGTTTTGCTTCCAACAATAATTCGTATGTTAAAACTTCTAACTTCTTTGAAGAAATCTCTTTTTCCAACACATATAATTCTTCATATTGTTTTAAAAACCACATATCAATTTTTGTGATTTCGTGAATTCTACTTAATGGAATTCCTAGCTTGTATGGCATCATAAATCACAAAAACCCTATCCCAGCTGGCATATGTAAGTTTTTGAATAATGGTATCATAGTTTTTCTCTCCTTTCCCATCGGCACCCAATCCATTACGTTTTATTTCAAGCGATTGTGTTGCTTTGTGTAATGCTTCCTGAAAACATCTTCCAATACCCATTACTTCACCCACAGATTTCATTTGTAAACCTAAAGTTCTGTCGGCTCCTTCAAATTTGTCAAAATTCCAACGTGGTATTTTTACAATAACATAATCTAATGTAGGTTCAAATAAAGCAGAAGTAGTTTTGGTAATTTGATTGTTCAATTCATCTAACTGATAACCCAAAGCTAACTTTGCTGCAATTTTTGCAATTGGATAACCTGTTGCTTTTGAAGCCAGCGCTGAGGAACGTGAAACACGTGGGTTGATTTCTATGGCAACAATATCTTCTTTTTCATCGGGACTAACAGCAAATTGAACGTTACAACCTCCTGCAAAATCACCAATTGAACGCATCATTAAAATGGCCATATCACGCATACGTTGAAAAGTAGTATCGCTTAAAGTCATTGCAGGCGCAACAGTAATGGAATCCCCGGTATGTATTCCCATTGGATCCATATTTTCAATGGTACAGATTATTACAACATTATCATTACTATCTCTTAACAATTCCAATTCGTATTCTTTCCAACCCATTAAGGCCTTGTCAATAATTACTTCATGTATCGGAGACGCTTCTAAACCACGACTTAAAGCGTCGTCAAAATCTTCTTTTTTATAAACAATTGAAGCTCCAAAACCACCTAAAGTAAACGATGGTCTAATTACCAATGGGTAGCCATATTCCTGTGCAATTTCCTTACCTTTTAAAAATGAATTTGCCGTTGTTGATGGTGCCTGTCCAATTCCAATTTCAATCATTAATTTTCTAAACTGCTCTCGGTCTTCAGTGATATTAATGGCTGCAATATCAACTCCAATTAAGTCAACATTATAGTCTTTCCAAATGCCTTTATCATCAGCTTCAATACATAAATTTAACGCTGTTTGTCCACCCATTGTTGGTAAAACAGCATCAATGTTTGGATGTAACTCTAATATTTTAATTATAGATTTAGTTGTTAAAGGCAACAAATAAACATTATCCGCCAACGACGGATCGGTCATAATTGTTGCTGGATTTGAATTGATTAAAGTAACCTCAATTCCTTCTTCTTTTAATGATCTAATTGCTTGAGATCCAGAATAATCAAACTCACAGGCTTGACCTATAATAATTGGACCTGAACCTATTATTAAAATCGACTTAATCTTTTTGTTTTTTGGCATTTGTTAGTATTAAAAAATAATTTGGTAAATATCTATAAAATTCATTTTTCTATAAAAATAAGTTTTCAAAACTTATTAAAAAATCATAAAAAAAGGTGTTACTAGTTAAAAGTAACACCTTATATATAAAACTATTGTTTCATTATTTTTTTGGTCTCGGATCTGAAGAAACACTAATTCTCTTTCTTCCTTTAGCTCTTCTTCTAGCTAAAACTTTTCTACCAGTTGCAGAAGCCATACGCTCTCTAAATCCGTGTTTATTTCTTCTCTTTCTTTTTGAAGGCTGATAAGTTCTTTTACTCATTACAAAAATCTTTAAAAATCGTGTTTCTTTTTATGATGCTTTATTAAGAAATCGTCTCCTTAAAAGCGTTGGCAAATATACAATTACTTTTGTGTTTGACAAATAGAATAATAAAAAAAATAAAAAATAATAATTTAAAGTGGTAATTTGAAAAAATACATACATTTATACATCATAAAATAACCATAATTATGTATCAGAAACCAATGTTAAAAGAAGATAGCCTTAAAAATCAGGTAATTGTAGTTACTGGAGGCGGTAGTGGTTTAGGAAAAGCAATGTCAACTTATTTTTTAGAACTTGGCGCTCATGTTGTAATTACTTCTAGAAATTTTGAAAAATTAGAAAAAGTAAAAGTTGAATTAGAAGAAAAAACAGGCGGAAAAGTGCTTCCAATACCATGTGATGTTAGAAATTATAATGAAGTTGAAGCTGTTTTAGCAGCAACTTTGAAAACTTTTGGAAAGGTTGACGGGTTACTAAACAATGCTGCCGGGAACTTTATTAGTCCAACAGAACGATTATCGGCAAATGCCTTCGATACCATTATAGATATTGTTTTAAAAGGAAGTAAAAACTTTACACTGGCTTTTGGCAAACACTGGATTGATATTAAACAACCAAAATCTACCATATTAAATATTGTAACTACTTATGCTTGGACAGGTTCGGCTTATGTAGTACCATCAGCTACTGCAAAAGCAGGTGTATTGGCCATGACGCGCTCATTAGCCGTTGAATGGGCTAAATATGGAATTCGCTCGAATGCTATTGCTCCTGGCCCTTTTCCTACTGAAGGCGCTTGGGACAGATTATTACCTGGCGATTTGAAAAATAAATTTGATATGACAAAGAAAGTCCCTGTTGGGAGAGTTGGGGAACATCAAGAATTGGCAAATTTAGCTGCCTATTTAATGAGTGATTTTTCGGCCTATATTAATGGTGAAGTAATTACTATTGATGGCGGTGAATGGCTAAAAGGTGCAGGCGAGTTTAACATGCTTGAAGCTATTCCAGATGAAATGTGGGATATGTTAGAGGCTATGATTAGAAATAAAAAAAATAAGTAACATATTTATTTACACCCCCATAAAATAAAAATGAAAAAACCAATTATTCTTATTATTCTATTTTGTTTTACAATTCAAGTTACTGTGGCTCAAACCTTATTAGAAGCCAATGGAACTAGTGATACTTATGAATTAATCAATTCAATTTTAACGCCAGGAAAAGATGGTGTTGAAACGCCAGATTGTAATCATCTTGATTTTGGAAAACATATAGACCAAATTTTTGACAAACAATTAAATAAATATGTTTTTAGGTTTCATATTCATACCACACCTGATAACGACCGGTGTCAGAAATTTGACCGACAAAGAAATGAAATTAAAACATTTGGAGGATCTCCAGATAATCTTCTGGGTATTAAAAATGAAAAAGTTACCTACAAATGGAAATTCAAGTTAGATGCCGGTTTTCAGCCTTCAAAAGGCTTTACACACATTCATCAATTAAAAGGAGTTGATGGACCTGAAGAAGGAATGCCGCTGTTTACGCTTTCAACAAGAAAAGGTTCACCGGATAAATTAGAACTTCGTTATGCTGCAAATACTTCACAAAGCACTTTAGAACAAGTTGATTTAACTCCATTTAAAGGAAATTGGGTTGAAGTTGTTGAAACAGTGGTTTATGGAGAATTAGGTATTGGGCAATATACTATTTTAATAACAAGGGTAGACAATGGTAAGACTTTGTTAAGTTATAAAAACAAATCGATTAGAATGTGGAAAACTGGCGCAAGTTTTATTAGACCAAAATGGGGCATTTATAGAAGTTTAAGTGATAAAGCCAGTTTAAGAGATGAAAAAGTACTTTTTGCAGATTTTAGCATTCAGGAATTTTAAAATTTCACATCAATAAGAAGATTTTTATTTATAAAAATAATAGTTGTTTTATAGCCAAAAACAATTCTAAAATTGAAGATAATTTTAGAAGATATTTGCAATTGTATATTTACTTTTAAAGTTTTTAACTTTCCTTTTGTCAACTAAAATAGCTTTAGTACTTTTGCCCAAACCTACGGATAATGAAAAACACCAAATATATTTTTGTAACTGGAGGCGTAACTTCTTCACTTGGAAAAGGAATTATCGCCGCTTCATTAGCAAAATTATTACAAGCAAAGAGGCTACTCGTAACCATTCAAAAATTAGATCCTTACATTAATATTGATCCGGGAACTTTAAATCCATATGAACATGGTGAATGTTATGTTACCGATGATGGTGCTGAAACCGATTTGGATTTAGGTCATTATGAGCGTTTTTTAAACATTCCAACTTCTCAGGCGAACAATGTTACGACCGGTAGAATTTACCAATCGGTTATTGAAAAAGAGCGCAGAGGTGAGTTTTTAGGAAAAACGGTTCAAGTAATTCCACACATTACTGATGAAATTAAAACATCGTATTCAATTTTAGGAAATCAGGCGAATATGATATTGTAATTACAGAAATTGGTGGAACGGTTGGCGATATTGAATCCTTACCTTATATTGAAGCTGTACGTCAATTACTTTGGGATTTAGGTGATGATAATGCTATTGTAATTCATTTAACATTGGTTCCTTATTTAGCGGCTGCTGGTGAATTAAAAACAAAACCAACTCAACATTCAGTGTAAAACTTTAATGGAAAGTGGTGTAAGGCCAGATATTTTAGTTTGTAGAACCGAACATGAAATTTCTGACTAGATTTAAGAGTAAATTGGCTTTGTTTTGTAATGTTAAAGAAGCAGTTATTCAATCTATTGATGCTTCTACCATTTATGATGTTCCTAATTTGATGCTAGAACAAGGCTTGGATAAAGTGGTTTTGAAAAAATTGCAACTTGGCAAGACAAACAACCTGAATTAAAAATTTGGAATCAATTTTTAACAAAGTTCAAAAATCCAAAGAATACCATTGAAATTGGTTTGATTGGGAAATATGTTGAATTTCAGGATTCCTACAAATCTATTTTAGAAGCATTTATACATGCCGGAGCTGAAAATGAAGTTAAAGTAAATATTAATCTGGATACATTCAGAAGACTTAACAACAGACAATGTTCCAAGAAAATTAACACACTTAAATGGAATTTTAGTTGCTCCAGGTTTTGGTGAAAGAGGAATTGAAGGTAAAATTGAAGCAGTAAAATATGCTCGTGAAAACAACATTCCATTTTTTGGAATTTGTTTAGGAATGCAAATGGCAGTAATTGAATTTGCAAGAAATGTTTTAGGTTTAAAAGATGCTAATTCAACTGAAATGAATGGCGAAACACCACATCCAGTTATTGATTTAATGGAAGATCAAAAAAACATTACCAATAAAGGTGGAACCATGCGTTTGGGTGCTTGGGATTGTGAGTTAACAGAAAAAAGTATTGTTAAGAATATTTATAAAAAAGAATTAATTAGTGAACGTCACAGACATCGATATGAATTTAACAGTACATATTTGGCGCAAATTGAAAAGGCAGGAATGATTGCCACTGGTTTAAATCCAAAAACCGATTTGGTTGAAATTATTGAAATTCCGTCACACCCTGGTTTATTGGTGTTCAATACCATCCAGAATATAAAAGTACTGTACTAAATCCACATCCATTATTTGTTGATTTTGTAAAAGCTTGTTTGGAACATTCTTTGCGTTAGTTACATTCATTAATAAAAATCAACATTTAAAAATACATTTAGTACATTTGTCGGGCTTTTTAAAATCTACTTAAGAAGCAAATGACAAATTGACATTTTAAACAATCACATGGAAGAAAAAAAATTCGATTTCAACTCATTAATAGGTTTTGTTTTATTAGGAGCTATTATGATATGGTGGATGTACACCAACCAACCTACACCTGAAGAAATAGCTGCAGAGAAAAAAGCACAAACAGAACAAGAAGAAAAGGCAATTGAAGAAAAAACTGCTACTGCCAATTTTGACAATACTTCAGAAAATACCATACAAGTAACCGATTCAGTTTCTTTATTACAGGCTCAGGCACAATTAGGTTCATTTGCATATTCTGCAACCTTAACCAATGCTGAAACAGTTTTGGAAAATGAGGTACTTAAACTTGTTATTTCAAACCAAGGTGGACAAATTAAAGAAGCTTTAATTAAAAATTTTGTTACTTACGATTCGTTACCATTATATATGATAAAAGAAAACAATGCTTCTTTTAACATTAATTTTGGAACTGCTGACAATAGAACTTTAAATACTAAAGACTTACTTTTTGAACCAACTTTAACTCAAGAAGGTGATGATCAGGTACTTTCTATGAAGTTGAAAGTTTCAAATAATCAATATTTAGAGTATCGTTATGTGATGAAACCTAACACCTATATGGTAGATTTCAATGTGCAATCTCAAGGCTTAAGTTCATCTATTAATTCAAATCAGCCAATAACACTAGATTGGAGTTTGGAGAGTTTCCGTCACGAAAAAAGTATTCGTTACGAAAACCAACAAACTGAAATGTATTATGAGAAAGGTGACGAAGATATTGATTATCTATCTGTTGGAGGCGAAGATGACGCTGAAGAAAATGATGTAAACTGGGTTGCTTTTAAACAACATTTTTTCTCTTCAATTTTAATTACTGACGAAGCATTTAAAACTGCAAAATTAACTTCATTAACGTTGGCTGAAGATGAAGAAGTTGATACTACTTTCACTAAAGCATTTGCTTTAAAAGCACCTTTAGCGCTTGAAGGTGGTGAATTTAACTACAACATGAATTGGTATATTGGACCAAATGATTATCAAATTCTTAAAAAATATGATAGAAACATTAAGGAAATTGTAAATCTTGGTTGGGGAATTTTCGGATTTATTAACAGGGTTGTTTTTATTCCAATTTTCAATTTATTACAAGGCTTTATAGGTAATTATGGTTTAATTATTATTCTACTAACAATTGTGGTAAGAATTATAATGTCGCCATTGGTTTACAAATCATACTTGTCAAGTGCAAAAATGAAAGTTCTTCGTCCAGAAATGGAAGAAATAAACAAACGTTTACCTGGAAAAGAAAATGCCATGAAACGCCAACAAGAAACAATGGCAATACAAAGTAAAGCTGGTGTAAGTCCACTTGCTGGTTGTATTCCTGCATTGTTACAAATGCCTGTTTTCTTTGCTTTGTTCAGGTTTTTCCCTTCAAATATAGATTTGCGTCAAAAAGGATTTTTATGGGCAGATGATTTATCGGCCTATGATTCTGTATTTGAACTTCCTTTTAACATTCCAATGTATGGATCTCACATTAGTTTATTTCCAATTTTAGCATCAGTAGCAATTTTCTTTTATATGAGAATGAGTCAAAGTCAACAAATGAATATGGCTCCACAACAAGAAGGAATGCCCGATATGCAAAAAATGATGAAAATGATGATGTATTTATCTCCAGTAATGATGTTGGTTTTCTTTAATATGTATGCAAGTAGTTTAAGTTTATACTACTTTGTATCTAACTTATTAACCATTGTTATTATGTTGGTTATTAAGCATTATATTATTGATGAAGATAAAATTCATGCTCAAATTCAGGTAAATAAATTGAAACCTAAAAAAGAAGGTAAATTTAGAAAACGTTTAAATGAGGCTATGAAACAAGCTCAGGAACAACAGGAAAAACAAAAAAAGAAAAAATAATTTTTACCTAAATATATCAAATTCTTAACGTCCCAAAGTTTATTCTTTGGGACTTTTTTTTGTAATTTTGAACAAATTGGTTTTGTTATGTCTACCTTAAAAAGCAATTATACAATACTTTCAGAAAACAATCTCGTGCTAGAATTTCACAGTGGTATTTTAACAGCCGAAAATTATATTGAATTTAAAAAAGACTTGATAAACAATAAAAATTTTAAAGCGAATTTAAATCATTTCATACATTTTAAAAATGTAAAATTCGATACAACACCAAATGATATAAGTCAATTTATTAATTTTTTAAAAAGCAGATCTCAATCTCTTGGGAAACGAAAAATTGCTTTTATTACAAATACTCCAAATCAAGTTGTTTCAACAACCATTTATAAATTAATGCTGGAAGATTTGACACAACAAGTTGAAATATTTTCAACAGAAGAAAATGCTTTAAAATGGTTAAACATTTCAGATTCAGGAAGGAATGAAGTTTTAGAAATTATTAAAACATTCAAGAAAAAATAATTTAAAATAAAAATTCTTGCCAAACTAAAGAATAGTAACGACAAGAATTTAAACGATTTTAAAACCTTTACTTTTTTATTTATTCAAAAATGAAAGTACATTTTTTTCTATTCTTTCTGAAATATTACTAACATCAGATTTTACAAAAGTTTCTCCCGTAATTTTTTCATATAATTCAATGTACCTTTCTGAAATTTCATTGATTTTTTCTTCACTCATTTCAGGCACTTTTTGTCCTTCTAATCCTTGAAATCCGTTTGCAATTAACCATTGGCGAACAAACTCTTTCGATAATTGTTTTTGAGCTTCACCTTTTGCCTGTCTTTCTTCATAACCATCTGCATAAAAATATCGAGAAGAATCTGGTGTATGAATTTCATCAATCAATACAATTTTACCATCTTTAGTTTTTCCAAATTCATATTTTGTATCAACCAAAATTAAACCACGTTCTGCAGCAATTTCAGTTCCTTTTTTGAATAAAGCTCTTGTGTATTTTTCTAAAACTTCATAATCTTCTTTTGAAACAATTCCTTTTGACAAAATAGCTTCTCTTGAAATATCTTCATCATGCGCTCCATTATCAGCTTTTGTAGATGGTGTAATTATTGGTTCAGGAAACTTATCGTTTTCTTTCATTCCTTCTGGCATTGGAACGCCACACAACATTCTTTTTCCAAGTTTATATTCACGCGCTGCATGACCCGATAAATAACCGCGAATTACCATTTCAACTTTAAAAGGCGTACACATATAACCAATGGCAACATTTGGATCAGGGATTGCTAAAATCCAGTTTGGAACAATATCTTTGGTTGCTTCCATCATTTTTGCAGCAATTTGATTTAAAATTTGCCCTTTAAACGGAATTTGTTTTGGCATTACCACATCAAAAGCTGAAAGCCTGTCTGAGGCAATCATAACCAATAATTCATTATTAATATTGTAAACTTCTCTAACTTTTCCTTTGTAAACCGATACTTGGTTTGGGAAATTGAAATTGGTATTGTTAATTGTATTGCTCATTGTATTGTAATTGTTTACGCTGTAATTATGTTATTCTTAAAAAATGGATTTTTATTTGATAATTTACCTATTCATCTCCTACTTCAAGGTTTTTATATGCTGAAATTATTTCTTTTACCAATCTATGTCTAATAACATCTTTATCATCAAAATACACAAATGCAATTCCTTTAATATCTTTTAAAGTTAACATTGCTTCTTTTAAACCTGAAATCTGACGTCTTGGTAAATCTATTTGTCCAGGATCTCCATTAATCACAAACCGAGCACTTTTACCCATACGTGTTAAAAACATTTTCATTTGGTTATGAGTTGTATTTTGGGCTTCATCTAAAATTACAAAAGCGTTATCTAAAGTTCTTCCTCGCATAAATGCCAAAGGTGCAATTTCAATAATTCCTTTTTCAATATATGAATCTAACCTTTCAAAAGGGATCATATCTCTTAATGCATCGTATAAAGGTTGCATGTAAGGATCTAATTTTTCTTTCAAATCTCCAGGCAAAAAACCCAAATTTTCACCTGATTCTACCGCTGGTCTGGTTAAAACAATTCTTCTTACCTCCTTTTCTTTCAAAGCTTTTACTGCCAATGCAACCGCTGTATAGGTTTTTCCTGTCCCGGCAGGTCCAATAGCAAAAAGCATGTCATTTTTTGCCATTTTTTCAACCATTTTACGCTGATTAATGGTTTGAGCTTTGATAAGTCTACCACTAACGCCATGTACCAAAACATCATCGTTCAACTTTGCATTTTTTTGATCATTCCCGTTTGATGATAAAATATGTTCAATACTATTTTCGTCTAGTTTATTGTACTTGTTGAAGTATTTAATCAACATCTCCAAACGTTTTTCAAATTCGTCTAAAATTTCAGGCTCACCAAATGCTTTTAAATTATTGCCGCGTGCAACTATTTTAAGTTTTGGGTAATATTTTTGTAAAATTTCTAAATTAGAGTTTTGAGCACCAAATAAGTCATTTGGATTAATCTCAGTTAGTTCAATCAGGCGTTCGTTCAAATGATTAAAGTATTAAGTTTAAATAATAATTGTATTTAAAATAACCGATTAATTGATTAGATTTGCATAACAAATTTAATATATCTAATAACAAAATTTAAACCTTAGTCAATAAGTTTTAAACATTTTATTAAGGGTTTAAAATTGCTATTTTAAAAATTCGCGCACCTCATTTATGTCGATAATTACATTAACTACTGATTTTGGAATAAAAGATCACTTTGTTGGTGCCATAAAAGGCACTATTTACAGTGAATTACCGGATGCCCGAATTGTTGATATCTCGCATCAAATATCACCCTTCAACATTACAGAAACTGCTTATATTTTAAAAAATGCTTATAAAAGTTTCCCTGAAGGCAGCATTCATATTATTGGTGTAGATTCTGAATTAAACATTGAAAATAAACACATTGCTTTGTTTTTAGACAATCATTATTTTATTTGTCCAGACAATGGCGTTATTTCATTATTGGCTTCAGAAATTAAACCTGAGAAAATTGTAGAAATAAATATTCACGATAGAATTGAAACTAGTTTTCCGGTTTTAGATGTTTTTGTAAAGGTTGCTTGCCATATAGCGCGTGGCGGTACTTTAGAAGTAATCGGAAAAATTATTCCAGAATATACAAAAATTATAGAATTACAACCTACTATTTCAAGTGATAACAAAACCATTTTTGGAAATGTAATTTATGTTGATAATTATGGGAATTCTATTTGTAATATTAGTAAAAAATTATTTCAGGAAGTTGGAAAGAGTCGTAATTTTGAAGTAATTGCAAACAAATATGTTTTTACTAAAATAAACAATAGGTATAGTGATATTGTAGATTTTACAGTGCCAAAAGAGCAACGTCAAAAAGACGGAAGTAGAATGGCTATTTTTAATTCCGCAAATTATTTGGAAATTGCAATGTACAGAAGTAATTTAAATACTGTTGGAGGCGCTTCTTCACTTTTAGGTCTTAATTACAGAGATGTAGTTTCAATAAAATTTAGCTAAAATTTACCAAAATATGTTTATACGAATTGTGAAAATGAGTTTTGAAGCGTCAAAAATTGAATCATTTTTGGAAAATTTCAACAACAATAAAGAGAAAATTAGAAATTTTAATGGTTGTAATTTATTAGAATTATATCGCGACAAAAACAATACTGCTACATTTTTTACTTATAGTTATTGGGAATCTGAAAAACATTTAGAACAATACAGAAACTCAGAACTTTTTAAAAACGTTTGGGCGAAAACAAAAACAATGTTCAATGCCAAACCTGAAGCATGGAGTGTTGATAAAGTTGAAAGTTTGAATTAAAAAAAACAGCTATAAGTAATTAAGTAAAAGTAAAAATTATGTAGTTAACGTTTTAATTTGTAACATTAACTTATTGAAGCTTAATTTATAATACGATTAAAAGAATAAACAAATAAAAGATTTACAACAATGATTTCCATTTTAAAAAAAGAATTAAATTCCTTTTTTTCTTCACCAATTGCATATTTGGTTATTGCTGTTTATTTGGTTGTAAATGGTTTGTTTTTATGGGTTTTTGAAAGTAGTTTTAATATTTTGCATGCTGGTTTTGCAGATTTAAACAGTTACTTTTTTTTAGCACCCTGGATATTTACTTTTTTAATTCCAGCCATAACAATGCGCAGCTTTTCAGATGAAATTAATACTGGAACTATTGAAATTTTAAAAACCAAACCCATCACAATCTGGCAATTAATTATTGGAAAATATTTAGGAGCATTTACTTTGGTTATTTTAGCCATTTTACCAACGCTGATATACATTTATAGTATTTATCATTTAGGAAACCCAATAGGTAATATCCATTTTGGAACTACTTTTGGTTCATTTATTGGTTTGTTATTTTTAGCCAGTTCTTATACGGCGGTTGGGGTTTTTTCATCAACCATTTCTAAAAATCAAATTGTTTCATTTATAATTGCAGTTCTTATTTCGTTCATACTATTTTATGGTTTTGAAGCTATTTCAAAAACAACAATCATTGGAAATTTTGATTTTATCATACAACAATTTGGAATGAATGAACATTTCAATAGTATTAGTAAGGGAGTAATAGATACTCGCGATTTGATTTACTTTATTTCGGTTACCTTTTTATTTTTATTTTTAACTAAATTCAGAATACAAAATGAAGATTAAGTATTCGAATATACTGTTTGTTTTTATTGGCTTGTTGCTTATAAATTTTCTGGGATCCAAATTTTACAAACGTTTTGATTTAACTGAGGATCGTCGTTATACGCTATCAGTAGCAACTACATCAATTGTTGATAATATTGAAGATTTTATTACCATAAAAGTTTATTTACAGGGTGATTTTCCTGCAGAATTTAAACGACTTCAAACAGAAACTAAATTGCATTTAGAAGAGTTAAAAGCTGTCAATAAAAAAATTCAGTTTAGATTTGTAAACCCTGAAGATATAGGACAGGAATTAATTAACCAAGGTTTAGATCCAAGTAATTTACAAGTTCAGGAAAATGGAAAATTATCTGAAATTGTAATTTTTCCATGGGCTGTTGTACAATATAAAAACAAAACTGAAAATGTTTCTTTATTAAAAGATATTTTTTCAAACTCACAAGACCAGCAATTAGAAAGTTCTATACAAAATTTAGAGTATGCTTTTTCAAATGCCATTTATAAAGTAACATCTGAAAAGTCTAAAAAAATTGCCATTATTAAAGGAAATGGTGAATTGGATGATATTTATCTTGAAGACTTTTTGCGCTCCATAAACCAATATTATCACCTTGCTCCTTTCACATTAGATTCAGTTGAAAAACAACCACAAAGCACATTAAAAAGTATTTTAAACTTTGATTTAGCAATAATAGCAAAACCGACTGAAAAATTTTCGGAAGAAGAAAAATTTACACTGGATCAGTTTATTATGAATGGTGGTAAAACGTTGTGGTTAATTGACAATGTTCAAGCCGAATTAGACAGCTTAATGTATACTGGAGAGGCTCTTGCCTTTCCACGAGATTTAGGTTTAACAGATTTATTTTTTAATTATGGCATTCGTATCAATTACGATTTAATAACTGATTTATCCAGCTCCGAAATTCCTTTGGCAACAGGAAATGTTGGAAACCAAACACAATTCAATTCTTTTTCATGGCAATATTTTCCTTTGGTAAATTCTCAAAATAACCATGCTATCAACAACAATATTGAAGCTGTTAATTTTAAATTCACCAACAGTATAGACACCTTAAAAAACAACATTCAAAAAACAGTTCTTTTACAAAGTTCTCAACTTTCAAAACCAGAAGGAACACCAACCATAATTTCATTAAAATCAATTGCAAAACAAGCTGATCAAACAAATTTCAGTGATGGAAATAAATCATTGGCAATTTTATTGGAAGGTGAATTTAAATCAGCCTACACTGGCCGTATAAAACCTTATAACACTGAACATAAAAACATTAGCAAGCAAAATAAAATGATTGTAATTGCCGATGGAGATCTTATTGCCAACGAAATCTCAAAAGGTCAACCGCTTGAATTAGGTGTTGACAAATGGACAAATCAACGTTTTGGAAACAAAGAATTTTTATTGAATTCGGTTAGTTTTTTATTAGACGATACCGGCTTAATAAACATTCGTTCAAAAACGGTTAAAATTGAATTTTTAAACAAGGAAAAAGCATTTCAAGAATCTGGCAAATGGCAGTTGATAAATATAATTTTTCCTTTAATAATACTAACCCTTTTCGGTCTCATTTTTAACTATTTAAGAAAGAAGCGGTTTCAATAAGCAAGTATTATTTTCTTCTTAAATAATTGTTAAATTTATAGCTCTTCAAAAAGAAGGCTTTAATATATCTTATATTTGTTTTTAAACTTAAATTTACTATTATGTTAAAAAAATTATGTATTCTATTTTTTATTGTTGGAATTTCTTCAGCAGTAAATGCACAAATTAAAACACCACAACCTAGTCCTTTTTCTAAAATTGAACAAGTAGTTGGACTTACCGATGTTACTTTAGAATATTCTCGTCCTGCAATGAAAGGAAGAACTATTTTTGGAGATTTAGTACCTTATGGCCAGGTATGGAGAACTGGTGCCAATGCAAATACAAAAATCACTTTTGGTGATAATGTAACAATTAATGGCCAAGAATTAAATAAAGGAACTTACGCTATTTACACCATTCCTAATGAAAAAACTTGGGAAGTAATTTTTTACAGTGATTCAAACAACTGGGGAAATCCACAAACTTGGGACGAAAGTAAAGTAGCTGCAAAAACAACCGTAGAAGCATATGTTATTGAAGCCAAAATAGAATCTTTCACAATGAATTTTGATGATTTAACTTCTGGTTCAGCAGTTTTAGGATTAATGTGGGATAACATTTATGTTGGGGTAAAGTTTGAAGTTCCTACTGATAAAATTGCCTCAAAAAGTATAGAAACCATAATGGCTGGCCCATCAAAAAATGATTATTTTCAAGCTGCAACTTATTATCAATCAGAAGGAAAAGATTTAAATCAGGCATTAACATGGATTAAAAAAGCATGTGAAGGTGACAATCCTGCATTCTGGTATTTAAGAAGAATGAGTTTAATTCAAGCAGAAATGGGTGATAAGGCTGGCGCAATTGCAACTGCAAAAAAATCTTTGGCAAGTGCTGAAAAAGCTGGAAATGCAGATTATGTAAAAATGAATAAAGAATCAATTGCTGAATGGTCAAAATAATGAGAACAAATATAACAATCACACTTATTTTACTGCTTATTACAACAGTAACTTTTGCTCAGGTTAGTCCCAGAACACAAGCCACAGGTAAAACTGGAGATGTAACTATTGACATTGACTTTGGTGCTCCTAGCGTTAAAGATAGAACCATTTGGGGTTCACTTGTACCATACGGAAAAGTATGGAGAGCTGGCGCCAATGAAAATACAACAATTTCATTTAGTTCAGCTGTTACAATTAACGAAACTGCAATTCCAGCTGGAAAATATGGTTTTTTTATAATTCCAAATGAAAATGAAGATTGGACAATTATTTTTAGCAATAAAAATGATGCTTGGGGTTCAAGTAAATACAGTCAAGAAAATGATTTGTTAAGATTAAATATCAAGCCAGAATTTGAAAACAAAAATCAAGAAGTTTTAACCTATTCAGTTGATGAAGATGGAATAAATTTTGCTTGGGAAACTGCAAGAATTGAAATTCCTGTAAAATAATAGCAGAATTAATAATTTTGAAAAGAGACTGTCTGAAAAGACGGTCTCTTTCTTTTTATGCAGGTTTTAAATCTTTTTTAGTTATTGATTGAATTAAAATTGCAATACCCATAACCAAAGCACATCCAAATAAATTTAACCATAAATAAGGCATCCAATCAAACTTATAGCCAATAATTACAACTACTTGCGTAATAAGGGCAGCAATAAAAACCGCATTGCTTTTAACATATTTAATAAAAAATGCCAGTAAGAAAATCCCCAATACATTTCCATAAAATATGGAACCTATTATATTCACCAACTGAATTAAATTATCAAACAAATTGGCAATTGAAGCCACTGAAATGGCAATAATTCCCCAAGCCAAAGTAAACCACTTTGAAGCTTTCACAAAATGCGCTTCGGTTTTTTCTCCTTTAACATTTCGCTTGTATAAATCAATAGCTGTTGTACCAGCCAAAGCATTTAACTCTGATGCAGTGCTTGACATTGCTGCCGATAAAATTACAGCAAGTAACAAACCAATCAATCCTCTTGGCAAATTGTTTAAAATAAAATGTATAAACACATAATCTTTATCATTTGTTTCCGCATTTACATCCGCTTTTTTAATCAAATCTCTCGCTTGTTCTCTATTCTCAATTTCCAACAAATTTATTGCCTTGATTTCATCAACTAAGACTGGATTATTTAAATTATTACCATATTTTAAATTTGTATTGGCTTTCAAAAATTCTATTTCCTGATGTTTAGTTTCCAATACTTTATATGCTTTCGCATATTCAGAATTTTCAACAATTTTAGTTGCCGCTGGATTGAAATTTAATGGAGAAGCATTGAACTGATAAAACACAAAAACCATAACACCAACCAATAAAATAAAAAACTGCATGGGCACTTTTAACAAACCATTAAAAATAAGTCCAAGTTGCATTTCCTTTACTGATTTTCCAGACAAATAGCGTTGCACCTGACTTTGATCTGTTCCAAAATATGAAAGTGCCAGAAAACTTCCACCAATAATTCCACTCCAAAAAGTATAACGATTATCTAAATTAAAAGAGAAATCTAAGATGTCCATTTTACCACTTGCTCCTGCAATTTTCAGTGCCTTAGAAAATGAAATATCATGAGGTAAATAACTTACAATTAAATAAAACGCCACAAACATTCCAACAAAAATCACTGCCATTTGTTGTTTTTGAGTGACACTAACCGCCTTTGTGCCTCCAGATACTGTATAAATAATTACTAAAACACCTATAACAATATTTAATGTAGTTAAATCCCAACCCAAAACAGCCGATAAAATGATGGCAGGTGCAAAAATGGTAATTCCAGCAGATAAACCTCGCTGAATTAGAAATAACATAGCAGCTAAACTTCTGGTTTTTAAATCGAATCGCGTTTCTAAATATTCATAGGCTGTAAAAACTTTTAACCGATGGTAAATTGGAATAAAAACCAAACAAATTACCACCATTGCTATTGGCAATCCAAAATAAAACTGCACAAATCCCATTCCACTGTGAAATGCTTGACCTGGAGTAGATAAAAATGTAATTGCACTGGCTTGAGTTGCCATAACAGACAAACCTATAGTCCACCACTTGGCTTCACTTCCACCCTTAATATAGTCGTCTACATTTTTACTTCCTTTTGTTTTATATGCCCCGTATGAAACAATAAACAACAAAGTTCCAATAAGTACAATCCAGTCTATTTGCTGCATATTATGCGTATAAATTCATTAGTAAATAAAACAACAAAATATAAACTGCATTCACTATTAAAACAACAGAATATTCTTTTTTCCAAATATATTTTGGTTTTTCCATATTAGTTTTTTATTGGCTTTTCCACCTTGTTTTTTCCTATTGAAATCATATTTGCAAACAATTTATAAGCACCCGGAACTCCTGCTGGCAATTCTCTAAAAAAGCTTAAACCCGTATAAATAAAGTTTCCTTTTCCATATTTAGCAACCAATAAACTTCCATCTTTAGGTGATTCTCCTTTATCATTCATACTTATGATAGTTTCAAATTTTGAATCCCATTCATTTGGAAAATACAAACCACGTTCTTGGACCCAGCCATTGAAATCACTTTCAACAATTTTATTTGGAAAGTTTAGCAACTCATGAGTTGGATTGATAATTCTTACTTCCGAATTTTCATCGGTAACTCTATCGTGCGACAACTTAATTGAATAAGGAGCGGCTTCATCAACTTTTAATCTAGAATTGGTATTGTATTGTGCAATTAAAGTTCCTCCATTTTCAACATAATTGTGCAAATACTTTTGATAAAACTTAGCACGGTCATTGGTATTATAAGCCCTTATTCCTAAAATAACAGCATCAAAATTAGACAATTTTTCAGGTGTAATATCATCATCTTTCAATTCAACAACAGTATAACCTATTTGACGTAAACTTGTTGGAATAACATCTCCGGCGCCTTGAATATAACCTATTAATTTTCCCTTTTTCTCAATATTTAGTCTAACTATTTTTGCCTCTGAAGGCATTATTACCGACTGAAAAGGGATGTAACTATAATCAATCTCAATCAATTCGCTCGTATAGGTTTTATCATCAATTGTAATAATTGGTGATATAAACCCTTCAGATTGATTTTCTGGTGGAAAAACTTCAAATTCAAAACTTCTTTCTTCACCTTTTTGAGTCAAATTAAATTCATAATTTATTGGAGAAACTGTCCAGTTTTCTGGAAAACACAATGTTAAATTTCCTTTTAAATTATCTTTTACCGATTTTACCTTAACACTAATTTTTTGAGGATTATTATCTGAAAAAATATATACTTTCTCTTTAAAAGAAGCAGAAATTTCAGGTAAAACTTCAAAAGGTTGGTATATTTCCCCTTTCACAGGATCATTGTATTTATAAACAATTTCTTTTGTGAAAGGAATTAAAATTCCATTAAAATCTAATAAAAAATCGGCATAAATAGCTCTTGGTGTTTCCGGCAAACTAATTAAATCCGGATTTGAAACCTGATACATCCCCAAACTTCCTTTTTCATTTAACCAATATGGAAATGTTTGATTTATTTCTAATGGAATTTCAATATTCATTGAAAATAATTGAGCCTCATTATTCTCCAGTTTTATATTTTTATTTTCAACAGTATTTAAAGGATTTATGATTACCGATTTCAATTCAATGCTGACATTACTTCTGTTAATAGCTTCTATTTTAATTGAATTTTTTGCACCAGGAGTAGTAGATGAATTATTTGCAACTGCCTCTAAATACAATCCGGAACAAGCAGCAATAATATTTTTAATTTCAGAAAGCTTTATTGTTTTCCAATGTTCATCATCCAATTTTTTAATTAATTGATACGCTTTTAACAATTCAGGAATACTTGTTGAAGGGTTTTTAAAATCAAAATTATTTTCAACATTTATTAAAACTTTCTCAATTTCATCTCCTCCTTTAACTCTTTTCCAAGACGTATCAATACCATCAAATACATTTTTATTTTCTGGAAATGTACCTTCCAAAAACTCCAAATATTCAATCTGGCTGCCTCTGCTTCCCGTACTACCAAATCCTTGAGACTGATGCTGGCTTCTACTCAATGAAGCTATCTCACTATTAGACAATCCTTTACTGGGGTAATAGGTACCTATATCTAAGGTTAATAAATTGGTTTTATCTGCTTTTTCAAAATTTTCTTCACTTCCATAAAACCACCATGATGTATTAAAAAACAACCTTGTTGGATTCCAAATTTCATCATTTTCCAAATGTGTTTTATAATCTTTTTCTGATGCCAATTCATAAGCTTCTACACTTAAAACTGCTGAAGAAGTATGATGGCCATGGGTAGTTCCAGGTGTTCTATGATTGAATCTATTTACAATTACATCAGGTTTAAACTTTCTAATTACAGCAACTACGTCGTTTAAAACCTCGTCTTTATTCCAAATCTCCAAAGTTTCATCAGGGTGTTTTGAATATCCAAAATCGTTTGCACGGGTAAAAAATTGCTCACCTCCATCAATTCTTCTTGCAGCCAATAATTCCTGAGTTCTAATCACGCCTAATAATTCGCTAATCTCAGGTCCAACCAAATTTTGTCCACCATCACCTCTGGTAATACTTAAATAAGCTGTTCTAGCTTTAACATTATTAGCAAAATAAGAGATGAGTCTGGTGTTTTCATCATCAGGATGTGCGGCAATATATAACACTGTTCCTAAGAAATTCAATTTTTTAATAGACTCATAAATATCACCCGATGTAGGCTTTTTAGGTGCTTGCGCTAAAACTATAGAAATGGAAAATATGGACAGGGTTAGAAATGTGAAAAATTTCTTCATATTAAAGTTTGGTTTTTTTAATCTAGATAAACAAATATAAAATTTATATGATAGGTTCAAGTTTTAACATAACTATATTAACATAATTATAACTTTTTTATTTAAGCATTCTTAACTTGCTAATATGCTATATTTTACAGTTACCACAAAGGAAATAGACTGTTAATAAATATCTTTTTTAAAACAATATTTTTAGAATATCTTTGTGAATTATTCAATTAAAATAAGCTTTATTGAAACTAGCATGTTAATTTCATACTTTCAAAGTGAATGATTTGAAGCAAACTGCAAGGGAACTTTAAAAAATAAAATTCTTACACATGAAATTTATAGTATCAAGTAGTCAATTATTAAAACAACTTCAAGTTTTATCAGGTGTTATAAATAGCAGCAATACGTTGCCTATTTTAGATAATTTTTTATTCGAATTAAATCAAAATGAATTAAAAATATCAGCTTCTGATCTTGAAACAACTATGAGTACAAGTATAGAAGTAGAATCAGAATCAGAAGGTTCTATAGCTATTTCATCCCGTATTTTACTAGATACTTTAAAAACATTTCCAAATCAACCTTTAACCTTTAAAACAGAAGGTAAAAACACCATTGAAATTAGTTCAAGTCATGGAAAATACGATATGGCTTATTTTGATGGAAATGAATTTCCAAAAGCAGTTTCTATTGAATCGCCAAGCAGCACAGTTATTCCTGGTGATGTATTGGCAACTGCTATATCAAAAACAATTTTTGCTGCAGGAAATGATGATTTAAGACCTGTAATGAGTGGCGTGTTTTTTCAGTTTACAACTGATGGATTAACATTTGTAGCTACTGATGCTCATAAATTAGTAAAGTATTCAAGAACTGATGTAGTTGCTAATGATGCTGCTGAATTTATTATGCCAAAAAAACCTTTGAACTTGTTAAAAGGAATTTTAGCCGGAAATGAAAGTGATGTAACCATTGAATACAACAATTCAAATGCAAAATTTACTTTCGATAATGTAGTTTTGGTATGTCGTTTAATTGATGGTAAATACCCTAATTATGAAGCAGTTATCCCAAAGGAAAATCCTAATAAATTAACAGTTGAAAGAGGAATATTTTTAAATTCTGTAAGACGTGTTTCTATTTTCTCAAGTAAAACGACGCATCAAATAAGATTAAAAATGGCAGGAACTGAATTAAATATTTCTGCAGAAGATCTTGATTACTCTAACAAAGCTGAAGAGCGTTTGGTTTGTGAATATCAAGGTGACGATATGCAAATTGGATTTAACTCTCGTTTTTTAACAGAAATGTTAAACAATTTGAGTTCAAACGAAGTGTTGATTGAAATGAGTTTACCAAACAGAGCTGGAATATTAACACCAATTGATGGTGTTGAAGAAGGTGAATTTATTACAATGTTGGTAATGCCAGTAATGTTGAATAATTAAAAACAACTAAAAATAATAAATTTGAAAATCCGCTAAAAGCGGATTTTTTTGTATCATTGTTTTAAATAGTCCTTATGAACTTTTTAGCCCATTTATATCTTTCAAAAAGCAATAAAAACATTCTAATTGGAAATTTTATTGCCGACGCTGTAAAAGGTAAAAAACACAATGATTATCCTAAAGAAATTCAAATCGGTATTTTATTACATCGTGAAATAGATAACTACACCGACAATCATATTGTTACAAAAATAAGTATGAACAGGTTAAATCCACGATACAGACACTACAAAGGCGTTATAATAGATATTCTATACGATCATTTTTTAGCAAAAAACTGGCATCAGTATTCAGCAATACCATTAGGCATATTTGCAAAAAATACTTATGATTTTTTACTTGAAAATATTGAAATTTTTCCAACAAGAGCTCAGCATATTTTGCCATATATGATAGAATATAACTGGCTCGTGAGTTATGCTTCATTAGAAGGGATTGAAAAAGTTTTACAAGGAATGAACCGAAGAACAAAAGGAATTTCAAAAATGGATTTAGCTATTGAAGATTTGAATTTAAATTACAATGAATTTGAAAAAGATTTTAATGTTTTCTTTAAAGATTTAGAACAATTTACAATTGAAAAAACCGATTACCTTTTTTTGAAATGAAAAAAATTATCTTTTTAATTTTAGCTCCTTTTTTACTAATTCAATGTAAATCCAAAACAATTGATAAACCTTCTTCTACTAAAATTGTTGGAATTATTGCTGACAGCGCAATGGTTGTTTCGGCAAGAGATGAAGCTTCACAAATTGGCATTTCAATTTTAAAAAAAGGTGGAAATGCTTTTGACGCTATGATTGCTACTGAACTCGCGTTGGCAGTTGCATACCCGTTTGCAGGCAATATTGGTGGTGGTGGCTTTATGGTTTATCGCACTTTTAATGGAAAAACAGGCGCCTTGGATTACCGTGAAAAAGCACCTTTAGCTGCTTCAAAAAACATGTATCTTGATAAAAATGGAGATATTATCGCTGGCAAAAGTACTATTGGAGCTATGGCTATTGGCATTCCAGGAACCATAGATGGTTTATTTAAAGTTCATGAAAAATTTGGAACATTGCCTTTTTCTGAACTCATTCAACCCTCAATTGATTTGGCCAAAAAAGGCGTAATTGTTACAAAAAAACAAGCCGATAGATTAGCCAATTATCGCAAATATTTTTCACAGGCAAACGACCATCAAATAATTTTCGATGCCGATTGGAAAGAAAACGACACTATAAAATACCCTGAATTAGCCAAAACATTAGAAATAATTCGAGACAATGGGCGCGATGGATTTTACAAAGGTGAAATTGCAGCTATGATTGTTAATTATGTTCAGAAATTAGGAGGAATCATTACAAAAAAAGATTTAGAAATTTATGAATCCAAATGGAGAACACCCATAGCATTCAATTATAAAAATTTAAAAATTATTTCAATGTCACCTCCATCAAGTGGTGGCATTTGTATGGCTCAAATTTTTAAAGCTATTGAACCTTATAATATTGCTAATTACAAACACAACTCAACCAAAACCATTCAGCTAATTGCAGAAGCTGAAAGAAGAGCATATGCAGACAGATCTTTTTATTTAGGAGATCCCGATTTTGTTAATATCCCAATAGATACTTTAATTTCATCTAAATATAATTTAAACAGAATGAAAGATTTTTCTTGGGAAAAAGCAACACTTTCAAGCAAAATTGGACATGGAAAAATTGTTAATTATGAAAGTGATGAAACTACCCACTACTCTATTATTGATCAGTTTGGTAATTCGATTTCGGCCACTACAACACTAAATGGAGCCTATGGTTCTAAAGTTTATGTTTCTGATGGAGGTTTCTTTTTAAACAATGAGATGGATGATTTCAGTTCAAAACCTGGAGAACCAAACTCGTATGGTTTAATTGGTGCTGAAGCAAATTCAATTCAGCCTGAGAAAAGAATGTTAAGCTCTATGACTCCAACAATAGTTGAAAAAAACAATAAATTATATATGTCGCTCGGTTCACCTGGCGGAAGCACAATTATAACAAGTGTTTTACAAACTATTTTAAATGTATATGAATTTGATTTAGGAATGCAGGAAGCTGTTAATAAACCACGCTTTCATCATCAATGGCTGCCAGATGTTATAACATTTGAACCATACGGATTTGATGCTAATCTATTGGATAGTTTAACAAAAAAAGGGTACTCTATAATGCAGGAAAACTCTGTAATTATTGGAAAAGTTGACGCAATATTAGTACTTCCAAATGGAAAACTAGAAGGCGGTGCCGATTACAGAGGTGATGACAAAGCAACTGGTTTTTAGTAACTTAACCCAATCATTTTAAAATATAGTAATTATGAAAACCTATATCGCACTTTTAAGAGGCATCAATGTTTCGGGGAACAACATTATAAAAATGACCGAATTGAAACAATTGTTTTTAATTGAAGGTTTTAAAAATGTAACAACTTATATTCAAAGTGGAAATGTAATTTTTAATACAACTGAAAATTCAAAAATTAAACTTGAACAAACAATTATTGATGCAATTAAAAAACAATTCGGGTACACCTTAAATTTGATCGTTTTAACAAAAAAAGAACTTGAAACTGTTTTTAACAACAATCCGTTCATTGTCAAAAATACCGAAATAGATATTACTAAATTAGGTGTTAGTTTATTAAATACAGCACCCGATTTAAGTAAAATTTCAGAAATTGAAGCACTTGTTGTTGATAATGATGATAAATTTATTTTAGCCGAAAAAAGGATTTACTTACTCTTGCCAAACGGGTCAGCAAAAACAAAACTGACCAACAATTTATTTGAAAAAAAACTAAAAACAGTTGCAACAACTAGAAATTGGAAAACAATTACAAAGCTAATCGAATTAAGTCGCCAATAATTTTGAATATCAATATTTTAAATAAAGAAGTACAAGATTTTATCGCTAACAATTTAAAAACAGCTATTACAAAACTGATTTTAAAAGGAAGTCCATTTATTGGAATTTCTATCCAAGAAATTGCTGAACAAATAGTAGCAAAAAACAAATGCCAAAACAAATTACCAACCTGGTTTTCAGCCAAAAATATTTACTATCCAAATAAGTTAAACATTGAACAAACTTCTTCTGAAATTACAGCAAAATATAAATCTGAATTAGTCGCTGAAAATTCACTTTTGGACATAACCGGAGGATTTGGCGTTGACTCTTTTTATTTTTCACAAAAAGTTAAAAATATAACATATTGTGAAATTAATGAAGATTTATATAAAATTGTATCGCACAATTTTGAGCAATTTAAGACTAAAAATATTGAAATATTGAATGCCGACGGTATTGAATTTTTAAAAAACAATGAAAAAATTTTCGATTGGATTTATAGTGATCCATCAAGAAGAAATGATACCAAAGGAAAAGTTTTTTTATTAGAAGACTGTTTACCTAACATTCCTAAACATTTAGATTTATTACTGAATAAAACCAATAAAATCCTTATTAAAATTTCACCAATTTTAGATATATCAAGTGCCATTAATGAACTAAAATTTGTAAAAGAAATACACATAGTAGCTGTTGAAAATGAAGTAAAAGAATTGTTATTTATATTAGAAAAAGGTTATTCTCAAAATATTGGCATTAAAACAATTAACTTTAATAAGAAGAATTTGCAACGTTTTAATTTCACTTTAAATAACAATGCAATCTCAACTTATTCTGAACCAAAAAAATATTTATTTGAACCCAATGCTGCAATTTTAAAAGCTGGAGCATTCCATGAAATATCACATTTTTATAAAATTGATAAACTGCATTTACATTCTCATTTATATACTTCTGAAAATTTAATTGAATTTCCAGGCAGAAGTTTTGAAATTAAAAATTGCATTTCATATGACAAGAAACAACTCAAAAAATTAATTCCTTCCAAAAAAGCGAATATTACTACGCGAAATTTTCCAGAATCGGTTGAGCAAATTAGAAAAAAAACAGGCCTAAAAGACGGAGGTAATCAATATCTTTTTTTTACAACTGATATTAATAACAAACATATCGTTTTGATTTGTGATAAAATTTAAGGATTGCAATCATCACAAATATTTTTAGTATTTTTAACAGAACCTTACTACTAAATAATGGCAAATAAAAATATTCGCAGCTTATCTTCTCGAAAAGAATTAGATGATAATTTATTTGAAAACATTGCAATTTTATCTCATAAAAATGCTGCAAAAGAAGATTTCACAGCATTGGCTAAACGCTTTATGATTGATGACTCCGTTGTTGCTGGAACTGCTTCATTTTACGATTTTACCCGTGAAGAAAATCGGAATAAAAAAATTCATGTTTGTAGTGGAACGGCATGTATGGTTGCCAAAACACAAGGAAATTTGTATAAAAACTTAGAAAATCATTTTGAAAAACATGAAATTGGTCATGCTGCTTGTGTTGGTCGTTGCCATACTAACAATGCATTTATGTACGATGGGAAAACATTTTCGGCTGGTTCAAATAAAGACTTAGAACAAATCTTATCCCATCAATCTCAGTCACAATTACAAGAAAACAAATACAATATTGACTGTAACAGTATTCCTATTTTAACTTCAAAAATTGAAGATATTACAGAATTTTATTCATTGGCAAAAAAACATAAAAACAATCCGCAACATCTAATTCAGGAAATAAAAACATCAAACTTAAGAGGTCGTGGCGGCGCTGGATTTCCATTTTGGTTTAAATTAGACGCAGTTATCAAAGAAAAAAACAAACAGAAATACATAGTTTGCAATGCTGACGAAGGTGATCCCGGAGCATATTCTGATATGTATTTAATGGAACATCAGCCGCATAAAGTACTGTTTGGAATGTATGTAAGTGGCATAACTGTTGGTGCTAATACTGGTGTTTTATACATTCGAGGTGAATATCCTGACGCTATTCGAATTATTAAAGAAGCTATTCAAGAATTGAATGAAAAAAACTTAATTGCTGGTTTTAAATTCAAAATAATTCGCGGACAAGGTTCCTATGTTTGTGGTGAAGAAACAGCACTTTTAAATTCTATTGAAGGTTTAAGACCAGAAGTTAGGGTGCGTCCACCGTATCCTGCTCAATATGGTTTATTCGGAAAACCAACGGTACTGAGCAACGTAGAAACTTTTGCTAATGTGCATTGGATTCTTAAAAATAGTGGTGAAGCCTATTCAAAAATTGGAACTAAACAATCTTGTGGAACAAAATTAGTCTCACTTGATAGTTTTTTCAATAAACCTGGAATGTATGAAATTGAAATGGGAACCGATTTACACACTATTTTTTATGAATTTGGAAATGGTTTTAAAACAAACGTCAAAGGTTTTCAAATTGGAGGACCTTTAGGCGGAATTGTTCCAATACATAAAATTGCAGATTTAACTTTAGATTTTGAATCTTTAAATAAGAATGGTTTTTTATTAGGACATGCGAGTATAGTTTCGATTCCATCTGATTTCCCAATGGTAAAATTTTTAGAACATTTAATGGAATTTACTGCCGATGAGTCTTGTGGCAAATGTTATCCTTGCAGGATTGGCTCACACAGAGGTATGGAAATGCTTCAAAAAGCACAAAATGAGCATTTTAAAATAAATCGCCAGCTTTTTGATGATTTATTGGAAACATTAGAAATTGGCTCACTTTGCGCATTGGGTGGTGGTATTCCGCTTCCTATTAAAAACGCCTTGATGTATTTTGAAGATGAATTAAATAAGTATTTCACTTCTAAATAAAATAATGATGATCGCTTTTATAAACAACATAGCATTCGATTTTATTCAAGGTGAAACCATCTTAGAATTTGTTCGAAGAATAGAAAATAATAAAAATGCCATTCCAACAATGTGTCAGGATGACAGATTAGAAAATTTTGGATCCTGCAGAATTTGTTCTGTTGAGGTTGCTAAAGAAAAAGATGGACCAACAAAAACAATGGGTTCCTGCCACACACCAATTTCAGAAGGCTTGTACATTTATCATAATACTGAAAAAATGCAACGTCTTCGTAAAAATATTGTTGAATTGGTTTTAACCGATTATCCTTCAGATAAAATATTTCCTTCGGAAGGAAAAAAAGCGACTCCTTTTCAGGAAACCATTGCACAAATAGGGATTCCGAACATACGTTATCCACAAGGAAAAAATCATTTAGACATTCAACCAGACAGAGCCCATCCATATATTAAATCCGATTTATCGCAATGCATTAACTGTTTTCGATGTGTTAGAGCTTGTGAAGAAATTCAAGGAGAAATGATTTTAGGAATGTCGGGTCGCGGTTTTGCAACCAACATTATAAAAGGATTTGATACCACTTTTAATGAATCGGCTTGTGTGTCTTGTGGTGCTTGCGTACAAACTTGTCCAACAGAAGCATTAACCGATAAATTTGAAACAAAAACATTGATAGCTGACAAAACCGTAAGAACCACCTGTACCTATTGTGGTGTTGGTTGTCAGCTAGATGTTTCAGTTATTGAGGGAAAAATAAGAGGTATTCAAGCTCCGGAAACTGCTGAAGTAAATCAAGGTCATACCTGTTTAAAAGGTCGGTTTGCTTTTCAATTTTACGACCACCCCGAAAGGCTTCGAGAACCAATGATTAAAAAGAACGGTAAATTTGAAGTAGTAACCTGGGATGAAGCATATGATTTTATTGCAGAAAAATTAACTACGATAAAAAATAAATATGGTGCAGATGCTATTGGCGGAATTTCTTCGTCAAGAGCTACCAATGAAGAGAATTATTTGATGCAAAAAATGATTCGAGTTGCTGTAGGTACCAATAATATTGATGGTTGTGCACGGGTTTGCCACGCTCCTACTGCTTTTGGAATGCAAAAATCTTTTGGAACTGGAGCCGCAACCAATTCCATTGAAGATCTTAAACAAACGGATGCTATTTTATTATTTGGCGCAAATCCTATTAAAAGGACATCCTGTTACCGGCGCTAAAATAAAGCAAGCTTTTATGAAAGGGGTAACTTCCATTGTTGTTGATCCAGTTAGAACAACTTTATCTGATTTGGCAACCCACTTTTTACAAATTAGACCGGGAACCAATGTGGCTATTTTAAATATGATGGCTCATTATATTGTGAATGAAGATTTAGTAAATCAACATTTTATAGATGCTTATACCGAAAAATATTTAGATTTTAAAAACCATGTAAAAAACTTAGATATAGATGAATTAGAAGCAATAACAGGTGTTTCTAAAGAATTGGTTAAAAAAGCTGCCATTGCATATGCCACAGCTGACAGAGCTATGGAATTTCATGGTTTAGGCGTTACAGAACATTATCAGGGAAGTAAAACCGTAATGTTACTTTCCAACTTAGCCATGATGACAGGAAATATTGGTAGAAAAGGTGTTGGTTTGAATCCATTGCGAGGTCAAAATAACGTACAAGGCTCTGCAGATATGGGTGTTCAACCGCATCAAGGAGCTGGATATTTGGATGTTAGTAAACCTGAAATTCAGCAATATTATGCCAACAAATATGGAGTTGAAAAAATGCCAACAACCAATGGGTTAAAAATACCGGAAATGTTAGATGCAGCCATTGATGGAAAAATTAAAGCGCTGTATATTATGGGTGAAGACACTATAATGACCGACCCTAATACCAATCACAGTATAAAAGCATTTCAAAATTTAGAATTGATTGTTGTTCAGGAATTATTTATGACTGCCACTTCTGAAATGGCAGATGTTGTACTTCCAGCCTCCTCCTATTTTGAAAAGAACGGAACATTTACGAATGGTGAAAGACGAGTTCAACGAGTAAATAAAGTAATTGAACCTGTAGGTAATACAAAACCTGATGGTCAAATTATTATTGATATAATGAGTAAGTTAGGATACAAACAGCCTACAGGATTAACATACGATGCTGCAAAAGTAATTGAAGAAATTGCCGATGTAGTTCCTTTTATGAAGGGATTAAACTGGAATAGATTAGGAGAAAATGGATTACAATGGCCAATAAAAGATGATGGAACAGATACTAAAATGCTTCATGTCGATGGAAATTTCAAAAAAGGTGTTGGTACATTTCATCATTTTAATTTCGAAGAATCCCCTGAAATTGTTACTCATGGAAAAAAATATCCCTTCATTTTAACAACAGGGCGTGAACTGGAACATTATAATTCTGGAACAATGACTCGTAGAACAGATAATCAAACCCTGCTTCCAAAAGATATTTTAGAAGTGAATCCAAAAGATGCCAAACAAAAAGGGATTGAAGATAATGAAATTGTTAGAATTTTTTCAGACAGAGGAAGTGTTCAACATTCCAATAAAGTACTCTAAAAATGTTAAAAAAGGTGTTTTAAGAACTACATTTCATCAACCTGAAGTATTTATAAATATTATTACTGGAAGTGTTGGAGATAAAGATACCTTAACTCCCGAATACAAAGTTGTAGCCGTTGATTTTGAAAAAATATAAACCTAGTAAAGCATTATAAAAACCACCCAAATTTGACTTTAATAAGCAATATTATAACATCATAATTTATGCAGACTTTAATTTACGAAGGTTTTCAAATATCAAAAGATAATTCAAAAAAAATAAATGATGTTTTGGTAGTTGAGGCTGCATTACAAATTAATATCAATAACGAACCCTATACAGTTGTTATGAGAACTCCAGGCGATGATTATGATTTGATAAGAGGTTTATTATATGCTGAGGATATTTATAAGGAAAATGAAAATCCTCATTTTGAAATAATAGAAAAACTTGAAAATGGGTTTTCAATTATTAACGTTAACATTTCTAAAAAACAATTAGGGAAAGGCTATTTAAACAAACGAACACTACTTTCAGTATCATCTTGCGGGATTTGTGGTAAACAGAAAATAGAAGATATCAATTTCAAAGGTAAAAAGTTAATAACTCATAACTCTTTTGACATAAAAAATTTAAAAAAAATGTTTTCTGAAATGAAAATCAAACAAGAAACCTTTGAATTAACCGGAGGTTCACACGCTGCAGCACTTTATGATGAAAATAATAAACTTTTAGCCTTAAAGGAAGATATTGGCCGCCACAATGCAGTTGATAAAGCAATAGGCCATTTAATTAATAAAAACTGTTTGCATAAAGTAAAATGCATGTTAGTTAGCGGAAGAGTTTCTTATGAAATTATTTCCAAAGCTTTTATTGCAAAAATACCAATTGTTGTAGCAGTTTCTGCATGTTCTACACTAGCTGTTGATTTTGCCAAAGAATTTGGCATCACCCTAATAGGTTTCTCCCGAGGCAAAAAGGCAACCATTTATTCAAATTAACTTTCAAATTAAAAAACACATCATTATTTGTATAATTTACTTGTTTTAATAAACAAATGGTTTATTTTAACTAATATTTTGCATATTTAAAAAATATAATTATATTTGCAACAATAAGAGCGTCCCTATAAATACAAACTCTTTACGGAGAGGAGTTTAATTTTGTTGATTTTTTGCTATAAAATTCCCAGTTTTATACCATTAAAATCAAATTTTGCTTTTAAATATCTCCAAAATAGAAATTTTATTTATTAAAATTTAAAGTTTTTTACTCTTCAAAATACAGCCTCAACGCCTGTTAAATAAGGGGAAAATACTTTTTTCACTTCTTTATTTTTAAAAATATTTAAAAATAAAGCAGGATTTTTTTTGTCTATTTGCAAGAATTGATGTAAGTTTGATGTTCTTACTAATCATTTAATTCTTACTAAAATGAAAAAATTAAAATTAATTTTCGGATTGCTTATGGTGTCTGCTTTTGTTGCAGTTGCTGTTTTAAGCTACAATTCAACAGAAAATCAGGCTATTAGAAAAGCTGATATTATTATTCCAAGAAACGGATAAAATCCGTTTTTTGAAGTAAATAATTAAGTTTTTTTAACACAAGACACCACATATTTTTAATATTGTGGTTTTTTTTGTTATAAGTTTTAAATTTTAATATTTTATATATATTTGTTACTATAATTTTTAATTCCTAAACCCCAGAATGAAAAATAACAAGAAGAACATCACTTTTTATAACTAGCTTAATTACCATATTAATAGTTATTACACCCTATTTACTATATGTACATCAAAGTATTCCGAGAGAACTATGAATCTTATGAAACAATTTTTGGAACAATTAAAGGTGGCTATTTTGCAGAGTGTTCAAACATATATTTATATGTTCTTTTCAAAATTTGTTCCGCTTCTTTTGCTACTTATTTGGTTTATTACCTGTAAACATTGGTGGGTGCATGCCATTCTAATACCACTATCTGTTTATTTATTTCAATTAATTTCTGTAATAAATGATGGTAATGAATTATTAGATGAAGTTACTTTTATTTATACTGTTCCTATTACTACGATAGTAATTGTAATACTTTATTTTATTAGAAATAAAATGTCTGTGTACATCCAAGCAGTTGATTTAAAAAAGGAAATGGATGACAATATGAGAAATCCAAGGAAAATTGGTAAAGACTAAAGTTTAAATTTTTAACTTATTTCCAAATAAAAGTAGTAAAACAATTGGGACACCTAACAAAATAATTGTTGTTAGATTGTGTAATATAATTTCTGGAAAAACTAACATTGTAAACAAATACCCGCCCATTGCACCTCCTAAATGTGCTGAATGTCCAACATTTCCAATTTTATTTTTCATTCCATAAATAGAATACAATAAATATCCTATTCCAAAAATATAACCTGGAATTGGAATTGGTAAAGGAAACATCATTAGTTTCATATCTGGGTTCAATAAAATCGCAGCGTAAATAACACCCGCCACAGCTCCAGAAGCTCCTACAGCACTATAATACAGTTCGTTTTTATGAAAAGATAACGTGTAAAAACTACCGGCCAATAAGCTCCCAAAATAAATAATCAAAAACTTTATTACTCCTAAATTAATAATTAATTGAGGTGCAAAAACGTACAAAACATACATATTCAAAATTAGGTGTAAATAATCAACATGTAAAAAAGCTGATGATACAATCCTTAATTTCTCACCTCTTCTAATTGCTCCAATTTGAAATTTATACTTGTCAAAAAATAGTTGATCACTTAATCCCTTAATAGAAATCAATACATTTACAATTATTAATATTAATAGCGTTTTATCTATATTCATTTATTTGATTTTTTCAATATTAAATAAAAATATAAAAAAATGATGATATCAAATAAGATCCATCAAAATATTCAGATAATATTTTTATTTTTGATATGACAATTGTTATCCTACTATGAATTTATTAATTTATTGCCTAGTTTATCCTTTAATTTGGTTGATATCATTACTTCCTTTTCGGGTTTTATATTTAATTTCAGATATTTTTTATGTATTAATCTATTATGCAATTGGTTATAGAAAAAAAATTGTCTTAAGTAATTTACAACTAGCGTTCCCTGAAAAATCAGAGATAGAATTACTAAAAATTCGTAAAAAATTCTATCATCATTTTGTTGATGTTTTTATGGAAATGATTAAAACATTTACCATTTCAAAAAAAGAACTTGATAAGCATTATTCTTATAAAAATATTGAATTGATTAAACAATTAAAAAAAGACGGAAAAAGTGTTATTTTAATAAGTGCTCACTATGCCAATTGGGAATGGATAATTGGCATGAATTCATTTATTAATTATAACGCTTATGCGGCTTTTACAAAAGTAGGCAATCCTTATTTTAACAATAAAATTAAGAAAACCAGAGAGAGATTTGGAGTAACATTAAAACAGTCATCAAAAATAACGGCAACTATGCTTCATAATTATAAAAACAATATTCAATCTATTTATGGTCTATTGAGCGATCAGTCACCACAATTAAAAAAAGACACCTATTGGAGTAATTTTTTAAATGTTAAAGTTCCTATTCATACCGGTGGCGAAGTATTAGCCAAAAAATATGATATGAATATGGTTTTTCTAGATACTCGAAAAATTAAAAGAGGCTATTACGAAACTACTATAAGTATTATTACAGAAAATGCAAAAAAACATCCTAATTTTGAATTGACAGAAATTTATCTAAGAAAAGTTGAAGCTCAAATAAAATCACATCCAGAATTTTATTTTTGGACACACAAACGGTTTAAGCATAAAGACAGATTAGCATCTTAAAATTCTAAAAATTAAATTATTTATAAAAGATCCTCATTTCTTATTAAAAAGAATTCTATATTGCGACAAGTTTGAAATATTTTATTCTTTATCATCCAATTTTTTATTCAATTGTTGCTAAGTTTCGTAAAAAAATGATTAGCAATTGAATATAAATGCCAGTGGAAATTCTATCATCTTTCAATATAAAATATACTCTTTCTAAGTATTGAAAAAATAAATACAATACGCAATATTTAACTATGAATTTAATACTTTACGCTTTAATTTATCCTATTATTTGGTTTATTTCAATTTTACCTTTTCGCATTCTTTATTTTATATCAGATATAATATTTACTATACTATTTTATATTGTAGGTTATCGAAAAAAAATTGTTTTAAGTAATCTGCAATTAAGCTTTCCTGAAAAAAGCACCGAAGAATTACTGATAATTCGCAAAAAATTTTACAGCCATTTCGTCGATGTATTTATTGAAATGATTAAAACCTTTACTGTGTCAAAAAATGAAATTTATGCACGGTACACATTTACTAATATTGATTTTTTTACGGAATTATACAAAGATGGAAAAAGCGTAATTCTTGTTGGTTCACATTATGCAAACTGGGAATGGATTATGAGTTTAGATAGTTTTGTTAATTATAAAGGATATGCGGCTTTTACAAAAATTAACAATCGTTATTTTAACAATAAAGTATTAAAATCCAGAGCTAAATTTGGAACAAATCTAATTCAAACTTCTCAAATTGTAGCCGAAATAAAAAACAATCATAAAAATAATATTCAGGCTGCTTATGGTTTATTAAGTGACCAGTCCCCTCAATTAAAAAAGACATTTTATTGGGGCAACTTTTTAGGAAATAAAGTTCCTATCCACACTGGAGCTGAAATGCTGTCAAAAAAACATGATATGAATATGGTGTTTATTGACACTAAAAAAATTAAACGTGGCCATTATGAAACAACTTTTAGTTTAATTAGTGATAACGCAAATAATATGGCTGATTATAAGTTAACTGATGATTTTTTAGAAAAAGTTGAGAAAAAAATTAGAGAGCAACCTGAATATTATTTATGGACACACAATCGCTTTAAACACAAGGATAAAGCACCTATTTTAAGCTAGATTTTAGAGTAAATGTCAAACAAAAAAAACTCACTTTCGTGAGTTTTTTTTAAAAAATTTATCAATCAACTTAGTTATTCTTTCATTCCTTCATAGACAATTTTCAGTGCATCTGATTTTTCTGACATGCCTAAGTTCTCATACAAACCAAGTAATGTTTGAACAACTGCTATACTGCTTTTATTCAATTCATAAGCTTTTTCATAATACGGAAGTGCTTCTTTATAAATTGCAAATTGCTGTTCTTGTAATTTATCATATTTTTTAAAATCACTCAAACTGTTGTTCATTTCGTCAACAATAGGAAGTGCTTTATCTATTATTGCAGTTCCTATATTTTGGTATGCTTCGGCAAATTTTGGGTTTAATTCAATTGCTTTTTTGAAATTTGCAATTGCTTCCTCTGTGTTTTTCTGATCTAAGTTCATTACTCCAACATTGTAATATAAATTTGGATCTGTTGGATTAACATTAATGGCTTCTTCTAAAAGCTCTTTGAATTTAGCTTTATTATCTTTTTTGAAGTAAATATTCGCCTCTGTTATAAGTAATTCATAGCTTTCAGGAAATTCTTTCCTTCCATTAGCCACAATTTCAAGAGCCTTATCTAAATCACCTAATTCAACATAATTTTCAGCTAAATACTTAAAAATAATATTTCTTCTTGATTCGTTAATTTCAGATCTTGGATTTATTGCCAGCCCCAACTTAACTTGCATATTCATAGATTTCTCATCGCTATAAATAACATCCTGCCCATCATCTTTATTTGTAGCTATATAAGAAGTTGAAATACCCGTATAATTAACATCTAAAAGCTTTTCGTATAACTTACTAGAAGTTTTATAGTCTTTAGCCTTGTTATAAATTAAAGCAGCATTATCTAAATAAAGCGTGTCTTTAGGACTAAGTACATAAACCATATGAAAACCCTTAGCAGCTTTAGCATAATCAGCATCAGTTCCTGAAACAGTGGCCGCTTTATAATCTTCAGATGCCTGAGTTGCTGTGTTGGTAATTAGCTTATTTGTTAATTCTTGAATTTCAGGAGTATACTTAACTTTAGTTCCTTTTTCATAAGCAATTAATTGTTTAAAAGCATCATTTACTTTTTCAACATCAGCTTGTTTTGATCCATTTTGATATAAAGCTAAAGCTTTTAAATAATAAAATTGAGCCGTTAATTTTTGATCTGCACCTGCAATTGAACCTTCTGCTTGGTTTAAAGAAGTAATTGCCGCTGCATAATTTTTGGTATCAATGGCATTTTGAGCAGCTTTTAACTCATCTTTTTGTCCGAATACTGTTATGCTTATCAAAAAAGCTGACAGGATTAATAGTGATTTTTTCATTGTTATTTACTTAGTTATTCTTAATTTTTATTTATTCATTGTTATTATTCTCATTATTTTCAATTTCCGTGCCATTTTCAATGTTTTCATCAATTTCCACATCTTCTTCTTCATGAACAACTTTTGCTACAGCAGCAATAGAATCATTGTCTTTAATATTAATTAATTTAACACCTTGTGTTGCACGTCCCATAACACGAAGATCTGCCACAGCAAGTCTAATGGTAATACCTGATTTGTTAATAATCATTAAATCATCTTCATCAGTTACTTCTTTAATTGCAACCAAACCTCCTGTTTTATCAGTAACATTGATTGTTTTTACACCTTTACCTCCACGGTTTGTAATACGGTAATCTTCTAAATCTGAACGTTTTCCATAACCATTTTCAGAAACTACTAATATGCTACTTTCTAAATTATCAACAGCTATCATTCCAACAACTTCATCCTTTTTATTGGCTAAAGTTATACCTCTAACACCTGAAGCATTTCTACCCATTGGACGTGTTTTACTCTCTTCAAAACGAATTGATTTACCTGATTTTAAAGCTAGCATTACTTGACTATCACCAGTTGTTAATTTTGCCTCTAATAATTCATCATCTTCCCTAATTGTAATGGCATTGATACCATTTGTTCTTGGACGTGAATATTGCTCTAAAGAAGTTTTCTTAACCTGACCTTTTTTAGTTGCCATAATTACATAATGGCTATTTACATAGTCTTCGTCTTTTAAATCTTCAGTTACTAAAAAGGCTTTAACTTTATCATCTTGCTCAATGTTTATTAAATTTTGAATTGCTCTTCCTTTTGAAGTTTTACTTCCTTCAGGAATTTCATAAACACGCATCCAAAATACCTTTCCTTTTTGGGTAAAGAATAACATATATTGGTGATTGGTTCCTAAGAATAAATGTTCTAAGAAATCTTCACTTCGGGTAGCAACACCCTTTTGTCCTCTTCCTCCTCTATTTTGAACTTTATACTCGTCTAAATTGGTACGTTTTATATAACCTGCATGTGAAATTGTTACAACAACATTAGAATTTGGAATCATATCTTCAATAGATAAATCACCACCCGCGTACTCAATTACTGATCTTCGCTCATCACCATATTTATCTCTTATGGTTACCAATTCTTCTTTAATTATTTCGTACCGTCTTGATTCGTTAGCCAAAATTTCTTTTAAATCTGCAATTAATAAAATTATCTCATCATATTCAGCTCTCAATTTATCTTGCTCTAAACCAGTAAGTTGACGCAGCCTCATTTCAACAATTGCTTTAGCTTGAATTTCAGTTAACTCAAATCGAGTCATTAAACTTTCTCTAGCCTCATCAGCGTTTGAAGATGCTCTAATTATTTTAATTACTTCATCAATATTGTCACTTGCAATAATTAAACCTTCTAAAATGTGAGCTCTAGCTTCTGCTTTTTTTAGTTCAAACTCTGTTCTTCTAACAATTACTTCATGTCTGTGTTCAACAAAATAATGTATTAATTCTTTCAGGTTTAATTGTTCTGGTCTTCCATTAACAAGTGCAATGTTATTTACACTGAATGAAGTTTGTAGTGCTGTATATTTAAATAATTTATTTAAAACTATATTCGGAATTGCATCTCGTTTTAGAATATAAACAACACGCATTCCATTTCTATCTGATTCGTCACGAATATTTGCAATACCTTCTAATTTCTTTTCATTGACTAAATCAGCAGTTTTTTTAATCATTTCTGCCTTATTTACCTGATAAGGAATTTCAGTAACAATAATGCACTCTCTACCTTGAACTTCTTCAATATTGGCCTTAGCACGCATCACTATTCTTCCTCTTCCAGTTTCAAAAGCTTCCTTTACACCCTCATAACCATAAATAATTCCTCCGGTTGGAAAATCAGGTGCTTTTATATGCTGCATCAATTCAGAAATTTCTATTTCTCTGTTATCAATATAAGCAAGGGTACCATTTATAACTTCAGTTAAATTATGAGGCGCCATATTTGTAGCCATACCAACTGCAATACCAGATGCTCCATTTACCAATAAATTTGGAATTTTAGTTGGTAAAACTGTAGGCTCATTTAAAGTATCATCAAAATTCAATTTATGATCTACTGTATCCTTTTCAATATCAGCTAACATTTCTTCTGATATTTTTTGCATACGCACTTCAGTATAACGCATTGCTGCGGGACTATCACCATCAACAGAACCAAAGTTACCTTGCCCATCAACCATCATATAACGTACACTCCAATTTTGCGCCATTCGCACCATAGAGTCATAAACTGAAGTATCACCGTGTGGGTGATATTTACCCAATACTTCCCCAACAATTCTCGCTGATTTTTTATAAGAACCTGTAGCTTTTACTCCTAATTCATGCATACCAAATAATACCCTTCTATGCACTGGTTTCAATCCATCTCGCACATCAGGCAATGCTCTTGAAACAATTACTGACATTGAATAATCAATGTAAGCCGATTTCATTTCTTCTTCAATATTAATTGGTATCAGTTTTTCTCCGTCTGCCATATATTTTTTAATTAATTTTTAGTAGTTTTTTTGACAAAGCAATATACAAATTTTCACTTTTTTACAAGTTATTTACACTGTTGTTTTTATAAAATTTATCAACAATGGCAGGCCTTGAGAAAACAGTTAATCAACTGATTATCAGCATAATTTAAACTAACAAAATGATAAATTTTAATATCTAATTAAAAGTGGTGTTATTTTTGTAGAATAAAAAGAAAAAAATCAGTTAAATTTACAATATAAACAGAAAGAAATGGACGATAATTTTTCACCAAAAGTTAAAGATGTGATTGCATATAGTAAAGAGGAAGCCTTAAGATTAGGCCATGATTTTATAGGCACAGAACATCTTATGTTAGGGTTATTGCGAAAAGGAGATGGAAAAGCCATAGAAATTTTAAATGCATTAGATATTAACCTTGACCATTTACGTAAAAAAATAGAAGGATTAAGTCCTATAAATCCTTCCAACAATTTTACGAACGAAAAGAAAAGTTTGCATTTAACTAGGCAAGCTGAAAAAGCGCTTAAAACAACCTTTTTAGAAGCTAAATTATATCAAAGTGATTCGGTTAATACAGCGCATTTATTATTATGTATTTTGCGAAATGAAAATGATCCGACAACAAAATTATTACAAAATTTTGATGCAACTTACGACGATGTAAAAAACATCTTTAAAAATCAATTTATTGATGAAGAAATAGAATTGCCAAAAGCAGAGCATTCTTCTGATGATGATTTTGAAAATCAAAAATCAAATCCTTTTGAACAACCCAAAGGTGATGCATCTTCTCAAAAGAAATCAAAAACACCTGTTTTAGATAATTTTGGGCGCGATTTAACACGTTTGGCCGAAGAAGGAAAGTTAGATCCCGTTGTTGGAAGAAAAAAAGAAATAGAACGTGTTTCTCAAATTTTAAGTCGTAGAAAAAAGAACAATCCAATGTTAATTGGTGAGCCTGGAGTTGGTAAGTCGGCTATTGCAGAAGGCTTAGCACTTAGAATTATTCAGAGAAAGGTTTCTCGTATCTTATTTAACAAACGCATTGTATCATTAGATTTAGCTAGTTTGGTAGCTGGCACAAAATACCGAGGTCAGTTTGAAGAACGTATGAAGGCCTTGATGAATGAGTTGGAAAAAAATGATGATATTATTTTATTTATTGATGAAATTCATACCATTGTTGGCGCGGGTGGAGCTACTGGCTCATTAGATGCTTCAAATATGTTAAAACCAGCATTGGCTCGTGGAGAAATTCAATGTATTGGCGCTACAACTTTAGATGAATTTAGAACTAATATTGAAAAAGATGGGGCTTTAGAAAGAAGATTTCAAAAAGTAATTGTTGAACCAACTTCAGTCGAAGAAACCATTCAAATACTTCATAATATAAAAGATAAATATGAAGATCATCACAATGTTAATTATACCGATGAAGCAATTGAAGCATGTGTAAAGTTAACAAATCGATATATGACAGATCGTTTTTTACCTGACAAAGCGATTGATGCATTGGACGAATCTGGGTCTCGTATACATATCACCAATATTGTAGTTCCTAAAGAGGTTCTTAGTTTAGAGGCGCAATTGGAGAAAATTAAAGAAGATAAAACAGCTGCTGTTAATGGGCAAAAATATGAAGAAGCTGCCCGTTTACGTGATGATGAAAAACGAGTGGAAAGTTTATTGCTAACAGAGCAAAAGAAATGGGAAGATGCTTCTAAACTCAATCGTGAAGTTGTAACTGAAGACAATGTTGCAGAGGTTGTTTCTATGATGACTGGAATTCCTGTAAATAGAGTTGCTGAGGCCGAAAGTCATAGATTGCATGATTTACCTAATTTAATTAAAGGAAAAGTAATTGGTCAGGATGAAGCAGTTTCTAAGGTAGTTAAAGCAATTCAAAGAAACCGTGTTGGACTAAAAGATCCAAACAAACCAATTGGATCATTTATATTTTTAGGTCAAACAGGTGTTGGAAAAACACAGTTAGCCAAAGTTTTAGCTACTGAACTTTTTGACAATGAAGATGCATTGGTTAGAATTGACATGAGCGAGTATATGGAAAAATTTGCTATTTCTCGATTAATTGGAGCTCCTCCAGGATATGTTGGATATGAAGAAGGTGGACAATTAACCGAAAAAATAAGACGCAAACCTTATGCCGTTGTTTTACTTGACGAAATTGAGAAAGCGCATCCTGATGTATTTAATATGTTACTTCAAATTTTAGATGATGGGCATATTACAGATAGTTTAGGAAGAAAAATTGATTTTAGAAATACAATCATCATTATGACTTCAAATATTGGTTCACGCCAATTGAAAGATTTTGGAGCTGGTGTTGGATTTGGTACTGCCGCAAAAGCTGCACAGGCTGATTCAAATGCAAAAAGTGTTATTGAAAATGCATTGAAGAAATCATTTGCTCCGGAATTTTTAAACAGAATTGATGATGTTGTTGTTTTTAATGCTTTAGAACGTGAAGATATTCATTCAATAATTGATATTGAATTGAAAAAACTTATTGTACGTATTGAAGATTTAGGCTATAAACTAACATTAACTGATGAAGCAAAGGATTATATTGCCGACAAAGGTTTCGATAAACAATATGGAGCACGCCCTTTAAAACGTGCTATTCAAAAATATATTGAAGACGCCTTAGCCGAAGAAATTGTGAATTCTCAATTGAAAGAAGGAGATTCAATTCATATGGAATTAAATAAAGATAAAACCGAGCTTACTATTAAAATTAGTAAAGGCAAGGGGAAAAATAAAGTAGAATAAAATTAAAGGTTGAGTTTTTCTCAACCTTTTTTTTGAACAAAAAAACAACACTCAAAAATTATAAATTTATGAAATCATCTACAAAAATTTGGCTGGCAATTTTTACATTTTTACCATTAGCATTATTAATTTTATGCTTTGGTTTTATTTTTATCATTTTTGTTGATAATATAGCTGAACTTCAACACGATCACGAAAAATTTCCTTTAGAATTTTTGCATTCTCTTTTTTGGTTCATTTTTTTAATCATTATGATGGGAATTTTAAGCCTTGGAATTAAAATTTATTATATTGTTCATGTAAATAACAATGAAAAAAATGATACTAACAAAAAGGTTATGTGGACATTAATTTTAATCTTCATAGGTCTAATTGGATCCATTATTTACTATTTTATAGAAATATCGCCAATTAAAACAATTGATAAGACCAAATGATATTTATGAAATTCAAATTACTTTTTTTAAACTTAATTACCGTTTTAATTTTTAATCATTTAATTGGCCAGGAAATCCCAAAATCTTCTGAACAAATTTTAGACCTTGCATTTCAACAAGCTAAAATAGAAAACAAAAATGTTTTTATTATGTTCAAAGCATCTTGGTGCGGTTGGTGCAAAAAAATGGAGTCTACAATGAATGAAGAAACAATTGGTAAATATTTTACCGATAATTATGTAATTCAGCATTTAGTAGTTTTAGAATCTTCAAAGAATAAAAATTTAGAAAATTTTGGCGCTGAAAGTTTATTAAATAAATATGGTGGTGAAAATCAGGGAATTCCTTTTTTTCTAATTTTTGATAGTGATTCAAATTTATTAGCTGATTCTAAAATGATAAAGGGTGAAGAAATATTAAAAAGTGAAGGCGAAAATATTGGTTGCCCTGGAACTGATGAAGAAATAGATGCCTTTATTTATAAACTTCAGAAAACTTCAAATTTAAATGCTGATGAATTATTAGAAATTGTCAAACAATTTAAGTTAATTTCTAATTAACTGAAAACATACCTTTTAAAAAACCAAATCCATAACCAAAAAATTGAATTATGGTTGTGAAAATACTTACAAAAGCTACCAAAATATTTTTATTTTTCAATAATGAATCTAAAAAAATAATTGCAAAATAAAATAGAAACATGAATGCAAACAATGGAATACCAACAATTAAAAAGATTATTGAAAATATCAATAAAATACTAAAAACACTTGGAAACCAATAAGTTATTTTCGCTGTTCCAGGATATTTCTTATTTAAAAAAGGCCTCCCTTCTCCAAAAGCAAATGTTTGATTAAAAAATTGTTTAAATGTGGACCTTCGTTTATGGTAAACAAAAGCATTTTCAATAAACTGGGTTTCAAAATTGTTTTCCCACAAACGAAATGTTAAATCTATGTCCTCTCCTATTTTCATTTTTGAAAATCCATTGGTAATCTCAAATGCTTTTTTTGAAATTCCTAAATTAAAACTTCTTGGTTGAAATTTATCAATAGCTTTTTTACTTCCTCTTATTCCTCCGGTAGTAAAAAAAGATGTCATACTATAATTAATAGCTTTTTGAATTGTGGTAAAAGATTCATGTGCAGCATCTGCGCCACCATAAGCATCGGTATATTTTTTATTCAAAGCATTTTCAACATCAAATAAATAATTTGGTGGGATGATACAATCTGAGTCAAAAATAACAAAGTAATTTCCTGTCGCATGTTGCATTCCAAAATTTCGGCTTGCTCCTGCACCAGTATTATTCTTCAAAAAATATTGAATGTTTAAATCTTTCGAATAGTGATTTACAATATCTTTTGAAATATTTTCTGAACCATCTTCAACAACAACAACTTCAAACTTTTTTGTATACGTTTGTTTAGTTAAACTAGCTAATAATTCATCAATTTCTTGAGGACGATTGAAAACCGGAATGATGATTGAAAATTGAATATCCACTAATTAATTTTTATAAGTTTCAAATTTAAGCTATTTCTTCTAAAATATATAAGGGATTGGATTAATCGAAATAAAAAAACCTACTTTAAAAAATTTCAAAATAGGTTTTTCTCATTATTAACAAAAAAAGGAATTTTAATTTATACCTCTTCAGCAATTTCAACATTTACTTTGACATCAGTTACTTTATATAATTCCAAATTTTCTATTTCAAAATTTTGAATATAATCGTACTTTTCTTTGTTCTCTGAATTTACTAAATTCACATATAATTTTGCAGATTTACCAAATTTAGCATCTCTTTGGCTATTTAACACAAGTAAATATCCCATAATAATATTTCCTGCCATTTCAACCAAACGTCTTGAATGAAAATCTAAATAAGGAATATTATTTTCTTCAATTACTTTTTTAGAAATGGTTTCAAAATCATTTGTCATTTGTTGAAGTAACATTTTCAATGTTATATTTTCTTCTGAAACTTCACTTTCATACACTTTAATTTGTTCTAAAAACACTTCAGTAGTTACCCCTTTTATGGCTGCCACTGTTTGTAATTGTGTGGTACCTTCATAAATTGAAGTAATACGTGCATCTCTATAAATACGTTCAATGGGAAAATCAGACATAAAACCAGTACCTCCATGAATTTGCAAAGAATCGTAAGCAATTTTATTGCAAGCCTCACTGGCTGTCATTTTAATAAGTGGCGTAAAAACATTGGCCAGTTTCATATAATGTTTCATCTCGTTGCGCTCTTCATTTTCCAATTTTCTATGATTCATGGTATCTTCATACACTTTTGAAATATCAACAAAACGAGTTGTTTCATATAATAACGAACGTAAAGCATCAATTTTAATCTTCATATTGGTCAGCATTTCATACACAGCTGGAAAATTTAGAATACATTTCCCAAACTGAGCTCTGTCCTCTGCATATTTTAAAGCTTCTCTAAAAGCAGCATCAGCAATCCCAACAGATTGAGCACCAACACCTAATCGAGCAGAATTCATTAAGGCCATTACATATTTAATCAAACCAAAACGTTCTTTACCAACCAATTCAGCAGGTGCATTTTTAAATACCAATTCACAAGTTGGAGAGCCTTTAATTCCTAATTTTTTTTCTAAATGACGAACTTCAACTGCATGGGCACTTCTATCATAAATAAACATTGACAAACCTCTGGCATCGGTTGTATTTTCTTCAGACCTCGCAAGTACTAATGAAATATCAGCATCACCGTTTGTAATAAAGCGTTTTACACCATTTAGTTTCCAAGTTTGATCAGCTTCATCAAAAGTTGCTTTTAATTTTACGGCCTGCAAATCGGAACCTGCATCTGGTTCAGTTAAAACCATTGCAGCTGTAACGCCATCGCGATTAAAACGTGGTAAATATTTTTCACGTTGTTCTTCTGATCCAAATTCATAAATTGTTTCAGCACAATCTTGAAGCCCCCAAATATTTGCAAAACCAGCATCAGCTCTTGCAACCATTTCAGCGGCCATCACATATGGTAACAACGGAAAATTAAGACCCCCATATTTTCTAGGTAAACCCATACCAATTAAACCTGCATCATACAAGGCTTTATAATCTGCGGTAGTGCCTTTTGCGTATACAACTTCATTATTTTTTATATGCGGCCCTTCTAAATCAACTCCTTCAGCATTTTCAGCAATGGTTTCAGCACAAATTTCACCAACAATTTCTAATATCTTTTCGTATGTGTCAATGGCATCGTCATGATTTACAGGTGCAATATCATATTGCTCTGATTCCTCAAAATTTCGTTCTTTTAATTTTACAATTTTCTGAACTATAGGATGTTCCAAATGAAATTTAAAGTCTGGCGTATCTTTGAAAAAATTATCCATTTTATATTTTTTATTAAAACAACAAAATCTAAATATTAAAAAACTGATTTAAATTTTTGTTATTTGGTTTGTGGTTATTTGTACGTTTTATTTTGCGTTCTTTTTGTAAAATTGAATCATTTTTGGAACAACAACTCCAACATCACCGTTTATTACATAATCAGCAATTTTATTAATTGGCGCTTCTGGATCGTTATTAATTGAAATAATCATAGATGCATCCTGCATACCCGCAGTATGTTGAATAGCTCCAGAAATTCCTGCGGCAATATATAATTTTGGACGAACGGTTGTTCCTGTCTGACCAATTTGGCGATCGTGATCAATAAAACCAGCATCAACTGCAGCTCTAGAACCTCCAACTTCACCTCCTAATAATTTTGCCAATTCTATCAAATAATCAAAATTTTCTTTGGAGCCAACACCGTAACCTCCTGATACAATAATTGGCGCATCTTTTAAATTAACGCCAGATTTTTGAATATGACGTTCCAATATTTTTACAACAAAATCTTCTTCTTTTAAAATCTCATTTACATCAACTTCTACAACTTCAGTGCTGTAATGCTCATCAAAAATTTCTTTTTTCATAACACCTTCGCGCACAGTTGCCATTTGTGGATGCATATCCCAGTTAATGATATTCGCCATAATACTACCACCAAAAGCAGGACGTATGGCGTACAATAAATCTTTATATTCTTTCTTTTCCTGTTTTACAAAATGATCGCCAATATCTAAAATAGTACAATCGGCTGTTAAACCACAATTTAGATCAGAAGCTAGTCTTGGTGCTAAATCTCTTCCTACTGAAGTTGCCCCAAACAACACAATTTGCGGATCTTCATCTTTTAATATTTTTGATGCCAAGGCTGCATGAGGTAAAGTTCTATAAGGTTCTAACCTCATACTATTTCCAACAAACAATTTATCTACACCATAAGGAGAAATTTGGCTTTCAATTCCATTTAAACTAGATCCGAAAATCATGGCTTCTAACGGACAGCCCAACTTTTGAGCTAAGCGCTTTCCTGCAGACAATAATTCCTGACTAATATCTGCAACAGTTTGATTTTCAACTTCGCAATATACCATTACACTTTTCATAATTAATGCTTTTAAAGTTTTTATAAGTTACCCAATGGTATGATGTTCAATTAATTCTTTAATCATTCCTTCAATATCAGCATCTGAACTGGTTAAAATTTTAGCTTCACTTGCTGTTAACACAATACTTTCAACACTTTTAACTTTGGTAGGTGAGCCCGCCAATCCAATTTTTGTTACATCGGCCTCAATATCTTCCACACTCCATTCGGGAATGGTAAGGTAAGGTCTTTTTTCATGTAAGGACAATAAGGTTTCATCTGCAGATCTTAATTCTGTTTTAGATCTCGCATATTTATATTTCATCACTTTTTTTGCATGTCTTGATCTACAATTGGCTGAAGAACCATGTACAGTCATTAAACAAGGGTATGGAGCAGAAACAGTTTCAATACCTTTTTCTAAACGTCTTTTTGCAATAATTTCAGCATCTTTAATTTCTAAAATTTCTTCAACATACGTTACTTGAGGTATATTCAACTTATTAGCACATTGTGGTCCAACCTGAGCTGTATCGCCATCAATAGCCTGTCTACCTCCAAGAATTAAATCGTAAGGAGTTAATTTTTTAATTCCCTGAACCAATGTATAACTTGTTGCTAAAGTATCTGCACCTCCAAACCGTCTGTCGGAAATCATAATACCACTATCAGCACCTCGATAATAACCTTCTCTAATAATATCAGCTGCCTTTTGTGGTCCCATAGTTAAAATAGTGACTTCAGTCCCTGGAACTCTATCTTTTATATTTAATGCCAATTCTAAAGCATGTAAATCATCTGGATTGAAAACTGTTGAAAGTTTACCTCTATTTACTGTACCATCAGGCTTCATTGCATCAGGACCAACGTGTCTGGTATCTGGCACTTGCTTTGCGAGCACTATAATTTTAAGTGGTCTCATAAAAAAATAACTTGTTTATGTTTAATTCTATCAAAAATAAAGTAATTAATTCATGAAAAACATGACATTACTCATACTCTGAAAATTTAATTCAACATAAACATCATAACTTCGAAAACAATGAAGTTTTAGCATAAAAAAAGGCGATGATTTTTCAATCATCGCCCATAAAATTTATATTACTTTACTTATTTTTTTGATTCATCTTTTGATTCAGCAACTTCTGCCGTTTTGTGCTCAAAAGTATTCATGAAATTTTCCATAATTGCATTGCTTACGCCCATATTTGAGAAACCTCCATCATGGAATAAGTTTTGAAGTGTTACTTTCTTAGTTAAATCTGAGAACATAGAAATTGTATAATCCGCACATTCTAAAGCTGTTGCATTTCCAAGAGGTGACATTTGCTCGGCATAAGCAATAAAACCATCAAATCCTTTTACTCCACTACCTGCAGTAGTAGGTGTTGGAGATTGAGAAATCGTGTTAACACGTACTTTTTTATCTCTTCCAAAGAAATAGCCAAAACTACGAGCCACAGATTCTAAATATGCCTTATTATCGGCCATATCATTATAATCTGGAAATACACGTTGTGCTGCCATATATGACAATGCCACTATGCTTCCCCATTCATTCATAGCATCTCTTTGGTATAATACACTCATTAACCTGTGAAAAGACAAGGCAGAAACATCAAATCCTGTTTTTGTGAAATTATAATCCTGATGTGTATAGTGATTTCCTCTGCGAACATTTACCGACATTCCGATTGAATGTAAAACAAAATCAATTTTACCTCCTAAAATTTTAACTGCTCCATCTACTAAATCTTCAAGATCCATAATAGAAGTGGCGTCTGCAGCAATTACTTCAGATCCTGTTTTTTCAGCCAATTCAGCAATAGTACCCAATCTTAAAGCTACTGGTGCATTTGACAAAACAAATTTAGCACCTTCTTCATGTGCTCTTTCAGCAACTTTCCAAGCGATTGATTTTGAATCTAATGCCCCTAAAATAATTCCTCTTTTTCCTTTTAGTAAGTTATACATAGTATCTATTTATTTGTGATTTTATTTCTATTTTTGGTTGCAAATATAGTAAATTCTTAACTTAACAACTCTTTTGCATGTTCAATAGCTGTTGTTGTAATATTTTTCCCTCCTAACATTTCAGCAATTTCGATAATTCGTTCCTCTTCTGACAGCTTTTTGAGTTGAGTTACAATATTATTTTCAACATCTTGCTTGTATACTTTATAATGCTGTTTCCCTTTGGCTGCAATTTGAGGTAAATGTGTAATTGAAATTACTTGCATATTTTCGCTCATTTGTTGCATTATTTCAGCCATTTTTTGTGAAACATCACCAGAAACTCCTGTATCTATTTCATCAAAAATAATGGTAGGCAATTTTAAATATTCAGAAAGTATTGCTTTAACTGACAACATAATACGAGACATTTCACCACCTGAAGCCACTTTTTTAAGCTCTCCAAAATTCACCCCTTTATTTGCTGAAATTAAAAGCTCCAATTCATCTTTCCCGTTCGTAAAATATTGATTTGAATGCACTAAATTAAACTGAAAACGTGTGTTTTCCATTCCTAAATTAGATAAACTACTTTCTAATTTCTTTACCAAAATAGGAATTGCCTTTTCTCTTTGATGAAATATGGTTTTAGCCAATTCATCAATTTTCACGGCAACATTTTTAACTTCATTTTCTTTTTGTGAAATAATAGATGACGAATTTACAACTGCATCAACTTTTACAGAAAGTTCTTCCTGAATTTCTAATAATTGTTCAATTGAATTTACATTGTGTTTCTTTTGCAAATTGTAAATTAACTGTAACCTATCATTTAATCTTTCTAATTCTGATGAGTCAAAATCTACATTTTCATTTAAATTTTCGATTTCATTAACAATATCATCAAATTCTACTTTTATACTATGTGAACGATCAAATAATTCTCTATATTCCTTTGAAAAACCTTCAATTTTATTCAAATTACCAATAAAGGAATTCAATAATGTTTGCAAACCAATTTCATCATTTAAACCAATTGAAAGCGCTTCAGATAAGTTCAATTTAATTTCTTCAATATTGTTTAACTTATCTAGCGATTGTTCTATTTCTTCCTGTTCATCAACTTTTAAAGAAGCCTTATTCAATTCTTCAAATAAATGCAAATTATATTCGTATTGTTCTTTGGCCTTTTCTTGGGTTTTTATGAGATGACTCAACTCTTTTTTAAGTTGGTTGAATAAAACCAAACCTCTTTTATACGATTCTATTTTAGCATGGTTATTGGCTAAAGCATCAATAATTTTAAACTGAAAATTTACATCAGACAGTTTCAAAGTTTGATGCTGCGAATGCACATCAATTAACTTTTCACTTAAGGCGTTTAAAACCTGAAGCGTAGTTGGAGTATCATTTATAAATGCACGTGACTTTCCATTTGGAAGAATTTCTCTTCTTATAATAGTTTCATTTTCAAAATCGAGTTCATTTTCCTGAAAAAATGAGTTTAAATCATAATTTGATATTGAAAACTGCGCTTCAATTACACATTTTTTTGATGTGTCTTTTAATGTTGAAGCATCTGCTCTATTTCCCAATCCCAATCCAAGTGCTCCTAATAAAATAGATTTCCCTGCTCCAGTTTCGCCCGTAATAATTGATAATTTATCTTTAAAATTTACAGATAAACTTTCAATTAAAGCGTAATTTTTTATAGAGAGGTTTGTAAGCATGGGAGCAATTTAATTATCAAAAAATTATTTTATTGCATTCCACTTTTCAGCATTTAAAGGCGACATTTTCTGTAAGTCTTCTTTTAATTTAAAAGTGTCAAAATTTGGCCCATCTGAATAAATATCAACAATCTCTTCCGCTTTGGAATCCATAAATACTCTTAATAAAAAAGCAGCTGGTCTAGAATCAAAAATTGATTTTAACTTATAAATGGATTCAGCAATATTAGCTTTTGCATTTTTTGGGTCTTTACTCATAATATCAAGTCCCATTAAATGATATTCATACATTACATTATGAAATACATTATAGGTAGGTGACAAAATATTGTCAGTTAACATAAATCGTGTTCTAGGCCCATCAATTTGGTTCCAGCCTGCATAACCACTTTGTTGTGCCTGAACAACAACATCCTGTGCTTTTGTAAAAAAAGGAATACCTCCGCCTAATGAAAACGTATCAGCATCCATACCTAAAATTACATAGGCATAATAAGTCATTATTGAAACTAAATTTGATTCAAACGTATTATCGCTATATACCAACGGTTCAAATTCCTGATAATTGAAAGAAACATTGACATCTTTAAAATTAAAAACTGGTGTTTGGTAGGTAGAATTATAAACTGGACGCGAAGTCTGAATTTGAATATTTCCGCTAAAATCATCACCCTTTTGTTCTAAAATTGTAAGGGTAATATTACAATTAACACGCTCCTGCAATTTATAATTGTAGGCTGTCCAACGTGTTTGATTCAAAAATTCATTCAAGGCACGTTCTAAAGTTGTATAAACCTGCTTGTTTGAACCTGAAATATTATCAGAATTTATGGTAAGTGTACAATTTAATTCCTGGGCATTTAATTGTACAAATGCAAAAAATATAAATACAATTTTAATTATTTTATGCATCATTTTTTTTTAATATTTCGTTAAATATATCTTTAGCAACCGCTGCTTTAGATTTTAGACTAAATTCAGAAATATTTTTGAATTTATCAATAATTGTGACCTTATTTGTATTATTTTTAAATCCGGCGCCTTTATCTTGTAAAGAATTTAATACAATAAAATCAAGATTTTTTTGCTGTAATTTTGCCTTTGCATTTTCTAATTCATTGTCTGTTTCCAAAGCAAACCCAACTAAAACCTGATTCTTTTTTTCCTTTCCAAGTGAAGCCAAAATATCTTGTGTTTTAACCAGTTCAATTGTTAAAGATGCAGTATTCTTTTTAATTTTTTGATTAGAAACATTTTTCGGTTTATAATCTGCAACAGCTGCTGAAAGAATGGCAATGTCAACATCTTTAAAACAATTATTTGCTTCAATATACATATCTTCAGCGCTTACAACATCAATTCTTTTTATAAGCGAATTTGCAACAATTTCATTTGAAGGACCCGTTATTAAATAAACTTCAGCCCCTAAACTTGCTGCTGCTTTTGCCAATTCAAAACCCATTTTCCCTGAGGAATGATTACCAATAAAACGCACAGGGTCAATAGCTTCGTATGTTGGTCCAGCAGTAATTAAAACTTTCTTTTTAAACAATGGCATCCCCGACAAAATATCATTTTCAATAAAAGAAATAATATTTTCAGGTTCTGCCATTCTACCTTCACCAACCAAACCACTTGCCAGTTCACCTGTGGAAGGTGGAATAAAGATATTTCCAAAACGCTGTAATTTTTCTATACTAAATTTTGTGGTTGGATGTTGATACATATCCAAATCCATAGCAGGCGCAAAATATACTGTACATTTTGCTGATAAATAGGTAGCTAACAACAAGTTATCACAAACACCATTGGCCATTTTAGACAAAGTATTTGCTGTTGCAGGAGCAATTACCATATAATCGGCCCAAAGCCCCAAATCAACATGGCTATTCCATTCTTCAGTTGCTTCCTCTCCTTTTTCAAAAAAAGTTGAATAAACAGGATTTTTGGATAAAGTTGAAAGTGTTAATGGTGTAACAAAATCTTTAGAAGCAGGAGTCATAACAACTTTAACGTTGGCACCTGCTTTAATAAAAAGTCTCACTAAACTGGCTGTTTTATAAGCAGCAATACCGGCAGTAATGCCTAAAAGTATATTTTTACCGCTTAAAATGGACATTTTATTCTTTTGAATCTTCTGGATTTCTGTAATAAATTTTACCATTTAACCATTCTTGAACAGCAATTGCAGTAGGTTTTGGTAATTTTTCATAAAATTTAGAAACCTCAATTTGCTCTTTATTTTCAAAAACTTCTTCTAGACTATCAGTATAAGTAGCAAATTCTTCCAATTTCTCAATTAATTCACTTTTTAAATCAGTACTAATTTGCTCAGATCTTTTAGCAATAATAGTAATTGCCTCATAAATATTTTTTGTTGGCGCTTCAATTTTATTTTTATCGTACGTAATTGTAGTTGTAGCTGCCTTTGAGTTTTTATAATCCATTAGTTTTCAGTTTTTTGTGCAATAAGAGTATTAATTTCATTATTTATTTCAATCAACAATTCCTCTGTTTCATTCAAATATTCCGATTCAGGGTAATTACGTTTGAGTTTTTCTTGTGCTTTTACAGCATCTTTTAATCTGGTTTCTTTTTTAAGAAAATAACTATTTATAGCCAATTTATATGAAGCCATAAATTTTAAATACAAAACTTCCTCATTATATGAAGATCCTAAGTATTCACTTAAAAAGTTGTCAAATGAAGCTATTGCAGCAATATAATCGCTTGTATTGTAATATTGTTTAGCAATTTCAAAAGCTTTCTTTTCTAACTTTGCAGTTAATTCTTTAATACTCCCATTTGCTTCAGAAATTTTATCTGATTCAGGGTATTTATAAATAAAATTTTGCAAAGCATTTAAAGCTTCATAGGTATCCTTTTGATCTAAACTAAAAATTGGTGAAGCTAAAAAATAACTATGCGCCGATAAATAAGCTGCTTCCTCAACTTTAGAACTCTGAGGGTAATTTTTAACAAATTTATCGAAGTAATAAGACGATAAACTGTATTGCTTCGTATTGTAATAAGATTGCGAAATCATATATTGAATACGTTCCATTTGCGGTTTCCCTCTATAAAAAGGTGTAATTTTCTCAAATAAAGCAATTGCTTTATTATAACTTTGAGCTTCATACAACTCTGTAGCCATTTCATATTGTTCTTGGGCAGTACCTTTATTCAATACTTTATTGTAATCACCACATGATGAAAGTCCCATTACAACCAATAAAATGAAAATATAAATCTTATTTTTTTGCATTTGGCAAAATTAGTTATTTATTATGGATAATTAAAATGATTTTTTCACTTCAATAATCAACAAAAATAACGTGCTTTTCTTATATATAATGATTTAAAAGACTTAATTGTTTGTTAATTATGGCGCGGTTGGCGCTATAGAGCTCACTACAGTGAGTTGTTTTATATCATTATCAAATAAATATAACCCTCCTTTATCGTCACCAATTAAGTTAATTTTATCTAAAATAGTTCGTGCTTGCGCTTCTTCCTCAATTTGTTCGGCAACATACCATTGTAAAAAGTTATGTGTTGAATAATCTTTTTCGCCTAAGGAAATATGCACCAATTCATTGATACTTTGAGACACAAATATTTCATGTTTAAACAATGTTTCAAACATTTCTTTAATAGACCCAAACTCTAATGCCGGACCATTTAATTCAGTTACTATTGCATGACCTCCACGCTCATTAACAAATTTAAATAGTTTTAACATATGCTGACGTTCTTCATCAGATTGCCCATACATAAATTCTGAAGTTCCTGCTAAACCTTTTTGTTCAGCCCAAGAAGCCATTGCTAAATATATTTGAGAGGACTCTGCTTCAATTCTTATTTGCTTGTTTAAAGCGGCTTGCATATTTTCTGATAGCATAATATTTTGATTTTTTAAAATGAAATTTTATTTTTAATAATTGTCAACAAAGTTATTGATTTTTTGTTGTAAATCATATGAAGTTGCAACTAAAGGCAAACGAACATGTTCTGAACAAATATTTATTTTATTTAATAATGTTTTTATACCTGAAGGATTACACTCTTCAAAAATATAATCGATACTGTCCATTACTTTATAATGCAAAGCATTTGCCTTACCAACATTTCCATCCAAGCCTTCTTGAATCATTTCTGAAAAATCTTTCGGAAAACCTTGCCCTATAACCGAAATAACTCCAGATCCACCAGCCAAAACCATTGGCAAGGCAATCATGTCATCTCCAGAAATAACCATAAAATCTTTAGGTTTGTGCTGAATAATTCGCATGGCTTGAACAATATCACCTGCAGCTTCTTTAACGGCTACAACATTTTTAAAGTCATTAGCTAACCTCAAAATTGTTTTTGGTTCAAAATTTCTACCAGTTCTTCCTGGTACATTGTAAACAATTATTGGCAACGGACTAGCCTCTGAAATTGCTTTAAAGTGTTGGTATATACCTTCTTGCGAAGGTTTATTGTAATATGGAGACACTGATAAAATGGCACAAAAAGCAGATAAATCTGATGATTTAATTTCATTTATAACATTCATAGTATTATTTCCACCTATACCAATAACCAAAGGAAGTCTGCCATTATTAGCTTTTATAATGGTATTTTTTACTTGTTCTTTTTCTTCAGTTGTTAATGTTGCAGGCTCTCCTGTTGTTCCTAAAACAACTAAATAATTTACACCATTCTCAATTTGAAAGTGCACCAAACGCTCAAGCCCTTTAAAATCAACCGATTTATCTTCATTAAAAGGTGTTACCAATGCTACTCCTGTACCCAACAATTCTTTCATTTTTATATTTTTTATTTTTTAAAATGCAAAATTTAACCGTAAAGGTTTTATTATATTTTATTTAAAATAGCTAAATATTTCTTTATTTCTTTATTATACAGCTCAATATCAAGTGGATCGCAATCAATTAACAAATCGTAAAAACGTTTGTCAAAATGTGCAAATCCGATTCTAAATGCTATTTTACACTGCAATAATAACAAGTTGGTGTATATATTTTCAACTTTACTATAATTAATTAACAAATCGTATTTATTTGTTAAAATCTCATTCAATTCGTCTGATTTAATATTTCCGTTCCAACCAAAATCTTGTGGCGTATAAAAACCTTTAAAATTATTGTTCTTGTTTTTTTTTCTTTGAAAAACTAGCAATTTAATTTTTGCTTCTGGCAATCCAACTATTTTTTTCAAACCATGCTCAATTTCTTCTTTTTTAGAAATATCATCTAAAAAAATTAGCACATTTTCTACCTTATCAGAAGAACTTTTGAAAGCATTCTCAAGTAATTTTGGTAGTTGTTTCTTTAAAAAAAATTGATTGCTTTTTCTCTTAAATCCTGTAAAAATCATCTATATTTACCATTGATTTACAAAATTAATTAAAATCATTAGTATTTCAACAATGAAAAAATTTATTATTTTACTTTTCACCATATTATCACTTGTAAACTGTAAAAACGAACCTCAACATTTAGTTAGAATTGAAGGAAAACTACTCCCAATTACTCAAGAAATAAAGGCTGATAAAACCATTGAAACATTTATTATACCCTACAAAGAAAAAGTTGAAGCAGAAATGAATGCTGTATTAAGTTACACCCCTATTGATTTAGTTAGAACTGATGGCGATTTAGAAAGTTCACTTGGAAACTTAATGGCCGATTTGTGTTACGAAAGAGCAAACCCAGTTTTTAACAGTAGAACTGGTAATAATATAGATTTTGCCTTGTTTAATTATGGCGGTATTAGAGCCGGTATTGGCAAAGGTGAAATTATCACACAAGATGCCTTTAATCTTATGCCTTTTGAAAATTCGTTAGTGGTTGTTGAGTTAACTCCAGAAAAAATAAATGAATTGGCGACCTATTTAATTAATGAAAATAAAGCCCATCCACTTTCAAAACAAATAAATTTAAAAGTTACTTCATCAAGTTATGAGTTAACCATTGATAAAAAGCCTTTTGATTCTTCAAAAAATTATTTTGTTTTAACATCCGATTATTTGCAAAATGGCGGTGATAATATGTTATTTTTCAAAAATCCTGTTAATTTATTCAAATTAGATTATAAAGTTAGAAATGCTATAATTGATTATTTTTCAGAAACTGACACTATTAAAGTTGAATTAGATGGAAGGTTTAAAAAAATAAATTAAGATGATGAAAAGAAGAAATTTTATACAAAAATCAACTGCAGCAACTGCTTTTTTAACTTTGGGAGGACTTACAATGCAGTCGTTTTCAAAAGAAAGCACAAAACATATTACTATTTTACACACCAACGATGTACACAGTCATATAGAGCCATTTTCAAGTGATCACTATAAATATCCAAATTTGGGTGGTGTTGCCAGAAGAGCAACTTTAGTAGAAAATATTAGAAAAGAAAACCCTAACACTTTACTATTTGATGCCGGTGATATTTTTCAGGGCACTCCTTATTTTAATTTTTATGGTGGCGAATTGGAATTTAAATTAATGAGCATGTTAAAATATGATGCTGCAACTATTGGAAACCACGATTTTGACAATGGAATTGACGGTTTATATGCGCAACTTCCACATGCAAAATTCGATTTTCTATCTGCAAATTACAATTTTAAAAACACCATTTTAAATACCCATGTAAAACCTTATAAAATTTTTGAAAAAGATGGCATTAAAATTGGTGTTTTTGGATTAGGAATTGAGCTTGAAGGTTTGGTTGATCCAAGAATGTATAAAGAAACTGTGTATTTAAATCCTATTGAAATTGCTCAGGATATGAGTAGAATTTTAAAAGAAGATGAAACATGCGATTTGGTAATTTGCTTGTCGCATTTAGGCTATCATTACAAAAATGAAACAGCTAAAATAAGCGATTTAGTTTTAGCGTCAAAAACAAAAAATATCGATTTAATTATTGGTGGTCATACGCATACTTTTTTACCAAAACCAACCATAGCAAAAAATAGTATTGGAGAAAATGTTTTGGTAAATCAGGTTGGTTGCTATGGATTAAATATTGGTAGAGTTGATTTTTATTTTGACAGTGACAAAAGTAAAATAAGTAATGGAAAAAGTATTATTGTATAAAATTAATATAGGAGAGAAATGCGCATAGAAACGATATAAAATTAGGATTTAAAGATGTTATGATTCGTCCAAAACGTTCAACATTAAAAAGTCAGATCTCAGGTTAATTTAGAAAGAGATTTTACATTTTTACACAGCAAAGTATAACTGGAAAGGGATTCCAATAATGGCTGCAAATATGGATACTGTTGGAACTTTTGAAATGGCAAAAGCTTTAGCAAAACACAAACTTTTTACAGCCATTCACAAGCATTATTCGTTAGAAGAGTGGAATGAATTTATCGATCTCTGCCCAGAAGATATTGAAGACTATTATTGCCATTAGTACAGGAACAGGAATACAGGATTCAGAAAAATTGGCTGCTATTTTTAATTTTAATCCGCATTTAAAATTTATTTGCATTGATGTTGCCAATGGATATTCAGAACATTTTGTGAATTTTGTAAAAAAAACACGTGAACAATATCCTGATAAAGTCATTATTGCAGGAAATGTTGTAACTGGTGAAATGGTTGAAGAATTATTGTTGCAGGAGCCGATATTGATTAAAGTTGGAATTGGCCCAGGATCAGTGTTGTACAACTCGAGTAAAAACCGGTGTTGGTTATCCACAATTATCAGCAATTATTGAATGTGCCGATGCCGCTCATGGTTTAGGAGGACAAATATTAGCGATGGTGGTTGTACAATTCCTGGAGATGTTGCCAAAGCTTTTGGTGCTGGTGCCGATTTTGTAATGCTTGGCGGCATGTTTGCTGGTCATGATGAAAGTGGTGGAGAAACTATTGAAAATAATGGTGAAAAATTCAAACAATTTTATGGCATGAGTTCTGAAACAGCAATGGAAAAACATGTTGGTGGTGTTGCCGATTATAGAGCCTGTGAAGGAAAAACAGTAGAAATTCCCTATAGAGGAAAAGTTGAAAATACCTTTCAAGATATTTTAGGAGGTTTGCGTTCAACTTGTACTTATGTTGGTGCAAACAGACTTAAAGAATTAACAAAAAGAACTACATTTATTAGAGTTCAGGAACAACATAACGAAATATTTTCAGAGTAGTTTTTGATTCAATTTTAAAAATTAAAAGTTTAAAAGTTTAATTTGAACATTACACCTCAAATTAAACTTTTTAATTTTTTGCTTTGCTATTTTCTACCTCAGATTTATAAATAAAATACTGTGCAACAATATAAGTCAACATAATTATTACATTAAAAACTACAGTAGCATGATAAAACTTATTGATTGCTAAAATTGAATCTGAACTAATAAAAAATACAGCACCAATTAGCATAAATAGGGATTTTTTAGATTTTGTATTTATAAAATCCAACAACGAAACTACTCCAAAAGTCGAGATTGTAAATCCATAAATGATAACAGGAATCAATAGTTCATTCAAATAATTTTTCAGAAAAAGAATTAAACATAAAAACAGTATTAAAAATGGTATCACTGAAAAAATAATAGCAAAAAATGATGACTTTTGAAGTCTTTGAATTACTATTTTTATAAAAAACAGATGTGCAATTAAGAAGGAAACCAACCCAAATATAAAAAATAATGCTCCTTCGAACATTAAAAAAACATCTCCTAAAAAAGAAAAAATCAAAGCCAAAATGTACATTTTATTTCTTACTGAAACTGAAAGAGCATATAATGTAATTAATGACAATAAAATAAAAGGTTTAAACAATTGAACCAAAATTGGTAGGTTAAATAATATTCCAATAATATCCAACAACGAGACCAGCACAAATATTGACAGTGCAATTTTAGATTTTTCCATATAAAAAATTTAATTCCAAGTTGGTAAGTTACACTTTTTACTTATTTTTTTTAAAAGTGGATTTATGCCATCAATCAAACTTTGCTGCATTACTTTTGAATCATCCTTATGACATTGCAAACAAGTTCCAACCAACAATATCTGCTGTTGCTCCTTAACAGAAAATGGTCTAAAATCGGTTCGTGTAGAGTTCACAACACCTTTTTCAACAGGTTTTAAAAAAGGAATCCAGGCATCTTCAGGTAAGTTATCGTTTGGATTTTTATCATATTCTGGTGTAAATTGCCAACTTCCTACTCCATTTTCAATGGTATAAACTAAATTTCCATTGCCATAGCCTAAACTTGCAGCATTTGAATGACAACTTTTGCAATCTCTTGCTTTTGAAACAGTAGTATGTGGTGAGTTTGGCGCATATAGTCTATGAAAACTAACATCTGTTCCTATTTCTTTTCCTGAATAACTTCCTTTATCAATGGTTAAAATCATACCCGGAACTGCTGGTTCAATATGTTTTCCATTTTTATTTTCCCGAACACCCATTGCTGGCAATGAGGACGAAAATTCAGAAACATATTCTTTCCATTGTCCTTTTCCATATTTTTTATCAAGTAAATCAAAAGCTCTTGGTTCATTTTTATCAAACTGATTATGGCAACCTATACAACGAGAAGTCCAAGAAGAATGACAGGTTGCGCAACTTACATTTTTATGTGCATTGTCTCTTGAGCAAATTTCAGATTGCGGATTTATTTGGTGTAATTCACCATCTTTTTTTCCAATTAAAAATGCATTTCCAATTGAATCCACATACGTATTCACCAATGGATGGCCATCTTTTTTTACTGCAATAATTTGTTTATCAGTGTGTTTGTAATCTCTATGCAAAAAAACCAATAAACTTTCTGCATCTAATTTAGCATATGAAATTGTATTTGGTTTTTCTTTAAAATGACAATCGGAACATTGTAATTTTACCGCTTGCTCTTCGTGGGTGTAATTTTTTCCATCTCCCATAACTTCATGAGATGAATGACAGTCAATACACAACAACCCTTTATTATGGTGCACATCTTCTTCAATGTATTTGTAAACTCGCTTGTCTTCAGAAATTTTATATCCTTCCTTATTTAAAATATCGCTTTCATTTAACAAAGTCTCTTGCCAGCCTTCATAATTGGTTGAAATTCTGCTGGAACGACTATGGCAACCATAACAATGTTCATTTTTTACAAAAATATTGGTAGCTGGGTGAAATTTTGGCAACTCCTTTTTATTTGAGTTTAAATACTTCTCTAAATCCCTTTTTGCTTCCTCTGAATAATTTAAATGACAAGCATTGCAGCCTCCGCCCCTACTTAGTTGGGTAATTTCACCAAACTCCGTTTTTCTCGGCACCTAAATGGCAATTGGCACATAAATCTCTTAAGTGTTTATCTGAAGCTGAATTTTGAATTAATTTTATATGATATTGATTATTCGGAGAATCAGCTTCACCAAAAATAAATTTATCAACAGCCACCAAACCACTATTGGTTGTCATCAATGAATTATTAATTTTATTTAATTCATTTGGATGGCAAGTGCCACAAGTTGCAGCTGCATCAATTAAATTTCCAGGAATCAGAACCATCCCTTTATGGGAATCTTCTTTATCTATTGTATTCGGATTTCCTAAATGGCAACTTCTGCAGCCAATTAATGCTGGATTGTGATAACTAGAATATCCTTTCGTATTTTGATGACATTCCAAGCACGATTCTCTAGCAACTGCTTCAATCTTAGTGTATTCAGTATCTTGAAAAATTACAGAATCCTCCGTTTTATTTTTCATAAAAAAATACAAAGCAACAAGCACTATTAAAATCAATGCAAAAATTCCAAATTTAGAAGCTTTAATATTCATAAAAAATTTATTAATACAAACGTACAACAATTTATATTTTGTAAAAAATCTATAAAAAATCACAATTATCTGTAAACCAATTACAAAACTAAACTATGTCACTTTAGTTACATTTACATATTTGATAATCAACAACTTAATGTAACCATTGTTACCCTTTATAATAATTAATTATGACTTTTGTCATACTCTAAAATTCCAGCTGTAAATATCTTTACGGCAGAAAAAATAATTAAACTTATGACAACTTCTAGAAGAAAATTTATAAAAATTTCTGCCTTAGGTTTAGGAGGTATTGCAGCAACAACTTCAACTGCATTTAATATGTTTGGATCAAATTCATATTTAGATGAATTGGTTAGAGAAAATGTTGCAAAAAATTTGAAACGATCTGCTACCTATTGCGAAGTTTGCTTTTGGAAATGCGCCGCTTGGGCTTATACAAATGAAGAAGGCGAAATTAAAAAAATTATTGGTAATGAAGATGATCCGCATTGTAATGGTCGTCTTTGTCCAAGAGGAACAGGTGGTGTAGGAATGTATAATGATGAGGACCGACTTAAAACACCTTTAATTAGAACTACAATTGATGGTGAAGAAACTTTTAGAGAAGCCAGTTGGGAAGAAGCACTTGATTTAATTGCTGAAAAATTTAATGGAATTAAAGAAAAATATGGTGCTGAATCATATAGGATTATTAAAACATGGTTCTCCAGGAAATCATTTAGAACATTTATACAAAGCTTTTGGATCAGATACTATTGGTGAACCAGCTTATGCACAATGCCGAGGACCAAGAGAAACTGGTTTTAAATCTGACTTTTGGCAGTTGGGTAGGTTCTCCAGAGCCAACAGATATTAGAGATACAAAATGTTTGGTTCTTATTGGTTCACATATTGGTGAAAACATGCACAATTCGCAAGTTCAAGAAATGTCGGATGCAATAGACAATGGTGCTACAATAATTACAGTTGACCCTCGGTTTTCAACAGCAGCCAGTAAATCAAAATATTGGTTAGCCATTAAACCTGCAACTGATATTGCCTTATTATTGGCTTGGATGAATGTTTTAATTGAAGAAAACCTTTACGATAAAGACTATATTGAAAAATATGCGTTTGGTTTTGATGAGCTTAAAGAACATGTTAGCAAATTTACGCCTGAATGGGCTTATGGAATAACAACCATTAAACCTGAAGAAATTAGAAAAACTGCCAGAGCAATGGCTTATGCTTCTCCATCAATAATAATACATCCTGGAAGACATGTTGTTTGGTATGGTGATGATACACAAAGATCAAGAGCAATGGCGATTTTAAATGCCTTATTGGGCTCTTGGGGAAGAAGAGGCGGATTTTACTTTAAAGAAAGTTTAAAATTACCTGAATTTCCTCAACCAGAATATCCTCATCCAAAATGGGGATGGAAAGAAATAGGCGCAAAATATCCGTTAGCTGAAATGGGTATTACATCTGAAATAATTAATGCTTCAATTCCAAGTGAAGAAAATAAATATCCCGTAAAAGCGTGGATGGTAGCTGGAACTAATTTAACAAAATCAATTCCAAACAAAGCTTTACTTGAAAAAGCAATTGATAGTTTAGAATTTATGGTGGTAATGGATACCATGCCAATGGATATTACTGGTTATGCTGATGTTGTTTTACCAGAATGTACCTATTTAGAAAGATATGACGACATCCGTTCTGCCACTAACCGAGAACCTTCAATTGCAGTTAGAATTCCGGCAGTTCAACCAAAATACAATTCTAAACCAGCATGGTGGATTGCTAAAGAAATTGGAGAAAGAATGGGTGTTGGAGCCTATTTTAATTATACCGATTATAAAGAAGTTATTGAATGGCAATTGGATAAATTAGGAACATCTTTAGAAGAAATGGAAAAAATTGGTGTTAAAAATTTCCCACGTAAATCCAGAGCTTTATACTTAAGTGAAAATGAAAATTATGTTTTCCCAACAGCAAGTGGAAAAATTGAATTGTTTTCACAAGAATTTAAAGATTTAGGTTTTGACCCAATTCCTGTTTTTACAAAACATCCTGAGCCACCTCAAGGTTATTACCGATTAAATTATGGTAGAGCACCAATGCATACTTTTAGCCGAACTGCAAACAATCCAAACTTAAACGATTTAATGGATGAGAATAAACTATGGGTAAATCCAAAAGTTGCAAGAATTTTAAGTTTAAAAACTGGTCAAGAAGTTTGGTTAAAAAATCAAGATGAAGTTATATCAGATTATCCTATTAAAGTTAGGGTAACAGAAAGAACTGGTTTTGATTCTGTTTATATGGTACATGGATTTGGTCATAAGAATGAAAAATTAAGTCGTGCTAATGGTAGAGGAATTAGTGATACACAATTAATTTCAAAAGTAGTCATAGATCCAATAATGGGTGGAACAGGAATGCGTGGAAACTTTGTAACAATTTTAACGGAAAACCCACATAAAACTATTTAAATATGAGATATGCAATGGTAATAGACACATTAAAATGTGTTGGATGTAGTGATTGCGTTGTTGCTTGTCAAACTGAAAACAATGTTCCAATTGGATATTGTAGAGATTGGATTACTGAAACAGTAAATGGTGCATATCCTAATGTGGAATTAGAGTTAAAATCAGAAAGATGTAATCATTGTGATAATGCTCCTTGCGTAAGATGTTGCCCAACTGGTGCAAGTCATATTGTTGAAGGAGGAATTGTTTTGGTTACCGGTGATGAATGTATTGGATGTGGAGCTTGTATTGAATCTTGTCCGTACGATGCTCGTTATCAACATCCCGATGGTTATGTAGATAAATGTACATTCTGTCATCATAGATTAAAAGACGGACAATTGCCTGCCTGTGTTTCTGTATGTCCAACAAAATGTATGTATTTTGGGGATTTAGACAATCCAAACAGTGAAGTTTCTCAATTATTAAAAAACAGAAAGCATAAAACGTTAGCTCCTGAAGCTGGTACAAATCCACACGTTTTTTACTTAATTTAAAAAATTAAAATTATGCAAGAAGAATTATTTATAAGCGGAAGAGATATACCAAATATAGATCCATATTTACAAATTTGGCATTGGCCAATTTCAGTTTATTTATTTGTTGGAGGTTTGGCTGCCGGATTGCTGTTTTTTGCCGCAATTGTTACAATTATGGGAAAAGAAAATGTGTATAAAGTAGCTGTTAAAAATGCTGTGATTATTGCTCCTATTGCTTTATCATTAGGATTAATGGCGCTGTTATACGATTTAACTCACAAAATTTATTTTTGGAAATTGTATACAACAATTAGAATAGAATCTCCAATGTCATGGGGAGCTTGGGTATTAATGGTAATCACACCATTGTCTTTTCTTTGGGTTTTTAGTTATTATTCTGATGTATTTTCAAAATTTGAAGAAAAAATTAAACTGCTTGAAAAGTTTAAATTTTTAGCAACATTTGAAAAATTCTTAATAAAAAACAGAATGAATATGGCTTATGCCTTAATTCCATTATCTGTTATATTAGGTATTTATACTGGAATTTTACTATCAGCCTTTAATGCAAGACCTTTATGGAACAATGCCATTTTAGGTCCTTTATTTTTAACATCGGGACTCTCAACTGCTGCAGCTGCAATTGTATTATTTTCAAAAACGAAAAAGGAAAAGCATTTTTTTAGTAAAATTGATATTGCCTTAATTATTATTGAACTGGGATTAATAACACATATGATTATGGGTTATTATGCAGGAACTCAAGTTCAGTTAGAAGCTGTTCAATTATTAGTTGGTGGCGATTTTACTTTGATGTTTTTTGGCTTTGTAGTAATCTTAGGTCTTTTAGTTCCTTTATTTTTAGAAATTTCAGAAATAATTGGTTATAAAATTCCAACTGCAATTCCAGCATTGTTGGTTATTATGGGCGGACTCATATTTAGATTTGTGATGGTTGAAGCTGGTCAATTAACACGTTACCTTTATTAAAAAATATAAAATTCAACAAATGAGCGTAAAAAATAAAACAAACAGACATATTTACTGGAATCCATATTTTGGAGGTTTCTTACTAGGAATTCTAATCATTTTTACATTTTACATTACTGGTAGAGGTTTAGGAGCTAGTGGTGCAATGAAAAGCGGAGTTGTAACTATTGTAGATGCAGTAACTCATTCACATGCAGCTGATAATGATTATTACAAACAATTTATTAGTGAAGACAAATCATCTATGAACAACTGGCTGGTATTTGAAACCTTAGGGGTACTTATTGGCGCTTTTATCTCTGGTGGACTAAGTGGTCGTATTGGATGGAGAGTGCAACATTCACCAAAAATAACATCAAAACGAAGGCTAGCTTTTGCCTTAGGAGGCGGTTTATTATTTGGATTAGGTGCACAAATTGCTCGTGGTTGTACAAGTGGAGCTGCTTTGAGCGGTATGGCAGTACTTTCAACAGGTGGCTTTATAACAATGCTTGCCATTTTTGGCACAGGATTTTTAGTGGCTTACTTTTTTAGAAAAAATTGGATTTAACTTAAATAAAAAAATAAAATTATGGGACCTTTAATTCCAAACGGTATCATTCCAGCAGAATGGGATAGTATAATTGCCTTATTGATTGGCTTGGTTTTTGGATTTGTTTTAGAAGCATCGGGCTTCTCATCATCTAGAAAACTTGCAGGTGTATTTTACGGATACGATTTCGCAGTTTTAAAAGTATTTTTTACCGCAGCGTTGGTATCGCTAATTGGCTTGTATTATATGGATTATCTTGGCTACGTTGATATCACTCAAATGTATGTGCATCCAACCTATTTATGGGGAGCAATAATTGGTGGCGCCATTATGGGCGTTGGTTTTGTGGCTGGTGGCTTTTGCCCAGGAACAAGCCTATGTGCAGTAGCAATAGGTAAAGTTGATGCAATTGTATACGTAATAGGTATTATGATTGGTGTACTTATTTTCTCAGAACTTTTCTCATTTTTTAAACCTTTATACGAAGGTTCATTTATGGGCAATATTACTTTGATTGATTCTTTTGGTATCAATCCTTATTGGTTCATTTTTGTATTTACAATGTTGGCGATAGGTATTTTTGCTCTTTCAGACAAAATAAGAGCAAGAGTAAAAAAAGTATTTTACTAATTTAATAATACATAAAATGGTTAAGAAAAAAGTAGCAAAAGTTTTAGCGTTCAGATATAAAGTTCTGGCTTTAATTTTCATTATACTAGCAGGTGGATTGGTGTTATTGCCTAAATACAAAAAGCAGGAAGGTATAAAACCTGAAACTTTATTGAGCAATGTAATAAATCCTGAAAGATATATTTCAACTGATAATTTGGCACATAAAATAATTTCTAAAGACCCTTCCATTCTTTTAATAGATGTTAGGGATGAAAATAGTTATGCAGATTATACAATTCCAAATGCCATAAATATCCCTTTGAATAAATTATTAGATGAAGAAAATGAAATGTATTTAGAATCAAGATCAGTACGATTTGGTGTTTTTCTCAAATGACAACCTATATGCAGATCAGGCCTGGGTATTATGTAACAGATTAGGATACAATAATTTAAAAGTATTAAAAGGGGGAATCAACCAATGGTTTTCAACCATTATAAATCCAGCTAAACCAACTGAAAATATGGCAGCATTGGAATTTGAATTGTACAATTTTAGAAAATCGGCAAGTATGTATTTTGGTGTAATGTACCCTGAACAAATAAAGGTTGCTAAAAAACCTGAAGTGAAGGCAGCAGCTCCAAAAAAGGTAATTACCATTGAAAAGAAAAAGAAAGCACCGGCTGAAGGTGGATGCTAATTATAAAAACTTACAAATGAAAGAATTAGAAAAAACCAAAAGAATATCTGTTGCAGTTACCTTGTTTATTTTAGCTGTTTTAATTGGCGTTTTATCATTTAAAAGACCGAAAAACTTGTATTATTTTAATACAGCAGAAACACTTGAAAAAATAACTGTTGAAGATTTATTAATTTCCCAAAGTGATATTAATAATAACGATTTTGTTTTAATAGATGTTCGAAAAAGTTACGATTTTGATAGAGGTCACATTGAAAATGCTGTGAACATATCAAGCGCCTCAATTTTAGACGAAAACAATATCAATGTTTTTAAAGAATTACAAAATACCAATAAAACTGCAATACTATACGGTAAAAACCCTGAAGAAGCTATTGCTCCATTGATGATTTTATATCAATTGGGTTATACTAACTTAAAAGTTTTAAAAGTTGAAAACAGTTACAATCAAAATAGCTTGGTAACTAAACCTGTCGAAGTCGAAAAATATGATAACGATATCAAATCTTTTATCGCAGAATCTGTTAAAAAAGCTGCTGAAATTTCCGAGAAAAAAGTAATACCCCCACCTCCTCCACCTAAAAAGGTAATTACTGTTGAAAAAAAGAAAAAAGCACCTGCTGAAGGCGGATGTTAAGTTCAATTATTATTAAGCTGTTTTAGAAATAAAACAGCTTTTTTTTTACTATTTCCTTTCAAAATCCCGAAGGTTTTTCTTGAAAATTCGCCTTCAAAAATCATGTATTAGAAGCGCAATATTTAAGCCTTTTATATTCATCAAAAAAAATTGTTTGTGCTTTCTACCCTTTTTTTTTAAAATATTTTTAACTATCTGTTTTTCAGTGTTTTATAATGTAATAAATGTTACTCTTTTATGTAACAAATGTGGCTACACAGAATAATTATATACTAAGTATTTATGACTTTTATCATAAAACTAAATCGTTTTCGCATTTAATTTTAGGGTATAAAAACAAACATATTTTAAACAACATTCACATGAAAAAAACAACTTTATATTTAGTATTGCTTTTAATGACTGCTACACTTTTTAGTGGCTTTAAAAGTACCGAAAATCAAAACACAAATCCACCTTCAGAATTTGAACTTTTGGTTCAATATTTAGAAGCAAACGGAAATTTTATCAACACCGATGCTCCTGCAATTATTTTAGCACCAGAAATTAAAGACAACCTTAAAAACGACAAATATTTAGTGATAGATATTAGAAGTGAAGATTGGTTTGCTTATGGACACATTAAAGGTTCAAAAAATGTACAAGGACCTGATTTATTAACCTATTTTGAAACTAAAATTGACCCATCAGCATTTGACAAAATAACCATTGTATGTTATTCTGGTCAATCGGCTTCATATTACGCTAGTTTATTGCGTCTTTATGGCTTTAACAATGTTTACAGTTTAAAATGGGGAATGGGATCTTGGGCTGAAGAATTTGCTACCAATTATTGGGTTAAAAATTCTAAAGATGAATTTATGGATCAATTAGAAACTTCTTCAAATTCAATGCCTGAAAAGGGTGCTGCTCCTACAATTAGTACAGGAAAAACAGATGCTAAAGAAATTTTACAATTACGTATTAAAGAAGCATTTGCAAAACCTTATAAAGATTATATTGTAAAATCGGCTGATGCTTTTGCAGCTCCTCAAGATTACTTTATTGTTAATTACGTAACTGACGATAATTACAATGCTGGCCACATAAAAGGTGCTGTTCAATACAGCCCAAAAACATTGTCCTCTGAAACAAATTTATTTACACTTCCTACCAACAAAAAAATAGTAATAAACTGTGATGCAGGCCTATCATCAGCTTATGTAATTGCATATCTACAAGTATTAGGATATGATGTTTACAACTTGGCATACGGTTCAAATAGCTTTATGAACTCAACTTTAGTTGAAAAAGGTTGGAACGGCTGGTCAGCTAAAGAAATTAATAATTTCCCGGTAGTAGAATAACATCGCCTTAAAAAGGGCATTTAACAAATATTAATTTAAAATTCAAACAAACCCATGAAAAAATTATCATTATTATTAATAGGTCTATTTCTTATTCCTTCACTTTTTTTAACCTCTTGTGATGAAGGTGACGAACCAGTTGTAATTACAACTCCTACTTTTACAGTTTTAAAAGATTATATGATCAATAACAATTTAGATATTGACAAAATAATTAAAAATACGGATGGTGAAATGTTTGTTCAAGGCGCTCCCGCAGATGCTGATTTAGCTACTTTTTTAGCCAAATATTACATTATTGATATTAGAAGTGCCGCAGATTATGCTGCAAATCATATTCAAGGTGCAAAAAATGTTGCATTTGCAAATATCTTAACAGAAGGTGCTGCTGCAGGAACAAAACCTGTTTTAGTAGTATGCTATACTGGACAAACAGCTTGTTATGCCACAGCTTTAATGCGTATGTATGGTTTTAGTCATACACAAGCTTTAAAATGGGGTATGTCTGGTTGGAACTCAACAACTGCAGGTTCTTGGAATAATAATATTGGCAATATTGCTCAAGGGAATGCAAACTGGTCTTATGACTGGTGCACCTGCAAACAACGTATATTCAGACCCTGCAATTTCAGCTTTATCAAACGATGGAGCGTCTATATTAAAAAGCAGAGTTGAATTAGCTGTGCAAGATGGATTCAAAACAGTAAAAGGATCAGATGTACTTGCTACTCCGGCAAATTATTTTATCAATAATTATTTCAATGAAGCTGATTATGCTGCCTTTGGTCATATCAATTCAGCAAATAGAATTCTTCCATTAACTTTAGCCGATAATAGTTACAAAGGTTTAAATCCAAATGCGGGTGCAAAAGTTGTAACTTACTGCTATACAGGGCAAACCTCTGCAGTGGTAACTGCTTGTTTAAGAGTTTTAGGCTACGATGCTTACAGCTTATCTTTTGGAATGAATGGCCTTTATAATTCTAACAGCTGCCTGGACATCAAATAAATGGAGCTCAACTGTTTCTAAAAGTTTACCATTAGTACAATAATAAACAATTCACAAAACAACTTAAGCCCTAAAAATCGATCATAAACCATGTTTAAAATTTAATGATGTTTTTATTTACCAATAAGTAACATGCATTTTTAGGGCTTTTTTAAAATCAACTCATATGAAGACAAAAATTATAATTCTTTTTAGCCTATTAGTTACATTATCATTTAATTCAGCTTTTGCGCAAGGATGCGAAGGTGATATTACCTGAAAATTCAACCGATTCTGGTGTGCCAAAAACAAGTAGCTTAACATTTTTTGGTTACATTCAACCACAATTTGTAGCAATTTTACAGATCCAGCAGATAATACTTTCAATTTTAAAAGAGCTCGTTTTGGTGTAAGAGGTAGAGCAAGTCGCAGTTTTTCATATTATTTCTCAATTGAAGCAAGTGATTTTATTTCAGCTGATGGTAATATGTATTTATTAGATGCCTACGTAACTTACGACAAATACAAATGGGCAAAAGCATCTTTAGGTTCTTATAAACAACCATTCAGTTTAGAGACTGTTACGGCCTGCCATGCTTTAATGACCATTGATAGATCTATTGTTGTTGACCAATTGGTATCTCCGCAAAGAGATTATGGTATTATGTTATTAGGTGGTGACGCAACAACCAAATTTGAATATAGAATTGCTTTAATGAATGGAAGAGGATTAGGTGTTACTGATAACAATACTAAAAAAGACATTATTAGCCGATTAACCTATAAACCATTTGAGTATTTACAAATTGGTGCCAGTTATAGATATGGCTATCCAAATAACAATGAAACAGATAGAACACTTACGGTTTTGAATTCTTAGCTAATTATGAAGGATTTGCTTTACAAGGTGAATATATTCATGACGAAGGTGATTATAACAGAGCTGCAGGTGGTGGCTGTGGAGCAACTCCCGTTGAATTAGGTCCAGAAAGACAAGGTGCATATATTATGCTTTCTTATATGTCCAAAATTAAATTACAACCAGTATTTAAGTACGAGTTTTTTGATGCAGATACTGATGTTAAATATTTAGGATATACAGAAATGATGACACTTGGTGCAAATTACTTCTTTAATGATAAAACAAGATTACAAGTAAATTATCAAAGTAGAACTGAAACACCAAGCTACAAAAACAATGCATTGTTATTTCAAATGCAAGTAAAATTCTAAATTGGTTTAGTTATATAATTATTTGAAAAAAGACTCCTGATATTTATCAGGGGTTTTTTTTATGACTATTTGTAACTTTGTTGGGAAGCCATATAATTGAAAAGAAAATGACTACAGACAGAGAAATTTTAAGGGAAAAATTAAGCGATTACTTTTCAACTATTTTTGAAAAAGAATTAATTGAAGAAATTATTGAAAATGGTATTTTAAGAACTATAAAAAGCCATGAACTTTTAATTGATATTGGTGATAAAATGACCCATGTTCCCTTAATTTTAAGTGGTGCCGTTAAAATTATTAGAGAAGATAAAAATGGCGATGAAATTGCTTTATACTTTTTAGAAAAAGGTGATACCTGCGCCATATCATTTATAAACTGCATTAACCGCAGCAAAAGTATGTTTAGAGGTATTACTGAAAAAGATACTGAAGGTATTTTTGTACCTGTTGATAAAATTGATGAATGGCTTAAAAAATATAAATCATGGCGCGAATTTGTTATAGACAGTTACCATATGCGCTTAATAGAAATGGTAGAATCTATTGATAGTTTGGCATTTATGAAATTAGATGATAGATTGCATAAATACCTTACCGATAAGGTTAAAATAATGAACGATACTGTTTTGCATATTACACATCAAGAAATTGCTGATGATATTAACACATCAAGAGTTGTGGTTTCTCGTTTATTAAAAGTATTGGAAAATGAAGGGAAAATTAAAATTCGCAGAAATAGAATAATCATTGATAAAATTTAAACCGCTTTACATTAATTCATTTTAAAAATATTAGTTTAGTAACCTCTTTTATTTAGGCAGGTTTCAATTCCTAAAACTAAATATTAAGTGAAATATACTTCAAATAATTTGCAATAGCTGATACTATTTTCTAAAATTTTAAGCAACCTTTTTATTTATCTTTTTCCCTCTTTCATTTTTAAAAAAATTAAAAATGACACTTCTTTTTAAAGTCTTTATACAAAAAAAGTATATATTTACTTAACTTACTAAAAAACAGAGGGTAATGTTTTTATAGTAAATTATAATGGTATTGTGTAAACCATTTTAAAAAGCTATCTACTAATACTAACTAAAAATGAAAAATAACAAGTTTTATCTAATACTTTTTCTTGCTTTAATTTTAAGCAACAAAATTTCAGCTCAAAGCAACCTAATTAAGCAAAAAGATCAACTTTCATTTCCAGAATTATTTGTGTTTAACAATGAATTTGAAACTTATTTTTCAAGCAATAATAACATTGAAGAAATTGTTTCAAACAAACATTTTCTTGAAGGTCCTGTTTGGGTTGATGCGCTAAACGGACTTCTTTTCTCAGATATTCCAGATAATCGTATTTATTTCTGGAATGAAACTAAAGGTCTTTCGATTTGGTTAGAGCCTTCAGGTTTTTCGAATGGCTTACTACTTGACCATAATGGAGATTTAATTTTAATGCAAGGAAATTATGCTTCAACCAGTGAAACAAAAAGGCAGGTTGGTAAAATTGAAAACCCCAAATCAAATAAAACTATATCCAATTTAGTACCAAATTATAATGGTAAAAAATTCAATAGTCCAAATGATGCTGTTTTAAGTTCAAAAGGTGTACTTTATTTTACGGACCCTCCATACGGACTCACAAATGCAGATACTGATATTGAAAAAGAATTACCTTTTAACGGTGTTTATAAATTTAAAAACAACAAGATTGAATTATTGATTGACACTATTCAGCGACCTAACGGGATAGGTTTATCGATTGATTCAAAATTCTTATATGTAGCCGAATGTGAAAAAGGAAAATTATTTTGCTACGAACTAAACAGAGATGGAAATATCAAAAATTCAGTCGATTTTTTTGATCTGAATGATATTGTAAAACGCGCTACTACTTCATCAATGCCATATTTTGATGGTATGACAGTTTCTAAAAAAGGTGTTATTCTACTTACCGGTTACAATGGTATTTGGTTTGTTTCGCCAAAAGGAAAACTGTTAGGACATATTCAAACTCCTGAATTTACTTCTAACTGTGCACTAGATAGCAAAGAAGAATATGTTTATTGGACTTCAGGGAAATATCCTTATTCAAAAGGCTCAAGTTCTTTGCACCGCTATAAACTGTCAAAATAAATTTATTCATTTAAATTTTTTACTCACCCAAAAAATAATGAAAATAAAAATTCTAATTATAAGCATCTTATTCACCCAAACCCTTATGGCTCAATCGTATCAAAAAATTCATAAAAAAGCTATTTTAGTTGATACACATAACGATATTCTAATGAAAACTATTGATGATGGTTATTTATTAGATCAAGATTTAAAAGGCAAAACACATAGTGATTTAGCACGTTGGAAAGAGGGAGGTCTAAATGTTCAGGTCTTTTCGGTTTTTTGCGATGGCACCAAAATAAATCCTTATGTGTATGCAAATCAACAAATAGATTCCTTAGATGCTGCCATTTCTAGAAATCCTACAAAAATTGAAAAAGCAACGAATTCAAAAGAAATATTGAAAGTTGTTAAACAAGGTAAAATTGCTGCATTGTGTGGTATTGAAGGTGGTCATATGATTGAAAATGACCTAAATAAACTCGAAAATTTATACAACCGTGGCGCAAGATATATGACGCTTACCTGGAACAATTCAACAAATTGGGCAACAAGTGCATTTGACGAAACCTTTAACATAGAATTGACTCACAAAGGATTATCTGATTTTGGTATTCAGCTTGTAAAAAAAATGAATCAGTTAGGCATGATTGTCGATGTGAGCCATATTGGAATTCAAACCTTTTGGGATGTAATAAATACTACTTCAAAACCTGTTATGGCATCTCACAGTTCTGCTTATGCACTGTGCAATCACCAACGTAATTTAAATGATGAACAAATTAAAGCTATTGCAAAAAATAATGGCGTAATTCAAATAAATTTTTACCCTGGGTTTATAGATCCTGATTTTGAAACTAAAAAAGCATCCTTTTTTGAAGTTCATAAAACTGAAATGGACTCATTGATTGAAAGCAATATGGAAGCTTGGTATATTGAAAATTACCTTTTCAATAAGTACAAATCAGAATCCGATGCTTTAAGGCCACCATTATCAATGGTTATTCAACATATTGAATATATCATCAATTTAGTTGGGGTTGACTATGTTGGTATTGGTTCTGATTTTGACGGAATTACCATAACTCCACAGGAATTGGATGACGTTACAACTTACCCAATTATCACAAAGGCATTGGTAGAAAAAGGATATAACGAAAAAGATCTTCATAAAATATTAGGGGGAAATTTTTTAAGGGTATTAAAAGCCAATGAAAAGAATTAACAAAGACAAAACAGAACAAAATATGTAGTAATAATAAATAAAAAAAGCTAATGAAAACTAAAATAGCATTAAACGAAAAAAACAACCTGTTTTTAACTGAAAATCCGGTTTTAAGATACTTAACATTTTCAGCATTATATTTGGCTCAGGGCATTCCTGAAGGTATCACTTTTTTTGCTATTCCGGCGTGGTTAGCGATGAATAATAAAACCCCTGTAGAAATTGCCAGTTTTGTTGCAGTAATTGGTATTCCTTGGAGTTTTAAAATTCTAATTGCGCCACTTATGGATAGATTTACCATATTATCAATGGGGCGGAAACGTCCCTGGGTAATATTGGGACAGTTAGGGTTAATTCTAAGTTTTTTAGCCATTAGTTTTGTAGATGATCCTTTAAATAATTTGAATGGATTAATGATTGCTGGTTTTTTTATTAGTTTTTTTGGCGCTTTTCAAGATGTTGCTACAGATGGAATGGTAATAGATGTTGTACCAATTGACCAACAGGCCAGAGCCAATGGTTTAATGTGGGGGTCAAAAATTATTGGCACATCATTATCATTGGTAATTGGAACCGCTTTAATAAATTTATTGGGTTTTTCCACCGCTATTTCTTCGCTATCTATTGCTGTTGCTTTCATAATGATAGTTCCAATTTTTTCAAGAGAACGTCCAAATGAAAAAATAATGCCTTGGACAAAAGGAGAACCTTCACCTGAATCTAAAAAAGCTCAATTAGAGAGTTGGAGCCAAATACTTAAAAACCTTTTTAAAGTAATAATTTTACCGTCAACCATAATAATGGGTATTGCATCCATAATTAATGGAACCATGTATGGTTTAATCGACACTTTTTTACCAATTTTTACCATTCAGGAATTAGGCTGGACAAACACTTCATTTTCAGAAGTATATTCAATTACTACACTTGTTGGAGGTTTCTTTGGAATGTTTGTTGGAGGCGCCCTTATCGATTTTTTTGGTGATAAAAAAATGATTATTATTTATCTAATCGTAACTATAATTTTAATAACTGGTCTTGCATTGCTACCGGATTTATGGGGAAATGATAAATTTATATTTGGATTTATTTTGTTATACTATTTATTTTATACATTTCTCTGTATTGGCATGTTTGCAGCCAGTATGAAATTATGTTGGCAAACGGTTGCAGCAACCCAATTCACACTTTTTATGGCATTTTCTAATATGGGCCGAGCATTTGGATCGGGATTGGTAGGAACCCTCAGCGAAATAATGTCTTGGGAATATGTTTTATTATGCACAGCCCTATCACCATTACTAACCATCTTTTTTATTAAACTTATAAATTTTAAAAAGCATAGAAACGCCATTGACTGCATTTAACAAAATAGAATTATAATAATAAATATTAACTTTTAAATCAATTAAATGATGAAAACAATTAAAAATTTATTACTTGGACTAGCAACACTATTTTTAACCACTTTAATAATTAGCTGTAACCAACAAACAACACCAAAAGCAGAGCCTTTAGTTGAAAAAGAAATACCAGAATACTTTTCACTTCGCCCCGAAACTGAAAAAGCGTATGGCTATACACATGCAGTAAAAATTGGAAACGATATTAAAATTTCAGGCGCAGTAAGTATGGACGATGCTGGTGCGCCAACTGCAACAGGAGATTTATTACAACAAATGAAAAACTGTTATGCTGACCTTGATAAAATTTTAAAACATTATGGCTGCACATTTGATGATGTTGTTGTTGAAAATATATTCACTACCAATATGCCCGAATTTCTGAATCAAGCTGCTTACCGTAATGAAATTTACACAAAACAGTTTCCAACAGGCTCTTGGCTTGGTGTAAAAGAATTGGCATTACCTGAGTTTATGATAGAAATTGAATTGGAAGTTCATATATCAAAATAAATATAAAAACTAAACTAATTTACAAATGAAAAATACTATTTACCATCTCCTAATTTCTTTAATCCTTTTATCTGGCTGTGCTGAAAATCAACAGTCAAATAAAGAAGATATTAAATCAAATTATTTTGATTATTCAAATAGTGACGACCAGTTTACTGGCGGCATAAAAATGATTCCTATAACAACACAAAAAGGCACATTCAATGTTTGGACAAAACGCGTAGGTAACAACCCTAAAATGAAAGTTTTATTACTTCACGGCGGTCCAGGTGGAACACATGAATTTTTTGAATGCTTTGATGGATATCTTCCAAATGAAGAAATAGAATACATTTATTATGATCAATTGGATTCATATTATAGTGATAAACCCAACGATTCAACACTTTGGACTACTGAACATTTTGTTGAAGAAGTTGAGCAGGTTAGAAAAGCATTGAATTTAAATAAAGATAATTTTTATTTGCTGGGGCAATCATGGGGAGGAATTTTAGCTATGGAATATGCCTTAAAATATCAAGACAACTTAAAAGGCTTGATAATTTCAAATATGATGGCAAGTATTCCTGAATATGAAAAATATGCTGCAGAGGTTTTAGGACCTCAATTACCACCAGAAGTTTATAAAGAAATAAAGGAAATGGAAGCCAATAATGATTTTGGAAACCCAAAATATGCAGAACTTGTTATGCAACATTATTATACTGAACACATATTAAGAATGCCACTAAACGAGTGGCCAGAATCTATCAACCGTGCATTTAACCATCTAAATCCTAACATTTATGTTTATATGCAAGGACATAGTGAGTTTGGAGTTACAGGGAATGCAACACTAAAAGGCTGGGATGTTTCTCAAGAATTAAAAACTATTAAAGTTCCAACATTGGTTATTGGAGCAACCTATGATACTATGGATCCAAAATACATGGAATGGATGTCAAAAGAATTTCAAAATGGTCGTTTTTTATTATGTGCTAACGGAAGTCATTGTTCTCAATACGACGACCAGAAAACCTATTTTACGGGTTTAATTAAATTTATTAAAGATGTAAATGAAGGTGAATTTTAAAAGATCGGTACAAATCAAGTAGCGCAAGATTTTGGTTTGAACGCCAGAAAAAGTTAATTTTAAATTTAATAACTTAAACAAAACCAATATGAAATTAGGAGCATTTTCAATTAGCCTGAATGTTAAAGACCTTCAGGTTTCCAAATTGTTTTATGAAAACTTAGGTTTTAAAGTGTTTGCTGGAGATATCAAACACAATTATCTAATTTTAAAAAATGAAAGTACCATAATTGGTCTTTTTGAAGGAATGTTTGAAAAAAATATTTTGACATTCAATCCTGGTTGGGATGAGAATGCCACTAAACTTGATGCTTTCACTGACATTAGAGAAATTCAGCAACAGCTTAAAAATAAAGGCATTACTATTGATACTGAAATTGACAATAATGCTTCTGGACCAGCAAGTTTTGTGATTATTGACCCTGATGGAAATCCTATTCTTTTAGATCAACATGTTTAATTAAACTCCAAATTATGTCTAAACTTCTAGACTTGAAATACAAAGATATTGTTGAATCTTTAAATATTTCAGTTAAAACTGCTGAAGCACCTATTTCTAAGACAGTAAAGCAAATTTTCTAAAAATTAAAAAATCTTAAATTTTAGATCATAAAATAAACTCAAGAATATTTTGTAACATTGGGTTTCTGTTATTTTTGTTCCATGCAACTGACAATATTGTCCGTTGTGGAATATTTTTTAATTCTATAAATTTCACATTCAAATTGTATCCTTCCTGTAAAACCGTAGGAACAATAGAAATTCCTAAATTATTCTCAACTAATCTATAAATAGTACTTGCATGAACAGAGTTATGAGATACATTTGGTGTAAAACCACTTTCATTAAATATTTCCATAATTTTATCGAAATAATCTGGACTGTAAGATGACTCAATAAATATGAATGATTCGTCTTTAAATTGTGCTATATTTTTAAAATTACTATTACTTATAGGGTGATCTAATGGTAAAACCAATGAAAAAGTATCTTCAAAAATTGGTTCAAGTTTCAACTCACTTGGAACTTTTTCCATACGAATAAATCCAATATCAATTTCTTGTGATAACAATGCTTTAATTTGTTTTGGATTATCCATTTCATTTAAACTAAACTGAATATTTTTATTTTTATTTCTAATCTTTATTAATAGTTCAGGAATCACATTTTGCATTGCAGATCCAACATAACCCATATTTATTTTACCCTCTATTCCTTGATCTAATAGCTTGGTGTATTCAAAAATATTATCTAAATTTTTCAGGGTTAGATTTGCTTCATTTTTTAAATATGCTCCTGCAACAGTTAAATAAACTTTTTTATTTAACCGTTCAAATAATTTCACGCCCAAATCTTCTTCCATCTGTTTAATTTGGCGACTCAAACCTGGCTGTGAAATAAACAACCGATCAGCAGCCTTTCTAAAATGTAATTCTTCTGCTACGGCCAAAAAATATTTGAGATGTCTTAATTCAATTTGATTACTCATAGTTATCAACACTTGTTAAAATTGATATTTAAACGTATCAAATATAATTGTAATTTTGATAAAACAAAAAAATATAAGACCATGTTTAAATACGGATTGGATCATTTATCGGTGTCCAAGGTAATATCAATACTTCGAAACCAGGAAAAAGCTGGTTTATGCGATGAAGCTATTTCTAATATTCAAAAATCTCATGAAATAGTTTTGGCTGTAGCTCAAAAAGAAAAGGCCGTATATGGCATCAATACAGGTTTTGGCCCCTTATGCGATACAAAAATTTCAAAAGAAAATACCAGTAAATTACAGCGAAATATTTTATTAAGCCATAGTGTTGGTGTGGGAAATCCAATAGACAAAGAGTTATCAAAATTAATGCTAATTCTTAAAGTTCATTCTTTGGCAAAAGGTTTTTCTGGTATTTCTATCACAGTTATCAACCGCATTTTATGGCATATAGAGAATGAAATTATACCAGTGGTTCCTGAACAAGGTTCGGTAGGTGCATCCGGTGATCTTTGTCCGCTATCTCATTTATTTTTACCCTTAATAGGCGAAGGAAAAGTATTTTATAACAATGAAATTGTTCCTACCCAAGAGATCTTTAAAAAACTCAATATGCAACCTTTAGAATTGCATCCAAAAGCCGGATTGGCTTTAATAAATGGTACTCAATTTATTTTGGCTCATGCAGTAATGGTGGTTGACAAACTATTTAATTGTTTGGCACATGCCGATTTAATTGGCGCTATAATGATTGAAGGATTGATGGGTTCACAAATGCCTTTTCATGAAAAATTACATGCCACACGTCCTTTTAAAGGGAATATCCACGTAGCAAGTAGAATCCGTCAGTTTTTAAGCAATTCTGAGATTGGAAATTCTCATGAATTTTGTGATAAAGTTCAAGATCCTTATTCATTGCGTTGTATGCCACAGGTGCACGGAAGTTCAAGAAACGCATGGTTGCATTTAAAAGAAATTGTTGAAATTGAATTGAATTCGGTAACCGATAATCCGATTATTATTTCAGAAGATTTAATAATTAGCGGTGGAAGTTTTCACGGACAACCATTGGCAATGCCATTAGATTATGCTTGTTTGGCGGCTGCTGAAATTGGAAGTATTTCTGACCGCAGAACCTACCTATCTCTTGAAGGAAAATATACTGGAACCCCTCGTTTACTTATGAAGGATACAGGTATTAATTCTGGTTTCATGATTCTACAATACACTACAGCTGCATTGGTAAGCGAAAATAAAGGAATGTGTTTTCCTGCAAGTGCCGATAGTATTCCAACGTCATTAGGCCAAGAAGATCACGTAAGTATGGGATCTATCGGAGGAAGAAAAGCGCTGAGAGTTATAGGAAATTTAGAAAATATTTTGGCTATAGAATTGTTATGTGCTGCGCAGGCATACGATTTTAGAAAACCGTTAACATCGAGTAAAACAATCGATGCTGTACATGATTCTATTCGAGAACAAATTTCACACGCCAAAGAAGACCGCATTTTTTCTGTTGATGTAGAAAAAGCCTCTGCAATGATTTCAAGCAGAGATTTACTAAGCATTACAAATCAATTCAACAATTCCTATAGTGAGTTTGATGAGTTATTTGAAGTTTATTAAAAAAGAAATTATGATTAATACAGATATCGCTTTATTTAAAGCACAAATTTTACAAGGAATACCTACTGAATTACCTTCAAAAAAAGCCTATCCTAAAAATGTAAATCAGGCACCACGCCGAAAAGATATTTTAGCACTAGACGAAAAAAAATTAGCAATTAAAAATGCCTTACGCTATTTTCCTAAAGAATGGCATGCCGAATTAGCTATAGAATTTGCTGAAGAATTAAATGAATATGGAAGAATCTACATGTATCGATTTAAACCAGATTACGAGATTTATGCGCGTCCAATTGATGCATATCCGGCCAACTTAAAACAGGCTGCTGCATTGATGTTGATGATTCAAAATAACTTAGATCCTGCAGTTGCACAGCACCCTGAAGAGTTAATTACTTATGGTGGTAATGGTGCCGTATTTCAAAATTGGGCTCAGTATTTATTAACTATGAAATATTTGGCAACAATGACAAATACTCAGACTTTACATATGTATTCAGGGCATCCAATGGGCTTGTTTCCATCTTCAATAAATGCACCGCGAGTTGTAATTACCAACGGAATGATGATTCCAAATTACTCTAAACAAGATGATTACGAAAAATTCAATGCTTTAGGAGTTACCCAATATGGTCAAATGACAGCTGGTTCGTATATGTATATTGGTCCGCAGGGTATTGTTCATGGAACAACCATTACTTTAATGAATGCCTTCCGAAAAATATTAAAGAAAGATGAAAACCCAAAAGGAAAAATTTTTTTAACATCAGGTCTTGGAGGAATGAGTGGCGCACAACCAAAAGCTGGAAATATAGCAGGTTGTATTACGGTTTGTGCTGAAGTAAATAGAAAAGCTGCAATAAAAAGGCATGAGCAAGGCTGGGCAGATATATTAATTGATAATTTAGATGAATTGGTGCAAAAAGTAAAAAGTTGCCAATTGGTAAATGATGTTTTAGCTATTGCTTTTGTTGGAAATGTAGTTGATGTTTGGGAGCAATTTTATAAAGAAAATATATTTGTTCACGTTGGATCAGATCAAACTTCGTTACACAACCCTTGGTCGGGAGGATACTATCCTGTAGGTCTTAGCTTTGAAGAATCAAACGAATTAATTCGAAACAATCCTGGATTATTCAAAGAAAAAGTACAAGAATCTTTAAGAAAACAAACCGATATAATTAATAAACACTCCGCAAGAGGAACGTACTTTTTTGATTATGGAAATGCTTTTCTATTAGAAGCGTCGCGTGCAAATGCTGATGTTATGGCTGAAAACGGAATCGATTTTAAATACCCATCATATGTTCAAGATATTTTAGGACCAATGTGTTTTGATTATGGTTTTGGTCCATTTAGATGGGTTTGTACATCAAACAATCCGGAGGATTTAGATAAAACCGATGCCATAGCAAAACATGTTTTAGAAGAAATTCAAATTAAAGCACCAGAAGAAATTCAGCTTCAAATTAGTGACAATATTAAATGGATTAAAGATGCAAAAGCAAATAAATTAGTTGTTGGTTCTCAAGCTCGAATTTTGTACGCCGATGCCGAAGGAAGAACAAAAATTGCTGCCGCTTTTAACAAAGCAATTGCATCAGGTGAAATTTCAGCTCCAGTAGTTTTAGGAAGAGATCATCATGATGTAAGTGGAACAGATTCACCATATCGCGAAACTAGTAATATCTATGACGGAAGTAAATTTACTGCCGATATGGCTATTCATAACGTAATTGGTGATAGTTTTAGAGGTGCTACTTGGGTTTCTATCCATAATGGTGGTGGTGTTGGTTGGGGTGAAGTAATTAATGGCGGATTTGGAATGCTTCTAGATGGCTCGGAAGAAGCTGATAGAAATCTACATAATATGCTTTTCTTTGATGTAAATAATGGTATAGCAAGAAGAAGTTGGGCAAGAAATGATGAGGCTCTTTTTGCTATTAAACGTGAAATGGAACGCTCACCAAATTTAAAAATCACCTTACCAAATATGGTCGATGATTCATTGTTAAGAAGCCTGTTTCAATGAAAACATTATTTATAAATATCAAAGAATTAATTCAGGTTTACATAATCTATTTTATTTATTAATGAACTGAATACTTGAGTTTTTACCTAAAAAAATAATATAATAAGAGCTATATGCATAGCCATTCACTATAGTAAGAGACCCCCACTTGATTTTACAGGGAAAAATTAAATCTGGTGGAAGAAGAAGGTAGTGTCAATTGCATATTATTTTAAATTTTATAGTAGGGGGTAGTATAGATGGTTTAAAGCAGTATAATTCGAATTTGATTTTTTGTTGTCCCTATGTTGTACCTAAATGAAATAAATAAAATATTGTAATTTTAACCTAAACTTTAAGAAAGTGCTTTACATAGGATGAGTTGTTGTGCAAAGTTGTTTAATGTCCGTGTCCATCATCGTGATCGTTATTTTCACTATTCAATTTTATTACTTTTTGTATTTGTTGGTGCAAGGTTTCTACTCCATATTCAATTCGCTCAGCATCGGTTATTTTTGAGGTGTCAATTAGGGCAATTTTCCAAGGTTCGTCTCCCATCTTAAAATATTGAGTTCCATATATTTGAGGTTCTCCTTTGCTCAATAAATAGCTGTCAGTAGCTGCAGCAAAAAGCCATTTATTAATTGTTGAATCTAATTCAATTGCTTTTTTCATGAATCTTACTGCTTTTCCATAATCAGTGGAATCATTTCCATGCAGGAAAACCATTGCAGCATTCCTATAATCTTTTGCTGTTTTTATAGTATTCGATTCTAAAATTTCATTTACTCGTACTCTTCGTATACTATCTCTTTTATTTACTTCACTCCAATTTATATTATGGGCATTTCGGTCGGCTTGGTCGCTTATGTATATACCTATTAATTCAGTATTGTCTAATTCAAAAATTTGGGTTTCAGTTTCTTGTTTTTTTTCGTTTTTACAACTAAAAATTGTAATTACTAAAATTAAAAATAATGTTCTTTTCATAAGGTTTTGGGTAAATTATGCACTACTTTGTTATATCCTAATATTAAATACTTTTAACTAATTAAATTTCCTGGATAAAAGTATTTTTTTTGTTTTACTTATTTAGGTTTTACAATTTTTTCAATGTACTAATTTAACAAAAAAGAGTTTTAAAAATCTGTCTGTTGCTGAATTAAAATGAATTTAGATTTTATTTAAACCATTTTGATATATTTAAACATCTAGACATTGCCAAATCAATCATATGTTTTGCACCTTTATCATGATTTAGTTCACACAATTTTTCAAAATAATAAGCATCAAAAAGAGCTGTAACACCTGGTTTATTATTGATATTAGAAGTGATAATTCTTTCTTTGTTTTTTGAAAATTGTTCAATTAATGAATTTTATTAAGTAGCATTTATAAAAGGCTGATCGGCCAAAGTAATTAGTATGGAATTAAAATCAAGTTTATTTTGTTTGAAGTATTTTATGGCATATGCTATGGAACTTCCTATGCCTTGTTCCCAGTTTTTATGCTTAATTATTTGAATTGGATAATTTGAAATTTGGCCTTTAATTTTCACAGCATTCGCGACTAAACATACATAAACCTCTTCAACATTAGATTCCAATCCTTCCTCAATGGCATTTCCTAAAAGAGTCGTTTTTTTTTCAAGGCAATAACTGCTTTATAGCTCGCATTCTTGTAACTGAACCTGCGGCTAAAATAACCATTGCAATATTCCCTTTTTTGTTCATCAGGTTTTATAATTTGTGAATATTATTTTTTTTAAATAACCCCTAAAAAAAATATAATAAAATTTTGATAAAATTATAATTTGTTCAGTACAAATATAATGAATATTTTTACTGACCGATTAGCGTAATTTTAGTTGGTAAATTTGTTAAACGAAAAAGATTAAATCACTTTTAAAAATAAGTGGTGTAATTTTTTAAATTAAAATTTATGAAATACCAATTATTTTTAATTTGCTCAATTATTAGCTTATACTCAATAAGTTCATTTGCTCAAAAAGAAGAAAAGCCTTCGCCATACGATTTTTTATCAACTTATTACAATCAAGATTTTAGTCCGTTTGCTAAAAGAAATGTTTACCTCGGATTGGCTTTTTCATTAGATAGTAAAAATATTGAAAACACCGATTATTTAATAGAACAAGTACTTGATGGTGATCGTGTAAATTTCAATATTTCATTAAAAGGTGGTTACTATTTAGGAAATTATGCAATGGTTGGCCTTGATTTAGATTATTATGAGAAAAAATTTGAAGGAAATATATTTAAATCTCCCGATTCTTTATATTCAAATAGCATTACAAGAGGTTTTGAAATTACGCCAAATTTCCGCTCTTCTATTCCTTTAACAAAAAACGAAAGATTTAGCTTTTTTGCTCAATTAGGGTTGACCTACGGGAAAGGAAATACAGTAATTAGAGATATTAAAAATATTGATGAAGTTGATAAAACGTATTCCTCAGAACATAATTTTAGACTGGGTCTTAGTCCGGGAGTTACCTTTTTTGTAATGGAAAACTTTTGTTTTGAAGTTCAGTTAGATGTTTTGGGGTATAAATTATCGGTTTCTGAGTCGACTGAAAACAACGAACCTCCTTCAAGGCAAGTAAGGCAACAGGTAGACCTAAGTATTGATGTTTTATCTCTAAATCTTGGGTTGGGTTATTATTTTGGTTCAAAAATGCATAAAAAATAAATTATGATTAAAAGAATACTACTTCTATTTTTGGTTATTACAATAACTTCTTGTGTAAATGAAGGATATTTTGGGTACTCAAGCTTTGGTAATATTAAAGACCTTGTTGTAAGTAATCAGGCAAAAAATGCCGTGATAGATAATGAAAATTTTTCTGTAGAAATTGAAATTCCTGGCGGGGTAGATTTATCAACCATTACCATTCAAAGTATAAATCTATCATCATTTGCCACATCAGATAAAAATGTTGGAGATGTTTTAGATTTAAATGAGCCTGCGCAAATTCAAGTGGTTGCAGAAGATGGTAGTGTGTACAACTGGACAGTTACATCATTTGTAGCTTCAGTAACACCTCAATTAGATAATAACGATTTAAATTTATGGTATAAAACGGGTTCAGGTTATTATGAGCCAGGTGCCGATGCCAATACTACAGTTTGGGGAACAGGAAATCCAGGAACTCAAATTTTAAATAAACTAGCTACAACTCCTTTTGATTTGGGAAGCGGAAATTATGCAGCGAAATTAGAAACTTTAGACAATGGAAAATTAGCTGGTACTTTTGGCGCGCCAATTTCGGCAGGTTCAATATTTACAGGGAAATTTGATTCAGATAAAATTGATCCTTCAAACCCACAAGCAGCTATTGATTTTGGAATTCCATTTGTTGGAAGACCAGCAAAATTAAGGTTGAAATATAAATTTTCACCTGGCGCAGTAAATAAAAATAAACAAGGAGATGTATTGTCTTATCCAGATATGTTAGATATTTATGCTTTGTTAGAAGTAAGATTTAGTGGGAAAATTCAAAGATTGGGTACCGCTTGGTTAAGAAGCAGCGATGAAACTTCAGCATTAAATACCATTGAAATACCTTTTAATTATGGAGAATTAGATAGTTCATTTCCAGATTATATGAAGCCTGTTGATGGTGTTTATGTAAGCAAAGATTCTGCACAATTTGTTTTGCCAACACATATCACCTTTGTTGCATCATCTAGTTATGATGGTGCTAATTTTGCCGGAGCAATAGGAAGTGAATTAATTATTGATGATGTTGAAATGGTTTACGATGAGGAATAATTAATTTTAATTAAAACCCAATACCTAAATATGGAAATAGCATTCATTACTTTATATTTATGTATTTTAATATACACTATTTTTAGGGTTTTATTAGACACTTATTCTACTCCAAAAACATTGGCTTATTTAATGCTTATTTTGCTGATTCCTTTTTTAGGAATTGTGTTATACTATGCATTTGGAATTAATTACAGGCATAAAAGAACGACTTCAATTGGTGTAAATTCACAAATAGATTTTGATTTATCATACAAAAATAAAGCTGTCGATACTACTGAAAAGTTAATTGAAAATAATGTTGAAGAAATTCTTCATTTTCAACCACTGGTGCATTTTCTTAAAGGTCTTTTTCAAGAGAATTTAAGTGAAAATAATTTCAAACTTTTAATTAATGGTGAAGAGAAATTTCCCGAAGTACTAAAAACCATAGCAGCCGCCCAGCATTTTATTCATATGGAATACTACGATTGGGAAAATGATATTATAGGAAATAAAATTAAAGATCTTTTATTGAAAAAAGCAGCTAATGGATTGAAAGTTAGGGTGCTTTATGATGATTATGCAAGTAAGGGAATTAAAAGAAATATTGTAAAAGAACTTAAAAACGGTGGTGTTGAAATTTACCCAAAAATAAAAGTTAAACTGGCTAAATTTGCAAATCGCATGAACCACAGAGACCATCGAAAAATTATTATTATTGATGGGAAAATTGGCTTTGTTGGTGGTATTAATATTTCAGACAGGTATGACAATTCAATTGATACTGGGCTTTATTGGCGAGATACTCATGTGAAATTTTCGGGCTTATTAGTACATAATTTACAAAGACATTTTATAGTGAGTTGGAATACTGCTCAAACTGAAAAATTGGTCCATTCTAAAACACTATTTCCTACTATTGAATTGAAAGAAAATGAAGATATTAGGGCTTTAGGTCAGGTTGTAGCAGGCGGACCTATTTACCCAATGTCTAATATTATGCTAAGTTATTTTCGAATATTTTCGCTTGCTAAAGAAAAATTGTATATAACAAATCCATATTTTATTCCAAATGAAAGTATTATGGATGCTTTAAAACAAGCTGCAGTATCTGGAGTTGATGTGCGTTTAATGGTTCCTGAAAAGTCAGATTCAGCGATTGTTGGAGCCGCTTCAAAATTTTATTTCAACGATTTGTTAAATGCAGGCGTTAAAATTTATTTGTATAAAAAAGGATTTATTCATGCCAAAACAGTTGTGGCTGATAGTTTGGTTAGTGTAGTTGGAACTGCCAATATGGATATTAGAAGTTTTGACCTTAATTTTGAGATAATGTCTGTAATTTACGGAAAATCATTTGCTGTAGGTTTGGAAAAAACTTATCTCGAAGATATCGGAAATTGCAATGAGATTAAATTAGAAACTTGGAACAAAGTTACTATTTTACATAGGCTTTGGCACGCCATAGCAAGATTAATTTCATCGTTTTTATAATTTAACAATTACTACTTTTATAAAACTACTTAAAAAGGCAACAGAAATGTGGAATAATATTTTTATCGGTTTTGTTTTAATTATCGTAACAAGTTTCATTCATGCTTTAACTACAAAAACGGTAATGTCTTTAAGCCAAAAGAAACATGGTTTTAAAGGTTCCTTTAAAAGAGTTATTTACATTAATTCAGTTGTTTTTGTTACTATGATGGCAACTCTTTTAGAAGCAACAATTTGGGCTTTCACTTATCTAATTATTGGTTCGTTTCAAAGTTTAGAAGAATCATTATACTTTTCATTGGTTACCTATACAACTCTTGGTTATGGCGATATTATTTTGAGCAATGCAGATAGATTACTAGGCGCTTTCGAAGCAGCCAATGGTGTCATTATGCTTGGATGGTCAACTGCAATAGTAGTTACGGCTATTCAAAAAATTTATAGCCGATAGCTCATTTAAGTCTCAGCCATTAAAAATCTCATTCAACTCATTCTTAAGAATGAATTGAGGTGGTTTTATTTTTTAAAAAATCTGCTTTTCCCATCCCAAAAAGTAATTAATGCGTTCGCTTAATTTGCCATTTGTTGGTTGAGTTTTGGTCCAGCTGCTTTTCCATGTTTTTTCCAGTCTGCAGGGAATTTTTTTATTGGGAATCCTTTTTCAGCTGCATATTTTTCTCCAAGCAAGTCGGCTCCTCTGTAATTAGCTCCGCTTACGATTTCAATTTCGCATTGATCCTGGAGAATTTGGTCGCATACTTCCTAATTTTATGGTACAAACTTTATAAAAATATGCATCAAATTTACCATTTTTTTGCATAATCTGGTCAACAACTTTTATTGAAAATCATTTGTTGACCGATTTGTTGACCAATAAAATCAAATAATATGTATTTAAAAACTGGTCTAAAAACTACAAAACCTTGTAAATCATAGGATTTACAAGGTTTTACCACTATTTAACTAGTGTTGTAGTGATCGCGAAAGGATTCGAACCTTTGACCGTCTGCTTAGAAGGCAGATGCTCTATCCAGCTGAGCTACGCGACCATAGGATAATAGTATCCAAATTATGTCGGGGTGGCAGGATTCGAACCTGCGACCTCCTGCTCCCAAAGCAGGCGCGATAACCGGGCTACGCTACACCCCGAAAATGGTTATCTTTTTATTATTGCGGAGAGACAGGGACTCGAACCCTGGCGACAGTTACCCGTCGACAGATTAGCAATCTGCTCCATTACCACTCTGGCACCTCTCCTAAAATATGTTTATGAACTTATTTTTGCGAGTGCAAATGTAGCATTACAATTGCATTTACACAACATTTTTTTACTTTTTTTACTTAAATAAAATACTTCGTTATTCCGGATATTCAATTCTTAAATGGTAAATATTCTTTAACTTCTTCTTTAACACCTTTTTAATGGTTTGAAGTTCTTTAAAAGTAATATCTGCATTCATAAATTGTCCTTCTTCCATTTGCTTATTTACAATTTTTTCAACCAGATTATCAAATGCTTTTCCCGAAGGTTCTTTGATACTTTTTGAAGCTGCTTCTACAGCATCACACATCATTAAAATGGCCGTCTCTTTTGAAAATGGTATTGGCCCAGGATATTGAAACAAATGCTCGTTTACTTCCCCTCCACTTAATTCTTGCTCTTTTTTATAAAAATAATAAACCAAAGATGTCCCATGATGGGTTCTAATAAAATCTATAATCCTATCAGGAATATGATTTTTTTTAGCTAGTTCAACGCCATTGATTATATGATTAATTATAATTTGCGCACTGTCTTTTGGTGTTAATTCATCATGAGGATTAACACTTGTTGATTGATTTTCAGTAAAATACATTGGATTTAACATTTTTCCAATATCATGATAAAGCGCTCCAGTTCTAACCAACATTGAATTTGCATGAATCTCATTTGCTGCTGCTTCGGCCAAATTTGCAACTTGTAAAGAATGTTGAAAAGTGCCTGGTGCATTTTCAGCCAGAGATCTAAGTAATTTTGAATTTGTATTAGACAATTCCTTTAAAGATTCATCTGAAATTAATCCAAACAGTTTTTCAAAAATATAAATTAGCGGAAGCACAAATAAAGTGGCCGCACCATTTAAAGCAAAATGAATAAATATTTCCCAATCTAAGTTTTGAGCATTTCCTTCTTGTATTATTGAAAAAGCGAAATACGTTACACAATAAACAAAGGTAATCTGCAATACTGAAATAAATAAATTAGCCCTTTTATACAATTCTGAAATTGTTAGAATGGTTACAATTCCGGCGATAATTTGAAGAAAAATAAATTCAAAACTATTAGGCACAATAAAACCTAATAATAATACTGTTAACACATGTGTTATTAAACCCAATCTAGCGTCAAAAAACGCCTTTAATACTAAGGGTAATATTACTATTGGCGCAACGTATATATATTTGGCATCGTACTTTACAATAATTGTTAACAGTAAAACAATGAGTATAATATTAAAAAACAAGAATGTTACTTTGGTATTATTTTCAAAGATATCGAGACGATATTTTCTTAAAAATAACAAAAGCATTAAAAATGCCAGTGCAACTAAAATGGCATAACCTGCAACAATCCAATTGTAATTTGATTTACTCCAAACTTGTGATTCAAATTCATTTTTTATCGAGTTTAAAATAATGAATTTTTCTCCTTCAACAATATCTCCTTTAAAAATAATTCGTTCTTTTTCAGCAACCATACCTTTGGTATAAGATATTTTACTCAAATTTTCCTGAAGTACTTTTTGTGTAAAATTTTCATCAAAGGCAACATTGGGTTTTATTGCTTCATAAATAACATTCAATACTGCATTTTCTTCCTGAGATAAAGGCTGGTTTCCAATTTCAGTATTTAAAAATGATAAAATCTGTGACGATTTAAACAGTTTTACAGGTTGAATTTCCTGAATACTATTTCCTTTTAAAACAGCAATTAAAGTACCTTGAATTTTCTTTTCGCTTGCAGGTTCTATATAACCAAACTCATAAATTGTTTGAATAATTTCAGCGGTCTTTTCTTCCAAATCATTTTTTACCTTAGTCGATAAAAATGAATTTGATAAAATTGAAGTTACTTTTTCAGAAACTAATTTGTTTACATCTGATACAATCTCTTCATTGTACCTAAAAAATTGCTTTGAAGAATTACTGATTTGCTGCTTTTCAGCTTCAATTTCATCGTCTGTTTTTTGAATGGCAAAATCAAATGGGGCATAATAATTATCGTATTGCCAAGGTTTTCCTTTTTGAAATTCGTACTTAAACTGCCCTCCCTTTGGAAACAAATAAGTGACCAAAACAATAGTAATTACGTACAAAAATAGCTTATAAATTAAAGAATGATTTATAAGAAATTTATTAATAAGTTTTTTCACGAAATATACGTTTGCGTTTCAAAAATAACAATAATTATTGTATGTACATTTGCAATAGTAGTTATTTTTTGAATACGATTAGAAAGCACACTTTATAATCTATATTTTAAAAACCAAAAAATTAATCAAAAATGCCTAAATTCGCACTTGAATTTTCTACATAAATATATATGAAAGAAGTTGTAATAGTTTCGATAGCCAGAACTCCAATAGGAAGTTTTTTAGGTAGTTTAACAAATATTTCGGCAACAAAATTAGGTGCCGTTGCTATTAAAGGGGCTTTAGACAAAATTAATTTAGATCCTAATTTAGTTGACGAAGTTTTTATGGGGAATGTGGTATCAGCTGGTTTAGGTCAGGCTCCCGCAAAACAAGCGGCCATATTTGCCGGAATTCCTAATACGGTTCCTTGTACAACTGTAAATAAAGTTTGTGCTTCAGGGATGAAAGCCATTATGTTTGCGGCTCAGGCAATTAAAACAGGTGATGCTGAAATTGTTATAGCTGGTGGGATGGAAAATATGAGTAGTATTCCGCATTATATGAATGGTAGAAATGGAACAAAACTTGGAAACATCAATGTTTCTGATGGCCTATTGGTTGATGGTTTAACTGATGTGTACGACCAGCAACATATGGGTACTTGTGGAGATCTTTGTGCAAATGAATATGGTTTTTCTCGTGAAGATCAAGATAATTTCGCTATCACGTCATACAAACGTTCGGCTTCCGCTTGGGCGAATGGAAATTTTAACGATGAAGTGGTTCCCGTTGAAATTCCTCAAAGGAAAGGTGACGTTTTAATTGTCTCAGAAGATGAAGAATACAAAAACGTTCAAATCGAAAAAATTCCAACTTTGCGTCCTGTTTTTAGTAAAGATGGAACTGTTACTGCCGCAAATGCCTCAACACTGAATGATGGCGCAGCTGCATTGGTAATAATGAGTGCCGACAAAGCCAAAACTTTAAACTTAAAACCAATCGCTAAAATTATTGGTTATGCCGATGCTTCTCACGAACCAAAATGGTTTACTACAGCACCTGCTAAAGCATTACCAAAAGCATTAGCAAAAGCTGGAATTTCTCAAAGTGAGGTTGATTTTTTTGAATTGAATGAAGCATTTTCAGTGGTTGGCTTGGCAAATATTAAATTATTAGGTTTAGATCCTGAAAAAGTAAATGTAAACGGAGGAGCTGTTTCTTTGGGACATCCTTTAGGTATGTCGGGAGCACGCATTGTAATTGCACTGACTTCAGTTCTTGAGCAAAATAATGGAAAATATGGCGCTGCAGCAATTTGTAATGGCGGTGGAGGTGCAAGTGCTATTGTAATTGAACGAATTTCTTAATTTTACTATTTGAAATAAATGCTATACGGAATTTGTAACTTAAGTATAATACCGCTTAGAATTGAGCCTAGTGACATTTCTGAAATGGTTTCTCAAGTGCTTTTTGGAGAACATTTTAAAGTTTTGGAAATGCGTAAAAAATGGAGTAAAGTTCGTTTAGCATTTGACAATTACGAAGGTTGGATTGATAACAAACAATTTATAGAAATTACTGAAGAAATTTTTAGTGATCTCGAATCTTCTAATAAATATTTAGCGGCTGAATTAATTGATTTTGCAACGGACGAAAAACAACAGTTTTTAACAATTCCGCTTGGTGCAAATTTACCTTTTTACAAAGATCAAAATTTACTTTTAAAAGATACCAATTACCATTATGAAGGTGCTGTAATTGATGGCAAAAAAGAAAAAGATACCATTATTGAAATGGCTTTTAAATTTTTAAATGCACCCTATTTATGGGGTGGAAAAACACCATTTGGAATTGACTGTTCTGGTTTTACACAAATGGTTTATAAACTTTGTGGGTATAAATTATTACGCGATGCTTCCCAGCAAGCTACACAGGGAGAAGTTTTAAGTTTTATTGAAGAAAGTGAACCCGGCGATTTAGCCTTTTTTGATAATAATGAAGGCCATATTACCCATGTTGGCATTATTATGAGCGATAATTATGTTATTCATGCGCACGGAAAAGTAAGAATTGACAGAATTGATCACAGTGGTATTTTTAATATTGATACTCAAAAACACACACACAAACTTCGGGTAATTAAAAAAATAATTTAAGCTTCTAGCTTCATGTCATCTAAAAATGTTTTAAAAGTCCCTTCATAAAAACGAGGATGAATTTCCAAATTCATTTTATTTAGTTTAGGTTCATCTTTCCAAACAATATTCAATCCAAATTGTTCATTCACTTCAAAAGAATCGTAACGTGTTGAAATACTGCAATAAATATAATTTGTTTCTTTTAATGTATTAAAAAACTTTAAAATATGATTTATTAAATAATACGTGTTATAGTTATTATCTGCGGCGATATCAAAATTATAAAAAATGGCTGTTTTTTGGGTTTTGTAATTGACTATATCATTGGCTGTAATTTCTTCTTCGGTAATTTCTTTATTTTTAAGCTTTTTAAATGTTGCTTCATCTATAGGAAAAATAATACTTTGACCAGCATAATATCCAGAATCATCAGTGACAATTAAATTTATTTCAGGTAAAATTTCAATAGCTTTTCTAATTGCTAACAAAGTGTTCCTTGGAATGTTTTGTTGAAATTCCAAAAATTTCTTCAAATGTTTAATGTCATAATCGTAATCTATTGTTCGAACATTTTTGTTGCTAATATAAAACTCCTTTTTAAACCACTTGGCATCAGGAAAATCGTTAGATAATTCAGTTGTAGAATATTTTCTAATTCGGAAATCGTAAAATGTTGGAATCGCAATTTGTGAATTCAGATTTCTAATGAGCTGGTAAGGCAAATATGTTTCTATAACAATTTCTTCCTCCTTATCATTTTTAATTAAAGTTTCTCCGCGCTCCCAACGTTGAACAGTGCGTGTGTCCACATTAATTTTTTCAGCAAATTCTGACTGTGAAAGATTATTAATTTCTCTATAATCTATTAAAAGTTCACCTATTGAGTTATATCTTTTCATACTTGTTTTTTCCAAAAGGTAAATTTAATTAAAAAGATATAATAAATAAAATACTTAAATAGAGGACAGTAAGTGTCGTATGATTTTTAAATACTTCAAAATATATTTGAAGTAAACAAAACGCATTATAATGATTCAAAAAATAATTTCTTCAATTCAAGAAAGTTCAACCCTCAAAATTGAAAATGAGAAATAACAATCCCCATAGCACAAAACCATAGGCATCCCCTTAATTATCAAAGTCTATGGTTTTCTCTATTTAACGCAAAAAAATTATTCCGCTGCATAAAAACAAAACTTATCCGACTTGTTTTTTAAAAAATGAAAGGTATCTTTACAAGAAGATAATTTCAAGTTAAAAACAGTCTACACTTTATGGAAATAACACAAATTAGGGAAGAATTAGCCAAAAAAGTAAAAAAAATTAATCCAATTGGCAAAAAACTAAAATTCGCTTTGGATGGTGAATATATTTTAATTGATGGTTCACAAGATGAAAATATTGTATCGGCAGAAAATGAAGAAGCAGACTGTACCATAACTATGAGTATAGACACTTATTTAAAACTACAACGTAAAGAAATTAAACCTTTGATTGCCACTCTAAAAGGTAAATTAAAGGTGAAAGGAAATATTGCTCTTGCACAAAAATTAAAACAATTAATGTAATTTATTTTGAAAAAAAACGCATTAGCAAGTATTGAACGCACCCCCATTTTAAATGGTATTAACCGTATAGGAAGAACACTTAAAATTGTTGGTTTAAACCCTTTTAAATTAAATGCTGGCAGAATTATTTCGAAAGCAAAAAAGAAAGCAAATTACAAAGAAGATTTACCCAAACAATTAGAAATAGGGATTTACAAAATTGTTGATGCCATCAACAAAGAAAGCAATCCTAATACATTTGGTTCATTGGCTGTAAAAACATTGTTTGAACGCACTGTTTATCAGCGTCTTAAAATTGAGCAAGTGCTGGCCGAAAATCCCGAAATTGAAAAAACACCTATTACTCAACCTGTTTTTATTATTGGAATGCCTAGAACCGGAACTACTATTTTACATGCTTTAATGCACGAAGATATTGCACACCGCTCTCCATTGGCTTGGGAATGCTTATTGCCATATCCTGTTCCAACTCCTGAGAATTTTCATGACAATGAAGCGTTAAAAACAGTTACAAAAGAATTTGACCAGTTATTTAAATTGGTTCCCGATTTTAAGAAAAAACACCATATGGAACCCGATTCTCCACAGGAATGCATTGGCATTAATGCGTTGGATTTTAATACGTTTCAAATTTCTGCACAGGTTTATGTGCCATCTTATATGGAATGGTTTTTTAATGAAGCCGACCGATTGAGTACTATGCGTTTTCATAAACGTTTTTTACAATACCAGCAATCTGGTGGTGTCAAAGCTCAAAGATGGTTGTTGAAATCACCTGTGCATTTAATGCGTTTGACCGAGATTTTTGAAGTATATCCAGATGCTCGTATTATTATGACCCATCGTCATCCTTCAAAAGTAGTGGCATCAGCAGCTAGTTTAATTTCATCTGTGCGTTCTTTGTACAGCGATACTGAAGATCCTATTAGATCTGGACAAGAACAAGCTGAAACCTGGAGTAAATATTTCAATAGATTTTTAGAAGATAGAAAAAACCTGAATAAAGAAGATCAAATTATTGACTTGCAATTTGAAGATTTTGTAAAAGACCAATTAGGAACAGTTAAAGAAATTTACAAAAAGTTTAATTGGGAATTAAAAACTTCTTCTGAAGAAAAAATGAAAGCGTTCTTAGCTCAAAATCCGAAAGACAAACATGGAGCACATGATTATTCACTTGAAGATTTTGGTTTAAATGAAGCTCAAATCAACATGCAATACAGCAATTACAACCAGTTTTTAGAACAATTGAAAAATATAAAAAATGATTCACAAAAGTAAAATAGCACTTCATAAATTTCTGGAAGTTATCAAAAATGCAGATGAAACTTTTTTAGATCCAGACAAAGTTATTGATAAACAAGGACATGTTGACGGTTATCAGCATCTTTTTCATTTAATGAGAACTACTATTGATTTTTATTTATTTAACAATCCTTTAAAGCCAACCTTAATGTTGCTTTCAACAGAACATCATAAAATTTTGGGTGATAATGTGGATGCAATCTATTATTTTACACAATTAAGAAGTGATCAGGAATACATTATAAAAGGCAAACGTTTTGACAGTTGTTATTTGGCTTTTGCTTTGTATGGTGGTGAGCCAGGTGGCGAAATTGTGGATTGTGTAACCAACAACATCAATCACACCCAAATTGAATTTGAAGTCGACGGCAGTTTTGAAATTAAATTAACCTCCAACCCACAAGGGAAAAACGAATTTAAATTAGCTGAAAACACGGTGAACATGTTTACGCGTGAATACTTTTTCGACCGATTTAATAGCAAAGAAAGTGAATTGAGTATTGAAAATATTACAGCGCAAGGTATTTCAAAACCATTGAATGATGAAGAATTGGCTGCAAGAATTGATGTAATGACCACTTTTTTTGAACAAAGTACCTGGATTGCTCCTTTACCCGTTGATTTTCCAATGAATGAGTTTTTAGACCCTTTTCCGTTTGAAGCTGACCAAGGAGGTTGGGGAACTGTTGACAATACTTACTGTTTTGGTCGTTTTAATTTAGAAGAAAATCAGTATTTAAAAATTAATTTTACAACACCTGAATGCTGTTATTGGGGAATTCAAACTTGGAATTATTTAATGCAATCTATGGATTATAAAAATTACAAAGTTTGCATCAACAAAGGAAATTCAGTTCCAAATGCTGATGGAAGTTATACCGTTTATTTAAGTCATAAAGAAATGGATGTAGACAATTGGATAAGTACCGCAGCTTACAAAGATGCTATCATTTTTTGTCGTTGGTTACTTGCTGAAACATTACCCGAAAAACCTACTGTTGAATTGTGTGAATTTTAATTTACAGAATTTTACACTTAATATATTTTGTAACTTCGCAACGCAAAATTACAATTTGTGGAAAAATCGAACGAAAATTCTATCAATTTAAACAAATACATTAGTAGTACTGGTATTTGCTCGCGGCGTGAAGCTGAAAGATTTATTGTTGAAGGTAAAGTTACCATTAACGGAAAACCTACACAGTTAGGGAATCGTGTGTTTGCAGGTGATATTGTAAAAGTAAATGGAACTTTATTACAAGAAAAACCAAAAACCTTATATATTGCGTACAACAAACCTGTTGGAATTGTATGTACAACAGATTCTAAAGAGCGATACAACATTGTAAAAGCAATTGGTCACGAAGAACGTTTGTTTCCTATTGGCCGTTTAGATAAACCTTCCGAAGGGCTTATTTTTTTAACCAATGATGGCGATATTGTCAACAAAATTTTACGGGCTGGCAACAACCATCAAAAGGAATATATTGTTGCTGTTAACAAACCTATCACTTCCGATTTTATTCAAAAAATGAGCAATGGAATTCCAATTTTGGGAACCATTACAAAAAAATGTGTTGTTGAACAACTCAATAAAAACACTTTCAAAATTATTTTAACGCAAGGTTTAAATAGGCAAATTCGAAGAATGTGTGAATACCTAGATTATGATGTCACCAAATTAAAACGCACCAGAATTATGAATGTTGATTTGGGAAATTTAGAAGAAGGTAATTGGCGTGAATTAACCAATGAAGAGATGATGCTTATCAATAAAATGGTCGCTTCTTCAACAAAAACAGAAGAAGCTTCAAAAGATAGTCAAAAAAAATCTGCTCCAAAAAAGACGTTTATTCCTAAAAAAAATAACAAAAGTATTCAGCCTAGAGAAAACAAAAAATTTCAAAATAAAAGGAATAAAAGAAAATAATATTTTCCAACTTTTAACTTTTTACTTTAAAACTTATTATAACTATCTTTGCTCCCTATGCAATTTGAATTAAAAACTAAAGACGCTCATAGCAAGGCTAGAGCAGGAATCATAACTACTGATCACGGCACAATAGAAACACCTATTTTTATGCCTGTAGGAACTGTTGGAACGGTAAAGGGAGTACATCAAACTGAATTAAAAAACGAGATTAATCCTGATATTATTTTAGGAAATACCTACCATTTATATTTACGTCCACAAACAAAAATTTTAGAACAGGCAGGTGGTTTGCATAAATTTATGAATTGGGACAGAAATATTTTAACTGATAGTGGTGGTTATCAAGTTTATTCACTTTCTGAAAGAAGGAAAATAAAAGAAGAAGGCGTTAAATTTAAAAGTCATATTGATGGTTCGTACCACACTTTTACTCCAGAAAACGTGATGGAAATTCAGCGTGCTATTGGAGCCGATATTATTATGGCCTTTGATGAGTGTACGCCCTACCCTTGTGATTACAACTATGCTAAACGTTCAATGCATATGACGCATCGTTGGTTAGACAGATGCATTACCCATTTAGAAAAAACACCTTTTAAATATAATTACAGTCAGGCATTTTTCCCTATCGTTCAAGGAAGTACATATAAAGATTTAAGAAAGCAATCGGCTGAATATATTGCATCTGTTGGAGCTGTTGGAAATGCCATTGGTGGGCTTTCAGTAGGTGAACCTGCTGAAGAAATGTATGAAATGACCGAAGTGGTAACTGCTATTTTGCCAGAAGATAAACCACGCTATTTAATGGGCGTTGGAACACCTATCAATATTTTAGAAAATATTGCCTTGGGAATTGATATGTTTGATTGTGTAATGCCAACCCGAAATGCACGAAATGGGATGTTATTTACTGCACATGGTACTATAAACATAAAAAATAAAAAGTGGGAAAATGACTTTTCTGCTATTGATGAAATGGGAATCACTTTTGTTGATAATGAATATTCAAAAGCTTATTTGCGTCATTTATTCATTTCAAATGAATTACTTGGAAAGCAAATTGCATCCATTCATAATTTAGGTTTTTATTTATGGTTGGTTCGCGAAGCAAGAAAGCATATTTTAGCCGGAGATTTTACTGAATGGAAAAATCGCATGGTAAAACAAATGGACAAACGTTTATAAAGCTTAGTTAAAAAGTTTTAAAAATCTAAGTGGTTAACGAGCAACAAAATTAGAGGTTAGAATAAAATACTATAAATAATACAAGTTGAAAATAATTGATAAATACATATTAAAAAAATATTTAAGCTCGTTTATTTTAGTAATGGCATTGCTTATACCAATTGCTATAGCCATTGATATTTCTGAAAAAATAGATAAATTTTTGCGTCATGCTAACTTATCAACTGGTGAAATTATTAGAGATTATTATGTTAATTTCATAGTCATTTATGGCAATACTTTTATGCCCTTAGCATTGTTTATTGCTGTTATTTTTTTTACTTCAAAACTGGCTGGAAATACTGAAATTATTGCTATTCATTCTGCAAAAATATCGTTTACCCGTTTTTTAAAGCCCTATTTTATTGGAGCTACTATTGTCACTGTTTTTGCATTGCTTATGAACCATTTTGTTGTACCAAATAGTAACAAAACATTTAATGAATTTGATCGTACCTATTTGAAAAATAAAAAGTTCGACGAAAATTATTTAACCAATATCAATTTACAACTAGGCCCAAATGATTATATTTTTCTGAAAAATTACACACTCGACAGAAACGTTGGATATAATTTTTCGTATGAAATATTTGAAGGTAATAATTTGAAATACAAATTAATGTCAGATAACATTAAATGGGTTGAAAAAGACAGTACATACTCATTAATAAATTATAAAATAAGATACCTTTTAAATGATAGGGACAGTATTAAAACAGGTGTAAAACTAGATACAACTTTCAATTTTATGCCCCATGATTTAGTGAATATTGACTATATGGCTAAAGAAATGAATTCCATAAAATTAAACCAATACATTAATCAATCTAGAGAGCGTGGTGTTAGCAACTTAAATACGTATTTAGTTGAATTACACAAACGTACAAGTTTGCCAATTTCATCCTATATATTAACGTTTTTGGCTGTTTCATTAGCTTCAAAAAAACGTAGGGGTGGTATGGGCGTCAATTTAGCTATTGGAATTACCCTTATGTTTATATATGTTTTTTTCCTTAAAATTGCCGAAGTTTTAGGTGCAGGGGCTGACACAAATTCATTTTTCATGGTTTGGATGCCTAATATTTTCTTTGGAGGCATCGCTACTTATTTATATTTTCAAAATGCCAAAAACTAATTTAAACAACTACTTACACCTCCATTTTTTGGTTTTTATTTGGGGGTTTACAGGCATATTAGGAGCATTGATTAGTATTGACGCTATTCCTTTGGTTTGGTATAGAATGTTATTAGCTACCATTTTTGTTTTTATCTTTTTTTTAATCAAAAAAAAATCTATAAAATTACCACCTAAAGCACTTTTTAAATTTTTTGTTGGAGGCGTTTTAATTGCCGTACACTGGATTTTCTTTTTTTTAGCAATTAAAGTCTCTAATGTTTCTGTTGCTTTGGTTGCCATGAGCACGGGAGCTTTATTTACTTCAATAATAGAACCTATTTTTTTTAAAAGAAAACTCATTGCTTTAGAACTTTTTTTTGGTTTAATAGTAATTTCAGGCCTATATTTAATTTTTAATTTTGAATCTGAATATACGCTGGGTATTATTTACGCCCTAATAGCTGCATTTTTATCTGCAGTATTTACCGTATTAAACGGGTTATACATAAGAGAATATGACGCAGAAGTAATTTCTATATATCAGTTGTTTTTTGGGGTTACTTTTATTACTGTTTATATTTTATTTACCACAGGATTTACATTTGAAAGTTTTAGTTTAACAAGTTCAGATATTATTTATTTAATTATTTTAAGCAGTATTTGTACGGCCTATGCATTTATAGTTTCAGTAAAAATCATGAAGTATTTAACGCCATATACCGTTATGCTAACCATTAATTTAGAACCTGTTTATGCTATTATTTTAGCCTTGATAATATTTGGAGAAAAAGAACAAATGAGTCCTCAATTTTATATTGGAGCTCTAATAATAATTATTACAGTAGTAACAAACGGAATATTAAAGAATAAAAAAACTACCTAACTTTAAAATTGAATTTGATAAGTTAGTATATTTGTAATTACATCTTAACTTAAAAGTATGGAATATTTAGATTTTGAATTGCCAATTAAAGAATTAGAAGAACAACTAGATAAATGCGAAATTATTGGTAAAGAAAGTGGTGTTGATGTAACCGAAAGTTGTAAAAACATCGAAAAAAAATTACTTAAAACAAAGAAAGAGATTTATAAAAACTTAACAGCTTGGCAACGTGTACAACTATCTCGCCACCCAAACAGACCTTATACTTTAGATCACATTAATTCTCTTGCAGGTAATACTTTTATGGAATTGCATGGTGACAGAACTGTAAAAGATGACAAAGCCATGGTTGGTGGATTAGGTAAAATAGGAGATCAATCATTTATGTTTATTGGGCAACAAAAAGGATACAATACAAAAACCAGACAATATCGTAATTTTGGGATGTCTAATCCTGAAGGCTATAGAAAAGCATTGAGATTGATGAAAATGGCTGAAAAATTTGGAATTCCGGTTGTAACACTTTTAGATACTCCTGGTGCCTATCCGGGTTTAGAGGCTGAAGAACGAGGACAAGGGGAAGCAATTGCTCGCAACATTTTTGAAATGACACGATTGCAAACACCTATTATTACAATTGTAATTGGTGAAGGAGCTTCAGGTGGTGCTTTAGGAATTGGTGTGGGTGATAGAGTTTATATGATGGAAAACACATGGTATACTGTTATTTCGCCAGAGTCATGCTCTTCTATTTTATGGAGAAGCTGGGAACACAAGGAAGAAGCTGCTGAAGCTTTAAAGTTAACAGCCGAAGATATGAAAAAGCAAAAATTGATTGATGGAATTATAAAAGAACCTCTTGGCGGTGCACATTATGATCGTGAAACTGCTTTTAAAGAAGTTGAAAAAACAATCTTAAAAGCCTATGATGAACTGAAAGTTTTATCAACAAAGGAACTTGTAAAGCAACGGATGGAAAAGTATTGCAATATGGGCGAATTTAAAGGCTAAAAAATATTATAAAACCTCTCAAAATTGAGAGGTTTTTTTTATTAAATTTAGTATTATGTATGTACTCACTTCTCAACAAATAGCAAAAACTGACGAAGCTACAATTAAAAACAAAGGTATTACTGCAATTGATTTAATGGAGCATGCCGCCACCCTTTGTTTTCAATGGCTTGACACTCGTCTTCAAGGACAAAATATTAAAATTCATGTATTTTGTGGTATTGGTAACAATGGTGGTGATGGACTTGTAATTGCAAGACATTTAATTCAACAAGGCTACAATGTTAGTTGTTATGTGGTAAATTTTAGTGAAAAACGCAGTGACGGTTTTTTGGAAAATTACAACCGCTTAAAAGAATTGGGAGATTGGCCAATAGTGATTAACAGTGAAAATGATTTCCCAGAAGTTGATTTTGAAGATATTGTAATCGATGCCATTTTTGGAATTGGCTTAACAAGAAAACCTTCAAGTTTTACAAAAAAATTAATTGATTACATTAACAGTACAAGAGTTTTCACCCTCGCAATTGATATTCCTTCTGGTTTATTCTCTGATAAAACCGTAATTGACAAAGAAACTGTATTAAGAGCTGGACATACCCTTACATTTCAATCTCCAAAACTAGCTTTTCTCCTTCCTGAAAATAAAGAGTACATAAATACTTGGGAAATTATTGACATTGATTTGGATGAAAATTTCATAGAAAGTTTACAACCCAAAACTAACTATATAACTAAACTTGATGTTTCATCACTATATCAATCAAGAAATAAATGGTCCCATAAAGGTACTTTTGGTCATTCTTTAATTATAGGCGGAAGTTTTGGAAAAATTGGAGCAGTTTCGCTTGCAACAACAGCAGCCCTTAAAATTGGCAGTGGATTGGTTTCAGCCTATCTTCCAAAATGTGGTTATCATATTTTACAAATCGCAGTTCCTGAAGCTATGGTTGAAGTTGATAGTGACGATGAATTGGTTTATTTTAATTTTAAAACTAAAGCAACAGTTATTGGTATAGGCCCTGGGATGGGAACCTCAGAAAGAACAGCCATTGGATTTGAAAATTTTATAAAAGAAAACAAACTTCCTTTGGTAATTGACGCTGATGCTATAAATATTATTTCACAAAATCAATCGCTAATTGAATATTTACCACAAAATACTGTTTTAACACCACACCCCAAAGAATTGGAACGATTAATTGGTTCTTGGGAAAATGATTATGATAAATTGAATAAAGCCATTCAATTCTCTACAAAACACAATTTGATTTTAGTAATAAAAGGGGCTCACACATGCATTATTGATGGTGAATTTATGTACTTTAATTCAACTGGAAACCCAGCACTTGCAACAGCTGGAAGTGGTGATGTGTTAACTGGAATTATTACTGGATTAATAGCTCAAGGATACAATCCAAGAAATGCTGCTATTTTTGGTGTTTATTTACACGGAAAAACAGCTGATATTGCTATTCAGGATACTGGTTATGAAACTTTTACTGCAACAACAATTTTAGATTATTTGTCTAATGCTATATTAGATTTATTCAATCAGGAAGCAACTGAAAACAACGAAATTGATTAAAATACAAGCGCAATTAATTTTATAATTCAAAAAAAAACGGGCTAATAATTAATTATCAGCCCGTTTTTTAATTTTCCATATAAAAACTATATTCCTAACTCTTGAAAATAATTTCTAATTTGAGGGTCTGAAGGCCTCAAAGCATCAGCACTTACAATATTTCCATCAGGATCTACCAAAATAAATCTTGGAATACTATTTATATTATAATCACGAATAAATTGCGAACTAAAATCATTATCCGCAAATAACTGAATACCTCCTAATTTTTCATTTTCAACCATTTGCAACCAACTTTCACGACTTCCTCTTCTGCCATCAATATTATCAACAGAAATACTTACAAACGCTATGTTTTTACCTTCAAATTCTTTTTCCAAAGATTTTAAATGTGGTATTTCACGTTTACAAGGTCCGCACCAGGTTGCCCAAATATCAAGGTAAACATATTTTCCTTTTAAATCACTTAAAGAAGTGGTTCCTCCTTTAAAGTTTTCATAATTATTAAATACAGGAGATGTTTTTCCTTTTACTAATTTTGTCATTTGTTGGTAATTTGATTCAATATAAGTGAATAACATTTCATCACTTTTTGAAACCATATCAACTACCGTTGAATCAACAGCTGTAACATCAACTTCTGATTTCTTTAACATTGTTTTTGCCTCCGCAACCCTTTTATCAAAATCTTCATTATTCAGTTGAAAATAAGAATTAGGGTCAGCATACGCACTCATAAAAAATGCTCTTTTTTCTTCAAGAAAAATATTAGTTTCCGAACCAATTCCTGAGTAAATTACTAATAAATCAGAGTCGTCAGGAACGTTAAAATCCAATTTCAATTCATAACCATTTTTTAAATATAAAGGAACTCTATCTTCACCAATAGTTATAACATACATACCCTCCTCTACTTTTAAAGTATCAGAAAAGGTTCCATTATTTTCAACTTTGATATCTTTTGAATAATTTTTCCCTTGAACGGAAATTGAAGTTGCATCAGTAGTTTTTAATTTCCCTTCTAACGAAGCATATTCCTTTACTCCTACATTACAAGATGCTAAAAAAACAACAACTAGCAATAAAATTAATTTTTTCATATTTATTTAATATTTCATTAAGTTTAATAACTTCCAAAGATAATACATATAAGAATTAATGGCCTAAATAGATTATTACTTTAACAAATAATTTGCATATATGAATGCGATTGTTGCATTTTGACAATCTCAATTTTAACCAAGTATAACGCTTATTCTATACATTCAAAAATAGTTACTCTTCAAATTTTAATTGAACTTATTTTATTTATTGAAAATTTAACCATCGATTCAGAAGAATTATTTTAAAGGAAAGATTTTTTTCAAACAGGTTATTAAAAAAAAATAATCGATTGGTTATCTCTTATTCCTTTTCTAAAATTAATTAATGAAAAACGACTACATTTATGTACTAAAGCATTCATTTTTAATGAATTATTTATCTTATTTTTTACTTTTTATAAATCTTTCAATGTCAATTATTACTAAAATAATGCATTTTGTTAACTTGTGTTATTCCATGTTTTTTATATTCTTTTATCATTTACATTTACATATGTGATAAATACCAACAAGTTTTATCATTAAAATGTTCCCACATTTACAAAAAAATTATTTTATCAACAGGTTGACTCTAAATACATTAGAGCCCCACATTAAGTATGTTCATTTTTAACTTAAAAAACCGAAATTATGAAAAATCAATTTACACTTAAATTTTTGAAATTAACACTTGCATTGGTGTTGGTTTTATTTGTTTCATCATGCAATGATGATAACGACACATTAATCACTGCTGCTGATAGTAGTAATCAAGTTTTAGCTAAAGGAGCAATTTCAAATGCAAAAGTAGCTGCAGTTGGTCTATTTTCTTATTCATCTACAAGTGTTTGTTTAGATGATGAATTAACAGTAAATTTTGACAACCTTTATGGTGATAATAGTGACTGTGGTGAAGTACAAATCCAATATTCTTTAAATGGTGTTGACTGGCTTCAACTTGGAAAAGGAACTGTTAATAACGGTGTGTTTTCTGTAACATTTACACCAGTTGCTGGAACTTATAGTTTCCGTGCTGATTTTAATGGAAATGCTGGAGGGTGCAAAGAAGGCTTTGATAGTATGGGGTTTTCAGACAATACTGTTAATGAAACTGTTGTTGTAGTGGCTTGCGGCTGTGATGAAAGTTTCAGTTATGTCGATAATGGCAACGATAACTATACTTTTACATATATACCATCAGAAGATGTTGAAGATGCAAATGTAATTTTTACTTTTGCACAAGGTGTAGATATTTCAGGATTAAATGATTGGGTTGAAAATGGGGTTACAAGACAAATGAGAATGGATCTTATTGCTTGTACAACTTATACTTGGACAGTTACTTTAACGCCAAATTGTAGTGGTCATTCTCAAAACAGTAATGTTTGGACTGATTTTAAAGTAAATAATAATGATGGTGACTTGGAAAATGATTCAAAGAAAAATGAGGAAACACCTAATATTGTAATTTCTTGCCCTAATTAATTTTAAAAAAATTGAATAAAAAAAGGCGAAAAAATTATTTTTTTCGCCTTTTTTTAGTTCAAATAATACTTAATCCTTTGAAGCATCTAATGAAATTTTACCAGAAGAATTTGGAAATACATTTTAAAATCGGACCGTAAACTCCACAATGGATATTGAAATGTGGCTGGTTTGTTCTTTTCAAAAAAGAAATGGCCAACCCAAGCAAATCCATAACCTGCAATAGGTACTAAAATCCATAATTTTGGAATGTTGTGATATACCGCAGTAATTGCCAAAGCAAAAACCAAAGTTGTACCAATTACGTGTAATAATCTGCAGGTTTTATTGCTATGTTGCTTTAAATAAAAAGGATAAAACGCTTGAAACGATTGAATTCTTTCAGCCATAGTACATTACAATTTAAAAATTACAAAAATTTTATTATTTTCGTTAAAACTCAAATGTATGAAACAACTTTTTTATTTTCTATTTTTTACAATTTTATTTACTTCGTGCTGTAAAACAAATGAGCCCAAAGCTGTTCAGCCCATTGAAAAAACTGCTGTCTATAATGACTCATTAGCAAAAAAAATTGGAGCCGATGATTATGGAATGAAAAAATACGTAATTGCTTTTTTAAAAAGAGGGCCAAATAAAGGTCTGGATTCCATTACAAAATCACAATTACAAAGAGCACATTTAGATAATATTACAAAACTTGCTGAAGAAGGTAAGTTAGTTTTAGCTGGTCCGTTTTTTGGCAACGAGGATTTAAGAGGTATTTATATTTTTGATGTTCAAAGTGTTGAGGAAGCTCAAAAACTTACAGAAACAGATCCTTCAATAAAAGAAGGCATTTTAACAATGGAATTAAAAGAGTGGTATGGCTCTGCAGCATTGGTTATGTTAAACGATTTTCACAAACAAATTACAAAAACTGAGATATAAAAAAAGTCAAGTAAAATGCTTGACTTTTTTTAACGTTTACTGAATTCTTTTAATAAATATTGTATTTAAACCCAAACATTACATTTCCTTTAGGCATAGGAACTAAATTGGTTTCAGTGTATTCAGCATTAAATATATTATTGGCAATAAAAGAAAATTGCATTCCATTTTTTAAGTTTGCTGAAATACTTGCATCTACAACATTATAACTTTCACCATCGGTTCTTTGCACATATCTGTAAGAAATGTTTTCAGTGAAAATTGGGCAAAATTGAAAATCAAATCCCGAATTAAACTGATGTTTAATACTGTTTAATGAATACTGTGTATAGGTTACATCATCATCCAAAATTTGATCATTAATGTAAGTATAACCCATGCGTACATTTTGATCGTATTTTTTTATGTTAAAATTATAGTTGATTGTAGTTTCAATACCATTTGTTTTAACTTCACTAAAGTTTCTGGTTTCCCATTTATCACCAACATTATCCTTTGTCCAATCAATTAAATTTTCAGATTTTCGATTGAAAATGGCAACATCAAAAATAAAATGTGAACTTCTTATTTTCACTCCTATCTCTTCAGACAAAGCAGATTCTGGTTCCAAATCAGGGTTACCAATTGTTGTAGGGCCTACATAAAACATTTCAGTAAAGGTTGGTACACGATAAGTATAACCAAAATCACCATATATTCTAACAACATCTGAAACTTTGTATCCAATATCAATTCCAGGAAAAGCATGCGTTCCAAAATCAGAAAAATAACTTACTGCGATACCCGGAGTAATATCCAAATCGTTGTTTAATAATTCAAATCGTTGTTCTAAAAACCCAGTAACTGAAGTTCTATTGTGATCTCCCAAATTATTACTCACTAAAAAAGCTCTAGATACATCAACACCAACACCTGTTTTACCAGCATTGGTGGTTGCTTCCATATTTGCTTCAGCTCCAATAATATTTGAAATGTGTAAATTTCTATAATAAGAAGGGTTTTCACGAATAAACAAATACATATCTTGGTTTCTTCTCCAATAAATTCTTGGTTTTACAGTCACTTTTTCTGAACCATAATCAGCTGAAAGTGCTACCAAACTTGTTTGAGTTTCTTCATATTGATCTTTAAATGCAGGACTTGCATAAAAACCGTTTGCCCCAAAGTTTCTTTGACCAAATGATGTTACTAAATTGAAGTTTTTAAAGTCAGACTTTAAAAAAGCCATCACATTTTTAAAATCGGTATTATACCTATACCCATCAGATTGTTGGTAAGACATTGACGCAAACACATTTCCATCAGTAAAATTTTGACTAACAGATGCTCCTGCCTTTATATTGTTATAGGAGCCATAATTAACGGCAACATCTAAAGCATTCTCGACTACTTTTTTAGAAACAATATTAACAGCACCTGTAAAAGCATTTTGACCAAAAATACGTGAAGCTGGCCCTTTTATCACTTCAATTCTTTCAATATTACTGAAATCCAAAATTCCATTCATTGTATGATGTCCAGTTTGTACATCATTCATTTTAACACCATCAATTAATAACAATGATTGATTGAAACTTCCACCTCTAATATACAAATCAGATTGCATCCCATCAATACCACGTCTTCTAACATCAACGCCTGCAACATTTTGTAATAAATCCGCAACATTTGATGTTGAAGATGATAAAATATCATCGGATGATATCAAATTTATAGTACGTGAACTTTGTGAAAAGGGAATTGAAATTCTGTTTGAAGTAATTAAAACTTCTTTAAGATGAACAGTATCTTTTTTAATAGCGTCAACTTGTGCATTTGCCTGATTAATATAAAATAATGTAAAAATTATTAAAGTAATTCTAATTTTCATAAATAGTAATTTAAAAACGATGCAAAAGTAGTAACTTTCCGGACGATTAATATAGTCCAGTTTTAAAATGACAGATAGTCCGGTTCAAACGCTTTTCAAACAGCTAATTCGTTTAGATAAATCTATATCACAGCCTCTCTATTTACAGGTTTCTGGGCAAATTATAAATGCTATTCAACGCAGCTATTTAACCAAAGGAACAATGCTACCTGGCACCCGTGTATTTAGTAAATTATTAAAAGTCCATAGAAATACTGCGGTTGCTATTTACGAAGAATTAGCTTCACAAGGTTGGGTTGAAATTATACCAAATAAAGGCACTTTTATTTTGGAACCAGAGAAAAAAACAGCAAAAATAAAAGCAACTTCTCAAAAAATAAATGAAGCCTATACTTATGCTAAAACAACAGGATTTCCTTTTCAAAAGTCATTTCATTTAGAGTCAACTGTTCAGTATACAAATGCTAAGTACACTATTAATGATGGTAAACCAGATTTACGCTTACATCCAGTGCATCAATTTACAAGGTGGTACAGTGCTGCCATGAATCGAAAAACCTTAATAAATAAATGGAACAGAACAGACGAATTTATCAAGTCGGTATTCCAAACTCAACTAAGTAATTATTTAAATGCAACTAGAGGTTTTCATATTCAACCAAATAATCTAATAACTACACGTAGTACTGAAATGAGTTTGTACATTGTATCTCAACTCTTACTAAAACCAAACAACGTTGTATTAGTAGGACATTTAAGTAATTATGCATCTAATATGATTTTTCAACAAACAGGTGCGAGCATAAAAACAATTCCTGTAGATAATGATGGTTTAAATATTGAGTACATAAAAAAGCATTTTATAAAAAATAGTATAAAATGTGTATATGTATGCGCTCATAGAGATTATCCAACAGCCATAAAATTAAGTGCAGAACGTCGCTTAGAATTACTGCAGCTAGCTAAAGAATATGGGTTTGCTATTATTGAAGATGATTTTGATTACGATTTTCAGTTTGAAGGTTCAGCAATGTTACCTATGGCAAGTGCAGATGCAAATGGTATGGTTATTTATTTAGGAAAATTTGGACAGTCTTTATTTCCAAGTTTTCAAACTGGATTTGTAATAGCCCCAGAAAATTTGATATCAGAAGCTAAGAATTATTTAGAATTACTAGATAAGCAAGGCGATTTAATACAAGAACAAATGCTCTCCGAATTAATTAATGAAGGTGAAATATACCGTCTTATGAAAAAGAATATTGTAGTTTATAAAAAAAGACGAGATTTTTTATGCAACATGCTATCAAAATATTTTTCAGAAACTGCACAATGGGAAATTCCTTCAGGTGGATTGGCCATATGGCTACAGTTTCATCCTAAAATATCTTTACTTAAACTAGCTAAAGAAGCCGAAAAAGAAGATTTACATCTACCAAAAACAATTCTTTATCAGAATAAAAACACTTGTGCTATTCGTTTCGGTTTTGGACATTTAAATGAAGAAGAAATAGAACCTGTTATTAAAAAATTAAAAAGGGCTTATAATAAGGTAATTTCAAAATAAAAAAAGTCCGAATAATATTCGGACTTTTTCTAATTTATGCTTCCCCAGTAGGACCAAAATTTAATGGTATTGGGGGCTGTTCATAGTCTTTAATTTCACCATGACTTTTCTCAAACCTTTTTACATTTTCAGCAAGCGCTTTAGCTAAACGTTTAGCGTGCTGAGGAGTTAAAATGATTCTTGATTTTACTTTTGCCTTTGGTTGCCCTGGCATAACACTAATAAAATCAACTATAAATTCCGAAACAGAATGATTAATAATTGCTAAGTTGGAATAAGTCCCTTCAGCAGTTTTATCATCCAATTCAATATTTATCTGCCCTTCTTTTGGAGGTTTTTGATCACTCATAACTATAGACTTGCTTCCATTTCTTCTTTAGAGCCAACAATAATATTGTCGTATGCTCTCATACCTGTACCTGCCGGAATACGTTTACCAACAATTACATTTTCCTTCAATCCTTCTAAATCATCAACTTTTCCACTTACCGCAGCTTCATTTAAAACTTTGGTAGTTTCCTGGAATGATGCAGCAGAAATAAATGATTTTGTTTGTAATGATGCTCTTGTAATACCTTGCAAAATTTGCTCAGCAGTAGCAGGTTGTGCATCTCTAGCTTCAACCAAAGTCTTATCATCTCTACGCAATACAGAGTTTTCATCTCTTAATTGACGAGGAGTAATAATTTGACCTTCTTTTAAACTTACAGAATCACCAGCATTTTCAACAACTTTCATTCCATATATTTCATCATTTTCTTCAATAAAGTCGTTTTTATGAACCAATTGATCTTCTAAGGAATAACGTATCTCCAGAATCAATAATTTTAACTTTACGCATCATTTGACGTACTACAACTTCAAAGTGTTTATCGTTAATTTTCACCCCTTGCAAACGATATACCTCTTGAATTTCATTTACCAAATATTCTTGAACTTTTGCTGGCCCTTTAATATTTAAAATATCATCAGGTGTAATTGCACCTTCAGAAAGTGGCATACCTGCTTTGATAAAATCGTTTTCCTGTACTAAAATTTGGTTAGATAATTTGACTAAATACCTTTTAACCTCACCTAATTTAGATTCAACAACAATTTCACGGTTACCTCGTTTAATTTTTCCGAATGAAACAACACCATCAATTTCAGAAACAACTGCCGGGTTAGAAGGATTACGTGCTTCGAACAATTCAGTTACACGTGGTAAACCTCCAGTAATATCACCAGATTTACCAGATTTACGTGGAATTTTTACAAGAACTGTACCTGCTTAAATTTTTTCTCCATCTTCAACAATTAAATGTGCTCCCACTGGTAAATTGTAAGATCTGATTACTTCACCTTTCTTATCTTTCAATAATAAAGTTGGAATCGATTTTTTATTTTTAGATTCAATAATTACTTTTTCTTGGAAACCTGTTTGTTCATCAATTTCCACCAAATAATTAATACCTCTTTCAATATCTTCAAATTCAATTGTACCCGCAAATTCAGAAACAATAACACCATTATATGGATCCCATTTACAAATTACATCACCTTTTTTTAGCTTTTGACCATCAGCAACATATATGTATGAACCGTAAGGAATATTATTTGTACTTAAGGTTAATCCAGATTTTTCATCAATAATTTTAATTTCAGAGGTTCTAGATATTACAATATCGGCATCATTTCCTTCATTATCTTTTCCTTTAACTGTATGTAAATCTTCAATTGTAGCAATACCATCAAATTTAGTGTCTAATGTATTTACTTCTGAAATGTTACCCGCAACCCCACCAACGTGGAATGTTCTTAATGTTAACTGTGTTCCTGGCTCACCAATTGACTGTGCTGCAATTACACCAACTGCTTCTCCTATTTGTACCATTTTACGTGTTGATAGATTATGTCCATAACATTTAGAACAAACACCTTTTTTGGATTCACATGTTAATACTGAACGTACTTCAACACCTTCTAATTGCAGAGTTTTCAATACGTTTTGCAGCTTCAGTTGAAATTTCGTCTCCTGATTTAACATATAATTCTTCTGTAATTGGATCAATAATATCATGCAATGAAACACGACCAAAAATTCTTTCACTTAAAGTTTCAACAATTTCTTCATTCTTTTTAAGTGCTTCAACATTTAAACCTCTTAAAGTTCCACAATCATCTTCGTTGATAATAACATCTTGAGATACATCAACCAAACGACGAGTTAAGTAACCTGCATCGGCAGTTTTTAAAGCCGTATCTGCTAAACCTTTACGAGCACCGTGTGTTGAAATAAAGTATTCTAAAATTGATAAACCTTCTTTAAAGTTAGAAAGAATTGGATTTTCAATAATTTCACCACCACTTGAAGCTGATTTTTGAGGTTTTGCCATCAATCCACGCATACCTGTTAACTGACGAATCTGTTCTTTAGAACCCCTTGCACCAGAATCAAGCATCATATAATACAGAGTTAAATCCTTGTTGGTCTTCACGCAAACGTTTCATAGAAAGTTCAGTCAAACGATTGTTGGTAGAACTCCAAATATCAATTACCTGATTGTAACGTTCATTGTTTGTAATGAATACCCATATTATAGTTTACCATAATATTCTTCAACCTGAGCTTTTGCTTCTGCAATCATAGTATGCTTTTTCAGGTGGGATAATAATATCACCCAAATTAAATGACAATCCACCTTGGAATGCAAATGAATATCCCATATCCTTTCATATCATCAAGAATTTTCGCTGTTGTAGGAACATCAGTTAATTTTAAAATTTTACCAATAATATCTCTTAATGATTTTTTAGTCAATACTTCATTTATATAACCTGCAGCTTCCGGTACAACCTCATTAAATAAGACTCGACCAACAGTAGTTTCAATAATTTGCTTTACCAATTCACCTTCAGCATTAAAATCTTTTGTTCTAACTTTAATTATTGCATTTAAGTCAACTGCTTTTTCATTAAAAGCAATGATAACTTCTTCAGGAGAATAAAAAGTCAATCCTTCACCTTTTACAGGTACTTCAGGCGTTGATCTTCTTTCTTTAGTCATATAATATAACCCAAGACCATATCCTGAGAAGGTACAGTAATTGGTGCTCCATTTGCAGGATTTAAAATATTATGAGAAGCAAGCATTAACAATTGTGCTTCCAAAATAGCTGCATGTCCTAATGGTAAGTGAACTGCCATTTGGTCACCATCAAAATCGGCGTTAAATGCAGTACAAACCAATGGGTGTAACTGAATTGCTTTTCCTTCAATTAATTTTGGTTGAAAAGCCTGAATACCTAATCGGTGAAATGTTGGAGCACGGTTTAATAATACAGGATGTCCTTTTAAAACATTTTCCAAAATATCCCAAACAACTGGATCTTTTCTATCAACAATTTTCTTTGCAGATTTTACTGTTTTTACAATACCTCTTTCAATTAATTTTCGAATAATAAATGGTTTGTATAATTCAGCTGCCATATCTTTTGGCAATACCACATTCATGATAATTTTAATTCAGGACCAACAACAATTACCGAACGAGCAGAATAATCAACACGTTTACCTAATAAGTTTTGACGGAAACGACCTTGTTTTCCTTTTAATGAATCTGATAAGTGATTTTAATGGACTGTTAGATTCTGTTTTTACTGCATGATGATTTACGTGAATTATCAAATAATGAATCAACAGATTCCTGTAACATACGTTTTTCATTACGTAAAATTACTTCAGGAGCTTTAATTTCAATCAATCGTTTTAAACGATTGTTTCGAATAATTACTCGTCGGTATAAATCATTTAAATCAGAAGTTGCAAAACGACCACCATCTAATGGAACTAATGGACGTAATTCTGGTGGAATAACAGGAATAACTTTCACAATCATCCATTCTGGACGATTTTCTCTATTTTGTATTTGCATCACGGAAAGATTCAACAACCTTTAATCTTTTTAAAGCTTCAGTTTTACGTTGTTGAGATGTTTCAGTATTTGCTTTATGACGTAATTCATAAGACAATTCGTCTAAATCAATACGATTGAAAAGATCAATTAAAGCTTCAGCACCCATTTTAGCAATAAATTTATTTGGGTCTTTATCATCTAAATATTGATTTTCTTTTGGAAGTGTTTCAAGAATATCTAAATATTCTTCTTCTGTTAAGAAATCCATTTTTTGCAATGGTTCACCATCTGCATTTTTAGCACCTGCTGGTTGAATTACTACATAACGTTCGTAATAAATAATCATATCTAATTTTTTAGTTGGTAACCCTAAAAGATATCCGATTTTATTTGGTAATGATTTAAAATACCAAATGTGAGCAACAGGAACCACTAATGAATATGTCCCATTCTGTCTCTACGTACTTTTTTCTCTGTTACTTCAACACCACAACGGTCACAAACAATTCCTTTATAACGAATTCGTTTGTATTTACCACAATGACATTCATAATCTTTTACAGGACCGAAAATTCTTTCACAAAACAATCCATCTCTTTCAGGTTTGTAAGTTCGGTAATTAATAGTTTCTGGTTTTAATACTTCACCGTTTGATTGTTCCAGAATTGCTTCTGGAGATGCTAAACCAATTGAAATTTTATGAAAAATTACTTTTACAGTGTATTTATCTGTTTTTCATTGCCATAATAATGATGTATTCGAATTTTAAAAATGTAAAAATATATAACAGTTAGAAGGCTAACCTCCTAACTGTCTTTAGTTATTATTCACTCTAATCTAACGTCTAAGCCCAAGACCTCTAACTCATGCATTAATACATTAAATGATTCTGGAATACCAGGTTCTGGCATATGTTCTCCTTTTACAATTGCTTCATAAGTTTTTGCTCTTCCGATAACATCATCAGATTTAACTGTTAAGATTTCCTGAAGAATATTTGATGCACCATATGCTTCAAGTGCCCAAACCTCCATCTCACCAAAACGCTGACCTCCAAATTGAGCTTTACCACCCAATGGTTGTTGTGTAATTAATGAGTAAGGTCCAATAGAACGTGCATGCATTTTATCATCAACCATATGGCCAAGTTTAATCATATAAATAACTCCAACTGTTGCAGGTTGATCAAATCTTTCACCTGTTCCACCATCATATAAATAGGTATGTCCAAATTTAGGTATCCTGCTTTTTCAGTCATATTCATTGATTTGATCAAGAGTAGCACCATCAAAAATTGGTGTAGCAAATTTTCTATCCAATTTTTGACCAGCCCATCCAAGTACAGTTTCATAAATCTGACCAAGGTTCATACGTGAAGGTACACCTAGTGGATTCAATACAATATCAACTGGTGTTCCATCTTCAAGAAATGGCATATCTTCTTGCACGAACAATACTGGCAACAATACCTTTGTTACCGTGACGTCCAGCCATTTTATCACCAACTTTTAATTTACGTTTTTTAGCAATATAAACTTTAGCCAATTTTAATAATACCTGCAGGTAATTCATCACCAATAGATAATGTGAATTTTTCACGCTTATAGACACCTTGTAAATCGTTTACTTTGATTTTATAGTTGTGAATCAATTCATTAATCAGTATCATTTACTATCTTCATCTGTCAGTCCATTTATTAGGATTAACTGTATCAGAAATCTAATGTCTTAACATTTTTTGATGTAAATTTTGTACCTTTTGGAATTATTTCTTCACCTAAAGTCATTCATAACTCCTTGTGAAGTTTTTCCATTAACCAAGGTAAATAATTTATCAATCAAGTACAGTTTTCAATTCATTCTAATTTTTCATGCATATTCTTTATCAAATTTATCAATAATTACTTTTCTTGCGACTTTTGCTTTTTATCTTTAATTGCTCGTTGAAAATAATTTTTTATCAATAACAACACCTCTTAATGATGGAGATGCTTTTAAAGATGCATCTTTTACATCACCGGCTTTATCACCAAAAATTGCTCGTAATAATTTTTCTTCAGGTGTTGGATCTGATTCTCCTTTTGGAGTAATTTTTCCAATTAAGAATATCACCTGGTTTTACTTCAGCACCAATTCGAATCATTCCATTTTCATCAAGATCTTTAGTAGCTTCTTCACTAACATTTGGAATATCAGCAGTTAATTCTTCTATCACCTAATTTGGTATCTCTAACTTCCAATGAATATTCATCAATATGAATTGAAGTAAAAATATCTTCTCTTAACAACTTTTTCAGAAATTACAATAGCATCCTCAAAGTTATATCCTTTCCAAGGCATAAATGCCACTTTCAGATTTCTACCTAAAGCCAATTCACCATTTTGTGTTGCATAACCTTCACAAAGTACTTGACCTTTTTTAACTTTATCTCCTTTTTTTACAATTGGTTTTAAGTTAATACAAGTATTCTTGATTTGTTTTTCTGAATTTAGTTAAGTTATATGATTTACTGTCATCATCAAAACTAACCAATTCGTTCTTCATCAGTCTTGATCATATCTAATAACAATTTCATTTGCATCAACATATTCAACAACTCCATCACCTTCAGCATTCATTAAAATTCTTGAATCTCTTGCAACTTTGCCTTCTATACCAGTTCCAACAATTGGAGCTTCTGGTTGTAATAAAGGAACAGCCTGACGCATCATGTTTGATCCCATCAATGCACGGTTGCATCATCATGTTCCAAGAAATGGAATTAATGAAGCAGCAATAGAAGCAATCTGATTTGGAGCAACATCCATAAAATCAACTTTGTCTGGATCAACTACAGGAAAATCACCTTCTACACGAGCTTTTACTTTTTCAGATACAAATTTACCTTTTTCATCTAAATGAAGCATTTGCCTGTGCAATATTTTATTCCTTCTTCTTCTTCAGCACTTAAATAAATATCGGTTCTTCAGTAATATCAACTTTACCATCTTTAACTTTTCTGATAAGGAGTTTCAATAAATCCAAGTTATTAATTTTGCATATACACATAAAGATGAAATCAAACCAATATTTGGTCCTTCAGGAGTTTCAATAGGACATAAACGACCATAATGGGTATAGTGAACGTCACGAACCTCAAAACCAGCTCTTTCTCTGGATAAACCACCAGGTCCTAGTGCTGATAATACTTCGTTTATGAGTAATTTCAGCCAATGGATTTGTTTGATCCATAAATTGAGATAACTGATTTGTTCCAAAGAATGAATTAATAACAGATGATAATGTTTTTGCATTAATCAAATCAATTGGTGTAAATACCTCATTATCCCGAACATTCATTCTCTCACGAATTGTTCTTGCCATACGAGCTAAACCAACACCAAACTGAGAATATAATTGCTCACCAACTGTTCGAACACGTCGGTTACTTAAGTGATCAATATCATCAACATCAGCTTTAGAATTAATTAGTTCAATCAAGTATTTAATAATTGCAATAATATCTTCTTTTGTTAGAACTTTAGTATCGATAGTAACATCTAATCCTAACTTTTTATTGATTCTGTAACGACCAACTTCACCTAAATCATATCGTTTATCAGAAAAGAATAATTTATCAATAATTCCTCTTGCAGTTTCTTCATCAGGTGGTTCTGCATTTCGTAATTGTCGATAAATATGTTCAACAGCTTCTTTTTCAGAGTTTGATGGTATCTTTTTGAAGTGTATTATAAATAATTGCATAATCAGCCAATTCATTATCTTCTTTATGAAGTAAAATGGTTTTTGCACCTGAATCAACAATTTCATCAATATGTTCTTCTTCCAGAATAGTATCACGATCAATATAATTTCATTTCTTTCAATTGAAACAACTTCACCGGTATCTTCATCAACAAAATCTTCAATCCATGTTTTCAAAACACTTGCTGCTAAGTTTTCTGCCAATATACTTTTTTAAGTCCGCTTTTTGATAACTTTTATTTCATCAGCAAGATCAAAAATTTCAAGAATATCTTTATCACTTTCATAACCAATTGCTCGTAATAAAGTAGTTACAGGTAATTTTTTCTTTCGATCGATATAAGCATACATTACATTATTGATATCTGTTGCAAATTCAATCCAGGATCCTTTAAAAGGAATAACTCTGGCAGAATATAATTTTGTTCCATTTGCGTGGAACGACTTTGACCAAAAAATACACCAGGTGAACGATGCAATTGAGAAACAATAACTCTTTCAGCACCATTAATTACAAAGTACCTTTATGGAGTCATATATGGAATTGTACCTAAATACACATCCTGAATAATAGTTTCAAAATCTTCATGTTCAGGATCAGTACAATATAAGTTTTAATTTTGCTTTTAGAGGAACACTATAAGTTAATCCTCTCTCAATACATTCTTCAATAGAATATCTTGGAGGATCAATAAAATAATCAAGAAATTCAAATACGAAATTGTTTCCGTGTATCAGTAATTGGAAAATTTTCAGCAAATACTTTATATAATCCTTCGTTTCTTCGGTTTTCAGGTGTTGTTTCCAATTGGAAAAAATCTTGAAATGATTTTACTTGAATTTCCAGAAAATCAGGATATTCAATTACCAATTTTTGTTGATGCAAAGTTTATTCTTTCTGTGAAATTTTTTGTGTGCCAAAGGACAAAATTTTAGGTTAAATAAACTATTAAAATATAAAGAACGAATATATATGCAAAAATGGTTTAGGTCATAGGGTAACCCTAGACCTAAACCTTAAATTGTTTTAGCTGTTAAACCTTATTTAATCTCAACCTCAGCTCCTGCTTCTTCTAATGCAGCTTTTAATGCTTCAGCTTCATCTTTAGAAATACCTTCTTTGATTGGTTTTGGTGCACCATCAACTAATTCTTTAGCTTCTTTTAATCCAAGACCTGTTAATTCTTTAACCAATTTAACAACTGCTAATTTAGAAGCTCCTGCTGCTTTTAAAATTACATCAAATTCAGTTTGTTCTTCAGCTTCAGCTTCTCCAGCCTGCTGCTGGACCTGCAACTGCTACTGCAGCTGCTGCTGGTTCAATACCATATTCGTCTTTTAAAATTTCTGCTAATTCGTTTACTTCTTTAACAGTTAAGTTAACTAATTGTTCTGCGAAATCTTTTAAATCTGCCATTTTCTTTGTTTAATATTTTATTATTTAGTTTATTATGTGCTTATTCTTTTTCTGATAAAGTTTTCAAAATTCCTGTCAATTTTTGACCTCCTGATTGTAATGCTGAAATAACATTTTTAGCAGGTGATTGTAATAATTGTAATAATTTCTCCAATAATTCTTCTTTAGATTTAATATTGATTAAAGTTTCTAATTGGTCATCACCAATAAAAACTGCTTCTTCAATATAAGCTCCTTTTAATATAGGCTTATCAGATTTCGTTTTTTTTTGAAATTCTTTAATTAATTTTGCAGGAGCATTTCCAACTTCTGAAAACATTAAAGAAGTGTTTCCTTTTAATGTTGATGGTAAATCTCCAAAATCTTTATCTGATTTTTCCATTGCTTTTTCAAGCAATGTATTTTTAACAACTGCTAATTTTATATTTGCTTTAAAACAAGCTCTACGTAAATTTGAGGTATCTTCAGCATTTAAATCCAGAAATATCTGCCAAATAGATAATGTTTGCTTCAGTTAATTTAGTTGTTAAAGCTTCAATTACTTGTGATTTTTCTTCTCTCGTCATAATTACTAAGATTTAACTGTCATTAAACTGTTTTAGGTTCAATACCAACTCCAGGACTCATAGTACTTGACATAGTAAATACTCTTAATATAAGTTCCTTTAGCAGCAGTTGGTTTTAATTTAACAAAGTTTGAATTAATTCATGAGCATTATCTACAATTTTATCAGCATCAAATGATACTTTTCCAATTGCAGCATGAATAATTCCAGTTTTATCAACTTTAAAGTCAATTTTACCAGCTTTTACTTCTGTTACTGCTTTTCCAATATCCATGGTTACTGTACCTGTTTTTGGGTTTGGCATTAAACCTCTTGGTCCTAAAATACGACCTAATGGACCTACTTTACCCATAACACTTGGCATAGTAATAATAACATCAACATCTGTCCAACCTTCTTTAATTTTTTGAAGGTATTCATCCAATCCAACATAATCAGCACCTGCTTCTTTTGCTTCTGCTTCTTTATCTGGAGTTACTAATGCTAATACTTTAACATCTTTTCCAGTTCCGTGAGGTAATGTTACTACACCTCTAACCATTTGATTCGCTTTACGAGGATCTACACCTAATCGAACAGCAATATCAACAGATGCATCAAATTTACGTAGTAATTTCTTTTACTAAAGCAGAAGCATCTTTTAAAGAATAAGCTTGATTTTTATCAACCTTCGCATGTGCTTCTTTTTGCTTTTTTGTTAATTTTGCCATTTTAATAACTGTTTATTTTTTAATTGGAGCTTCTCCTTTTACTTTAATTCCCATTGAACGTGCTGTACCTGCAATCATTTATTTGCAGATTCAATAGTAAATGCATTTAAATCTACCATTTTATCTTCAGCAATTGCTTTCACTTGATCCCAAGTAACTGTAGCTACTTTTTTACGGTTAGGTTCTGCTGAACCACTTTTTAGTTTAGCTGCTTCCAATAATTGAACAGCTACTGGTGGAGTTTTTACAACAAAATCAAAAGATTTATCCTTATATACAGTAATTGCAACAGGTAAAACTTTTCCTGGTTTATCTTGAGTTCTTGCATTAAATTGCTTACAAAACTCCATAATATTAACACCGGTAGCTCCTAATGCAGGTCCAACTGGTGGTGATGGATTTGCAGCACCTCCTTTAACTTGTAATTTTATTAATTTACTAATTTCTTTTGCCATTTTTTAATCTTAAATTTAGATATTACATCAATATTGGAAGCAAAATGTAATACCATATTATTGTAACAATTATGAAATTTTTTCAACTTGCATATAGCTTAATTCCAATGGTGTTTTTCTTCCAAAGATTTTCACCATTACTTTAAGTTTACGTTTTTCTTCATTTATTTCTTCAATAGTTCCATTAAAACCATTGAATGGACCATCAATTACTTTTACAGTTTCACCTATTACATAAGGTATTGCAACATTATCATTTTGAACAGATAATTCATCAACTTTACCTAAAAATTCTATTAACCTCAGATTTTCGCATAGGTACAGGATCTCCTCCTTTTATTTCACCTAAAAATCCAATTACACCAGTTATTGATTTTATTATATGTGGCAATTTCACCACTCAAGTTTGCTTCAATCATTACATAACCAGGAAAATAAACTCGTTCTTTATTTATTTTTTTTCCATTTCGTACTTGAATAACTTTTTCAGTAGGTACTAAGCACTCGATCAACATAATCAGTCATATCTAAACGAGCAATTTCATTTTCAATATAAGCTTTTACCTTATTTTCTTGTCCACCAATAGCTCTTACAACGTACCACTTTTTTACAGAATCAGCCATAACGCTTACTTAAAATAATTTAAAATACTCAGTTAAACCTGTTTGGAAAAACTTATCTACAGCAAATACTGCTAAAGCAAATATTACCGTAAAAATAGCCACAACAACTGTTGATTTTTGAGCTTCTTCCCAAGAAATCCAAGATACTTTGTTGCGTAACTCCTCAAATGAGTCTTTGATATAGTTAACTAAATTCATTTTTTTTAGTTTTGTTAGAATGAAAAAATTGACTTTGATTAGGTCTCAAATTCTATTTCCTACAGTCTATTTATTTTTTGCACGGGTGGAGAGACTCGAACTCCCGACACCTGGTTTTGGAGACCAGTGCTCTACCAACTGAGCTACACCCGTAAATATAAGGTGATCCTCTAATAAGAAGCACCTATATTATTTATTTTAAGGTGTATTTAATTTAGTCTAACATTTCAGTTACCTGACCAGCACCTACTGTTCTACCACCTTCACGGATTGCAAAACGTAAACCTTTGTTCAATTGCAATTGGGTTGATCTAAGTTCAACAGTAATTGTTACGTTATCACCTGGCATAACCATTTCAACTCCTTCAGGTAACATAATATTCACCTGTTACGTCTGTTGTACGGAAGTAAAACTGTGGACGGTATTTATTGTGGAATGGAGTATGACGACCACCTTCTTCTTTTTTCAAGATATAAACCTCAGCTTTAAATTTAGTATGTGGAGTTACTGATTCTGGTTTACAAATAACCATACCTCTTTTGATATCTTCTTTTTCAATACCTCTTAATAATAAACCAACGTTATCTCCAGCTTCACCTCTATCTAAGTATTTTACGGAACATTTCAACTCCAGTTACAGTAGAAGTTAATTTTTCAGCTCCCATACCAATAATCTCAACTGCATCACCAGTATTAATAACACCTGTTTCGATACGACCTGTAGCAACAGTTCCACGACCTGTAATTGAGAATACATCTTCAACAGGCATCAAGAAATGGCTTATCAATATCACGTGGTGGAACTCGAATCCAAGTATCAACAGCATCCATTAATTCCATAATTTTCGCAACCCATTTAGCTTCATCATTCAAACCACCTAAGAGCAGAACCTTGAATAACTGGAGTATTATCACCATCAAATTCATAGAATGATAATAATTCACGAATTTCCATTTCAACTAATTCTAATAATTCTTCATCATCAACCATATCCACTTTATTCATGAATACAACCAATTTTAGGAACACCTACCTGACGAGCAAGAAGGATGTGCTCTCGAGTTTGAGGCATTGGACCATCAGTTGCAGCAACAACGAGAATTGCACCATCCATTTGAGCAGCACCAGTAACCATGTTCTTTACATAATCCGCGTGACCTGGACAGTCAACGTGAGCATAGTGACGATTTTCAGTTGCATACTCAACGTGAGCAGTATTAATTGTAATACCTCTTTCTTTTTCTTCAGGAGCATTATCGATTTGATCGAAGTTTTTAACTTCAGCAAAATCCTTTTTTTGCTAATACAACAGTAATTGCAGCTGTTAATGTAGTTTTACCGTGGTCAACGTGACCAATAGTACCAATGTTAACGTGTGGTTTGGAACGATCAAAATTTTCTTTTGCCATGATTATTAATTTTTAAATCTTAGTTATATATAGTGTTAAATTCAATACTTTACTTGAGCCAATGACGGGATTTGAACCCGTGACCTCTTCCTTACCAAGGAAATGCTCTACCCCTGAGCTACATCGGCCAAAAAAAAGAGCGAGAGACCGGGCTCGAACCGGCGACAGTCAGCTTGGAAGGCTGAAGCTCTACCAACTGAGCTACTCCCGCAATAATTTTTTCAAATCATCATTGGTAATAATTTCTTATTACTTTCTTTTTTGTGGTGAGAGAAGGATTCGAACCTTCGAAGCTTGCGCAGCAGATTTACAGTCTGCCCTCGTTGGCCACTTGAGTATCTCACCATTTAAAATTTTTCAAAGATCTAAGTGAATGAAGACTGCTCTTCAATATGTTTTTAAACAGATTTACATCAATTCCAAAAACATTCACTTCTTTATAATTTTCAAAAAACAATTTCTTGCTTTTGAGCCGATAGAGGGACTCGAACCCACGACCTGCTGATTACAAATCAGCTGCTCTAGCCAGCTGAGCTACATCGGCATTTTACTCCATAAAAGAAGTCCGCTATTTCTAACGGACTGCAAATGTATTAAAGTTTTATATTTAAACAAAACTTTTTAAATTATTTTTTAATTTATTTAACTTTAACTTTTTCTTTAGCCTTTTCTAAAGACCTCTTTAAACTTTCAACAGCCAACATTGTACCTTCTTCAAAGGTTTTACATTGTTTTTTTACCACAATATCATTTCCTGGTATATTTAACTTAACCTCAACAGTTTTGTTTTCTTTTTCACTAGTTTGCTGCACCTTTAAATATACTTCTGAATCTACTATTTTATCATAAAATTTTTCTAAACTATTTAGTTTTTTTTCTATAAATTCAATTAAACTTTTGTCTGCATTAAAATTAACCGATTGTACATTCACTTTCATAATAAATTAGTTTTTATCGCTCCTTGGGTGAGCTTGATTATAAATTTCCTTTAACTTACCCAAACTACTATGGGTGTAAACTTGTGTTGATGCTAAACTAGAGTGCCCAAGCAATTCTTTTACAGAGTTTAAATCAGCACCTTCATTTAATAAATGTGTAGCAAAAGAATGCCTTATCACGTGCGGACTTTTCTTAACCTTTGACGACACAGTACTAAAATAATTATTTATTATTCGATAAACAAGTGTATCGTATAATTTTTTACCTTTTTTCGTAATGAATATATAGGATATATCAGTCTTAATTTCATCTCTAAATTTGTTATATCTTACTAATGAACTCATTACAGTTTTTAACAAAGGAATATAACGCTCTTTATTTCTTTTTCCTAAAACTTTAACAACTTGATTGCTAAAATTTAAATCACTTAATTTTAAATTTACCAATTCATTTCTTCGCATTCCTGTTGAATATAACAATTCAACAATCAACTTATCTCTTACGGATTCAAAATCAACAATTTCATCATTAGAATTTATAACACTTTCAATTTCTTTTTCAGAAAAAGGAACCTGCACTCTTTTTGCTACCTTTAAAGCCTTATGCTTAATCAAAGGATTTAAATTCAGTTGTTTTGTTTTCTGAAGAAATTTATAAAACGATTTTAATGAGGAAACTTTTCTGTTTATAGTTCTATTTGAAACACCAGAATTAACCAAACTAACAATCCAGCTTCTTATTTGAGGATAATTTACATTTACAATATCTTCGCTTCCAAACTCATTTGCACAAAAATCCTGAAATGAAACTAGATCGTTTTTATATGCAGTAACCGTATGCTGCGAATATTTTTTTTCAAGTAAAATGTAATCTAAAAAAGATTTTATAGGCATAAAAAAAACCGTTAGTAAACAAACTTACAAATTGTAATTTGTTTATACTAACGGTTTTTAATTTTTTGGTTAAAAATTAACCTTGCTCTTCTGCTGTTCTTAATCTCTGAACGTATTGAGCTTTTATATTTTGTGCACGGTTTACAACTGAAGGTTTGTTGAATTGCTTACGGTTACGCAAATTTTTCATTGTTTTCGTACGATCAAATTTTCTTTTATAACGTTTTAACGCTCTATCAATATTTTCTCCGTCTTTAACTGGTATGATTAACATATTTTAGCACCTCCTTTCAAGTTGTTCTCTTTTAAATTTTGGATTGCAAATATACAAACTAATTGAATACTGACAATGCATTTAAGTTATTTTATTTTTGCAATTGGTTTGTATTCCTTTTTATCAATTACAATTTTTGCAATAATTTCTCTTAAAATTTCTGAAGTTCCACCTCCAATTGGGCCTAATCTACTATCCCTAAACAAACGAGCCATTGGATATTCTTCCATATAACCATAACCTCCAAGAAGTTGTAAACATTCATAAATTACTGAGTCTGCTATTTTGGTAGACATTAATTTAGACATACTAGCCTCCTTTACAACATATTGACCTTGATCAAGTCTATGAATAATTGAGTAATTAAATTCTTTACACATTTCAATTTCGCTAGCCATTTCAGCAACTTTGTGCCTTAATGCCTGAAATTTATCAATTGTTTTTCCAAAAGCTGTACGTTCAGACATATATTGAATTGCGTACTCCAATGCATATTCAGCTCTGGAATGGGCATTTACACCCATTATAACGCGTTCTAGAGCAAAGTGCTGCATTATATATGGAAATCCTTTTCCAACCTCACCTATTAAATTTTCAACAGGAACAACCACATTATCAAATGCAATTTCAGCCGTATCCGAAGCTTTCCAACCAAGTTTTTCCAAAGTAATAGCTGAAATTCCTGGAGTTTCTCGATCTACAACAAAAATACTCATTCCTTTATTTCCTAAATCAGGATTTGTTTTTGCTGCAACAACCAAATAATCTGAATATACACCATTTGTAATAAACGTTTTAGAACCATTTATTATAAAAGCATCTCCCTTTTTGGTTGCAGTAGTTCTCATTCCTGCAACATCAGACCCTCCAAAAGGTTCTGAAATACATAAACACCCTACTTTTTCACCATAAATACTTGGTGTTAAATACTTTTCTTTTATTGCCCTGCTCCCTTCCTTTTCAAGATGCACCATTGCTAAATAAGTATGAGCCCACATCGCAGCAGCAAAACCACCAGAATTTACTTTCTGTAATTCTTCAAGAAAAACAACTGTATAAAAAAGATCTAAATTTAAGCCTCCAAATTCTTCAGGATAATTAAGTCCGAAGTACCCCATTTCGCCGAATTTCTTCCAAATGTTCTTATCAATAAAACCATCTTTCTCCCATTTATTTACATTAGGAACGACTTCTTTTTGTAAAAAATCTCTGAAACTTGATCTAAATGCCTCGTGTTCTTCAGTAAAGTACATACTATTCATGGTGGGCTAATTATTATTATTTTTTCAAATATTATTTGGCCTGCAAATATAGTGCTATTCTGTCGAATTTATCCAAAGGAAAACCTTCAATTTTTTTCAATTCTTCAATTGATTGAATTTCAGCAACTTCATTTCTATAATTAAAAATCTTTTTTGTTAATTCATAGTCAATGTAAACAATGGCTAAAACTTCTTTAAAAGTAGCTTTATTAATGTTTATTTTCTGAATGATTGGAGGGGTACTTACCTGAAATTCAAGTAATACTTTATATGCAATTTCTTGGTCTAAATTATAAACTTCTAACAATTGATTGTTAAATGAAAATCCTTGTAATTTAGTTCTGTAACTAATAATTCTGGCTGCCAATGTTTCTCCAATACCATTTATTGTTTTTAAATCATTGAGCGTTGCTGTATTGATGTCTTTTATTTCGGTCTTCGTTTTCTGAATAATTTTTGAAGAATTATGCTCTTTACCCACCCATTCTGGAAACTTAAAAAAAGGACTTATGACTTCTAAAAGACTATCGCTAATTTTTGTTACTTCCTGAAATTGATTTGTTGAATTTATAAATGTCCCTTCGGCTCTAAAAGCCAATAAGCGGTCTATTTCTTCAACAGACATCCCTAATTGATAACCTTTAAAATCTGTAATGTAATTTGGATTGAATGACTGAATTTTTTGTGCAGACTTATCAAGTTCAGCCAGACGCAAAGAATCCATTTCATGCTCAAAAGCAATCATCTTATTAGAAGAAACCGCATTCACTTCTTTTGAAGAAAAATCAACGAAAAAGAAAACTAATTGCAATGAAATAATGATAAATAATAAAAAGAAAATCCCATTTCGTTGACGTTTGTTGTAACTGAAATGGGATTTTAAATTATTCATAAAGAAAAAAAGCTATTTAATAAGTGTTAATTTCACTTTGATTGCTTTTAAATATTTAATTAATTCACTTCTAACAATAGGGAATAAAAATAGCAATCCAATCATATTTGGAAAAACCAATGCTAAAATCATAGCATCTGAAAAATCAAATACGGCTTTCATTGAAGCTGCAGCACCAATTATAATAAAGGCAATAAACAATAATTTATAAGTTAAATCTGCTATTTTACTTCTTCCAAATAGAAATTTCCACGATTGTAATCCATAATAAGACCACGAAATCATAGTAGAAATAGCAAATAGCACCACCGCCAATGTTAATACATATGGAAACCAAGGAATTACTGCCTCAAAAGCCATAGATGTTAAATTAACACCTCCAACTGCAACACCATCAATGATTACTGAACCTGACCCATCCCCTCCATAAACAAACATACCATCACTGTTATAAAAAATAATAACCAAAGCTGTCATAGTACAAATAACAACGGTATCAATAAATGGCTCTAACAAAGAAACAATACCTTCTGAGGCCGGATATCTAGTTTTTACAGCAGAATGCGCAATTGCTGCAGAACCGGCTCCTGCTTCATTTGAAAAAACGGCACGTCTAAAACCTGTTATCAACACACCAAAGAAACCTCCCAAACCAGCGCTCGGGCTAAATGCTTCTCTAATAATTAAAGCAATGGCATCATCAATATAACTGGCATGTGCAAACATAACTACTAAGCAAGCTAGAATATAAATTACAGCCATAAAAGGCACAATTTTCTCAGTTACTGAAGCAATTCTTTTAATACCTCCAATAATTACAAAACCTACAATAATTGCAATTCCAACACCAATCAATGTTCCTGTATAACCACCTTGCATTCCTAACATTCCTGCCAATTGCTCAGCTGCTTGGTTAGACTGCACTGCGTTACCACCTCCAAATGAGGCACCAACACATAAAATTGCAAACAAAACTGCCAAAACCTTTCCAAAATTTTTATAACCTCTTTCAGCCATCCCTTTTGAAAGGTAATACATTGGTCCACCGTAAACCGTTCCGTCTGGACCAACATCTCTATATTTTACACCTAAAGTACATTCAACAAATTTTGTAGACATACTTAACAAACCTGCTACTACCATCCAAAAGGTTGCTCCTGGCCCTCCAATTGATATTGCCAAAGCTACTCCGGCAATATTTCCCAACCCAACAGTACCTGAAACAGCTGTTGCCAAAGCTTGAAAATGACTTACTTCCCCCTCTTTACTTTCATCTCTAATCGTATCAGGAATATCACCATCAACTATATTCAATTCGGCTTTTTCAACTCCATGCCCTTCAACTGCATCATATTTTCCTCTAACAACATTTATGGCAAGGGTAAATCTTCGAAGATTTATAAATTTAAAATAAATGGTAAAAAAAACTGCCCCAACTACTAATAGAAAAACAACCAAGGGCACACCTGTTCCTGGCACAACCCAAAATACGATTCCTTCCCATTTAGCTGTAATTGGTTCAAACCAATCATTAATTCTTTCATCTAATCCTTTCTCTTGTGCAATTGAAAAAAATGGTACTGCAAACAGCAGCATGGTAAGAAGCTTTTTTGTCATAATTATAGTTGATTTTACAAAAGTGGCTGCAATATGGCAAAAAAATGAATTTAGAACAAATTTTTACGGACTTATAAAAATAATATTTGAAAAAAGTATTTTATACTATTTCTAAATTAAAATACTTCCCGAAGCTTTTGAATTTGTTCTTTATTCCCTAAAACAATTAAATAGGTGTCTTTTTCTAGCTTGGTATTAGCTTCAGGATTAATAATATACTCACCAGATGATGTTTTAAAACCTATGGCTGTGCAGCCGGTTCTTTTTCTTAAATCCAAGTCTAAAATTGTTTTTGAAAAATATTCTTTCGGCAAACTGTTGACTGATATTTCTTCTAAGTTGGCATTTTCGTTTCCAGCTATGGTTAGTCTATCAATAAATTCGATCAAATCCGGTGTAACAACTAAAGATGCCATATGTGCACCTCCCAATTTATCGGGCATAATCACATTTGTTGCACCAGCAATTTTCAACTTGCCATATGACGATTCATTTGAGGCACGACTTATTATAGTAAATGTTTTATTGAACTGACGTGCTGATAAAACAACAAATAAATTATCTGCATCCGAAGGTAATGCGGTAATTAAACTTTTGGCTCTTTCTAACCCTAATTTTTTTAAATCATCATCATTTGTTGCATCACCGTCAACATATAAAACACCATCTCGCTCCAAATCTGCAATTTCATTCATTCTTTTTTCAATAACTACACAAGGCTCATTAAACTGTCTTAATTTGTTTACTGCCTGTTTTCCGTTTCTTCCATAACCACAAACAATTGTATGGTTTTGTAATTTTTCAATTTTTTGTTGCACTTTTTTATATTTTAGAAGTTGAAAAAAATCGCTTTGAGTCAAATACTCCGTTAATGCAGCAACTGCATAACCATAAGTAGTAATACTGATTATTATTAAAAATATGGTAAATAATTTTTCTGAATCACTTAATTTATGAAGGGTTCCAAAACCTACTGTCGACATTGTAATCACTGTCATATACAAAGCATCAACAAAAGTTTCATTAGAAACAAGCATAAAACCTGTAACCCCAATAATTAAAACAATGGTTAATAGACTTATTGATATATATAATTTTGTTTTTAAAACCATAAACTACAAATCAAAAACTGAACTTCTTTTGGTGTAAATTAAATCTTTTAATCTCAATAAAAATGCCAGTGTTAAATAAATTGCGAAAGAAACCCCCAATGTAACAAAGGAAAGGTAAATAAAAAAGATACGTACGTTAGAAACGCTCATACCCAATCTATCGGCAAATCTAGAAGAAACCGCAAAGCCGTGTTTTTCAAAAAAATGCCGTAAAGAATTTATCCACTTCACAGGTTGAAAATTTTTACGCAATATACTAATTTTCAAAATAAGATATTAGCCAATACCTATTTTGTAGCTACATTTTTTTAACTTTGCAACTTTCCAAAAAACTGTATGACAGAACACCAAGAATATATTGAAGTGCTTGGAGCACGTGTTCACAATTTAAAAAATATTGATGTTCGTATTCCAAGAGAAAAACTAGTAGTTATTACTGGTTTAAGTGGTAGTGGTAAATCGTCATTGGCATTTGACACCATTTATGCTGAAGGACAACGACGATATATTGAAACATTTTCGGCATATGCCCGTCAGTTTTTAGGTGGACTAGAACGACCAGATGTTGATAAAATTGATGGACTTTCACCAGTTATTGCTATTGAACAAAAAACAACCAGCAAAAGTCCTCGTTCAACTGTTGGTACTATTACGGAAATTTACGATTTCTTACGTTTACTATTTGCTCGTGCAGCTGATGCATACTGCTATAATACCGGTAAAAAAATGGTTAGTTATAGCGATGACCAAATAAAAGAATTGATTCTAAATGAGTTCTAATGACAAAAAAATAGTAATCCTTGCTCCTATTGTTCGATCAAGAAAAGGACATTATCGTGAACTTTTTGAACAAATTGCAAAACAAGGTTTTGTGAGAGTTAGAGTGGATGGTGAAATTATTGAAATTGAGAAAGGAATGAGACTTGATCGATACAAAACACACGATATTGAAATTGTAATAGACCGATTATTGGTAAATGAAGCCTCAGAAAAAAGATTAGAAGAAACCATAAAAACAGCTATGTATCAGGTGAAAATGTAATGATGGTTTTAGAGCACGAACCAAAATATACCTCGTTATTTTAGTCGAGAATTTAATGTGTCCTAAACTGGTATTTCCTATCCAAATCCTGAACCAAATACATTTTCATTTAATTCCCCAAAAGGAGCTTGTGAAACTTGTAATGGTTTAGGAAGAATCAATCAAGTAAATATTGAAAAAATAATTCCAAATAATTCAATCTCCATTAAAAATGGTGGAATTGCTCCTATTGGTGAACAAAAAACAAGCTGGATTTTTAAACAATTACAATTAATTGCTGAACGTTACAATTTTAAATTGAGCGATCCAATTTCAAAAATATCCCAGAAGAAGCCTTAAAATTATTTTAAATGGTGGAAATGAAAAATTTGAAATTGCCTCAAAAGCAATGGGTATTACCCGCAATTATAAAATTGATTTTGAAGGAATTATAAATTTTATTGAAAGTCAATACCACTCAAGTGATTCAACTTCTATAAAACGCTGGGCAAAAGAATTTATGGATGAAGTAGAATGCCAAACATGTGAAGGGAAACGCTTAAAAAAAGAAGCTTTATATTTTAAAATTAACGATAAAAACATTGCTGATTTAGCACATATAGATATTTCTGAATTGGCAAATTGGTTTTCAACTATTGAAAATATTTATCAGAAAAACAACTAAAAATTGCTTCAGAAATAATAAAAGAAATTAAAACACGAATTCAGTTTTTATTGGATGTTGGATTGGATTATTTAGCACTGGACCGAAGTTCAAAATCGCTTTCTGGTGGTGAAGCACAACGCATTAGATTGGCAACTCAAATTGGTTCACAATTAGTAGGTGTTTTATATATTTTAGATGAACCAAGTATTGGTTTGCATCAACGTGATAATGAAAAATTAATAAAATCATTAATTAATTTGCGTGATATTGGCAATTCGGTTATTGTTGTTGAACACGATAAAGATATGATTGAACATGCCGATTATGTTATTGATATTGGTCCGAAAGCTGGAAATTCATGGTGGTGAAATTGTAAGTGAAGGTACTTCTGCAGAACTAAAACATCATAATACCTTAACTGCTAATTATTTAAATGGCACTAAAAAAATTGAAATCCCTTAAAAAGAAGAAAAGGAAATGGAATCAAATAATTATTACTGGTGCAACTGGAAATAACTTAAAAAATGTAACTAGTTGAATTTCCTTTGGGTAAATTAATTTGTGTTACAGGTGTTTCTGGAAGTGGAAAATCAACTTTAATAAATGAAACTCTTTACCCTATTTTAAATCAGCACATTTACAATGGTGTAAAAAAACCAATGCCTTATAAATCTATTAAAGGATTAGAACATATTGATAAAGTAATTGAGATAAACCAATCTCCAATTGGAAGAACACCACGATCAAATCCAGCAACTTATACAGGTGTATTTGGTGAAATTAGAGATTTATTTGCCAAAACAACTGAAGCTATCATTCGAGGTTATAAACCCGGTAGATTTTGTTTTAATGTTAAAGGTGGAAGATGTGAAACCTGTGAAGGTGGTGGTGTTAGGGTAATTGAAATGAATTTTTTACCCGATGTTTATGTGGAATGTGAAACCTGTCAGGGAAAACGATTCAACCGTGAAACTTTAGAAATAAGATATAAAGGAAAATCAATTTCAGATGTATTGAATATGACCATTGATGAAGCTGTTGTTTTTTTTGAACATATACCTAAAATTCATAGAAAATTAAAAACCATACATGATGTTGGGTTGGGTTATATAACTTTAGGCCAACAATCAACTACACTTTCAGGTGGTGAAGCACAACGCATTAAATTGGCTTCAGAATTATCAAAAAGAGATACTGGAAATACCTTTTATATTTTAGATGAACCAACAACAGGATTGCATTTTGAAGATATTCGAGTTTTAATGGATGTATTAAATAAATTAGCTAATAAAGGAAATACCATTCTTGTTATTGAACACAATATGGATGTTATAAAATTGGCCGATTATATTATTGATATTGGAATGGAAGGTGGTAAAAATGGTGGCGAAGTAATTTGCTACTGGAACACCTGAAGAAGTTATTAAAAATAAAAAAAGCTATACAGCTAAATTCTTAAAAAAAGAATTAAATTAGGACCATTGATTTTGCAATAAATCAATTAATAAACAAAATAATACTGAAAAATGACTCCTAACGAAGACAGAAAAATAAGAGAAAAATTCAAACAAAAAACCTGGAATGAAATTAAAACCAATGATTCATGGGCAATTTTCAAAATCATGGCCGAGTTTGTTGAAGGTTTTGAAAATTTAGGAAAAATTGGACCTTGTGTTTCTATTTTTGGATCGGCAAGAACAAAACCTGATCATGAATATTATATATTAGCCGAAAGTATTGCATATAAATTAACCCAAAATGGTTATGGTATTATAACTGGTGGTGGACCTGGAATTATGGAAGCTGGAAACAAAGGTGCTGCACGGGGCAAAGGAATTTCAGTTGGTTTAAATATTGAATTACCTTTTGAGCAACATGACAATCCATACATTGATCAAGATAAAAGTTTAGATTTTGATTACTTTTTTGTTAGAAAAGTAATGTTTGTAAAATATTCTCAAGGTTTTGTTGTTATGCCAGGTGGGTTTGGAACATTAGATGAACTTTTTGAAGCTATTACTTTAATTCAAACTAAAAAAATTGGAAAATTTCCAATTATTTTAGTCGGCAGAAATTTTGGGCAGGTCTATTTGAATGGATTAAAAAAACATTGATTGATGAAGGTAACATAAGCGAGGATGATTTAGATTTAATTTCATTGGTTGATACCGAAAAAGAAGTTTTAGATGTAATAGATACTTTTTATAAAAAATACAGTTTAAGTCCTAATTTTTAATAAAAAATTGAAAAAGAGTTTCCTTTTAACGTTTATATTTTGTGTTGTATTTTTGAACTTAATTTATAGTCAAAATAACAACATTAAAATTAACGTTACTTTAAAACCAGAAACAAAAGAATTAATTATTTATCAGGAAATTGTTTATTATAATAAATCGGATAGCACCTTAAACAATATTTATTTTCATAACTGGGCAAATGCTTATAGAGATAAAAAAACACCATTAGCAACTCGTTTTGTTGAAAAAAACTCTAAATCTTTTCATTTTACTAGTGAAAAAAATAGAGGAAATACTGATATCAACACCATTTTTGTAGACTACAATTTGGCCGATTGGGAAATTACAAATCAAAATCCTGATATTTTAAATTTACAATTAAAGGAGCCTTTAAAACCAAAAGATTCAGTAAAAATAATTGCTACTTATACTGTTAAAGTTCCTAGTTCAAAATTTACACGTTATGGTGTAAATGCAAACAATTATAATCTAAGATATTGGTATTTAATTCCTGCCATTTTTGATACAAAATGGCAAATTTATAACAATTTGGATTTGGATGATTTGTATATGGATTATAGTAATTACAATATTAAAATTATTGTTCCAAAAGACTATGTTGTAAAAAGCGATTTAATAGCTTCAGAAACTACTGATGAAATTCAAAACAGTTATCAATTAATTGGTAAAAATAGATTAGATGTTGAATTAAACATTACACAGTTTGATGATTTTATTCAATACAATTCAAAACCAGTTTCAATTATTTCAAATTTAAATTCTGCTTTGTTAAATTCAGTGGTAAAAACTGATATTTTAAATAGGGAACTTCATTTTATTGAATCTTATTTAGGAAAATTTCAACACGATAAATTATTTGTAAACAGAATAGATTACGACAAAGATCCTGTTTATGGATTCAACCAATTGCCTTCATTTTTAGAACCTTTTCAAGATAATTTTGAATGGGATATAAAAATGTTCAAAGTTATAGTTCGAAAATATATCAATGCAAAATTTTTATTCAATCAAAGAGAAGATGTTTGGCTTGCTGATGGTTTACAAATGTATTTAATGATAAAATATGTTGAAAAATATTATCCTGAAATGAAAGCAATGGGTAATATTTCTAAAATATGGGGTATCAGAAGTTTTAATTTGGCGAAAATTGATTTTAACGATAAATATTATTTTATCTATCAGTTTGCATCTCGAAAAAATTTAGACCAGTCTTTAATAACACCTGCAGATTCTTTGTCTAATTTCAACCAGAAAATAGCGAATAAATACAAAGCTGGTATTGGTTTAAAATATTTAGAAAATTATTTAGGTGAAGCAACTTTATCTAATGCAATAATTAATTTTTCAAAGAAAAACGCAAATATAAAAACCTCAAGTTCAGCTATTTTTAACAATATTGAAACTGAAAAAGACATGGATTGGTTTAAAAAAGGTTATATTGAAACTCATAAAAAACCAGATTATTCAATTAAAAAGGTTGTTAAAAAAGGTGATTCACTAGAGGTTAGTGTAAAAAACAATCGAGATTTCACAGTTCCAATTGAATTGTATGGTGTAAAAGATTCTGAAATTTATTATCGAAAATGGCTATCGGGAATTGATTCAATTTCAAAAATTTCAATTCCAAAAAATGGATTTAACAAACTTTCTTTGAATTACCAGTCACTTTTACCTGAATATAATTTAAGAAACAATTGGAAAAATGTAGATAAAAAATTATTTACCAGACCCTTACAACTAAAACTTTTTAAAGATATTGAAGACCCTTATTACAACCAACTTTTTTACACGCCCGTTTTTGGATACAATTACTATGATGGAATTATTTTAGGTATGGCGTTTTCAAATCAAGCATTTTTAAATAAAAGTATAAATTTTAAAGTAACACCTTCATACAGTACCAAAAGCAATTCATTTTCAGGCTCATACGCCATAAAATACGAGTATCTACCAGAAGATACGAATGTAAATAAATTAATATTTGGTATTGCTGGAAATCATTACGACTATGCCCCAGATTTACCATATAGTAAAATAGTTCCTTATGGACTTCTTGAATTTAAAAAGAAACATTTCAGGGATATTAGTAGTAATGCTATTTCTGCAGCCTATACTTTTGTTGACAAAACACCTTCTCCAACAGAAACACAAGATCTCGAAACCTTAAAGTACAATATTTTTAGTGTTGGTTATGGTTATGCAAAACCAACTATTTTAGAAGATATTCGCTTTTCAACAGGATTTCAGATATCAGATAAATTTAGTAAAGTTTCAGTTGATGCCCAATATAGAATATTGACAAATACCAATACACAATTTGATTTTCGGTTTTTTGCAGGAGCATTTTTATCGAACAATACAACAACTGATTTTTTTAGTTTTGCTTTAGACCGCCCGACTGATTATTTATTTCAATATGATTATTTAGGTCGTTCAGAAACCGATGGTTTTTTAAGTCAACAAATTATTATGGCTGAAGGTGGTTTTAAATCTAAACTTCCCGTCCCTTATGCAAATCAGTGGTTAACATCCATAAATACCAGTATTGGCGTTTGGCGATGGGTTGAAATTTATAACGATGTTGCTTTTGTTAAAAATAAAAATGAAAATGTTTATTTTGCCTATGAAAATGGGGTTCGCCTAAATTTTGTTCAAGATATTTTAGAAGTATATTTTCCCGTATATTCTAATTTAGGTTGGGAAATTACCCAATCTGATTATGCCTCTAGAATTAGATTTGTTTTGGTTTTAAAACCAAAAAAAATTGTTAATTTCCTAAGAAGAGGTTTCTATTAAATAATTAAACTTCAAACTACATAAATACATTTATTTTAAGCATTATTATGAATATGTATATTTTTATGAATTAACCCCATTATTTTACAATGGTATAAGTCCATTATTTAATTTCATTTAAAATAACTAACTTTGCAATACTAAAAAAATCATAAACATGCAGGTAAAATCTTCATCTACTAATGCTGAACAACTTTCATTTAATCAGTTTAAAAAAGAAGTTCTGGACGACTACAAAATAGCTGTAATAAGCAGAGAGTGTAGTCTTTTAGGTCGAAGAGAAGTTTTAACCGGCAAAGCCAAATTCGGAATTTTTGGAGATGGAAAAGAAGTTCCGCAATTGGCTATGGCCAAAGCCTTTAAAAAAGGTGATTTTAGGTCTGGTTATTACCGTGATCAAACTTTTATGATGGCCATAGGAGAATTAACGCCTCAACAGTTTTTTGCTGGTTTGTATGCGCATCCTGATATTAATGAAGAACCAATGTCGGCAGGCAGGCAAATGGGTGGTCATTTTATAACACATAGCTTAGATGAAAAAGGTGAATTTAAAAATTTAACTGAGCAGTACAATTCTACCGGTGATATTTCACCCACCGCTGGCCAGATGCCTCGTTTATTAGGTGTTGCATACGCTTCCAAACTTTTTAGAGAAGTTCCAGAACTAAAAAATTCAAAATTTTCAAATAATGGGAATGAAATATCTTGGGGAACAATTGGTAATGCAAGTACTTCTGAAGGTATTTTTTTTGAAACTATAAATGCTGCCGGTGTTTTGCAAGTACCAATGGTTATAAGTGTTTGGGATGACGATTATGGAATTTCCGTTCCTGCTAAATTTCAAACTACTAAAGAAAGTATTTCAGAAATTTTAAAAGGTTTTCAACGTGATGAAAAAGGGGAAGGGTATGAAATTTTTGTAGTTGAAGGCTGGGATTATTCCAAATTAATGCATATTTATGCAGAAGCCTCAAAAATAGCTCGTGAACAACATGTTCCAGTACTTATCCATGTTAAAGATTTAACACAACCTCAAGGACACTCAACTTCAGGCTCGCACGAACGCTATAAATCAAAAGAACGATTAATTTGGGAAAAACAACACGATTGTATTTCTAAAATGCGTGATTGGATTGTTGAGTTTGAATTAACTGACCAAAAAGGAAATGTTTTAAAATTTGTTGAACTTGAAGAAGAACTCATAAAAATTGAAAAAGATGCTAAAAAACTAGTAAGTCAGGCAAGAAGAGATGCTTGGACTGCTTATTTAGAGCCTATAAAAGAGCAAAAATCCAAATTAATTTTATTGTTAGAAAATTTAGCTTTAAAAAGTAATAACAGGGCTTTTATTACAAAATTAAAAACCGATTTATCAGCTATAGGAGAGCCTTCAAGAAAAGATATACTTTCTGCCGCACGCAAAGCAATTGTTTATGTTAGAGATGAAAATTTTATTGAAAAAACCCAACTTCAAAATTGGATTTCAAGTACTCTAATTTCCGAACAATCAAAATACAGTTCACATTTATACAGCCAATCCTCAAAAAATGTAAATCATATAAAAGAAGTTTTACCTACTTACAATAACAATGCTGAACTTGTTGATGCAAGAATTATTATAAAAGACAATTTCGATTCTTTATTTTCAAAATACAACGATGTTTTTATTTTCGGTGAAGATTCTGGAAATATTGGAGATGTAAACCAAGGATTGGTTGGTCTTCAAGAAAAATATGGCCAATTAAGAGTTTCTGATACAGGAATCCGAGAAGCTACCATTGTTGGTCAAGGAATTGGAATGGCTCTGCGTGGGTTGCGTCCTATTGCTGAAATTCAATATTTAGATTATCTTTTATATGCTATACAAATACTAAGTGACGATTTGGCAACACTTCATTACAGAACTGCCGGAAAACAAAAAGCACCATTAATTATAAGAACTCGTGGACACAGATTAGAAGGCATATGGCACTCAGGCTCTCCAATGGGAGCCATTGTGCATTTGTTGCGAGGAATCCATGTTTTAGTTCCAAGAAACATGACAAAAGCTGCAGGATTTTATAATACTTTATTGGAGTGTGATGAACCAGCCCTTATTGTTGAAAATTTAAACGGGTATCGTTTAAAGGAAAAGTTACCCAATAATTTTGGAGAATTCAAAACGCCTATAGGTGTTGTTGAAATTATAAGGGAAGGTAAAGATATTACTGTTATTTCCTATGGATCTGCACTAAAAATTGTTGAAGATGTTGTAAACGATTTATTACAAGTTGATATTGATATTGAAATAATTGATGCGCAAAGTTTACTGCCATTCGACAAAAATCATGATGTTTTAAAAAGTATTCAAAAAACAAACCGATTGATTGTTATTGACGAAGACGTTCCTGGAGGTGCATCGGCATATTTATTAAATGAAATTTTAGTAAAGCAAAATGCTTATGAATTTTTAGACAGCAAACCAATTACATTGACAGCAAAAGAACATAGAGCATCCTATGGCACTGACGGTGATTATTTTTCAAAACCCAATGCCGAAGATATTTTCGAAACTATTTACAATATGATGCGTGAAGTAAACCCTTCAAAATTTAAAAAACTTTACTAAAGAAACTCTTGTTACATATATTCAAAAACTCACTAAAAACACCTAAACAGGTGTTTTTTATTGCCTTAGATTAACCCTAAACACATTTTTTACAATAAAAAAATATGACAATTGTCACAAATTGACATATATCATTGTTTTTACAAAAAAAATCGAATAACTTTGAGAATAACAAAATTTGAAGGTCTTAATCTTCATAAATATTATTAAAATGGCAAAAGTTAAAGGCGCAATAGTAGTTGATACTGAAACATGTAAAGGTTGTGAGGTTTGCATACCCGTTTGTCCTGAAGATGTTATTGGAATGACTGAGGAAGTAAACCGAAAAGGTTACCATTTTGCTTATATGAAAAATCCTGATGCTTGCACAGGCTGCACAAATTGTGGCATTGTTTGTCCGGATAGAGCAATTTCAGTTTACAGAGTAAAAGTTACAGCTTAATCTATTTAAAAAAAAATTAAATGTCTGAGTTAAAATTAATGAAGGGTAATGAAGCATTGGCTGAAGCAGCGATCAGAGCTGGAGCCGACGCTTATTTTGGCTACCCTATTACACCGCAATCAGAAGTTATAGAATATTTAATGACTGAACAACCTGAAAATAGAACAGGAATGGTTGTTTTACAAGCCGAAAGTGAAATTGCCGCCATAAACATGGTTTATGGTGCTGCAAGTACCGGAAAAAGAGTAATGACCTCTTCTTCTAGCCCAGGAATTTCATTAAAACTTGAAGGTATTTCTTATTTAGCAGGTGCAGAATTACCAGCAGTAATTGTAAATGTAGTTCGTGGCGGCCCAGGTTTAGGAACCATTCAACCTTCACAAGCTGATTATTTTCAGTCGGTTAAAGGTGGTGGACATGGCGATTACAAATTATATGTTTTGGCTCCAGCTTCTGTGCAAGAAATGGCTGATTTTGTTGAAGATGCTTTTGATATCGCTTTTAAATATCGTGCGCCCGTTTTAATTTTATCGGATGGGTTGATTGGGCAAATGATGGAAAAAGTAATCTTAAAAGATCAAAAACCTAGAATGACCACTGAAGAACTTATTGAAAAATATGGAAGTTGGGCTGTTACAGGAAGAACAAGATAGAGATCGTAATATAATTACATCATTAGATTTGGAGTCTGAAAAAATGGAAAAAAGAGTTCATAGATTGATGGATAAATATGACCAAATGGAGAAAGAAGATTTACGCTACGAAAAAATATTATGTGATGATGCAGAATATTTAATTGTTGCCTATGGTTCAAGCGCCCGAATTGGTCAAAAAGCTGTTGAATTGGCTCGAAAAAAAGGTATAAAGGCAGGTTTACTTCGCCCAATAACATTATTTCCTTACCCTAAACAACCGCTATTTGAGTTGGCAAATCAGGTTAAAGGAATTTTAAGTGTTGAATTAAATGCTGGTCAAATGATTGAAGATGTACAACTTTCAGTTCAATTTAAAGTTCCTGTTGAACACTTTGGTAGAACTGGTGGTATTATTCACACTCCAGAGGAAGTATTGGAAGCTTTGGAACAAAAAATTATTAAATAATGGATATAGCAGACATTATAAAACCAGAAAATCAGGTTTTCTGTAAAACAAAATTAATGACCGATACGCCCTTATCGTATTGCCCGGGATGTGGCCATGGTACAGCACACAATTTAACTATGGAAGTGATTGATGAAATGGGCATTGTTGAAGAAACAATTGGCGTAGCCCCAGTTGGCTGTTCAGTTTTAGCCTATGATTTTATGAATATTGATATTACGCAGGCTGCACATGGTCGTGCTCCAGCAGTTGCAACTGCCATTGCAAGATGCTGGCCTGAAAAATATGTGTTTACCTACCAAGGAGATGGCGATTTAGCTGCAATTGGAACTGGCGAAACCATCCATACTTGTAACAGAGGCGAAAACATTGTAATAATATTTGTAAACAATGGTATTTACGGCATGACTGGTGGTCAAATGGCACCAACAACTCTGGAAGGAATGCACTCTTCTACTTCACCTTACGGAAGAGATTCTAAAACAATGGGAATGCCTATAAAAATGACTGAGCTGGTTGCAAACCTGCCTGGCGTCTATTATGCTACACGTCAAAGTGTTCATACTCACAAACATGCACGAAAAGCAAAAAAAGCAATTCAAAAAGCTTTCGAAAATACACGATTAAAAAAAGGATTGTCGTTTATTGAGATCGTTTCTAACTGTAATTCAGGCTGGAAAATGACTCCTAATGAAGCCAATATTTGGATGGAAGAACATATGTTTCCATATTTTCCTTTAGGTGATATTAAAGTTGATGGAAAACTAAAATAACAAACAATGACTGAAGAAATAATTATAGCTGGTTTTGGTGGACAAGGAGTACTTTCAATGGGGAAAATATTGGCATATTCAGGTATTATGCAAAATCAGGAAGTGAGTTGGATGCCTTCTTACGGACCAGAAATGAGAGGTGGAACTGCAAATGTAACGGTTATTTTAAGTGATGAACGTATAAGTTCACCTTACCTTAGAGTGTTTGATACAGCAATTATTTTGAATCAACAATCTATGGATAAATTTGAAAAAGAAATAAGACCTGGTGGCATTTTAATTTATGACCCCAATGGTATTATTGACCATCCAACAAGAACCGATATTGAAATTTACCAAATTGAAGGTACAAAATTGGCTACTGAAATGGGGAACAAGAAAATTTTTAATATGGTTATTTTAGGTGGCTATTTAAAAATAAAACCAATAGTAAAGTTGGAAAATGTTATTGAAGGGTTGAAAAAATCGCTTTCAGAGCGTTATCACCATTTAATTCCTTTAAATGAAAAAGCAATTACTATAGGTATGGAAAACATAAAACATTACGAAGTAACTACCCACATGCTTCATTAATTTTTTTCAATTTAAAATATAAAATTGAAACTATATTTTTTTATGAATTCTATTTTTGTCAATCTTAATTCTTAATTTGCAATTCGTAAATTGTAATTCAAAAGATTTTTAATGACATCAATATTAGTTACCGGCGGAACAGGATTTATAGGAAATCATCTTTGTAACTTGCTGCGTTCAAAAGGCTATAATGTGCTTATATTAAGCAGAAATAAAACTGACAATCCAAATACTTTTTATTGGAATATTTCTGAAAATTACATAGACCCAAAAGCTATTCAGATTGCCGATTATATTATTCACTTAACAGGTGCAGGAATTGCTGATAAAAGATGGACCAAAAAAAGAAAAGAGGAACTAATTGACAGCCGTGTAAAATCTACCAACCTGTTATTCAATAAAATAAAAGAATTAAACCCTACTTTAAAAGGATTCATTTCAGCTTCTGGAATTGGTTTTTATGGTGCTGTTACTTCAAACAAAATATACTCAGAAAAGGATTCGGTTGGAACCGATTTTTTGGCTAAAGTTTGCAATGTTTGGGAGACTGCTTCAAACCAGTTTAATACTTTAAACATTAGAACTGTTATTTTTAGAACAGGAATAGTACTTTCAAAAAAAGGTGGGGCATTCGAAAAAATGAGTCAACCTATAAAATTAGGTTTTGGATCACCTATTGGAACTGGAAATCAATATATACCTTGGATTCATATTGATGATTTATGTAATATGTACGTTGAAGCAATTGAAAATAATGAGTTAAATGGTATTTATAACGCTGTTGCACCAGACTATGTTACAAATGAATTTTTAACAAAAAGCATTGCAACCATGCTTCATAAAAGAGCTTGGCTACCAAATGTTCCTTCTTTTATGTTAAAACTTATTTTTGGTGAAATGGCAGTAATTTTATTAGAAGGCAGTCGCGTTTCCTCAGAAAAAATAAAATCTACCGGATTTAAATTTAAATATTCTTTTTTACTTGAAGCTTTGAAAGATCTAAACACTTAATTTATATCGTATTACAAAAAGAATGAGTCGGTAACTTAACAGTTACCGACTCATAAAAAACCAAACTTAAAATAAATTTTATAAAGTTGGAATTAACACCTTATCAACTACATGAATTACACCATTACTTCCGTGTACATTCACTTGAATTATTTTCGCATCGGCTGCTCCTGATTTATCTGTTAAAGTAACACCACTATCTGAAATATTTACTTTTACTGTTTCACCACTTAACATTCCAATTACCTGCCCATCAACTAAATCTGTACTAAATACTCTAGCTGGCGCAGCATGATAAGTTAATACTTTTCTAATTTGCTCCTCAGTTAAAGTACCAATTACTTCAGAAATTTCACCGAAGGCCGCATCAGTTGGCGCGAATACTGTTACATTAGTTGCTTCTTTTAAGGCTGTTGCAATATCACTGTACGTATCAGAAGCTAATAGACTAACCAATACGGTAAATTCAGAATCATCACCCATATCTGCTAAAGCGATAGCTATATCAACAACATCTCCCGCTGGCGGAACCAATGTTCTATTGATTGTATGCACTACACCATTACTTTTTTCTATATCAACACCTGTTATTTGAGTCAATCCATTAATTAACACTACACCGCCATTAAGATAACCCAAATACATTTTTTGATCAGCACTTAGTGTTGTTGCCATTCCATCTGCCGGCAGTTGAGATGATAAAACTTTAGCCCCTAAAACGTGGTATAATAATATTGGCGTTAAAGCCTCTTTATCTAAGCCTTCAAGAGAAGTGATACCTGCCGCAACGAAAGCTGCATTGTCTGGCGCAAAAAGTGTCAAGTTATCTGTTGTTGAAATAGTTTCTAATAATTCTGCTTTTTGTAATGCTGCTACTAAAATTGTATAGTTAGGATCGAATAAAATAACTTCTGCAATTGTACCAACAGTACTTGCTACATATGAAGGTAACAATACCGATTCAACAACGTGAATCACCCCATTAATTGCTCTTATATCTGCCGCAATCACATCAACTCCATTAATTGTTACAGCACCATCAACATTAACTGTTACACTTTCATTTGGTAATAACGTTGGTACCTCACCATTTGATAACTCACCAGACATTACAGCATCTCCTAAAATATGGTAGGTTACAATTTCTTTTAATAAATCAATAGGTAAATCATCAATACTATTTTTCCCTAAGGCAGCTAAAACTGCATTAAAAGCGTCATTATTTGGCGCAAAAACTGTTAAATTCGACGTTGGATTATTTGCTGCAGCCAATAAATCAGACAATTCTGGTTTAGATAATGCACTCACCAAAATTGAAAAATCAGGATTTGAAAGTGCAATTTGAACAATGGTTTGAGCTGCAAAATCTGCTGGTAATAATACCTCATCAATCACATGAATAACTCCATTTGAAGCATCAACATCTGCAACAGCGACTTTTGAACTTCCATTTAAGGTTACTATTCCTCCTGATACATCTACATCTATAAATTGACCTGACAACAAAGTGCCTACTGGACCATTGGTAAGATCAGAAGATTTTACTTCACCGCTTACAACATGATATTGTAAAAGAGCAGTAAGCAAAGTTGGGTTACCTATAATATTATTTAATACGGCAGGATCCAATTTCGCAAATGCAGCATTTGTTGGTGCAAAAACCGTAAATGGTCCTCCTGTTGATAAAACGTCCGTTAAATCTGCCGCAACAATTGCATTAACTAAAGTAGATAATTCGGGATTAGATTGTGCTATTTCAACAATGTTTTTTGACGTCATTTGATCATCGTCATCATCGTCATTACAACTTACAACGAATAGAGACATTGAAATCATTAGTACTGAAAACATAACCCTTGTATATTTTCCTAGAATTGAATTTAATTTTTTCATTTTTATAAATTTTAAGTTTAACTATTTTTTATTTTCATTAAACAAAAGTATGAAAAATATTTTAAATGTTTATTGTTTTTTATTTTTTGTTAAACATTTAATCTATTAAATAAGTCATAAATAATTAAAAACAAAACATAAATCCCAGTAATATCAAGGTTTTTTCGAAAAAGTTAAAAAAATGTTAAATATAAAATATTTATTTTTTTGTGTTTATCTTTTATTATTATATCATAAACAAAAAGTATTTTGAAATGAAATGAAACAATCTTATGAATTTAAAATTGTTAAGCGGAATAAAGTAAATGAAATCTAAAAAAATTAATTAACCAGCCTTTCTACAATATCTTTTACAGGTAAAATTTCTTTGGTATGTTCAATACTTGGGCCTGCTACCCAAACTGTTTTATAAGTCGCTTTGGTTGCTGCATTTTCTGTAGCTCTCATTCCAATAGAAAAACGTACCATTTTTACCCATTTTTTTAACTTCTTGTTTTTATTTAAAATAGCTTCAATCCAAGTTTGCTTGGTTCCAATTTTTTGAACATAGGGTGTATTGATAACCGTGCAAGGTGTTCCAGAGATGCGTTCAGTAACAACAACATCATTTGCATTGTATTGAACACAGGCCTGTTTATATTCATTTGTTACGCTGGCTTCTTTAGAAGCTATAAAAATACTCCCTAACGATACACCTTCCGCACCATAACTTAATATCAAATCTATTTCCGATTTGCAACCTACACCACCTGCTGAAATTACTGGAATACGGCAATTTTCAACCAATAATGAGATTAATATTTTGGGCGACATATTTCCACGATGGCCTCCAGCTAAATTATTTACTGCAATAATTGCATCAGCACCCAAATCTTCAACTTTTTTAGCAAAATTTAAATCGGTTACATCACAAAAAACCTTGATGTTTTTTTTATGAGCTTGTCTAATTGTTTCCTCAGGGCTACCTAAAGAAGTTATTATAAAATCTACACCTTCATCACAAATAACCTTCAATTGAGATTTGTATTTAATATTAGATTTATTCACAATTAAATTAAAACCAAACGAGCCACCTTCAACTTTGGCTGTTTTTAATTCTTTAATTGCGCTTCTTAATTCTTCAAGAGTTCTATAATTTAACGCTGGAATACAACCCGCTATACCACTTTTCATAGCTTCAATAACCATATCTGTATTTGAAACCAAAAACATTGGTGCTTGTATTATAGGATATTTAATTTTTAAAAGTTGCGCTAGTTTGGTAGGTTTCATATCAGTGGTTTGCTCAAATATAACAATTTTAGCAGGATATGCGAAACTCGTATGAAACAAAAAAACGCCTCCTTAATTGGAGGCGTTTTAAACAATATTTAGAAGTTATTATTTATCTTCTTTTACTTCTTCAAAATCTACATCTTCTACGTGATCTGAATCTGATTTAGATTGTGGCTCACCTGCATCACCAGTTGGAGCGCCTTGACCAGCTGCTTGTTCAGCTTTGTACATCTCTTCACTTGCTACTTTCCAAGCTTCGTTAATTTTCTCCATAGCAGCATCAATTAACGTTAAATCTTTAGATTCATGAGCTTTTTTCAATTCTGCTAATGCAGCTTCAATTGGCCCTTTTTTATCAGCTGATAATTTATCTCCAAATTCTTTCAATTGTTTTTCAGTTTGGAAAATCATAGAATCTGCAGCATTTACTTTTTCAGCAGTTTCTTTTGCTTTTTTGTCTGAATCAGCATTTGCTTCAGCATCAGCTTTCATTTTTTTGATTTCATCTTCAGTTAATCCAGAAGAAGCTTCAATTCTAATGTCCTGTGTTTTATTTGTAGCTTTATCTTTTGCAGTTACATGAATAATTCCGTTGGCATCAATATCAAAAGTTACTTCAATTTGAGGTGTTCCTCTTGGTGCTGGTGGAATACCATCTAAATGGAAACGACCAATGGTTTTATTATCTGCAGCCATTGGACGCTCACCTTGCAACACATGAATTTCAACTGAAGGCTGATTATCAGCTGCTGTTGAGAATACTTGCGATTTTTTTGTTGGAATTGTAGTATTTGCTTCAATCAACTTAGTCATTACACCCCCCATAGTTTCAATACCTAATGAAAGCGGTGTAACATCTAACAACAATACATCTTTAACATCACCAGTTAAAACACCACCCTGAATTGCAGCACCAATTGCAACAACCTCATCTGGATTCACTCCTTTTGAAGGTGCTTTTCCGAAGAATTTTTCAACCGCTTCATCAACTGCAGGAATACGAGTTGAACCACCAACTAAGATAACTTCATCAATATCACCAGTTGATAAACCTGCATCTTTCAAGGCTGTTTTACAAGGCTCAATAGTTCTTTTAATTAAATCGTCAATCAATTGTTCAAATTTAGCTCTTGTTAAAGTACGTACTAAGTGTTTTGGACCTGTTGCAGTAGCCGTAATATAAGGCAAGTTAATTTCTGTTGTAGCAGAAGATGACAATTCAATTTTTGCTTTTTCAGCAGCTTCTTTCAAACGTTGTAAAGCCATTGGATCTTTGCGCAAATCAATATCCTCATCTGCTTTAAATTCATTCGCTAACCAATCAATAATTTTTTGATCAAAATCATCACCACCTAAATGTGTATCACCATCAGTTGATTTTACTTCAAATACACCATCACCTAATTCTAAGATAGAAACATCATGTGTTCCACCACCAAAGTCAAATACAACAATTTTTTGATCCTGTCCCTTTTTATCCAATCCATAAGCCAAAGCTGCTGCAGTTGGCTCGTTTATGATACGGCTAACTTTTAAACCTGCAATTTCTCCAGCTTCTTTTGTAGCCTGACGTTGCGAATCGTTAAAATAAGCAGGTACCGTTACTACTGCTTCAGTTACTTCTGTTCCTAAATAATCTTCAGCTGTTTTCTTCATTTTCTGAAGAATCATTGCTGAAATTTCTTGAGGTGTATACAATCTACCATCAATATCAACTCTTGGTGTATCATTATCACCTTTTACTACTTTATAAGGTACGCGTTCTGCCTCCATTTTAGATTCAGAATATTTATTACCCATAAAACGTTTTATTGAATAAACTGTATTTGTTGGATTAGTAACTGCCTGACGTTTAGCTGGATCACCAACTTTTCTTTCTCCATCTTCTATAAATGCTACTATTGAAGGAGTAGTTCTTTTTCCTTCTGCATTAGGAATTACAACTGGCTCATTACCTTCCATTACTGAAACACAAGAGTTGGTTGTTCCTAAATCTATTCCTATAATTTTACCCATAATTATATATTTTATTTTATTATTAAATTTATTTTAATTTGACATTTACAAAATGACAATGATTATGCCATTGCTAAAAATATGTCAAGTTGTCACAAAATATTTTAATTCATATTTTAATGACACTAAACCTGATTTATTTTGCTGCAATATTTACACAAAAGTGACACATCTATTTTCCAATAACATATATTTACAATTGAAATAAAATAAATATATGGAGTGTATTTCTGTTTTTGACATGTTAAAAATTGGTATTGGACCATCAAGTTCACATACTCTAGGACCTTGGCGTGCAGCAGAACGCTGGATAAATCATTTAAAAAAAGTAAACTTATTTTATGAAACTACAGATATTAAAGTTGATTTATATGGTTCTTTATCACTAACAGGAATAGGTCACGCCACAGATTTGGCTATTATTTTAGGGCTAGCTGGTGCTGATCCAGAATACTTTCCAACTGAAGAAATAAATTCGCTTGTATCAATTATTAAATTTTCAAAAGAAATAAAATTTGGAGATGAACGGATAATTGTATTTAATCCATTAACTGATATTGTCTTTAATAAAGAGTTTTTACCCTTTCATCCAAATGGAATAAGATTTAGGAGTTTTAACAATGGAATTGAAATTTCATCAGACACCTATTACTCTATTGGTGGCGGATTTGTTGTTAGAGAAGAATTGATTCATGCAAAAGAAAATATTAAAATTCATAAAACTTTTCCATTTCCAATTCAAAAAGCAAAAGAACTTGAAAACTATTGTATTGAAACCAAATTGAAAATTTCAGAAATAGTTTTAGAAAATGAAAGATCACTTAGAACAGACGAAGAAATTGACCATGAACTTTTAAGAGTTTGGAATACTATGCTTGAATGCATGTATGTTGGCTGCCATACAGAAGGTATATTGCCTGGCGGATTGAATGTGAGACGAAGAGCCTTTGACATTCATCAAAAATTAAAAGGAGATCGCATTTATAACTCACCTAATGAATGGCTTGTAGCCATAAGGGATACAGAAGTTAAATTTCGACAAATTTTAAAATGGGTAAGTTGTTTTGCATTAAGTGTAAATGAAGTGAATGCATCATTGGGAAGAGTAGTTACGGCACCAACAAATGGAAGCGCAGGTGTAATTCCGGCTGTTTTAATGTATTATATGGTAATTGAAAACCATGAAGCCAATTTTGAACATATTAAACAGTTTTTGTTAGTGGCAGGTGAAATTGGGAGTATTTTTAAGAAAGGAGCTACAATTTCAGCAGCTTTAGGAGGTTGCCAGGCAGAAATAGGAGTTTCAAGTGCAATGGCAGCGGGTGCATTAACAGAGTTGCTTGGCGGAACTCCTGATCAGGTTTTAATGGCTAGTGAAATTGCCATGGAACATCACCTAGGATTAACATGTGACCCTATTGCTGGTTTGGTACAAATTCCTTGTATTGAGCGCAACACAATGGGAGCTATCAAAGCAATACATGCCGCCGAATTAGCCTTGGAATCTAATATTCAACATGCTAAAGTACCATTAGATAAAGTAATTGAAAGTATGTACGAAACTGCCAAAGACATGAATTCTAAATACAAAGAAACATCTGAAGGCGGTTTGGCTGTAAGCGTGAATATTTCGGATTGTTAAACAAATTATTTTCCTTTCACATATTTAATTATTATATTTGACTAGAACACTTATTTATTAATAAAAATTTATAGTCATGAGTAAATTAGATGAAAAAATTGCACTTTATCAAACTGAAATGAAAAAATTAGGACTTTCGTTTGATGCAGACTTGTTAACTAAAGTAACAAAAGGATTAGGTCCTTCTATTTACAAAGCTGATGCGGAAACCGTTTCAGGATCAGATCAAAAGGAATTGGCAACAGTAAAAAACAATTTCCTTATCAAAAAATTAGGATTGGCTGATGGACCAAAATTAGATCAAGCAATTGAAAGTGTTATTGAAAAAGTTGGAAAATCTAACAGAAATAAATACAGAGCTATTGTTTATTATTTATTAGTTAAAGAATTGGGTCAAGAGTCTAAATACTAACAATTTTCATACTTAAAAAAACCCGCTAATAAGCGGGTTTTCTATTATAAATCTTCGTCTTCCGATTCTTCATCTGCAATATCATCCAATCCATCTGTATCGTGTACGTCGTCAAAGTTATCTTCATCAGCATCATAATCCTCCATAGTTTCTTCTAATTTTAAACTAATTTTCACTAAATACATAGTGTCATCTGTAGAAACTTCAACAGCACGAATGGTTTCACCTTGTGCATTTTTAAATGTAATTATATCTTTATAACCATAACCTGTTGGGAATTTTTCAACTAATAAGTCTAAAATATCACTTGTTAATTTAGCATAATCAACTATTACTCTTTTCATCTTTTTAAATTACATGTTTAATAAATACGCGAATATTAATGGTGCAACAATAGTTGCATCAGACTCTATAATAAATTTTGGGGTATTGATATCTAATTTTCCCCAAGTTATTTTTTCATTAGGTACGGCACCTGAATAAGAACCGTAACTTGTTGTTGAATCAGATATTTGACAGAAATAGCTCCAAAATGGTGTGTCTGTTCGTTCCATATCCTGGTATAACATTGGCACTACACAAATTGGAAAATCACCTGCTATACCTCCACCAATCTGGAAAAACCCTATACCATTTTCAGAATTTTCAGTATACCAGTCAGCTAGAAAAGTCATATATTCAATTCCTGATTTCATGGTACTTGCTTTTAATTCCCCTTTTAAAACATAAGAAGCAAAAATATTTCCCATTGTACTATCTTCCCATCCAGGAACTACCATGGGTAAATTGGCCTCAGCAGCTGCAATCATCCAGCTGTTTTTTGGATCAATTTCATGATATTGGTCTAAAACACCTGAAAGCAATAATTTGTACATAAATTCATGTGGAAAATATCTTTCACCTTTATCTTCAGCATCTTTCCAAATATGATATACGTGTTTTTGCAAACGTCTAAATGCTTCTTCTTCAGGAATACAAGTATCTGTAACTCTATTTAAACCTTTCTCTAATAAATCCCATTCATCCTGAGGCGTTAAATCTCTGTAATTTGGAACTCTTTTATAGTGAGAATGTGCCACTAGATTCATGATATCTTCTTCTAAATTAGCTCCGGTACAAGATATAATTTGAACTTTATCCTGACGAATTACCTCAGCAAATATTTTACCTAGTTCAGCAGTGCTCATTGCACCTGCCAACGAAACTAACATTTTTGAACCTTTTTCTAATTGATTTTCATATTCTTTAGCAGCATCTACAACAGATGCAGCATTAAAATGCAAATAATATTTTTCAATAAATTGAGAAATGGATCCTTTTTTATTCATAGTCATCGTCTTCAAATTTTGAGTTTTTGCTGTTTGGTTCTTTATAACCATTGGCATCTTCGTAATCGTTATCTTTTGAGTTATCAAATTTATAACTTAACATTTTATAATAAAGCTTTGCGGCCAATAAATCAGATGATTTTTCACTTGCATTTGGGCTTAACTCAACTATATCAAATCCAACAACTGTTTTTTCTTTGAATATTTTTTGTAAAAATTCCAATGTTTCGTACCAAAGTAATCCTCCTGGCTCAGGATTTCCAGTAGATGGTAACAATGATGGGTCAAAAGCATTTAAATCGATTGTTAAAAAAACCTTTTCGGTCATCAAATCAATTGCGTTTTCCATCCAGTAATCATCTTGGGCCAATTCATGAGCGAAAAATGTTTTGTCTTTATCAATAATTGTAGTTTCAATTATATCCATACTTCTAATACCAACCTGAATTAAATTGGTTGTTTGGCTGGCTTCATACAGAGCACAGGCGTGGCTGAAGGACGAACCTTCGTATTCCTTTCTTAAATCGGCATGTGCACCAAGATGAACAACTGTCAAACTACTAAAACATTCGTTAAATGCTCTAATTGAACCAATTGAAACTGAATGATTTCCACCAAAAAGTGTTACAAATTTATTTTTTCTGATATATGATTTTGTTATTTTTTTAACTTCTTCAACCATTTTTTCAGGAGAAACATTTTCAGTAATTGCATCTGCTAAATAAATACCATTTTTATAAACTTCTGAATCCGTTTCAATGTCATAAAGTTCCATGTTTTCTGAAGCTTGTAAAAATGCCTCTGGGCCATTACTTGCACCTTTTTGCCATGTACTTGTTCCTTCATATGGAACCGGAATTAAAACTACTTTAGAAGTTTCAATTTTACTAAATTGTTCAGGAATCCCTGCGTACGTTCTTTTATTCATAACCCAATATTTTTAAAAAATCATTTGCTGTTTGTTTTTCTTTAAAAACTTTAAATTCTAATTTATTTTCTTCGTTTTTTGATATAATTATATGCTTTGGCTGCGGAATTAAACAATGTTGTAAACCTCCGTAACCTCCAAGTGATTCTTGATAAGCACCTGTATTAAAAAAACCAATATACAAAGGTTTTTCTTCTTTATAAGTTGGCAAATATATAGCATTTATATGCTGGTCAGAGTTGTAATAATCATCACTATCACAAGTTAAACCTCCTAACAAAACACGTTCATAATTATCATTCCACCTATTTAATGGCAACAATACAAAACGCTTATTTATTGCCCAAGAATCAGGTAATGTAGTAATGAAAGATGAATTAATCATATTCCATTTTTCACGATCATTTTGCTTTTTTTGGTATAAAATTTTGTAAATACTTCCGCCGCTCTCACCCACAGTATAGCTTCCAAATTCGGTAAAAATATGTGGCACTTGTACTTCAGCTTCCTCACAGGCATTTTTGATTTGAGAAATAATCTCATCAATCATATATTCATAATCATAATCAAATGCCAATGAATTTTTAATAGGGAATCCGCCACCAATATTTAAGCTATCTAATGACGGACAAATACGTTTTAAACTAATATAAACTTTTAAACATTTGTTTAATTCGTTCCAATAGTACGCATTGTCTTTAATACCTGTATTGATAAAAAAATGCAACATTTTTAAGTTTAACTTATTGTTGTCTTTAACTTCTCTTCGGTAAAAATCAACTATATTTTTATACCCTATTCCAAGTCTGGAAGTATAAAATTCAAATTTAGGTTCTTCTTCAGAAGCAATTCTAATTCCTATATTAATTTTTTTACGAATTCCTTCGGTTAAGCAAACCTATTTCTTCATAATTATCAATAATTGGAATGCAGTTTTTATGACCGATATTAATTAAATTTTGAATATTTTTAATGTATTCATCACGTTTAAATCCATTACAGATAACATAGGTTTTATCGGATATTTTCCCATCTTTTTTTAAGCTTTCAACAATATTTATATCAAATGCTGAAGATGTTTCAATATGTATATCGTTTTTTAAAGCTTCATCTAAAACGTGCTTAAAATGAGAACTTTTAGTGCAGTAACAATAATGGTATTTACCTTTATACTTGTTCTTTTTCATTGCCCGCTCAAACATTGCTTTCGCTTTTTGAATGTTTTCACTAATTTTAGGCAAATACGTAAATTTTAAAGGTGTACCATATTCTTCTACCAATTTCATGGTATCAATATCATGAAAATGTAAATTTTTATTGGAGTCTACTGTAAATTCTTCTTGAGGAAAATCAAAAGTTTGACTGATTAAGATCTATATATTTTGTATTCATTTAGTATTTTAATTTGTATTTATAACGTAACCATTTTTTTGTTTTTAAATAAACAAAACGTATTAAATACTACACTCTTATCACCAAATAAGTTTTATTAAATCTTACAACTCTCAATGGGCTGAAGCACTTTAAAATATAGTTAAAAGAAATCATTAAATCTTTTAATCTTTGTTATATAAAATTACTAAACTAACTTTAAAAGTTTAATAATCAAAATATTAAACCTTATTATATTTTATTCTTATATGTTTTTTAAAACATAGCGCAAACTTATATAAAAAAACAATACAAATAAAAAAAAAAGTACAACTATCTAGTAAATACAAGCTCTTTATTTGACGATAAATTTGAATCTAAAGCATAACCTTCATAATTAAAACCTTTAAGCCCATCAACGGTTTCAATATTGTTATCTATAATATAACGTACCATTAAGCCCCTAGCCTTTTTTGCGAAGAAACTTATTAGTTTTAATTTACCATCTTTATAATCTTTAAAAACCGGTGTAATCACAGGAACCTTCAACAACTTTGGATTAATTACTTTAAAATACTCCTGACTCGCCAAATTCACAAACACTTCATTATTAGAGAATTCAGCATTAAGAGCTTCGGTAACTTTACTTCCCCAAAAATGATATAAATTATCTTTTCTTCCTACTTTCAATATAGTTCCCATTTCTAATCGATATGGCTGCATTAAATCTAAGGGTTTTAACAAACCATATTGACCAGAAAGTATCCTTAGTTTTTGTTGTAATTGTAGTATTTTTTCATCAGAAAGCGAGTAAGCATCTAAACCTACATATACATCACCGCTAAAAGCAAAAACAGCTTGTTTTGCATTTTCTTCAGTGAATGGTAATTGCCAATCCTGATTTCGTTGCCAATTTAACGCTGCCAAAGCAGGTGAAATATTCATTAATTCCGACAATTTTTTTGGTGATTTCTTTTTTAAAACTGCATTAATTGTAGATGCTTCTTTTAAAAAAATGCCTTCTGTAAATATTGAAGTTGGTGAAGAAGTTTCAAAATCTAACGATTTAGCCGGTGAAATAACAATTTTCATTTTCTATTTTTATTAAAATGTAAATTTAAGGTTTAAATCTATATGATTTCAATCCCTATGTCAATTCATTTATAAGTTTTTGAATTTTTTTAAATAACAAACCCACGTGGTACCCATCCATTAAAGCGTGGTGTACCTCAACTGAAAAGGGAATTTTCTTTAGGTTATTTTCAATAAATAACCCTCCAAAAACAATTTTCGGAATGCCTTTTGAAGCTTCATCGCCCTTACGTGCATGTTTCATTCCGGTAAAAGAAACCCAAGGTAGCGTTGAGCAATGAACTATTTTTATTTCATCTTCATTAGCATCAAAAGTTACACCTTCTTTTTGATTTTTAATAATAGTTTTACCATTGGCATCAAAATCAAAAATTGAATCATTATATGGAAATTCACAAAATGAAAAAGTATTGTCATTATTTAATACAGTTGATCCAATTGGAACAGTATCGCATTGCACAACTTTTTCGTTTTTAATTCTTAATTTGAATTCTGGAATTTCATTGATACTTTTTATTGCAACAAAAATACAAGCCAAAGAAAATGACAATTCATGTTTTTTACAATAATTATATAAATTGGTAACCTCTAAATTTGAAGTAATATTAAAAAAAGGATCTTCATAAGATTTAAAAAACTCGAACTGTGGCTTTCTATTCCAATTTTCTATATCAAAAATTTTCATTTTAATCTTTTTGATTTACGGTGTAAGTACGCCATTTTTCCAAGCAGTCAACCATATCTTGAGGTATTTCAGAATTAAATCTTAAAAATTCTTTGGTAACTGGATGTTCAAACCCTAATGTTTTAGCGTGTAATGCCTGACGTGGCAATACTTTAAAACAATTGTCAACAAACTGTTTGTATTTTGTAAAGGTTGTACCTTTTAAAACATCATTTCCTCCATAGCGTTCATCATTAAAAAGTGTGTGTCCAATATGTTTAAAATGAGCTCTAATTTGGTGCGTTCTACCAGTTTCTAATTTACATTGACACCAAAGTAACATAGCTAAAACGTTCAATAACTTTGTAATGTGTTACAGCGTGCTTACCAAAGTCGCCTTCTGGAAAAACACTCATTTGCAACCTATTTTTTAAACTTCTACCAATATTTCCTTCAATTATACCTTCTTCCAATTCAACATTTCCCCAAACCAAAGCATAGTATAAACGCTCAGTTGTTCTATCAAAGAATTGTTTAGACAAATGTGCCATTGCAAATTCAGTTTTTGCAACTACCAGCAAACCGCTAGTATCTTTATCAATTCTATGCACCAAACCAGGACGTTCATTTGAATTATTTGGTAAATTTTCAATATGATGAATCAATCCATTAACCAAGGTACCACTATAATTTCCATGGCCTGGATGCACTACCATTCCAGCTGGTTTATTTACAACAATTACCTGATCATCTTCAAATAAAATTTCTAAAGGAATATCTTCAGCAACCAATAAATTTTCATGAGGAGGATGCGCCAAAACAACACGAACAACATCGTGTGGTTTTACCTTGTAATTTGATTTTACAGGAGCATCATTTACTAAAATATTACCCGCCTTTGCAGCTTGCTGAATTTTATTTCGAGTAGCATTCTCAATAAAATTCATTAAAAATTTATCAACTCTTAATGGTTCCTGACCTTGGTGAGCAACATAATTAAAGTGCTCGTAAAATTCTTCTTGTTCTAATTCTTCAACATTCATTCTTAAAATTCTTCGGTTTCAATTGCTTCATTCTCAATAATATCGTCAGATTTAATTGCTCCATCCAAACCTTCTCCATCACCAAGTATTAACTTTATTTCAGAATTTTTTGGAATTTCATCACCTATTTTAAGTTCTTTTCCTTTAAAAAGCAAGCCTCTAACAACGTCTTTTGCAATATCTGGAATGTACTTATCTTCAGCATTTATTCTAAATCCAACTGCAATTAATTGTGCTGTTGCTTGTCTTTTTGTTTTTCCTAAAACATTAGGGATTTCTACATCTTCAAAACCGGAAGGATTCAATGTTAAATATATTTTTCTATTTTCCTTGACAAAACTTCCAGCCTCGGGACTTTGTTCAATAACAGATTTTCCCGGATAATCAGGATTGTAACTTGCTGAATCGATCACTACAAAATTCAAATCCAAATCTTCCAATACATTTTCAACAGTTCTTAAATTCATTTTCTCTAAGTTCGGGACTTCAATTTTTTGATCGTGATTGGTAGTAATATTTAACCATTTTGCCAGAATAAAAATAACCACTAAAAAACCAACAGCAGCAAATGCCAATTGTTTTAAAAACGTTTTAGATTTTATAAATTGAATTAAACTCATATTCCCTATATTTTTGTGCAAAGATACTTTTTTTGTATGGAATTGTTCATTTGTTTAATTGTTGAATTAAATAATTATTTAATTGGTTAAAAGTCAATATACACAAGTCATTATTAAACTTTCGAACTCCAAACTTCAAACTTTAAACTTTAAATAGTAAGTTTGTATTTATAGAATATAACTAAAAATGAAAAAAAATATTGCCATAATTATGGGTGGCTACTCTTCGGAATTTGAAATTTCATTAAAGAGTGGGAATGTTGTGTATCAGCATATTTCAAAAAATATTTACAATACTTACAAAATACAAATTCTTAAAAATAAATGGGTTTTAGTTGATGACAACAATGTGGAATATCCAATTAACAAACATGATTTCTCAGCCGAAATAAATGGTGAGAAAATTAATTTTGATTGTGTTTTCAACGCAATTCATGGGCATCCAGGAGAAGATGGAACTATTTTAGCCTATTTTGATTTAATTGGATTGAAACATACCTCGGCTCCATTTTACCAGATGGCACTTACTTTTAACAAACGAGATTGTTTAAGTGTTGTAAAACAGTACGGAATTAAAACTGCCACTTCGTATTTTTTAGATAAAGGTAATCAAATAAATGTTGAAGAAATTATTAAAAAAGTGGGTTTACCTTGTTTTGTAAAGCCAAACAATGCTGGTTCCAGTTTTGGAATTTCAAAAGTAAAATTGGTAGATGAAATGTTGCCTGCAATTGAAAAAGCATTTAAAGAAGACAAAGAAATTTTAATTGAAGCATTTTTAGATGGTCCAGAAATTACCATAGGTGTATTTGAATTTGAAGGTAAAATAAAAGTATTACCAATGACCGAAATTGTATCTGAAAATGATTTTTTTGATTATGAAGCCAAATATTTAGGAAAATCGCAAGAAATTACACCAGCTCGAATTTCAGATGAAATTCATGAAAAATTAGAAAATGTTGCCTCTCAGGTTTATCAAATTTTAAATATGAGCGGTTTTTCACGTTCAGAATATATTTTAGTGAATGGCGAACCTTATTTTTTAGAAATGAATACTGTTCCTGGTTTAACATCCGCAAGTATTATTCCGCAACAAGCAGCAGCTGCAGGCATAAGTTTGCCTACACTTTTTCATAACGCCATTGAAATGGCATTAAACAAATAAATTATGAGACGCGCAATTTTCCCAGGATCATTTGACCCAATTACACTAGGTCACGTAGATATTGTTAATAGAGCTTTGCCATTATTTGATGAAATTATTATTGCAATTGGCATAAATTCTGACAAAAAATATATGTTCACTTTAGAAGAGCGTATTCATTTTATAAAAGAAAATTATAAGAACGAACCCAAAATTAAAGTCGAAACTTACTCAGGTTTAACAACAGAATATTGTAAAAAAGTAAAAGCTAATTTTATTTTAAGGGGTTTGCGTAATCCTGCTGATTTTGAATTTGAAAAAGCCATTGCTCAAACCAATAGAAAATTGTCGGAAATTGAAACTGTCTTTTTGTTAACCTCTTCAAATACAGCTTTTATAAGTTCAAGTATAGTACGCGATGTTTATAGACATGGTGGTGATATTAGCGGATTTGTACCCAAAAGTGTTTCGAAAAAATAAATTGTTTATGCGCAACTTTTTATTTTTACAAGTGTTATTTTGCTGCATTATTTATACGGCAAAAGCACAAAAAACAACTCTTGATTTTATAACAACGTTTGAAGAATCAATTGGAACTGAAACAGCTACTTACGCAGAAACCATTGCTTATTATAAAAAATTAGCTGAAACTTATGCTGAAATTTCTATTCAGGAAGTTGGAGAAACCGACAGTGGAAATCCACTGCATTTGGTCATTTTAAGTCCTACAAAAGAATTTGATTTTAAAAAATTAGCCAACAAAACAGTTATTTTAATTAACAATGGCATTCATCCTGGAGAATCGGACGGTATTGATGCTTCTATGATGCTTTTAAGAGATTTGGTTCAAGATTCTGAAAAAATAAAAAAATTAGAAAATATTGTTTTAGTAATAATTCCCGTGTACAATGTTGGGGGTTCGTTAAACAGAAACAGCACTACCCGTGTAAATCAAAACGGACCAAAAGAGTATGGTTTTAGAGGAAATGCTCAAAATTACGATTTAAACCGTGATTTTATAAAAGCAGATACTAAAAACGCAAAAGCCTTTGCTGAAATTTTTCATTTGATAAATCCTGCCGTTTTTATCGAAAATCACGTAAGTAATGGTGCCGATTATCAGTATGCAATCACGCATTTATTTACCCAGCACAACAAATTAGGAAATCATTTAGGGGTATTTCTTGAAGAAAAAATGAAACCTGAAATAGAAAATTCATTGTTAAAAAAAGAGATTATCATTACACCTTATGTAAATGTTTGGGGAACAACTCCAGAAAATGGATTCAGTCAGTTTTTTGATTCACCTCGGTATTCAACAGGCTATACCACTTTATTTAACACTTTAGGAATGATGGTTGAAACACATATGTTAAAACCTTACAAACAACGTGTTGAACAAACCTATGCATTTATGGAAAGCTTGATTGATTTTACTCTTGAAAACAGCAATGAAATAAATACACTTCGCAAAAATGCAGTCGCTGAAATTTTAGAAAAGAAAACATATCCTATTGAATATGAAGTTGATAAAAACAACTTTACAACCTTAGCGTTTAAAGGTTTTGAAGGAAGCTATATTGATAGCAAAGTAACCAATGGCAAACGATTGTTTTACGACCGTTCAAAACCATATACAAAATCTGTAAAATATTACAATCAGTTTAAAGTTTCAAAAGAAATTGAAATACCTAAAGCCTATATTTTAAAACAAGGTTGGTGGAAAGTTATAGAACGTTTGAATGCCAATAATATTGAATATACTATTTTTAAAAATGATACTACAATTTTAGTTGAAGAACAACATATTGAAACCTACGAAACCTATAAAGTTGCCTATGAAGGACATTATCCACATTATAATACAATAATTACAACTTCCACAAAATTAGTTCCATTTAACAAAGGAGATATTTACATTCCGGTAAATCAGAATGGCGCAAGGTATATTATGGAAACGTTGGAAGCTTCGGCAACTGATTCCTTTTTTAACTGGAATTTTTTCGACACAATTTTACAACAAAAAGAAGGTTATTCTGCCTATGTTTTTGAAGACCTTGCCGAACAATTTTTAATTGAAAACCCTTCAGTTAGAGACTCATTAAATCTAAAAATAAAAACCGATAAGTCAATTGCTGAAAACCCAAGAGCACAATTGGATTTTATTTATAAAAATTCTCCTTATTACGAACCAGCTTATTTGAAATTACCAGTTTACAAAGTTTTTAAATAAATGCATATGAAACAACTTCAGATTTTAACGGTATTTTTTTTATTTTACTCTTTAATGGCAATCTCCCAAAACACTTTATATACTGGAGAATTTAATTTTGGAAAATCTACACTTAAGTATCAAATTGATTTGAATAATTCTGAAATTAAACCTTTTGTGCTTTTCTCGAGTGCCGATTTAAACGCTTTTGAAATTCCTTGCCAGCAAATAGTTTTTAAAAATGATTCGTTATCCTTTTCTGTATTTAGTGATTATTTCATCTATCAATATCATTTTTTAAAAAATGGAAGTAATTTTTTTGGAAGTTTAAATATCTACGCCAACGAAAGTGAAGAATTACTAAATTCGTTTTCTACCTATTTAATTCCTATCAAGGCTAATGAAATTGATAAACCTGAAAGAATTGATATTACATTTTATTCAAATGAATTAAAACTATTTGGGACTTTATGGAAAACCAAAAAAATCAAATTCTATTGGATTATTGCTTGTATCTTCATCACAAGGCAACGATAGAAGTGGTACAAATGCTGAAGCCAATTATTTTGCAAGTTTAGGCTATACTGTTTTTAATTACGATAAAAGAGGTACTGGAAATTCGGAAGGAGATTGGAAAACCGCAACAATTGAAGAACTATGTTCTGATGATATAAATGCAATACAACTATTTTCAAAAGAATCTGGTCTTCAAATTTCCGAAATTGGAATAAAAGGAAGCAGTCAAGGTGGTATCAAAATCCCTTATATTTTAATAAAAATACCAGAGTTGAAATTCGGAATTTCAATAAGTTGCCCAAAAGGAACTCTGTTAGAAAGCGATCTAAATTCTTGGAGAAATTCAGTTATAAATGAAATTGGTGCTGATGATATTGCCATAGCAACCACAGTCCAAAAGAGTGTTTATGATTATATTGCTGGAAACATATCTTATCCTGAATTAAATGAAATTGAAGAAAAATATAAAAGTTATGATTGGTTGAAGTACATTTGGATTCCTGAAACAGAAATTCAAAAAGATCCAAAATTAAACTTTAGTGGGCTTCCATATTTTGAAAAAATTACACAACCAATTTTAGTCATTCAAGGATTATCTGATACAGTAATCCCTCCCGATAGTTACAAAATTATTGAACAAGCAATAGAAAAATCTTCCTCAAAAAATTATAAAATCTTAACCTTAAAAAACACGTCACATTCAATGTCATATATAGAAAATGAATTTCCTTATTTCCAAATACTAACTCCTCAATATTTACAAGAAATAACTTATTGGCTTCATAATTTATAGATTTACCAATCTATTGGTTTGTAATCTTTTAAAAATTTACCACACCAATGTTTTCCAGTATTAATCCCATCAAATAAAGGATCCATGACACGTGCTGCGCCATCTACAATATCCAACGGTGGCTGAAAATCGTGTACCTCTACTTTTTTCTTAGACAATTCCACAGGATCTTCATCAGTTACCCAACCAGTATCAACCGCGTTCATATAAATTCCGTCTTTTGCCAAAGCTGATGCGCTTGTATGTGTCATCATATTTAAAGCAGCTTTTGCCATATTGGTATGCGGATGGCGGTCTTGTTTTCTGAACCTATGAAACTTTCCTTCCATCGCTGAAACATTAATAATGTGTTTTATACCTGTATTTTCTTTCTTCATAATATTAGAAAGACGATTACACAACACAAAAGGTGCTACAGAATTTACCAGCTGAACTTCAATCATTTCAGTTGTTTCAATTTCTCCTAATTTTAAACGCCAACTATTTGTTTTACGCAAATCTACCTGTTGTAAATCGGCATCCAATTCACCTTCCGGAAAAACTTCACTAGCCTTTAATGAATTATCAAAACTATACGGAATTTGAGATAATTGGGCTGATGCTCTAAGTCCAATTCCTGGTTCAGGTCCATGCCAAGTTACAGGTAAATTTTTATTTTGATTTAGTACAGATTCTGCACTTAACGATTTTAATTCTTGCAAACATTCAAAATGATTGGTCAAAACACTTTTAGCTGATTTTGGTAACAAGTCTAAATTCATGGTTTCATTTGCCATTAAATGATGGTAAAATCCTGAAGGTCTCCTAACTGTTTGAGCCGCATTATTGATTAAAATATCCAACCTTCCATAATGTTGCTCAATATAATTACAAAATATTTCAACACTGGGAATATGACGCAAATCGAGCCCGTGAATTTTTAATCGGTGTCCCCATTTTGAAAAATCATCTTCTTGCGAAAAACGTAAAGCAGAATCAACCGGAAAACGTGTAGTTGCAACAACAGTAGCGCCGGCACGTAAACACATTAAGGTAATATGGTAACCAATTTTTAAACGAGAACCTGTAATTACCGCAACTTGGTCAGTTAAATCGGCGGTTTGAAAACGCTTGGCATAGTTAAAATCGCCACATTCAGTACACATAGTATCATAAAAATGGTGCAATTTGGTATACACAGTTTTACAAACGTAACAGTTTCTCGGCGATTCTAATTCAAGTTCTTTTTCTTGTTGTTTTGTGAGTGAAATTAATTTTGGAGCTACAAAAACTGCTGCTTCTCTTGCACTTCTTATCCCAGTTTCTTTACGAGCATGCCTGTCTTTTGCAATCATTTTTCGTTTTGCGGTTTTTTCGGCATCCTTTTTCCATTTCACAAATTCCTCCTTATTCGGACGAGAAAGCAATCCGGCTGCCTTTATTAAAGCAACACGTTTTTCTTCAGAAAGTTCAAAAACCTGACTACCATCAGCAACTAACTTTTCAAGTATTGCAATACATTCATCTATTTGATGCTCACCAACTTTATCGCTTTTTACTGCACACATAATCGCTCATTTTTCAAGCAGCAAATATACTTTATAATTTGTTTTAATTTTTAAATTGTTGAAATATGTAATTTAGCACTATGATGGATTTAAATTCAAAAGACATACAACTGCAATACCAAGGTTTTTTAAATACACCTTTACTTTGGAAATTAGAACCAATCTTTGGTTTGAAACAATTAATATTATCCAAAAAAAACACCGCTGTATTTGAAGGTACTATTCAAAAAAATTTAAGGTTGGGAAAACGTGTTGAACGTTTTGTCGAAAATGAATTTAAAAACATACCCTCAATATCAATTTTAGCAGAAAACTGTCAGATTCAAAACGAAAAAACAACAGTTGGAGAATTAGATTTCATTTTAAAAAAAAGTGAAAAGCCAATTCATTTGGAAGTTATTTATAAATTTTACTTATATGATGAAACCTATGGGGTTTCAGAAATTGAACACTGGATTGGCCCAAATAGAAATGATAATTTAGTAAAAAAATTAATCAAATTAAAAGAAAAGCAATTACCACTTCTTTTCAACCCTAACACAAAAACTTTATTGGATAAATTAAACCTTCAACAAATTGAAATTGAGCAATATGTGTATTTTAAAGCACAATTATTTGTCCCTTTAAAATTAAAAAACAATAAGTTTGAATCTATAAATAATGAATGTATTGCAGGTTTTTATATTAGAATTTATGAATTACAACAATTTTTAAATTGTAAATTTTATATTCCTTCAAAAGTAAACTGGTTACAAGCAATTCAAACACAAACCAACTGGATTTCTTTTCAAAATTTCACTTCCAAAGTTGCTTTAATTCTTAAGAATAAAACGTCACCTTTATGCTGGTTAAAATTCCCAAATGGAGAGGTTCAAAAATTCTTTTTGGTTTGGTGGTAAATTTTTATACTAGTTATGTATTTAGTTTTAGTTATTTTAGCAAAAAAATCAAAATAACAAACTGAATGTTGAACTACACGACATACTTACACAAAACTGCTACTGAATGGGTGACTTTTGTACATGGTGCCGGCGGAAGTTCTTCTATTTGGTTTAAGCAAATTCGCAGTTTTACAGCGCATTTTAATGTACTTGTTTTAGACTTACGTGGTCACGGAAATAGTAAAACAACAATTAAGGATGCATTTACGGAAAAATATACTTTTGATGCTATTACTAATGATATTGTTGAAGTTATTGACCATTTAAAAATTAAAACTTCACATTTTACAGGTATTTCTTTAGGTACTATTCTTATAAGAAATTTAGCTGAAAAATATCCCGAACGCGTAAAAAGTATGATTATGGGCGGTGCCATTATGAAATTGAATTTTAAATCTCAATTATTAATGCGCATAGGTGTTTTATGTAAATCGGTTGTACCTTATTTATTGTTATACAAATTGTTTGCATTTATAATAATGCCAAGAAAAAATCATAAAAAATCAAGGTTAATTTTTGTAAATGAAGCTAAAAAATTATACCAAAAAGAGTTTATTCGTTGGTTTAAATTAACCTCAGAAATAAATCCTTTATTGCGTTTTTTTAGAACTACTGAAATTAATATTCCAACCCTGTATATTATGGGTGAAGAAGATCATTTATTTTTACCGGCCATTAAAATAATAGTATCAAACCATTTACAGTCTACACTTCTTATTATTAAAAATTGTGGTCATGTTGTGAATATTGAACAATCGGAAATTTTCAACAACCAAACCATTCAATTTATTAACAAACAACTAATTATCAATAACTAAAAAATTATTCGGGCCAGTCTATAGTGTCTTCATCAATAAAAAATGGCGTCCATTGAATTTCATCCAACACATCATCATTCAGCCAAAAACTAATAGATTTTTCAACAATATCTATTAATTTATTATCAAAAATATCATCATCCGAACAATCTTCAACCTCAACATCCCCGTAATTAAACTTATATAATTGTTCTAATAAATCTTCAATATTTAAGCCAATTAAACTTTTCCCTTCCAATTCATAAAATTTTGAAGTAATGGAAATCATGGTTAATTTCCATTTTTCTTCTTCATCAAAAGACAAGGAAATACCCTGATCTTCAAATTCCCAAGATTCTGTTAAATCTTGATCTGAATCAGAATAAGAAAATTTTTCAATATTGGATGGCTCACCTAAAATTAGTTTGACTTCAGCTCTAGACATTCCAAATTTTACAGGTCCAAGTCCTATTCCAAGTTTTATTTCTTTTAATTGATTTTTCATTGTTTATATTATTAAAATACAAACAAATATAAGAGATTCAAATATAAATACAACGTTAAATTAATAAGTTCTTATTTTCTAACTTGTTCCAAATAGCCCAACACATAAACCGCTGGAGCGTTCCAATTGAGACAAACTTCGTTGGAAGCATAACTTTCTTCAACGTCCATAAAAGATTTTGCTGGATAATCTGATGTATATTTTACCGTACCAGCGTCTTGTCTATCTTTGTTCGGCCCACCTGCAATAAAACCTGGTATAGGCGCTCTAATGCCATCTGCTCCGCTAGGCCTATGATGTGGAAACATTACTTTTTTAGAACCAAAACCGGTTAAAAAACTATAACCAGTTGCATTTTTACCAAAAATATAATCAGTAATTTGCTCCGCACCAATTAAATATTTTTCATCACCTGTTAAGCTGTGAGCAATACACAAAATCATTGCCTGATTTAAAACATCACTGTTTGAGCCCCATTCAAACCTGTCTAAACCAATTTTATATGGGTTATTTTTAATATTTTCCAATATTTCATTGGCCAATTTTAACTGACCATTAATTAATGTTAAAGCAAATTCTTCATTTAACAGTTCTTTATTTTCGAGTAAAGAATGAAAAGCAATGTTACGCACAAAAAATTTCCAACTATTAGTTAACTCATGAATATATGGCTCTTGATTTTCATTTAGATAGGTTAAATAACTTTGATTTTTAGTGGTGATAAATAATTCTGTAGCAGCCCAGTAAAAATCATCTGAAAACTTTGTATCGTCATAAGCACCTGTTTGTACATCTTCAGGATTTTTTGCATAAGCTACATTGGGGTTTTCGACCGCCCATTTCCAAGCTTTTTCGGCTGCGATCAATGCAGTTTCTGACCAAGTTGAATCAGTATTTTTATAAATTCTGGAAGATTGAGCCATAACGGCTGCAAAATCTAATGTTGCTGCAGTTCCTTTTCCAATAATCAACCGCTCTAAATCATACTCATTAGGCATTACAAAACCAGCAAAATTTAAAGCTGTTAACTTGTGAAAAACACCTCCATCAGAATCTTGCATAGTCAATATCCAATCTAATTCGTATTTTAATTCATCCATTAAATCTGTAATTCCGTTTCCACTTTCAGGAATGTTTAAAGTACCATCGGCAACAATATTTGGGTATTGCTCAACCAATTGTAACATTTGACCCGTTGATAAAGCAGCATTCACTATATATTTTCCATAATCACCGGCATCATACCAACCTCCTGGCGAATTTAAACTTCCTGCTGAAAGTCCGGTTGAAGGGTGAAATTTGCACGCCATATCTAAATGCCCTGCCTCCCGTTTATACACACCACCATATTGCTCCTCAATAGGCATAGAAGCTCTTTGAAAATAAAAACTTTTAATAGCTGCATTTAAAGCATCGTTATAAACGTCCTTTTTAATTTCAAATAAATAAGAAGAAATGGTGTCATCCACAATAATTTTATAGGTTCCTTCAAGTTGAAAATCAGAAAAGTCTCCCATTAAAACGCCCTCCCCTGAGGCTTCCCACGTACCGTTATCAGTTAAATTTCCTGAATAAACAACTTTATTACTGCTATCTACAACATCGAAATTTTCTCCTTTGACATCTGCTAATAAAAATTGTTTTACGGCATTTGGATAAAAACCAACCTGATTGACTCTAATAGCTTCACTTAAATTTGTTGAAACTTCATTTGAGTTACAGGAAATCAAAAAGATAAATGTTATAATAGCAAAAAATGATATTTTTTTCATGACTTTGTTTTATATATTTAATTACTTATTTAATTATTCATTATTCCAATTTCGAATAATATCTCTTTCTAATTTTCCAGACTCTGTTAAATTATTGTCGCTCCAATCTCCTAAAGTACTTGATCCTTTTTTAACAATAGACCATTCTTCCTCCTTATCATTTACTGCCCAACTACAATGGCTAATTTTATTATCAGCACACCAATTTATCCACTTATTAGTTTCAGGATCATTTTGAGTATAACCAACAGGACCCCATTCAGTTACAAAAATAGCAACACCAAGATTTAAGGCTTTATTTGCTACACCTCTTAACCAATCACCGTGATAAACACTATAAAAATGCAATACATAAGCAATATTTGAAGAACTCGTTATTGGATCAGCGGCTGCTTCATCAACTCTTTGTGACCAATTTGGAGTGCCTACTAAAATTAAATTATCAGGATCAAATTCTCTAATACCTGCTATTACCGCTTCTGCATAAGGTTTAATCGTATTACTCCAAGAAACATCTAGTGGTTCATTATATACTTCATAAATAACATTGTCGTAACCACCATACAATTGAGCCATTTCTTTAAAAAATAAGATTGCATCCTGTGTATAATCTTCTGCATGATGTGAATGCCAATCTATAATTACATACATTCCTTGATCAATTGCTGCATCAACAATTGTTTTTATCCTATTCTTATTTAAGATTTTACTTTCCAAATATCCGCCTGGCTCGTCAACGCCCATTGCTGCTCTTACTATGGTTGTTTCCCAATCTAGTTTTAACCAAGAAACGACTGATGGTTTATAAAACTTTTCACCGCCCCAATTATTATTAGACCAAAAAAAACTATTTCCAGCAAAGCTAACTGCTTCATTATTTTTATTCACAATTTTATTTCCTAGCACTTTTAAGTTCCCATTTTTTTCAACAATTGAAGAATAGGAAATAGATGAAAATGAAATATGATATTCTTTTTTAGATTTACCATCTTCAGCCGTTACTATAATTGTTGTTGGGATTTGATTCAATTTAATTATATCACCAATTTTAAATTCGAAAGTAGCACCTTTTGAAACTTTAAAAGAGTTAACCGAAAAATCTGTAACTCCAAATGGTAATTGCCTTATAACCTCTATATCTCTTCCACTAATTGACGTTGAAAATATAGATTTTTTATAAACAAATTCTAATTCTAACAAATCAGCCTGAGAAGATAAGTTAGGAATTATTTGGGTATCTTCTTCATTGTTATTTCCTTCACAGGCTGAATAAATGAACGCAAAAATGAATATGAATGTTAATCTAACTATTCTAAAAAGCATATCTCTTTAATTTAATTAATCATCAAATTTAATCAACAAAACAAAAAATTATTAATACTAAATTGTCATAAACTAAACACAAAATAAAACCCAGGTTATTGTAAAATTTTATTAATTTGCGACCTCTGAAAAAATCCATTGATGAAAGTTTGCATTGCCGAAAAACCAAGTGTTGCACGTGAAATTGCTACTGTTTTAGGTGCTAATACCAAACGCGATGGTTATTTTGAAGGTAATGGTTATGCGGTTACCTATACATTTGGACATTTGTGCACTTTATTTGAACCTAACGATTACAAACCTCACTGGAAAAGCTGGGATTTGAACAATTTACCGATGCTTCCCGAAAAGTTTGAAACCAAAGTGGTTGACAAATGATGGTATTCAAAAACAATTCAACATTGTAAAAAGTTTATTTGATAAAGCTGAAGTAGTTATAAACTGCGGTGATGCCGGACAAGAAGGAGAATTAATTCAGCGTTGGGTAATGAATCAGGCAAATTACAAAGGCGAAGTACAACGTTTGTGGATTTCATCCTTAACAACTGAAGCCATTAAAGAAGGTTTTGAAAATTTAAAACCTTCAAAAAATTACGATAATTTATATTATGCTGGCTTTTCTAGAGCCATTGGTGATTGGTTATTGGGAATGAATGCCACTCGATTGTATACTGTAAAACATGGAGGTTATAAGCAAGTGCTTTCTATTGGACGGGTACAAACACCAACCTTGGCAATGGTTGTAAACCGATTTAAGGAAATTGAAAATTTTATACCACAGCCCTATTGGGAATTACAAACCTTATATCGAGAAACATTATTTAGTTATGAAGAAGGACGTTTTTTAAAAAAGGAAGATGGTGAAATTTTTGCCAATAAAGTAAAAGAAAGTGATTTCGAAATTGTTTCTGTCACAAAAAAGAAAGGAAAAGAATATGCTCCAAAATTATTTGATTTAACTGGTTTACAAGTGTATTGCAATAATAAATTTGGTTTTTCAGCCGATGAAACTTTAAAAATTGTTCAAAAATTATATGAGCAAAAAGTGGTTACTTATCCAAGAGTTGATACTACTTTTTTACCAAATGATATCTACCCGAAAGTTCCTGGAATTTTAAAAAATTTAACCAATTACAGCAATTTAACTCAGCCGTTATTAAGTAAAAAAATAAAAAAATCATCCAAAGTTTTTAACGACAAAAAAGTAACCGATCACCATGCTATTATTCCAACCGGTGTTGAAATACAATTTACAATACAATCAGCAACAAGTATACGATATTATTACAAAACGATTTATTGCGGTTTTTTATGATGATTGTGATGTTTCAAATACGACGGTTATTGGAAAAGCTGCCGATGTTTCATTTAAAACAACAGGAAAAGAAATTTTAAAAAAAGGATGGCGAGTAGTTTTTGAAATCGGCCGAATCAAATAAAAAGAAGCAGATATTTTACCAACATTTATAAAAGGAGAAAAAGGACCACATGAACCTTGTTTTTTAGAAAAAGAAACCAAACCACCCAATCATTTTTCAGAAGCAACTCTTTTACGAGCAATGGAAACAGCTGGAAAGCAAGTTGATGATGAAGATTTACGAGAATTGATGAAAGAAAACGGTATTGGACGACCATCAACACGAGCCAATATTATTGAAACACTTTTTAAGCGAAAATATATTGTTAGAAATAAAAAACAAGTTTTACCAACACAAACTGGAATTCAATTGATTGATACCATTCAAAATGAATTGTTAAAATCTGCTGAATTAACAGGGCAATGGGAAAAACAGACTGAAAGAGATTGAAAAAGGAAATTTTAATGCTGCCACTTTTATTCAAAACATGAAAAAAATGGTTGAAAATTTGGTGTATGAAGTTCAGGTCTGAAAAAGAACGAGCCAATATTTCGCACAACGATACCTCAATCAAAGAAACCATTACAAATTCAAAAGTTAGCTCAACTAAAAAAGCAACGGTATTTCAGCTGAAAAATGTCCAAAATGTAAAAAAGGAACCATCTTAAAAGGAAGCAATGCCTATGGTTGCAGCGACTATAAAAATGGTTGTGATTTTATAATGCCTTTTAACTTTTTGGAAAAAAATATTTCTGAAAATCAATTTATAAGATTGCTAAAAAAAGGTTGTACCGTAAATTTAAAAGGCTTTAAAATAAGACAATTTGGAAGTTGAGGGTTTGGTTCGTTTTGATGAAAATTACAAATTGAAATTGGATGAGAAAAATGTTTCGAATACACTTGGTGAGGGTAATAAAATTCCAGAAAAAATTAGTTGTCCTAAATGCAAAAAAGGAACAATTTTAAAAGGAAAATCAGCTTACGGCTGCAGTGAATATAAAAATGGCTGTGATTTTATTTTTAGCTTTGACAACATTCGAAAACAAGCAGGAAATCAAAAACTTTCAAAAGAACTCGTTTTTAAAATATTGAATGGAAACTAATCAAAATCAGCATTTTATATTATTTAAACCTTATGGTTATTTAAGCCAATTTGTATCCAAACAAACCAAACGCACCAATAAAAAAATGTTGGGCGATTTGTACAATTTTCCTGAAAACACAATGGCAATTGGCAGATTGGATGAACCTTCAGAAGGACTATTATTACTAACAACTGATGGAAAAATAAGTGAGTTTATTAGAAGTTCAAAAATTGAAAAAGAGTACTATGCACAAGTTGATGGAGAAATTACTTTTGAAGCCATTGAACTTTTGAAAAATGGGGTTGAAATTAATACCGAAAACGGCAAGTATTTGACCAAATCATGCGCTGTTTATAAATTAATCGAATTTCCAAAACTACCTGAAAGAGCTAAAAAAATACGAGATTCGACGTCACGGACCAACAAGCTGGATTTCAATTACTTTAACCGAAGGCAAATTTCGTCAGGTTCGAAAAATGACTGCAATGGTTGGTTTCCCTACTCTTAGACTTGTTCGAGTTAGAATTGACAAAATTCAATTAAACAATATGTTACCTGGTGAGGTAATTGAGGTTGAGCAATTGATAAAATTAACGTATTAATTCAATTTTATATTCTTTTTATTTACATATTCCATTTAAGGTTTTGTTAAATATTTATTTGGCAAATTTTATTCATAAAAAAATCTTAAATTGTGCTATACAATGCTAACTAATAGAATTCACAAATGATTACACTTCAAATAAATGGAGAAAAACACAAGATTGATGTTGCTCCAGAGATGCCATTATTATGGGCAATTAGAGACATTATTGGACTTACAGGAACCAAATATGGATGCGGAATTGGTGTATGTGGATCGTGCAAAGTTTTATTAGATAATTCTCCCGTACAATCTTGTGTCATACCAGTTTCAATGGCTGAAAATAAAAATATCACTACCATTGAAGGTCAGTCTGAAAATTTACAACTATTACAACAATCTTGGTCCGAATTAAACGTACCACAATGTGGTTTTTGTCAGCCAGGCCAGTTAATTGCAGCAACTGCCTTGTTAGATAAAAACGAAAATCCGACAGATAAGGATATTGATGAAGCAATGATTGGGAACATTTGCAGATGTGGCACTTACCAACGTATCAAAAATGCCATCCACAGAACTGTTCAACTTAAAAATCAAAACTAAGATGGGAAAAATTCAGAATATTAGTCGTAGGAGTTTTGTAAAAGTTGTTGGTTTGGCTTCTGGCGGACTCATTTTAGCATGTAACACAGATGTTTTTTCAGGTAAAAATTCAAAACCAGAAAATTTAATAGATTTCAACCCAAATTTATTTGTACAATTAAATTCAGATGGAAGTTTAGTTTTAGTTGCTTCACGTTCTGAAATGGGCAATGGTGTTAGAACATCGCTGCCTTCTGTAATTGCTGATGAAATGGAGGCTGACTGGACACGTGTTTCTGTAAAACAGGCGGTGGGTGATAAAAAATATGGCGATCAAAACACTGATGGTTCAAGGAGTATCCGGTATTTATTTATGCCAATGAGAAGAATGGGCGCCATGGCAAAAGTAATGTTAATAACTGCTGCAGCACAAAAATGGCAAGTTCCAGAATCTGAATGTAGCGCCGAAAATCATTATATTATTCATACTTCAGGGAAAAAAATTGGGTTCGGAGATTTGGTTGAAATTGCCAAAACATTAGAAATTCCTGATGAAGAAACCTTACAGTTAAAAGACCCAAAAGATTTTAAATATATTGGGAAAAGTTTAAGAAGTGTTGATGTTGAAGATTATGTAAAAGGGAAAGCTATTTTTGGATTAGACAAACGCTTACCAAATATGAAATTTGCAGCTATTGCTCGCTGCCCGGTTACTTTTGGAAATGTAAAATCTTATGATAAGACTGAAACCTTAAAAATTGCAGGTGTTATTGATGTATTAGAAATTCCAAGAGTTGAAAGACCGTTTGGCGCGCTTGGAGGCATTGCTGTTGTTGCAACAAATACTTGGGCTGCATTTAAAGGAAAAGAGGCTTTAAAAGTTGAATGGGATTTTGGTGACAACCAGATATATGATTCAGAAAAATATATGTCTGAAATTACCAATAATGTACATAAACAGGGAAAAGTTTCAAAAGATATAGGAAATGTAAATAAGGCATTTAAACAAGGTGCCAAAATTGTTGAATCTACTTTTCAGTTGCCTCACTTAGTGCACGCTCCAATGGAGGTTCCAAATGCAGTTGCATGGGTGCAAGGTGACAATTGTGAAGTCTGGGCTCCAACACAGGAACCACAAGCAACAAGAGCTGAAGTTGTAGAATATTTAAAAACGGATGAGGAAAAAGTGACCGTTAATGTTACTTTTTTAGGAGGTGGTTTTGGAAGAAAATCTAAACCCGATTATGTAGTTGAGGCTGTTGCCATTTCAAAAGCCATGAACTCGCCTGTACAAGTGGTTTGGACCCGTGAAGACGACATAAAGCATAGCTATTACCACACCGTAAGTGCACAATACATGAAAGCATCATTAGATGCTAATGGTAATGTTACAGGCTGGCTGCACCGTTTTGCCATGCCATCAATTGTATCTACTTTTTCACCTGGTGTTGATTATGCTGCTGGCTTTGAAATTTCAAGTGCGTCGAATATTCCTTACGATATAAAAAATATGAAGGTTGAAGTTGGTCAGGCACCAGCACATGTTAGGATTGGTTGGTTACGTTCCGTAATTAACATTCCTCACGGATTTTCAATTAATGTTTTTGCCGATGAATTAGCTGCTGCGGCAAACATAGACCCATTAGAATTTAGATTGAAATTAATTGGTGAAGACCGCATTTTAAATGAAAGTGAAGAAATCCCTTATAATACTGCCCGACTTAAAAATGTGCTGGAAATAGCCGCGAAAAATGCTGGATGGGGAAAAACTTTGCCAAAAGGACATGCTTTTGGACTGGCTGTTCACAGAAGTTTTTTATCTTATGTTGCTTCTGTTGTTGAAGTTTCAGTAATTGAAAACAAACTAAAAGTTCACAATGTTTATACAGCAGTTGACTGTGGTATTGTTGTGAACAAAGATACTGTAAAAGCACAAATGGAAGGGGCTGCTATTTTTGGAATGTCACTTGCTTTTTATGGAAAAATTTCAGCAAAAGAGGGTGCAATTGTACAAAATAATTACAACGATTATCAAATGATTCGTATGAATGAAGCTCCAAAAGTTTACGTTGAAATTGTTAACAGCAATGAAACACCAACAGGAGTAGGTGAACCAGGGGTTCCTGTTATAGCACCAGCAATTGTAAATGCCATTTATAAAATTACGGGAAAACGATATTATAATTTACCTTTAATGGAAAATGGCTTTGTGTAAAATTAAAAATAATCGCATTAATTTCGTTAAACCTGACAAAAATCAGCCTTTATACTAACTATTCGCTTTATTTTTACATCATAATTCAATTACTTAATTCATTTAAGTAATGTTTTTGATTTTTTTAGTTAGTAGTAAAAAAGAAAAAAAGAGAGTTACCCTACTCTCTTTTTTTATTTCCTTAAATTGTTTTATAATTAAATTATAAAACAACCACTGAATTTTCTTCGGTTCCTAAACCACTATTTACATATTTATCAGCACTATCATCATTAATCCACTTTTCACCATCTAAAAGATATTTATACTGAAATTCTGTTTCTGATGGTAAATCAATAGTTACTTGAAATGAACCGTTTTTTAACATTTTCATTTTAACAGGTTCAGCTGTGTTCCAATTATTAAACTCTCCTAATAAATCCACTTTCCCAGCTCCTGAAACAGCTTCTTTCTTCATTGAAAAAGTTACTTTACAAACTGGTTTACTTTTTAAATATTGCTTTTTTAAACTCATAATAATAGTGTTAAAATTATACTACAAATATAATTCTATGAATCAACACATTACATTACTAATTTTCCATATTTATGTAGTATATTAACTAGTTTATACTTTTCCAAATTTAAAGGTTAAATTTAAACATTACTGCCATTCATATGTTTATATCTTTAACTTACATAAAAATAAATGTTAATTAATTATTCAATTTTAACATTTAAAAGATTCACTTTTTTGAACATCAAATTTCGATATCCTCAAATAATCAATCCATTATCCAATCAAAAAAGCATTTTATGCAATAAATTGAATGTCAATTCAATTTTTATAACCAAAAATTTAATAACTTTATATAATTCAAAATAAATCATTTAAACATAAATTTTTCTGCTATGGAACAAAGTTTTAAGGTTATTGTTAATGAATCATTTGAATTCGACATACAACAATCCGATATAGAACGATTAGACTTTGTGAAATTATCATCATCTAAACTTCATCTAATTAAAAATAATAAGTCATTCAAAATTGATGTTGAAAAATCTGATTTTAATAATAAAAAATTTGATATAAAAGTAAATTCAAACAACTATACAGTAAAAATTTCTAATCCGTTAGATTTACTTATAAAAGAAATGGGATTTTCAGTTAGTTCCAATAAAATTTCAAATGAAATAAAAGCACCTATGCCTGGATTAATCTTAAATGTAAATGTTGAAATAGGTAAAAAAGTCAAGGAAGGTGAAATCTTATTAATTTTAGAAGCCATGAAAATGGAAAATGCAATTTGCGCTCCAAGAAATGGAATTATAAAATCCATAAATATTAAAAAAGGAAAGGCAGTTGAAAAAGGAGCGTTATTGATTGAATTGGTTTAAAACATTGAAAATGAAAAAAATACTGATTGCAAATCGCGGCGAAATAGCCATTAGAGTTATGAAAACAGCCAGAAAAATGGGAATTAAAACTGTGGCCATTTACTCTGAAGCAGATAGAAATGCTCCCCATGTGAGATTTGCAGATGAGTGTGTTTTTGTTGGCGAGGCACCATCTAACAAATCTTATCTCGATGGAAAAAGAATAATACTCGAAGCAAAAAAATTAAATGTTGATGCCATTCATCCCGGTTATGGTTTTTTAAGTGAAAATGCCGATTTTGCAGAATTATGTGAAAATAACAATATTGTATTTATAGGTCCAAAATCTTCATCAATTAGTATGATGGGCGATAAATTAGCAGCAAAAGAGGCTGTTAAAAATTATAATATCCCAATGGTACCTGGAGTTGACAGACCAGTTACAGACCCAAAAGAGGCTATAGAAATTGCCCGTGAAATTGGGTTTCCAATTTTAATTAAAGCCGCTGCAGGTGGCGGTGGAAAAGGAATGCGTATTGTTGAAAATGAAAATGAAGTTGAAGAACAAATGCAGAGAGCCATAAGCGAAGCACTGTCGGCCTTTGGCGATGGGGCTGTTTTTGTTGAAAAATATATAACTTCACCTCGACATATAGAAATTCAGGTTTTAGCCGATAGTCATGGTAACATTTTACACTTTTTTGAAAGAGAATGCAGTGTACAACGTAGACATCAAAAAGTTCTTGAGGAAGCTCCTTCAGCAATACTAACTCCTGAACTAAGATATAAAATGGGTAATGCTGCCATTTTAGTTGCAAAATCATGTGGCTATTTAGGTGCAGGAACTGTAGAATTTTTGGTTGACAGTAATTTAAATTTCTATTTTTTAGAAATGAATACACGTTTACAAGTAGAACATCCTGTAACTGAATTAATTACGGGTGTAGATTTGGTTGAATTGCAAATAAAAATTGCCCGAGGAGAGGCTATAGAAATAAAACAGGAAGACTTAAAAATAAATGGTCATGCACTTGAATTAAGAGTCTATGCTGAAGATCCAATGAATAATTTTTTACCAAGTGTCGGCAAATTAATTTCTTATAAAATACCTGAAGGAAAAGGTATTAGAGTTGACAATGGCTTTGAAGAAGGCATGGACATTCCTATTTATTACGACCCAATGCTGTCTAAGTTAATTACCTATGGTAAAACCCGTGAAGAAGCTATTCAATTAATGATTGAAGCTATAGATACCTATAAAGTCGAGGGTGTTTTTACAACTCTTCCCTTTGGTAAGTTTGTTTGTCAGCACCAAGCATTTAAAACTGGTAATTTTGATACTCATTTTGTAAAAAACTATTATTCTGTTGAAAAACTTAAAGTTGAAATTGAGGAAGAAGCGAAACTAGCAGCATTAATTGGCTTAAAAATTTATTTGGATGAACAAAAATTACTAAAAGTACCTGTTAATTAATCACATATAGTATTCGAAATTATGGATTCAAAAGTTGAAAGATTAAATAAAAGACTTGCTTTAGCATATTTAGGAGGTGGAGAAGAAAGAATTATAAAACAACATGCAAAGAAAAAACTAACTGCTAGAGAAAGAATAGCCTATTTGCTAGATGATGGTTCATTTGAAGAAATGGGTACTTTAGTAACACACCGTTCTACAGATTTTGGAATGGAAGATCAACTTTATTTTGGTGATGGTGTTGTAACAGGTTACGGAACTATTGATGGAAGACTAATTTACATTTTCGCTCAGGACTTTACCGTTTTTGGAGGCTCATTATCTGAAACACATGCTGAAAAAATTTGTAAGATTATGGATCTGGCTTTAAATGTTGGTGCTCCAATTATTGGTTTAAATGATTCAGGAGGTGCGCGAATTCAAGAAGGTGTAAGGTCTTTAGGTGGTTATGCCGATATTTTTTACAGAAATGTTCAAGCTTCGGGAGTAGTTCCTCAAATTTCAGCAATAATGGGTCCTTGTGCAGGTGGAGCAGTTTATTCTCCAGCAATTACAGATTTCACATTAATGGTAGAAACTACCAGTTATATGTTTGTTACTGGTCCAAATGTTGTAAAAACAGTTACCAATGAAGAAGTGACTGCTGAAGAATTAGGTGGCGCCAGTGCCCATTCAAAAAAATCAGGTGTTACACATATAACTTCAGCCAATGACATTCAATGTTTAAATGATCTGAAAACCTTGTTAAGTTATATACCGCAAAACAATAAAGTAACCACAAAAAAAATACCTTATGAATTAGGTAACGAAATACGTGAAAATCTTGAAACTGTAGTTCCTGAAAATCCGAATAAGCCTTATGATATGCATAATGTAATTATTGGTATTATTGATACGGACTCCTTTTTTGAAATTCACAAAGATTTTGCTGAAAATATTATTGTTGGTTTTGCCCGTATAGCAGGAAGAAGTATTGGTATTGTTGCCAATCAACCTATGCAACTTGCAGGGTGTTTAGATGTTAACAGCTCCATAAAAGGAGCACGTTTTACACGTTTTTGCGATTGTTTTAATATTCCAATGCTTGTATTGGTTGATGTGCCAGGTTTTTTACCTGGAACAGATCAGGAATGGAATGGTATTATAAAAAATGGTGCAAAATTATTATATGCTTTAAGCGAAGCTACCGTTCCAAGAATTACAGTAATTACAAGAAAAGCTTATGGTGGTGCTTATGATGTTATGAATTCAAAACATATTGGTGCCGATATGAATTTTGCCTGGCCAACTGCAGAAATTGCAGTTATGGGTGCAAAGGGAGCAGCTGAAATTATTTTCAAAAATGAAATTCAATCTGCCGATAATCCTGAAGAAAAATGGAAAGAAAAAGAAGCTGAATATGCCGATAAATTTGCTGATCCATATAGAGCCGCAAGACGTGGTTTTATTGACGAAGTTATTTATCCTAAGAATACAAGGCGCAAATTAATAAAAGCTTTTCAAATACTGGAAGGTAAAGAAGTAAATCGCCCAAAAAGAAAACATGGAAATATTCCATTATAAAAATTAAAACACATAAATATGAAAAACAATCAAATTGTAATTATTGCAAGTTTATTAATGATAAATTTAAGTTTCTCACAAACAAAAAATTTTATTGATCAACCATACGTTGAAACCAGTGCAAAAGTAGATACGCTGGTTATTGCTGATAGAATTTATTTAAAAATATTGATCAATGAAAGTGATACTAAAGATAAAATTTCTGTTGAAGAATTAGAAACAAAAATGGAAAGTGCTTTAAAAGCTTTAGGTATAAACACTTCTGAAAACCTATCATTAATTGATTTAGCAAGTAATTTTAAAAATTATTTTTTCAAACAAAAAGATGTCTTAAAAAACAAGGCTTACTCTCTTCTGGTTTATGATGCGCAAACAGCCGGAAAAGTAATAATTGCTTTGGAAAACTTAAATATTTCAAATGTCGAATTAGAAAAATTAGAACATTCTCAAATGGAAAACGTGAAACTCGTTTTAAAGTCAAATGCCATTGTTAAAGCAAAAAAGCAAGCTGATTATTTAACAAAACCACTCAATCAAAAAACAGGAAGTGCGCTTTTTATTTCTGACATTTCAAATCAATCTTATCAATACAATAGAAATACACTTGACGAAATAGTTGTTGTTGGTTACGGAGCAGCAAAAAAACAAGAATTTGAGCCAATTGCAATAGAATTTAAAAAAATTAAAGTTGAGAGTGAAGTTTCTGTTAAATTTAAGATTGAGTAAATCTTAAGAATTGCCTTTAAAAAAATTCCAAATTATATTGGGATTTTTTTTAAATAATTTCTGCTGAAAGTCCTTTTGTAAGAAGCCTTGAACATCGAGGTTTTAAATCATTATACTCGCCAGTCTTTACAGTACATTTTCCTTTATAATGCACTAAAATAGCACATTGTTCAGCTTGTTCAAAAGTATGATCGCAAATTTCAACCAAAGAATCAATAACGTGATCAAAAGTATTTACATCATCATTAAATAAAACAATTTCATTTAGATTATTTTCTTTTTCAAGAATATCTACTTCTTCCTGTATTTTTCTTTTTGTACTCATAATGTTCCGCTAAAATAAAAATTATTTTAAATATCTCAAAGACACCCAATTATTTCGCTCAAATGTTTTGTCAAGTTTCAATCCATATTTCTGAACATCCGCATCTATAAATGGAATATCTTCTTTATAAAAACCACTGAATAAAATAACTCCTCCATCATTCAAACAATTCATGTAAGCTTCCATATCATTCAATAAAATATTTCTATTGATGTTGGCAATAATAACATCATAGTTTTTATTTTTCAACAAGGTTGCGTCACCTTCAAAAACTGAAATATGATGACAATTATTACGTTCTGCATTTTCAACTGAATTTTCAAAACACCAACTATCTATGTCAATAGCATCAATAGTTTTTGCGCCTTTCATCTCACCAAAAATGGCCAAAATTCCAGTACCGCAACCCATATCTAATACTTTTTTATTGGTTAAATCTATTTCTATTAATTGCTGAATCATCATATGTGTTGTCTCGTGGTGCCCAGTTCCAAAACTCATTTTTGGTTCAATAACAATATCATATTTCAAATTTGGATTTTCATGAAAAGGAGCTCTAATACTTACCAAATCATCAACTTGAATTGGGTTGAAGTTTTTTTCCCACTCACTATTCCAATTAATTTGTTCAATAATTTCTTCAACATAAGAAATCTTAAATTCATCGGAATTTAAAATTTGAATATCATCTAAAATTGCCGAATTCCAATCCCCTTCCTGAATGTAAGCAGTAACGCCATCTTCATTTTCTACAAAACTTTCAAAACCAACTTCACCTAATTCTGCAATTAAAATTTCTGTAGCGGGTTCTTTAGGAAAAATGGTGAACGAATAACCAATATAATTTATCATAATTTTTATTTCATCTGTAGTTATTGATAGTTTATTTGTTAGATGGAATTCGCAAAATAAAATCTCGATTGATATCAAAATTATTATTTAGCTCATTTCAAATTGCAAAAATACGGTTTCCTTTCAAAACGAAAGAAAACCGTATTGTATTTTGTTAGTTATTTAACTTTTATTTAAAATGATTTTATCAATGCTAAAAAGTTATCAGCATTTAAAGCAGCACCACCAATTAAACCTCCATCTACATCTTCTTTAGAGAAAATTTCTTTGGCATTTCCTGGATTTACACTACCACCGTATAAAATAGATACATTTTCAGCAACTTCAGCATTGTATTTATCAGCAACTATTTTACGAATAAAAGCGTGCATTTCTTGTGCTTGTTCTGGAGACGCAGTTTCTCCTGTTCCAATAGCCCAAACTGGCTCATATGCTAACACTATGTTTTTCCAAGCATCCGCAGGCAAATGAAACAATCCATTTTTAATTTGGCTTTCAACAACTGCAAAATGATTTCCAGCTTTTCTATCTTCTAAAACTTCCCCAAAACAAAAAATAACTTCCAATCCGTTTTCTAAAGCAGCATTTACTTTTTCAGCTAAAAGAGCATCTGTTTCACCAAAATACTCACGTCTTTCAGAGTGACCTAAAATAACTGTCTTTAATCCTAATGACGTCAACATTTCAGCAGAAATTTCACCTGTATAAGCACCACTTTTTGCTTGGTGCATATTTTGAGCAGCAACTTCAACAATTGACCCATCGGCAATTTTTACAACTTCACTAATATTTACAAAAGTTGGAGTAATAATAACTCTTGTATTATTAAGGGTTAAATCTTTTACACTTTCAACTATTTCACTCGCTAATTGTTTTGATTCCTGAACATTTTTGTTCATTTTCCAGTTTCCTGCTACTATTTGTTTTCTCATGATATTATTACTTTTTTTTCGTTCAATTTAACCTTGCAAATTTACAATATTATGGTCTAAAAATAACTTAAAACCTCGATTGTTTCCGCAATCGTTTTCGATTGATTATCAATCAAAAGTCTTTATTTTAATCTAATTCTAGGATCTAAAAGTCCGTAGATAATATCAACCAAAATATTAATCAAAATAAACATTGTTGCAATAATTAAAACACTCCCCATAATTACAGGCAAATCTAGTGTGTTAAGCGCATTCACTATTTCTTTCCCTAAACCATTCCAATTAAAAATATATTCTACAAAAACTGCTCCTGCCAACATAGATGCAAACCAACCCGAAATTGCCGTAACAACAGGATTTAAAGCATTTTTTAACGCATGCGTTTTCATAATTTTATAGGTTGAAAGTCCTTTAGCTTTAGCTGTTCTAATATAATCCTGATTTAAAACTTCCAACAATGAATTTCTAGTTAGCTGAATAACAACTGCCAAAGGTCTAATTCCTAATACAACAGCTGGCAAAAGCAAATTTTTCCATTGAATGTAAATGGCCTCTCCAAAATCATCTACTTCATACAAACTTCCTGTCATATTTAAATTGGTGTATTTATGCAAAACAAATCCAAACAACCATGCGAATAAAATTGCTGAAAAGAAAGAGGGCACACTCATTCCAAGGGTGCTAATTACGGAAATAATACGGTCAAAAAAAGTATCTTTATAAAGTGCTGATAGTATTCCAAAAAAAATACCAATTATTATAGCAATAACAATTGCCGAAACTGCCAAAATTGCAGTATTTGGTAAGGTTTCAGAAATAACATCAACAACATTTTTATCATTTTTTTGAAATGATTTTCTTAAATAAGGATACTTCAACACAACCAATTTATCTGAAATACTAAACAGTTTTGTGTAGGTGTATTTATTACTATCTAAAAAAGTGTAATTTTCAGTACTCTCACTATGAATTGAAATTGGAGATAAATCATTTAAATAATATAAATACTGGGTTGTAATTGGCTGATCAAAACCATATTTTTTTCTAATATTTTGCAATTGTTCAGCATCTTCTCTTTGATCTAACATCATACGTGCCGGATCACCGGGAAGCACATTAAACAAAAAGAAAATTACCGTTATTACTCCAAAAAGGGTGAGTAATCCGTAACCTAACTTATTTAAAATATAACTGTGCAATGTTTATTATTTGATAACAAATATAGCTTAAAGTATTAAAATTACTACTTTTGCGTAATTCTTTATTTGAAGTTATGAATATTCAAGCCCTTATTGAGCAAATTCAACAAAAAAAATCGTTTTTATGTATTGGTTTAGACGTTGACCTATCAAAAATCCCAACACATTTATTAAAGGAAGAAGATCCAATTTTTGAGTTCAACAAACAAATAATTGATGCCACGCATCATTTAGCTGTTGCATATAAACCTAATACCGCTTTTTATGAAGCATACGGAATTAAAGGTTGGATTGCTTTGGAAAAAACCATTAATTATATCAACCAAAATTACCCTGAACTTTTCACCATAGCTGATGCAAAGCGAGGAGATATAGGCAATACTTCAACCATGTATGCAAAAGCATTTTTTGAGGATTTAAATTTTGATTCTGTTACTGTTGCGCCTTATATGGGAAGTGATTCCGTTGAACCTTTTTTAGCTTTTGAAAATAAAATTACCATTCTTTTAGCTTTAACTTCAAACAAAGGCGGATTGGATTTTCAAGGTTTGAAGACAGGTAAAGAGGAATTATATAAAGAAGTTTTAAAAACAGCCTTGACCTGGAAAAATTCAGATCATTTAATGTTTGTAGTTGGTGCTACCAAAGCTGAATATTTTTCAGAAATTAGAAAAATTGTTCCAAATCATTTTTTATTGGTTCCTGGTGTTGGAGCACAAGGAGGAAACCTGCAAGATGTTTGTAAGTATGGCCTCAATAAAAACTGTGGGCTTTTAATTAATTCTTCAAGAGGTATTATTTATGCCGGAAAAGATGAAAATTTTGCAAAAATCGCTGAACTCGAAGCCCTAAAGCTACAACAGGAAATGGCTGATATTTTAAGCAAGCATTAGTAGTTTTCTGTTGCAGTTATCAGTAAAAATCATAGTCAAAGTCTTTGTTTAGATTTCAGTCAATAAAAAGTTTATGAAAATTATTAAAGATCAAGTTGGAAGAGAAATTTGCTTAAAACAAACTCCTAAAAGGATTGTTTCCTTGGTTCCTTCACAAACTGAATTACTTCACGATTTGGCTTTAGAAAAAGAGCTTGTCGGTATCACAAAATTCTGTGTTCATCCCTATCATTTAAAAGCCACAAAAGTGATAGTGGGCGGAACCAAAAAAGTAGATTTTGAAAAAATAAAAGCTTTGTATCCTGATTTTATTTTATGCAACAAAGAAGAGAATTCATATGAAATGCTTCCTGAATTAGAAAAAATTGCACCAACCTATTTTTCAGATGTAAATACCATTCAACAGGCAATAGATTTAATTTTAAGCCTAGGAACCATTTTAAACAGAAGAACTGAAAGTGACAATCTTGCTCATAAAATTGAATTTAAACTAAATGATTTTAAACAGTTTATAAAAAATAAACCTACAAGAAAAGTAGCCTATTTTATTTGGGCAAAACCATGGATGGTTGCAGCAAATAATACTTATATAAATGAAATGTTACAACTAAATAGGCTTGTAAACATTTATGAACATATGAGCCGTTATCCAAAAGTTGAGATAAACAGAATTAGACATGAAGGAGATCCTGATGTTGTATTTTTATCGTCAGAACCATTTCCATTTAAAGATGAACACGCTATTGAAATTGCAACTTATACCAACCGCTCTGTTACCGTTTTTAGTGATGGGGAAATGTTTAGCTGGTTTGGCTCAAGAATGCTGTTGGCTTTTGACTATTTCAAAGAATTACACAAAAAACTTGAAAGTCATTTTTAGTATAAAACTTATTTTTTAAAACTATCAGTTTTTCTATCGTAATAATAAGGACAATGTTTGCATCCATTTTTACAACAATAACCGCGTTTTATATGATATTTTTCAGTAAAAACACGATAACCCTGTTCATTAAAATAAAAATCACCTTCTTCTAAAGGAATTGGTTTTTTAAAATCCATTTTGCTAAAATAAAAAAACGTTCTGAAATTTCAGAACGTTCTTCAACCTATATTTTTTATAATTTATTGCGCACTTATTACTGGCGGATATTGTGCCATAATTTCGTTTACAAACTCTTTAATTTTTTCTTCTTTTTTAGATACATTCCCTGAAGTATCTAAACCTCCGCTACCAATACCTTGCCAAATCAATTCTTTTTTCTCCGCATCAATTAAATCAATAAATAATGTTCCTTCTGTATAAGTAGAAATTTGAGGCCCAAAATTTGGTCCATAATACCAAGGATACCAACCATAATAACCACCATATCCATAACCGTAACCAAAGCCATAATAATTATTATAAACATCTACCTTTTTTTGTGCTTTTGTAAAAATATTAACCAAAACATCAGGTGTTTCAGATTTTGTAAATCCTTTTGCCAATAATTGTGCTTCAACCGCTTTTAAAATTCTGCGTTTGTCTAAGTCAGAAATTTCAGCTTTATCAATTCCTTTTTTATAAAAAGCAAAAGTTTTGTATTTTGAAAAATCTGTTGATTGATCGTAATCGGCAACAACTTTCACCGAACTACACGAAAATGCAACTAAAAATACAAACATTAACGACATTAATTTTATAGCTTTCATTTGAATTTAATTAAATTATACTAGTTAAATAAATCTATTAATAAAGCATCATCAACTAAATTTGGCAAAGTAACTTTTAGTACAGGTTCAATTTGCTATTGCTCTTTCAATAGCAAATGTGACCTCTTCATTACTTACCTAATTTCTTCTGGCAATACCATTATTTAAATCCCAGAAAAGCATACTTTTTAATCACTTTTCTGCTTCTATACTAACATCAATAACCATACCAAAACCACCATTTATAACTTTCTCCAAACCTACTCAAATAGAAATTCTAGTTACTCCTCTAAACTAACGCCAATAACATTTTGAAAGCTATATTGGCTGTAAACTGCAATCCATCATATATGCTTGAAAGCTTTTGATAAGAAGATTCTGTTCCTACTACATCAAGATGATTTCATCCCAAAACGATTACAGCCAAAATTTCCTTATTTTTAATTTGTTCTTGAAAAATTATGATCATTAGGTTTTATTTAGTTTTAAAAATTCATTAAAAAAAAATAAAACTATGGATATCGGATATCAACTCTAAAATGAGTTAAGGTACTGTGATTTTTATAATTGAAGTGTAATATCTCCAAAATTGAAACATTTATTTGGTATTTTATAAATATAACTTAATTTGGTTTAAATTTTGATAAAATAAATATGAATGATCGTAATTTTCAAATATATAATTCCTACTAATTACTGTGGTTTAACCATTTACCCTTTTATTTTTCTAAAATACAAAAAATTAAAGTCAGGTAAAGTTTTAATTAATCACGAAAAAATTCATTTAAAACAACAAACTGAATTACTGTTGATTTTCTTTTTTATTTGGTACCTGATAGAGTTTTTTATGAAGTTAATGAAATATAAAAATTACTACAAAGCCTATAAAAATATAAGTTTTGAAAAAGAAGCTTATAACAACGAAGCTAATTTAGCTTACTTAAAATCTAGAAAGTTATTTTCTTTTATCAACTATATTAAATAAAAACAACAGTTTTATTTTTATACACCATTACCTTGTGCTTTGTGTGTAATTTTATTGCTCTAGACAACACAATTTTTTCTAAATCTTTTCCTTTTAAAATAAAATCTTTAATCGTATTTGTATGTGTTACGCGTGTAATATCTTGCTCAATAATTGGACCTTCATCTAAATCTTCCGTAACATAATGGCTGGTTGCGCCAATAATTTTAACCCCTCTTTCAAAAGCAGAATGATATGGTTTTGCACCTGGAAACGCAGGTAAAAAAGAGTGGTGAATATTGATAATTTTATTGTTATAATCTTCAATTAACTTGCTTGAAAGTATTTGCATATAACGTGCCAAAACAATAAAATCTATCTGAAACTCCTTTAACAATTTCAACTGTAAATCTTCAGCAGTTTCTTTGGTGTCTTTTGCAACTTTAATGTAATAATATGGAATGTTGAAATTAAAAGCTATTTGCTCTAAATCAGGATGGTTACTTATAATTAAAGGAATTTCTACGTCCAATTCGTTAGAACTGTATCTACTTAAAATATCGTACAAACAATGTTCATATTTTGAAACAAACAATGCCATTCTGGGTTTTACATCAGAATCATACAATTGCCAATTCATATTAAATTTTGAAACTATTTGATTTGAGAAAATCTCTTCAAAGCTTTTATATGAAAAAACTGAGATAGAAAACTCACATTCCAAACGCATAAAAAACATCCCATCTTCTCTGTCTACATGCTGATCAATATAAACAATATTCCCTTCTTGCTGTTGTATAAAAGTTGTTACAGAAGCAATAATTCCTTGCTTATCTTTACAATTTATTAATATTGTGATCCTTTTCATTCTTAAAAATATTAAGTTGCAAAAATATACAAAATAACCATCAATTACACTTATGCTTAACTTGTTATAAAATTGATGATTTTTATGCTGATTTTTTAAAAAAATCATAAATTGCAGACTAAATACTAGCTAATTTTACGAAATGAAAAAAATTACACCATATAAACCAATTAATAAAGTACGAATTGTAACCGCTGCATCACTTTTTGATGGGCACGACGCTGCAATTAACATTATGCGCAGAATAATTCAGGCAACTGGAGTTGAGGTGATTCATTTAGGACATGATAGAAGTGTTGAAGAAGTTGTTAATTGTGCCATTCAAGAAGATGCCAATGCAATTGCTATGACTTCGTACCAAGGTGGTCATAACGAGTATTTTAAGTACATGTGCGATTTGTTGAAGGAAAAAAATGCTTCACAAATAAAAATATTTGGTGGTGGAGGCGGTGTAATTCTTCCTGAAGAAATAAAAGATTTGATGGAATATGGTGTTACCCGCATATATTCCCCAGATGATGGCAGAAGTATGGGATTGCAAGGTATGATAAATGATATGGTTAAAAGCTGTGATTTTCCAAGTTCATCCTTAATTCTTCCCACAGGAAAGAGAATTATAGATTATTTAAAAAACAAAGACACAAATACCATTGCTCGTTTAATTTCAATTGCAGAAAATAGACAAGAAGAATTTCAACAACTTTTTAAACCACTAAAAGAATACGAAAAAAACATTCCAGTTTTAGGAATTACAGGAACTGGTGGTTCAGGAAAATCTTCAACAGTTGATGAATTGGTTAGACGCTTTTTAATTGACTTTCCAGATAAAACAATTGCTATTGTTTCTGTTGACCCTTCAAAAAGAAAAACTGGCGGAGCATTATTAGGCGACAGAATTAGAATGAATGCAATTAATAATGGCCGAGTTTATATGCGATCGTTGGCAACACGCCAATCAAATTTAGCATTGTCAAAACACGTAAGTGATGCTGTTTCAATTTTAAAAGTTGCAGGTTTCGATTTGGTTATTTTAGAAACTTCTGGAATTGGTCAAAGTGACACCGAAATTATTGATCATTCAGATGTTTCGTTGTATGTTATGACTCCAGAATATGGTGCTGCAACGCAATTAGAGAAAATTGACATGATTGATTTTGCAGATGTAATTGCCTTGAATAAATTTGACAAACGTGGTGCTTTAGATGCTTTACGAGATGTTAAAAAGCAATACCAGCGCAATCATAATTTATGGGAATCAAACATCGATACAATGCCAGTTTACGGAACCATAGCATCACAATTTAATGATCCCGGAACAAATGAATTGTATACTATTTTAATTCAAAAACTGAATAAAAAAACCAATGCAAATTTTAAAAGTAACTTTAAATTCACAAGTGGGTTAAGTGAAAAACAGTTTATTATTCCTCCAAACAGAACCCGTTATTTATCGGAAATTACTGAAAATAACCGAGCATATAACCAAGCCAGTTTAACACAAAAAAATATTGCGCAAAAATTATTTGGCATTTACAAAACTATTGAAACAATTACTGGTATTAAATTGAACCTGTCGAAGTTTGGATTAGACAAAGAAAGCCTTCAAAAAGCTGAGACTGACGAAAATAGTGCTTTTTTAAATTTGTTAATCTCAACATTCAACAAAACCCTAATGGATTTAAATCCATACAACTGGAATATTATTTTAAACTGGGAAGCTAAAAAAATCGCTTACAAGAATGAAATATATTCCTATAAAGTCCGTCATAAAGAAATTAACATAAAAACCCATAGCGAATCACTTTCACATCTTCAAATTCCTAAAATTGCTTTACCAAAATATGAAGCTTGGGGAGACATTTTATATTGGAATTTAGAGGAAAATGTTCCTGGTGAGTTCCCTTACACTGCCGGATTGTTTCCTTTCAAAAGAACAGGTGAAGATCCAACACGCATGTTTGCAGGAGAAGGCGGTCCGGAAAGAACCAATCGCCGGTTTCATTATGTGAGTTTAGGTTTACCCGCCAAACGTTTATCTACTGCTTTTGATTCCGTAACACTTTATGGAAACGACCCTCATATAAGACCTGATATTTATGGAAAAATAGGAAATGCTGGTGTTTCAATTTGTTGTTTAGACGATGCTAAAAAACTGTACTCAGGATTTGATTTAACCAATGAAATGACATCAGTATCAATGACTATCAATGGTCCGGCACCAATGATGCTGGCATTTTTTATGAATGCTGCCATTGATCAGGAATGTGAAAAATACATAGTTGCAAATGGTTTAGAAAATGAGGTAGTAGCTAAAATAGCTTCAATTTATAAAGAAAAAAATGTAGAAAGACCAGCTTATCAAGGTGTATTACCTGAAGGAAATAACGGTTTAGGTTTGCTTCTTTTAGGAGTTACCGGTGATGAAGTTTTACCCGCTGAAATCTATCAAAAAATTAAAACCGAGACCATTTCAAAAGTTCGCGGAACTGTTCAGGCTGATATTTTAAAAGAAGACCAAGCACAAAATACCTGTATTTTTTCAACCGAATTTGCCCTCAGATTAATGGGCGATGTTCAGGAATATTTTATAGAAAATAATGTTCGAAATTTCTATTCTGTTTCTATTTCGGGGTATCACATTGCTGAAGCAGGTGCAAATCCTATTTCTCAATTAGCTTTTACACTATCCAATGGATTTACCTATGTTGAATATTATCTTTCAAGAGGTATGGATATTAATAAATTTGGCCCAAACTTATCGTTTTTCTTCTCGAATGGTGTGGATCCAGAATATGCTGTAATAGGTAGAGTGGCACGTAAAATATGGGCAAAAGCAATGAAAAATAAATATGGAGCCGATGCCAGAGCCCAAATGTTAAAATACCATATTCAAACATCGGGAAGAAGTTTACATGCACAGGAAATAGATTTTAATGATATTAGAACAACTCTACAAGCTTTATACGCTATTTACGACAATTGCAACAGTTTACACACCAATGCCTATGATGAAGCAATTACAACACCAACGGAAGAAAGTGTGCGAAGAGCAATGGCTATTCAATTGATAATTAACAAAGAACTGGGTTTAACAAAAAATGAAAATCCAATTCAAGGTTCTTTTATTATTGAAGAATTAACCGATTTGGTTGAAGAAGCAGTCTATGCTGAATTTGACAGAATCACAGAGCGTGGAGGTGTATTAGGTGCCATGGAAACGATGTATCAACGCAGTAAAATTCAGGAAGAAAGTTTGTATTATGAAACTTTAAAACATACAGGTGAATTTCCAATAATTGGTGTTAATACTTTTTTAAGCAGCAAAGGCTCACCAACTGTTTTACCCCAAGAAGTAATTAGAGCAACAGAAGAAGAAAAACAATATCAAATTGCTGTGGTAAAAAACTTGAATAAAGGAAATATTGATAAAACTGAAAAACAAATTGACTTGTTAAAACAAAAAGCCATTCATAATGAAAATATGTTTGAACAGTTAATGGAAGCTTGCAAGGTATGTTCTATTGGTCAAATTACAGAAGCCTTATTTAAAGTTGGTGGACAATACAGACGGAATATGTAATTTTTGAAGTTTGGAGTTTGGAGTTTAAAATAACACTCGAAAATCCAATCTTATCTAATCCCTAAAAAACAAAACCCTGGTATGTTGGAGCATATCAGGGTTTTAATTATAAATTTTCAAATCTACCTTATTATTATATTGCCTCGCCCATTCTATTATGCAAATATATCAATGGTTTAACAATAAACTAAAACTTTGCATTGACATCCCAAGCTTCTAAACTTTCCTTAATCGTTTTTATAAACTGCCCCCCTAACGCTCCATTTACAACTCTATGGTCGTAGGAATGTGATAAAAACATTTTATGTCTAATTCCAATAAAATCACCTTCAGGGGTTTCAATAACTGCAGGAACTTTTCTAACTGCCCCTAACGCCAAAATTGCAACTTGTGGCTGATTGATAATTGGAGTTCCAAAAACACTTCCAAAACTACCTACATTAGTTACTGTGTAGGTTCCACCTTGTATGTCATCAGGATTTAACTTTCCACTACGAGCTCTTTTTGCTAAATCGTTCACAGCTTTGGTCATACCAACCAAATTTAACTGGTCAGCATTTTTAATTACAGGTACAATTAAATTTCCGTCAGCCAAGGCTGCAGCCATTCCTAAATTAATGGCTTTTCTTTTTATAATTTTATCACCATCAACAGCAATATTAATCATTGGAAACTCTTTAATTGCATTTGCAACAGCTTGCATAAAAATTGGGGTATAGGTAATATTTTCTCCTTCACGCTTCATAAATTCATCTTTAACCTTATTTCTCCAATTTACAATATTGGTAACATCCACTTCAATAAACGATTGTACATGGGCTGAAGTTTGAACTGATGCAACCATGTGATGTGCAATTAATTTACCCATACGGCTCATTTCAATAATTTCATCTTCTCCGTTTACAGAAACCGGTACTGAAGTTTTAACTATTTCTTTTTGAACAGGTTTAACTTCAACTTGTGCTTGTTTAGGTATAGGATCTGATGCTGATATAACTTCTTTTTTAATAGGTTCAACAACACTTCTTCCACTTTCAATATAAGCTAAAATATCGTTTTTAGTAACTCTATCATCTTTACCAGTACCTACTATTGCTTCAAGTTCTTCCATTGAAATGCCTTCGGTAGTGGCAATATTTCTAACCAATGGCGAAAAGAATTTTCCCGATTCAGAAGTTTTTGAAATTATAGTATTTTCAACAACTTCATTAATTTCTTTTTCAATTGTTTCAGCTGCAGTGACCTCTTCTTTTCGAACAAATTTAATATCATTATCAACAACTGAATCTTCAAGTGTTTCAATAATGGCAATGGCTTCCCCAACTTTAACTACTGAATCAACATCATACAAAATTTCTACAAGGGTTCCTTCAACTTCACTTGGCACTTCCGAATCTACTTTATCTGTGGCTATTTCAACAATTGCTTCATCTAAATCAACACTATCTCCTACGTTTTTTAACCATGATGTTATGGTTGCTTCAGCAACACTTTCACCCATTTTAGGAAGTTTAATTTCAAATCGTGCCATTTTGTATTTTTTTAGAATTGCAAATTTACAAAAATTATAAGCGTTTCAATATTTCTTTGCCTGATAAATTTAACGCAACATTATTTGCGATTTTCAATAAATGAAAAAAAAAGACCCAAACTACCAGAATAATTTAAATATAATAATTATACCTATATTATACTATCAACATAACAAACAACCATAAACAATTTTAAACAAACACAATAAGAAGTAACAAAAATTGCTTACTTGTGTAACAAAAATAGCATCTTTTTTCAATAAAATTACTTTTAGTCATTCTAAATAAGAGCTATTAAACTGATTTACTGCATTTTAAAATTTTCAAAAGTATGACTTATGTCATAACCTAAAACTATAGAACTCCATAAATTTATATAAGATTTAAAACAAACAAATATCTAATATTATGAAAAATTTAAAATTAATAGGATTCTTGATGATTTTGGCGTCAAGTTTAATGTTTATTCAATGTACAAGTGACCCTATCCAAGGACCTCAAGGCGAAGCTGGTATTGATGGTACAAATGGTACTGACGGTACTAATGGTGTTGATGGAATAGATAGCACTACCGACTGTAGAGAATGTCACTCATATGAAAACACTGATCCAGTTCATGCTTCTTATTTATTGTCTGGACACAATAATGGCACATCATATCTAAGAGGTACTAGTGCATCTTGTGCGCAATGTCACGGAGAAGAAGGGTATTTAGACTATGTAAATACAGGTGCCGTAAGTGCAACTGGATATACATCCGTTTCACCTATTTCATGTAATACTTGTCACAATGAACACAGTACTTTTGACTTTGCAAATGATGGTCAAGATTACGCTTTAAGAATGATTGACCCTGTAACGTTGGTTATTGACAATGCAACAGTAATTGATTTTGGAAGTGTAAGTAACAACTGTATTACATGTCACCAACCTAGAAATAGCTATGCTATTCCTGGATCTACAGGAGATTATGAAATAACAAGTTCTCGTTTTGGACCACACCACGGCCCACAATCTACTATTTTAGAAGGTATTATGGGCGCTAACATTGCTGGTTCTGTTGCTTACCCTGTTCCTGGTTCTGCAACTCATAGAACTGGTGCTTCTTGTACTTCTTGTCATATGGGAGAATCAACAGATGTTACTAAAGGATTACATACTTGGGCTCCTGCGGAAGAATCTTGTACAGCATGTCATACAAATGGTATACCAACTGAAGCATCAGGCTTCACTGCTGATATGGAAACATTACACAACTTATTATTAGCAGCAGGTTCAATTACTGCAAGTGGAAGCACAGTTCCTGGAACTTATTCTGCGGCCGTAGCGCAAGCAACTTGGAATTACAAAACGCTTGAAGAAGATAAAAGTAAAGGTGCTCATAACCCTAAATATGTAAAAGCACTTCTTAAAAACTCAATTGAAGCAGTAGATTAATTATTAGATATTTAAAAGTTTAGGAGGTAAAATACTCCTCCTAAACTTTTTCATAAAAAATATTTAATAATCTTTACCATTAAAAGTGCATATTAATTTGATTTCACTTTTAAATAAAACCAAAGATTATTTAATTTCAAAAAACATACAAATGAAAAAAATATTTCAAATTCTAATAATAGTATGCGGGGCACTACTAATGAACTCATGTTATTATGACGAATTAGTAGAAAGACCTATACCAGAAATACCAACAGATCCAGATGAACCAGGCTATGTAGAAATTAAATATGGTCAAGAGATACAGCCAATTTGGAACAACAAATGTACTGCTTGCCACAATGCAAGTAATGCTCTTGATTTAAGAGAAAGTGTTTCTTATAATGAACTAGTTCCTGAATATGTGATTGCTGATAATGCTAACGGAAGTCCATTATTTATACAATTACAATCTGGTCATGGCAATACAAATACTGATGAAAGAGCTTTAGTAAAAGGCTGGATAAACCAAGGCGCGAAGAATAATTAATTTTTAAGATATCAAATATGAAAAATTATATAAACTCACTTTTTATTTTATTGATGATTCCTTTTATGACAAATGCTCAAGAAAGTGATTCAACAAAAGTAAAAGAAAAACTCGCCCGACCTACCTTTGAAAGCTCTGCCGTAATTGACAACCCAAGTAATACTTTGTATGGAAAAAATACGCTAGAAGTAGATTTACAACACAGATTTGGATTGGTTACTGGAGACAACGATTTAGTTGGTTTTTGGGGAGCATCAAACATTCGAATTGCTGTATCATATGCAATTATGGATAGAATTACAATTGGATTTGGTACAACTAAAGAAAACCGTTATCAAGATTTCAACTTAAAAGGAGCTATTTTACAACAAACTAGATCTAACAGTACACCTTTAAGTATTACTTACTATGGAAATGCTACAATAAGTGCACTTCCTGAAAGTAATTTTAATATGGTTCAAGACAGGTATTCTTACTTTAACCAAATAATTTTTGCAAAAAGATTTAATGATAACTTTTCTTTACAGTTTGCACCTAGTTTATCACATTTTAATGCGGTAGCAAGTAATATGAAAAATGATATGTTTGCAATAGCTTTTGGAGCTAAAATTAAAGTAAGTCCTGGCACAAATATATTGATTGATTATAGCCAACCATTGACTAGTTATGATGATCCAACTCCTTCAGACATTAATCTTGGTGGCATTAAAACTCCAAAACCTGGTTTAAGTATAGGTGCTGAATTCAATACTTCTGCACACGCATTTCAAATATTTGCAACAAATTATTGGGGCATAGTACCACAGCAGAATTATATGTATAACCAAAATAATTTTTTTAGTGGTGATATCCTAATTGGATTTAACATTACACGATTATACAATTTTTAAACCTTTATAAATCACTCTTTATGAGAGTACAGAATATCAGGTAAATAACTGATATTCTGTACTCTTTTTATTTAAATAAAAAACTATTATGCTACTTAAGTAACATAATAAACACTTATTTTATTTATACCCATTCTAAACAAAACTATGCAACTGTTTATTAGGTGCTTAGCACTTATTTGATTATGATTTTTATCATATAAAAAATCAAATTTAATTTTTATATTTCTTATAGTCGAAAATTAACTGTTAGAAATCTTAAATTATGAAGCATCAATCTATCAAAAAGCAGTCAATTTCTAGAAGACAACTCTTACCACTTTTAGGAAGCATCTTTTTCGTTCCTTTTTTGGGATTTGGAAACTCAAAAAAAGAAACCTTACCATTAATCAATACTGATGATGAATATCAAACTTTATTAAAACCAGATGGAACTGTTGTAAAAGTTAAGGTAAACACCATAAAAAACGCTGAAGTTATTGCAAAAAATATCTCAAATAAATCATTCCTTAATTGGCTTGGTAGAAAACTTTAATTTCATTTAATCAACAATAATTATGGAAAATAAAAACTCCAGGCGCAAATTCATTAACAAAGGATTGAAATTTGGGCTTATTGCTGCCACCGGCGGATTTGTGCTATCAAAAATTACTTCCAAATTCAAGACGCCTTCAACTGATCATTCTAAAATGGAATTAATGACTATGGATGGAACTTTAATTCAAGTAGATTCCTCAGAAGTAATGGAAATACATCATCCAAAAAATGAGGATGAAAAATACAATGTAAGAGAAGGGATGCCCAATCGAAAGTTTGTTATGGTGATAGATTTAGCAAAATGCAAAAACGCTTTAAAATGTCAGGTAGCATGCAATAAACACCATTATATTACTGGCGAACACGCTTGGCTGAAGGTTTATAAAATGCAAGAAGACAATGATACCGCCCCTTATTGGATGCCTACGACTTGTATGCATTGCGATCATCCAGCGTGCGTTACTGTTTGCCCAGTTGACGCTACTTTTAAAAGAAGAGATGGATTGGTATTAATTGATAATGAACGTTGTATAGGCTGTCGCTTCTGTATGGCCGCCTGCCCTTATTCAACAAGAGTATTTAATTGGGAAGAACCAAATCAGGGTGAAATTACAATGAATATGCAGATGGAACATCAAACTGAACATAATTCAGTTGAATTTGCTGGTATGCCAAGTATAAAAGGAACCGTTGATAAATGTGATTTTTGTCCACATTCCATAAAAGAAAATCAATTGCCACATTGTGTTACAGCTTGCCCAAATGGTGTTTTTTATTTTGGAGACAAATATGAAGACACCGTAACCAACGGAGAAGAAACCCTTAGATTAAGCAAATTATTAAAAGACAAAAGCGGGTATCGTTTAATGGAAGGCTTGGGCACAAAACCAAGTGTTTTCTATTTACCACCTGTTGATAGATTGGTAGATTTTAAAGATGGTTTAGACAGTTTCACTGATTTTAAATCTGTTGAAAAACCTGAATAATTAAGCATATGGAAAATTACGAAAAACTTATTCAAGATTTAGCTCCTCAAAAATTTAGTAGAAAAGGAGTTATTTGGACCTGGACACTTGTTGTAATTAGTGTTATTGGAATTTTAGCCTACATTGACCAAGTTATACAAGGGCAAGTTGTGACCAACATGAACGATTATGCATTGTGGGGGGTTTACATCTCTAACTTTGTGTTTTTTGTGGCAACAAGTTTTGTTGGTACAGTCACAGTTGCAGTTCTAAGACTTACTAATAATGAATGGAGGACACCTATTGTTAGAATTGCTGAAATAATTTCAGTTGCTGCAATTATTATGGCTGGCCTCACCATTACAATTGATATGGGTAGACCTGATAGATTGTTAAACCTATTTATTCATGGAAGAATGCAATCCCCTATTACTTGGGATGTTATCATTATTCCTACATACATTGTGATTAGTTTACTGTTGCTCTATTTCCCTTTATTACCAGATTTTGGGTTATTAACAAAATATTACAAGGAAAAAAATCCAACACTTAGTAAATGGTACGGAAAACTTTCATTGAATTGGACAGGGAGTGATGCCCAAAAGAAAATTCAACTTAAATCCATTCATATTATTGCTCTTTTAATTATTCCAGTAGGTTTTATGCTACAAACAATTGATGCATGGTTATTTTCAACCTTATTTAGAGTGGGTTGGGATAGTACCAATATGGGTGCCTATTTTATTTCAGGAGCCGCAGTTGCCGGAGTTGGTGCGTTAGTATCTGTTGTATATGTACTACAAAAGGTGTACAAATTAGAAGACTACATTACTGACTTACATTTTGATAAACTAGGTAAATTCCTTGTATTAACATGTTTAATTTATCTATATTTTAATTTGAATGAGTATTTAATACCACAACTTACTTCAAAAAAAGAAGCTACTACTCACATAAATGTATTGCTAACAGGTCAATTTGCACCATTGTTTTGGTTTGTTATTATTGGTGGTCTAATTGTTCCCGTTATTGTTTTATTATTCAAACAAGGAAGAAAACCGGTACCAATGTTTATTATTGGTTTATTGGTTGTTTTAGGTTCATGGTGGAAACGTTACCTAATTGTTACACCAACTTTGTTACATCCTTTTTTACCAATACAGGGTGTTCCAGAAGAATGGCGTCATTATTTCCCAAGTATGCATGAATGGCTGATTACATCCGCAACATTAGCAATGGCGCTGCTAATTATTACCATACTAGTGCGCTATTTACCTATTATACCTATTCAAAGAACAGCAGATGAGCAGGGGTTATTAAAAACTGATAAAAATACGGAGCCATGAAAATTGATTTAACTATTCGCCAAATTTTAACTGTATTTGCTAGCGTATTTTTATTTAGTACATTTTTTCAAAATACATATGCTCAAAACAACGAAAAAAATGATGCTAGATTAAGTGCCTATTATTTTAAAACAATTGGAGAAGAAACCTACATTGAGATTAAAGCAACTTCAAAAATTGATAAAAAAACCGTTGGAATTTCAAATATTGAGTTATCCGTTAATTATGAGCTCTATGAAGAAGAAATTAGTTTGGGCACTACAACAACTAATATGGATGGTAAAAGTAAATTTATATTCAAAAATAGTAACAATATTAAACATGATTCAACTGGTGTTTACACTATTTCAATCTATTTCAAAGGAAATGACTTATTCAAAAAAGCATCTACAAATATCAGTTTTAAAGATGTAAATATTACTTCACAAATAATTACAAAAGATAGTGTTAATTATGTAGCTGCAACTTTAGTTGATACTTATTCCAAAAACCCAATTGCTGGCGAATCATTACAAGTTAGAGTAGATCGACTATTTAAACCCCTCAAAATTGGTGATCAATCGTATAAAACAGATGACGAAGGTTCTATATTAGTGCCAATTGAAAATGGTATACCCGGTGTTGACGGTAATTTAACTATTCAAGTTGTTTTAAATGATAGTGATGAATATGGAACCGTTACCGCTTTAACAAAAGCAAAAATTGGAATCCCAATAGTTGAGGAATCAACTTTCGACGAAAGAACTATGTGGTCTCCACGTAAAAAAACACCTTTATTTCTTCTTATACTCCCAAATGTATTCATTATAGCTATTTGGGGAATAATTTTTTATTTAATTTCTAATTTATTTAAACTAAAAAAATCTTCTAGAAATTAAATATTTGAAGGTAATGAATATCTTTTCATATCACTTTAAACCTTGGAACGATAAAATAATTAAGTTTCATTATAAAAGCCTGTTTTAACTTCATTTTTATTGATAATTTTTTAAAATTCAATGACTTTTATCATTATTAGATTTAATCAATGTAACTAAATTTACATAGTAACATTTGTTTCAATTATTTATACAGATTTTAAATATTATGGAAGATAAAAAAACTGAAAAAGGCAGTACCAATAGACGAAATTTCCTGAAACTAGGATTAATGTCTAGCGTCACAGCCGTAGCAGGAGCATCGATCATTTCTAATTTAGTTCAAGACGAAGAAAAGGAATTATCGGGTGAAAAAATGAGACTATTAACTCCTGATGGAAAAATAGTTGAAGTAGACGCGTCAAACGTCAATAAATACCCAGAAGCACTCATTACACCAGAAGAGTCTAGAAAAGGTATTCCAAACAGAAAGTTTGTGATGGTGATAGATTTGGCAAAATGTAAAAACGCTCGTAAATGTGTTGAAGGCTGTCAAAAAGCACATAATTTAGACTACAATGAAGAATTCATGAAAGTTCAGTTAATTCAAGACAATCCTGAAGCTTCACCTTATTGGTTACCAAAACCATGTTTTCATTGTGACGAACCACCTTGCGTAACTGTTTGCCCAACTGGTGCAACTTTTAAAAGAGAAGATAATATTGTTCTTGTTGATAACGATCGTTGTATAGGCTGTAAGTTCTGTATAACAAGTTGCCCTTATTCTGCTCGTCAATTTAATTGGGGACATAAAGCTAAATTTGATGATAAATCGCAACCATATTCTCCAGAAACAAGTGTTCCTGCAGCAGAGGGTACTGTTATGAAGTGTGATTTCTGCCCTGATATGTTGCGTCAAGGAAAATTACCACACTGTGCTTCTTCTTGCCCTATGGGTGTTATTTATTTTGGGGATTTAAACGAAGATATAGTTACCAATGGTGAAGAAACTGTTCGTTTTTCGCAATTAATTAAAGACCGCGCTGGCTACAGATATTTAGAACATTTAGGCACCAAACCAAATGTGTATTATTTACCAGAGGTAAACCGCCAGTTCCCGCTTGAACGTGGTTTTAACATTGACGAGGATATAATAGAACGTTATAAAGATGTTCCATTTGTTCAAGAATTAAAAAGCAAAGGTGAAATTTAACCTTAAAACTCTCAATTATGAACGTAGATAAAAGAAAAGGAGAATTAGTGAAAGAATTTTCTCCAATATTAGAAAATTACAGTTTAAAAACTAAACTATGGATTGGCAGCTTGGTTGCTATCATTTTGGTTGGAGTTTATGCTTTTTTTGTACAGTTGTTCCAAGGACATATTGTTACAGGAATGAGAGATAATGTTGTTTGGGGTATTTATATCATCAACTTTATATTTTTTGTTGGTATTAGTTATTCGGGGGCATTTATTTCAGGAATTTTACATTTTTTTAAAACACCTTGGAAAAACTCCGTATCTAGAATAGTTGAACTAATAACAGTATTATCTTTAATTATAGGACCTATTTTCATTTTACTTTGTATAGGCCGGTTAGATAGACTTCATTATTTATTTTTATATCCTAGAATTCAATCACCTATTACCTGGGATATTATTGCAATTATGACAGATTTGGTTGGTTGCTTTATTTATTTGTACCTAACCTTCATCCCTGATTTTGCAATTCTTCGTGATAACAATGATATTAAAGTAGCCAATTGGAGAAAAAAATTATACAAGGCATTAGCTTTAAATTATCAAGATACACCTAGCCAAAGAGAGCGATTACATAAAATAACCAAAACTATGTCGGTAATGATTATTGTTTTGGCTATTGTTGCCTACACAGTGCTGGCCTGGATTTTTAGTTTAACACTTCAACCTGGTTGGAACAGTACTATTTTTGCACCGTATTTTATTATTGCAGGATTATATTCAGGTGTTGGAGTAATTATTATAGCTATGTATGGGACTAGAAAATTCTTCCATTTAGAAAAATACATCAGAAAACCTCATTTTATTGTTGCTGGTATCATTTTACTAGTAATGTCATTGCTTTTTGGATACTTTACATTCAGTGAATATTTCGCAAGATGGTTTAGCCACAAACAAACTGACACACAACTTCTTAACACATTATTCTCTGGTTATTTTTGGGAATTCATATTCGCAAATTATATTGGTGTTTTGGTTCCTATAGTTATCATTTTTATTAAAAAATTCAGAACTATAAAATCTATTACATTCGCAGCAGTTATAGCAGTATTGGGCCTATGGTTAAATAGGTTTTTAATTGTTGTACCAACTTTAGAAACACCTTATTTACCAATTCAAGATACTAGACCTGAATTTATACATTATACAGCTACCTGGATTGAATGGTCTTTAACTTTTGCTGGAATTGCGGCTTTCTGTCTACTATTTACACTTTTAGTTAAGTTTGTTCCAATCATACCAATGTCTGGTATTATTGATTATGAAAGAGAAAATGTAAAAAACAAAAAAAAGAAACCTCAAACAACAACTGAGAAGTAACCATAAAATTAGAAATTATGAAAAGTACTATTAATAAATACTCATTTTTTACTTCTTTAATAATTACACTGCTATTTTTAACTAATAGTATTGCCCAAGAAGCGACTGTTAATGATTACAAGATGCTTTACAATTTTAAAACAGTTAAAAAAACTGACAATTCAAGGTTGTTGGAAGTAAGTTTTGTTGGTCAAAATAAAAAAGACAGAAAAGATAAAATACCTGTTTTTCAAGCTGAAATTGGTTTTTTCAACGTTTTAAATGACAATGAAGTTCTTTTAGGCACTTCAAAAACTTCAGATGAAGGAATTGCCCAAATTATTATTCCAGAAAATCAGAAATACCTAATAGACGAAAGTGGTTATATAAATTTAGTAGCCCGATTTGATGGTAGCGATGCTTTGGATAGCCAAGAAGAAACTATTGCTGTTAAAGATTTAAATATTGACCTTAGACTTGAAGAAATTGACAGTATAAAAACAGTTTTTGTTAAAGCCTTTATGATAGATAGTTTAGGTGTTGAAACTTTGGCTGAAGAAGCGGATATTATAATTGCTGTTAAAGGCATGCTTTCAAATATGCGTATTGCAGAAGAGTCACTGGAGAGTGGAGAATTTGAATTTGAATTTCCAACAGATATTCCTGGTGATGAAGATGGTGATTTAACTGTAATTGTTTCTATTCAAGATAATGATGATTTTGGAAATGTATTTCAAGAAAAAACCATAAAATGGGGAACACATGTAAAAATGCCAGTTATGAAAGAAAAAAATACCTTATGGTCTGAAGCTGCCCCTCTTTGGATGTACATTGTTTTAACTATTTTATTGGTTGGTGTATGGGCCAATTATTTATATACAGTAATAAATTTATTTAAAATAAAAAAAGAAGGTAAGGTCATCGAATTAAAATCAGAAGAATAACAAATACACAAACAATTATACTTGTTTGGTATTGTATTTGTTAATATATTAGTAATAAATTATAAATAAAAACAAAAAAATGAAGACAATTAAAATTTTAATGATTTTAGGAGTGATTAGTTTAGGACTTTTCTCTTTCACTAAATTTGCTCAAGAAGAATGGGTAGTACCTGCAAAATACAAAAGCATGAAAAACCCAACTGAAGCAAGTGCTGATAATATTGCTGATGGAAAAGCATTATATGCTAAACATTGTGCGTCGTGCCATGGTAAAGCTGGTTTAGGAGATGGCACAAAAGCAGCAGAAGTTGATGGTGATTTAGGTGATTTTTCATCTAAAGAATTCCAAGCACAAACTGATGGTGCCATATTTTATAAAAGTTACTTTGGTAGAGACGATATGCCAAATTATGAAAAGAAAATTCCAGACCAAGATGATATGTGGTACATTGTTAGTTATGTTAGAACCTTAAAGAAATAATTATCAATTAGTTGAAAACAAAAAACCGAACAAAATGTTCGGTTTTTTTGTATATTAAATTATGAATGTTACCAATTAATCTCCACAATTAAAATTTGCTAAAGTTTTATTTTCAAGAATTTTTAAAGTACTGTCCCTAACTTCTGCCATTAAAATATTCAAACTGCAACGCTCTTCACTTTTGCAATCGTCACATTTTTCGTAGTAATTCAAACTAACACAAGGTAGCATTGCAATTGGCCCTTCCAAAAGTCGAATTATTGTTGCAATTTTTATCTCGTTTGGGTTTTTTAAAAGATAGTATCCACCACCCTTTCCTTTTTTTGAAGATAAAATTCCGCTCTTTTTTAGTGTCAATAAAATACTTTCCAAAAACTTCTTTGAAATGTTTTCAGATTCAGAAATATCAGAAATCAACACGGGCACATTTTTATCCTGCTTAGCCAGATAACTCAAAGCCTTTAGTCCGTATTTAGTTTTTTTTGAAAGCATTTCTAAAATTACGAATTTTCAATTATACTTTGTTCAATTTTGGTAAAAAAACTTCAGCCATCATGCATCTTGCACTTCCTCCTCCACAGGCTTCAATGGTATCCAGTGAACTGTATATTATTTCACAATGTTTTTCAATACTGTTAAGTTGATGCTTATTCAAACTTTCATAAGCTGATTTAGACATCACTAAATAACGTTTATCATTTTCACCTAATACTTGTAACATATTTCCTGCAAAATTAGTTACCTGACCTTCAGAAATGGTTATTATTTCTTTACCATCTTCCTTCAAATGATTTAAAACATTTTTTCGTTCTTTTTTATCATCAATACAATCCGAACAAATAACTGCAAAATCTTCAGCCAAACACATCATAACATTTGTATGATAAATAGGTAACCTTTCATTATTCACAGTTTGATATGCTACAAAAGAAACTGGTGTATATTCAAAATCTTCACAAAACTCAATAAATAAATCTTCATCAGCTCTTGGAGACAATGCACAGTATGCTTTTTGATTCACCCTATCTAGCAATAAACTTCCAGTACCTTCTAAAAACACACCTTCAGATTCAGCAGACGTATAATCTACAATATTCATAATCTCAAATCCTTTACTTTCCAAAGTATCTAAAATATCTTCACGCCGCTCCAATCTCCTGTTTTTAGCAAACATTGGATACAAACCAACATCTCCATTTTCGTGAAAAGAAACCCAGTTATTCGGGAAAATTGAATCTGGTGTATCGGGTTCAATTATGTCGTTTACAACAATTACATTTACCCCTTTTGACCTAAGTTTTTCAACAAAATTATCAAACTCTTGAAGGGCTTTAAATTGAACATTTTCAGGTGTTAAATTTGATAAAACTTTCTGATAATAATTATTAACAGCGGTTTGCTCATTCATCCGAAACGAAACAGGACGTATCATTAAAATTGTATTTGTTACTTGTTGCATAAAACTAATCTCTTATTAACGGCATTGTTGAACATCTTAACAAACCCTCTTGCTTTGAAATTTCTCCATAAGGAACTTCTTCAACAATAAAACCTTGCTGGCGCAACCAATTATTTAAACGTGTAAAGTTTTTTTCTGAGACTATCACCTCTGGTGAAATTGAAAAAACATTTGAATACATTTGATACATTTCATCTTTTGTTATATGAAATAAATTTTCCATTCCAAATAAATCAACTAAAAACTGATAATCTAGCTCATCTTTAAAACCTCCTTTGTAAATAATTGCTTTGTTTTTTCCAACTGGTTGAAAACAACAATCTAAATGAAGGGCATTTTCTTTGGCATTGGTATTGGATTTAACCAAATCAAATTCCTTTACTATTTTATGAGGAAATAATTCTTTAATAAAATTTACACCTTTCATATTAGTTCTGGCAGTAATAATATCTGAATAATCAGCTCCTTTATAAGTACCAATAAAAATATAATTTCCCCAAGGCATTATATCTCCACCTTCAAAATGAATATCATCAGAGGTTTCAATAACTTTAGCTGGATCAATATCATCTATAACATATTGGATAGCTTCAATTTCATTTTCTCGGTTTGGTAAAATATTTGAAACTATTAATTTATCTTCAATAACAAAAGCAATATCTCTTGAAAATATTTGGTTGTAATCCTTTATAACTTTTGGTCTGTAAACTTTTACATTGTACTTTTCAAAAACTGCATTTAAGGCCTCCATTTCTGCAATCATATCTTTTTCTAAAGGATATGTCCCAAGTTTAATATGTTCAATTGACTTAGGATCATAAGCTTCTTCTATTTTAGGAATAGGCCCGCAACTTTCCGCAGTTCCTAATACTACAGCCCTTAGACGAGAGGTTTCGTCGTGAACATTTAATTTTAACATATTGCTAATATTTTGACGTAAAAATAAGAAAACCTCATAAATTAATACGAGGTTTTATTAATATTTTAAAATTAAAAGTTTTTATCTTTCCTCAAATGTTTTAAACGAACGTAAAGCCTCCCCTGTATATAATTGACGTGGTCTTCCAATTGGTTCGTTATTTTCTCTCATTTCCTTCCATTGTGCAATCCAACCTGGTAAACGACCTATTGCAAACATCACGGTAAACATTGAAACTGGAATTCCTAAAGCTCTATATATAATTCCTGAATAGAAATCTACATTTGGATATAATTTACGGTCAACAAAATACTCATCTTTTAGGGCTACTTCCTCTAAATGTTTCGCAATTTTTAAAATTGGATCATTCAATTTTAAATCTTCAAATAACATCATCACAGCATTTTTAATAATTCGTGCTCTTGGGTCAAAGTTTTTATAAACTCTATGCCCAAATCCCATTAATCGAAATGGATCATCCTTATCTTTTGCTTTTGCAATAAATTTATCAACATCACCACCGTCATTTTGAATCGCTTCTAACATTTCTATTACAGCTTGATTTGCTCCACCATGAAGTGGCCCCCAAAGTGCAGAAACACCAGCAGAAAGTGAGGCAAATAATCCCGCTCCTGATGAACCTACAATACGAACAGTTGATGTTGAACAGTTTTGCTCGTGATCTTCGTGTAAGAATTAATAATTCATCTAATGCTTTAACAGCAATTGGATTAATTCTATATTGTTCTGTAGGAATTTTAAACATTAATTGCATTAAATTTGAAATATAATCCAAAGAATTATCTGAATAATTTAATGGCAATCCATTATTTCTTCTATGTGCCCAAGTTGCTAAAACCGGAAACTTTCCTAATATTTTAACAATTGCATTATACATATCTTGCTCAGAATGAACATTAACAATGCCAGGATTAAATGCAGTTAAAGCACTTGTAAGCGATGACAACATACCCATTGGATGTGCAGATTTTGGAAATCCTTCAACAATATCTTTCATTTCTTCATTAACCATCGATTGACCTTTAATGTCAATTTCAAATTTTTCCAATTGTGCTTTTGTTGGTAATTCTCCAAAAATAATTAAAAATGCAACTTCCAAAAAACTTGCTTTTTTAGTTAGCTCTTCAATGCTATATCCTCTATGTCGTAAAATCCCTTTTTCACCATCTAAAAAAGTAATTTTACTTTCACAAGATCCAGTATTTTTATAACCTGTATCTAATGTAATTAAACCATTTGTAACACTTCTAAGGGTACTAATATCCATGGCAATCTCATTTTCGGTTCCCTTATAAACAGGAAATTCATATTTTTTACCATCTACTTCTAAAATCGCGGTTTTTGACATTGCTTTAATTGTATAAAATTAATTCAGTTTTATTTTTTTAACTATAGCGAATTTAATGATTTTACCTATATTTTGAAAGATTTTTAAATAATGTTTTTGATATAATGTATATATTGTTACATAAACAAAAAAAGTCGGGATAATTCCCGACTTTTTAATAATCTTATAATTTTGATTGTCTTAAATTTTGAATGCCTTAGCTTGTGGGTAATAAGCAACGCTTCCCAATTCTTCTTCAATTCTTAATAACTGATTGTATTTAGCCATTCTGTCTGAACGAGAAGCAGAACCTGTTTTAATTTGACCACAATTTAATGCAACTGCTAAATCAGCAATTGTATTATCTTCTGTTTCTCCTGAACGATGAGACATTACAGAAGTATAACCTGCATTATGAGCCATATTAACAGCAGCAATAGTTTCAGTTAATGTTCCTATTTGATTTACTTTAATCAAAATTGAATTTGCAATACCTTTTTCAATACCTCTAGATAAACGTTCAACATTAGTAACAAATAAATCATCTCCAACTAATTGAACTTTATTACCAATTTTTTCAGTTAAATATTTCCAACCTTCCCAATCGTTTTCATCCATACCATCTTCAATAGAAATAATTGGATATTTTGCAGACAATTCAGCTAAATAATCAGCTTGTTCCTCAGATGTTCTAATTTTTCCTTTATCTCCTTCAAACTTAGTATAGTCATATTTTCCATCTACATAAAATTCAGCAGCAGCACAATCTAAAGCAATTTCACTTCATCTCCAGGTTTATATCCTGCATTCTCAATAGCTTTTAATATGTTTCTATAGCATCTTCAGTTCCATCAGAAAGTTGGTGCAAATCCACCTTCATCACCTACAGCAGTACTTAAACCTCGATCGTGAATACTTTTTTCAAATTGTGGAAAATTTCAGTACCCATTTGTAATAGCCTCAGTAAAGTTTTTAGCATCAACTGGCATAATCATAAACTCCTGAAAAGCAATAGGCGCATCAGAATGTGAACCACCATTAATAATATTCATCATTGGCACAGGAAATGTGTTTGCATTTACACCACCAACATAACGATATAATGGCATTTCCAATTCATTGAGCTGCTGCTTTTGCAACTGCTAAAGAAACACCTAAAATAGCATTTGCTCCTAATTTAGATTTGTTTTTAGTTCCATCTAATTCAATCATGATTTGATCGATGTAGTTTTGTTCAAAAACTGAAATTCCTATTAATTTCTTCTGCAATTATATCATTTACATTTTTCACGGCTTTTAAAACGCCTTTTCCCATATAATGCTTTTCCACCATCACGTAATTCCACTGCTTCATGTTCTCCTGTTGAAGCTCCAGATGGTACTGCTGCTCTTCCTAAAATTCCATTTTCTGTAACTACATCAACTTCTACTGTTGGATTTCCTCTTGAATCAAAAATTTGTCTTGCGTGAATATTTAATAATAATACTCATTTTATTATAGTTTTTAAAGTTATTTTCTTGTTCAAAGTTACAAATAAAAAGGCTAAATCACCCGATTTAATATGTCTTTTTATACGATAACGTTTTCGTTTTAAGGAATAAAAAAAGCCACTAACTATTTTATTTAGTGGCTTTTATGCTTAATTTTTAAAAGCTCTTATATTCTCAATAAACTGATCGAATAAATAGGATGAATCATGTGGTCCTGGACTTGCTTCAGGATGATATTGAACTGAAAAACAATTTTTATTCTTCATTCTCATTCCAGCCAAAGTATTATCGTTTAAATGTACATGTGTAACTTCAAAATCTGGATGTTTTTCAACTTGCTTCTTTATCAACCACAAATCCATGATTTTGAGAAGTAATTTCCCCTTTTCCCGTTATTAAATTTTTAACAGGATGGTTGATTCCTCTGTGCCCGTTATGCATTTTATATGTTGCAATCCCATTGGCCAATGCAATAATTTGATGTCCCAAACAAATTCCAAACAAAGGTAAATTTCGCTTAATAATTTCTTTTGCTAAAATTTGAGCTTCTTTTAAAGGTTCTGGATCTCCAGGTCCGTTTGATAAAAAGATATCCATCTGGATTAAAAGCATTCATTTCGTCAAAAGTAGCATTGTATGGAAAAACTTTAATATAGCATCCTCTTTTGGCTAAGTTTCTTAAAATATTCTTTTTAATTCCTATATCCAAGGCTGAAATTTTATATCGTAGCATTTTCATCCCCAAAAAAATAAGGTTCTTTAGTTGAAACTTTTGAGGCCAATTCTAAACCTTTCATATCAGGAACAGAATTTAATTTTTCTTTCAAACTATCAATATTAGTTTCAGTAGAAATTACTGCGTTCATGGCTCCTTTATCTCTAATATAACGAACTACAGCTCTGGTATCAATATCAGAAATTGCCAATACATTTTCTTTTTCAAAATAATTTTCAAGTGAATCTTGAGCATTATCTCTTGAATAATGAAAACTAAAATTTTTACAAACCAATCCGGAAATTTTGATTGAATCTGATTCAATTTCATCATTATTTATACCATAATTTCCAATATGTGCATTGGTAGTTAACATTAATTGTCCAAAATATGAAGGATCTGTAAACACTTCCTGATAACCTGTCATTCCAGTATTATAACATATCTCTCCAAATGCCGTTCCCTCCTTACCAATTGATTTCCCTTCGAAAATCGTACCATCTGCTAAAAGCAAAATTGCTTTTTTACGTTCTGAATATTTCATTTCTTAACTACTTCTTATTTATTTTTTTAGTTTTCAAATATAAAAAAAAGGATAAACTATTGTTAGTTTACCCTTTAAATGTTATTAACGAATTATCATTAACTTTTTTATTTTTCCTCCGAAGTTACTTCAGTTTCAGTAGCTGCTGATTCTACAGCTTCTACATTTTTAGTTTTACCTCTACGAGTTGTTTTCTTTTTCTTTTTGCTGTTTGGATTGTAAGTTGTGTTATAATCAACAAGTTCAATCATAGCCATAGGTGCATTATCACCTTGACGATTTCCCAATTTTATAATACGAACATACCCTCCTGGTCTGTCAGCAACCTTTACTGAAACTTCTTTAAATAATTCAGTAACAGCATATTTATTTCTTAAATAACTAAATACAATTCTACGATTGTGTGTAGTATCTTCTTTAGATTTTGTAATTAATGGTTCTACAAACTGACGCAAAGCTTTTGCTTTAGCAACAGTCGTATTTATGCGCTTGTGTTCAATTAAAGAACAAGCCATATTTGCAAACATAGCTTTTCTATGTGCAGTTTGTCTTCCTAAATGATTAAATTTCTTTCCGTGTCTCATTTCTGTTATATCTTATCTTAATTAAAACGTATGTTTAATTAATCTTTATCTAATTTATATTTGCTTAAATCCATTCCAAAGTTCAAACCTTTATTATGAACTAGTTCATCTAATTCTGTTAAAGATTTTTTTCCAAAGTTACGGAACTTCATCAAGTCGTTTTTATTGAACGATACCAAGTCACCTAAAGTATCAACTTCTGCAGCTTTTAAACAGTTTAGTGCTCTAACAGATAAATCCATATCCACTAACTTAGTTTTTAGCAACTGACGCATATGTAATGATTCTTCATCATATGTTTCAGTTTGAGCAATCTCATCAGCTTCTAATGTAATACGCTCATCAGAGAATAACATAAAATGATGGATTAAAATTTTTGCAGCTTCCGTTAAGGCATCTTTTGGAGCTATAGAACCATCAGTAGTTATATCAAATACTAATTTTTCATAATCCGTTTTTTGTTCAACACGAAAGTTTTCAACAGCATATTTTACATTTTTTATTGGTGTAAATATTGAATCTGTAAAAATGGTTCCTATTGCTACTCCAGATTTTTTATTTTCTTCAGCAGGTACAAAACCTCTTCCCTTTTCAACTGTAATTTCAAAAGAAATTGAAACTGATTTTTCCATATTACAAATCACTAAATCGTGATTTAATACTTGGAAACCAGAAATATATTTTTGTAAATCTCCGGCAGTTAACTGATTTTGATTAGAAATGGTAATATTTACAGTTTCTCTTTCTGAATCATCAATTTGTTTCTTAAAACGAACTTGCTTCAAGTTCAAAATAATTTCAGTTACGTCTTCAACAACACCTGTAATGGTTGAAAATTCATGCTCAACTCCTTCAATACGAAGCGATGTAATTGCAAAACCTTCAAGTGAAGACAGCAATACGCGTCTTAAAGCGTTACCAACAGTTAAACCAAAACCTGGTTCTAACGGTCTAAACTCGAATCTACCTGCAAAATCAGTAGATTCAATCATTATCACTTTATCGGGCTTTTGAAAATTTAAAATTGCCATAATTGAATTGGTATCTTTAAAATTATTTAGAGTATAACTCTACTATTAATTGTTCCTTGATATTTTCTGGAATTTGAACTCTTTCTGGTACAGTAACAAAATTTCCTTGTTTTGTATCAGCATTCCAAGTAAGCCATTCATAAACATCATTTCTTTTTGCTAAAGAATCTTCAATAGCAACTAATGATTTTGATTTTTCTCTAACAGCAACAACGTCTCCAGCATTTAAAGAATAAGATGGAATGTTTACTAATTCACCATTTACAGTGATGTGACGGTGAGAAACTAACTGACGTGCAGCACTACGAGAAGGAGCAATTCCTAATCTGTAAACTACGTTGTCTAAACGAGATTCGCAAAGTTGTAATAAAATTTCACCTGTAACTCCAGACGAAGAAGATGCTTTTTTAAATATGTTTGCAAATTGTCTTTCTAAAATACCGTAAGTATATTTAGCTTTTTGTTTTTCTTCTAACTGAATAGCGTATTCTGATTTTTTTCCTCTACGCTTATTAGCTCCGTGTTGTCCTGGAGGATAATTTCTTTTTTCAAAAGACTTATCTTCTCCAAATATTGCTTCGCCAAACTTACGAGCAATTTTAGTTTTTGGTCCTGTATATCTTGCCATTTCTAATTGATTAATAATAGGGATTATGAATTAAGGCTTTCTCCTTCGATAATCTAACAATCCTATTGGTTAAAATTTATTTAATTATACTCTTCTTCTTTTTGGTGGTCTACAACCGTTGTGCGGCATAGGTGTAACGTCAATAATTTCCGAAACTTCAATTCCTAAATTGTGAATTGATCTAATTGCAGATTCTCTTCCGTTACCTGGTCCTTTTACATACACTTTTACTTTTCTCATACCTGCTTCATGCGCAACTTTTGCACAATCTTCTGCAGCCAATTGAGCAGCATAAGGAGTATTCTTTTTTGAACCTCTAAATCCCATTTTCCCAGCTGATGACCAAGAAATTACATCACCTTTTTTATTGGTAAGTGAAATAATTATATTGTTGAATGAAGCTGTGATGTGTGCTTCTCCAACAGCCTCAACAATAACTTTACGTTTTTTAGTTTTTGTACTTACTTTTGCCATAATATTAGTTATTATTTAGTTGCTTTTTTCTTGTTAGCTACAGTTTTACGCTTACCTTTTCTAGTTCTAGAATTGTTTTTAGTTCTTTGACCTCTTAAAGGTAATCCAGATCTATGACGTATTCCTCTATAACATCCAATATCCATTAAACGTTTAATGTTTAATTGAATTTCTGAACGCAATTCACCTTCAATAGTAAACTCTCCAACTTGTTCACGAATGCCGTGAATTTCATCATCAGTCCAATCTTGAACTTTTGTGTTTTCATCAACTTTTGCTGCAGCTAAAATTTCTTTAGCTCTGCTTTTACCAATTCCAAAAATATACGTTAGTGCAATAACACCTCTTTTATTTTTTGGAATATCAATACCTGCTATTCTTGCCATAACTATCCTTGTCTTTGTTTAAATCTAGGATTCTTTTTATTGATTACATATAATCTGCCTTTTCTACGTACAATTTTGCACTCGGCACTTCTCTTTTTAACTGATGTTCTAACTTTCATCGGATTCTATACTTTAATATCTGTAAGTAATTCTTGCTTTTGTTAAATCATATGGACTCATTTCTAACTTCACTTTATCACCTGGTAAAAGTTTAATATAATGCATACGCATTTTACCTGATATATGTGCTGTTACTACATGTCCATTTTCCAACTCTACACGAAACATAGCATTTGATAATGCTTCCGTAATGGTTCCGTCTTGTTGTATGGCTGATTGTTTTGCCATTATGCTATTGCTTTTCTTTTAGTTCCCTTTTTCATTAAACCATCATAATGACGATTTAATAAATGTGAGTTAATTTGCTGTATTGTATCGATTGCAACTCCAACCATAATTAACAAAGATGTTCCTCCATAAAATAAAGCCCAAGATTGCGTTAAACCAAATTTAACCACAATTGCAGGTAATATAGCCACCAATGCTAAAAATAAAGACCCTGGAAATGTAATTAAGCGATAGAATTCTATCTAACAAATCACCAGTATCTTTACCTGGTCTAATTCCAGGAATAAAACCACCGCTTCTTTTTAAATCATCAGCCATTTTATTTGTAGGAATTGTAATTGCAGTGTAAAAATAACTAAAAATTATAATTAAAAATGCAAATAACAAATTATACCACAAACCAAACATATTTGTAAATTCAATACCAATTGCTTTAACAGTTTCATTGTCTGAACTCGCCAACAAAGCTGGCGCAAACATAATTGCCTGTGCAAAAATAATTGGCATTACACCCGATGAATTCAATTTCAAAGGAATGTAATCTCTAGCTCCTGAAGCAACATTTTTAATGGTACCAGCAACTGTTTTTCTAGCATATTGAACTGGTATTTTACGAACAGCAGTTACTAGATATACACAAACTAAGATTACCAAGAACCATAAAATCACTTCAATTAAGATCATAATCAACCCACCATTTGAAGCGGTAGCTTTTGAAACTACTTCTTGAATAAATGAAGCTGGGAAACGAGCAATAATACCAATCATTATCAATAATGAAATACCATTACCAATACCTTTATCAGTAATTTTTTCTCCAAGCCACATCGCAAAAATAGTACCCGAAGTTAAAATAACCATTGAAGTAATCCAAAACATTGATCCACTAATGTAGAACGCTGATGATGGAATTAATTGATAAATATTAGTAATATATGCTGGTCCTTGAACCATTGTAATTGCAATAGTTAACCAACGTGTAATTTGGTTTATTTTTTTTCTACCACTTTCACCATCTTTTTGAAGCTTTTGTAAATATGGAACTGCAATTCCCATTAACTGCACCACAATAGATGCAGAAATGTAAGGCATAATCCCTAAAGCAACAATTGAAGCTTGAGCAAATGCACCCCCAGTAAACATATCTAAAATACTTAAGATTCCTCCACCACTAGTTTGATTTTTTAAAGCCGCCTGAGCAACAGTAATGTCAATACCAGGAAGTGGAACTTGAGCAGCAAAACGATAAATTGCCATAAATCCAAGTGTCAACAAAATCTTATTTCTAAGCTCTTCAATTGTCCAAATATCCTTTATGGTTTGTATAAATTTTTTCATCTATAATAAATTATAACGTTTCTGCTGTACCTCCAGCATTTTCAATAGCAGCTTTTGCAGTTGCTGTAAATTTGTGAACTGTTACATTTAATTTTGCCTTTAACTCACCATAACCTAATATTTTTACTAGATCATTTTTACGAGCTAAGCGATTCTCAATTAAAATATCAAACGTTACCGTATCAGTAATTTTGTTATTATCAACCAATTCTTGAAGTTTATGTAAATTTACACCTACATATTCCACACGGTTAATATTTTTAAAACCAAATTTAGGCACACGTCTTTGTAAAGGCATTTGACCACCTTCAAATCCTACTTTTCTAGAATATCCAGAACGAGATTTTGCTCCTTTATGACCTCTAGTAGCAGTACCACCTTTACCAGATCCTTGACCTCTACCTATACGTTTACCCTGATTTTTAACTGATCCTTCAGCAGGTTTTAAGTTATTTAATGTCATACTCTATAAAATGTTATTTAATTTCTTCAACAGAAACTAAGTGTTTAACTGTATTTACCATTCCAAGGATTGAAGGAGTAGCTTCATGTTCAACTACTTGATTCATCTTTCGCAAACCTAGTGCCTCTAATGTTCTTTTTTGAGTTTGAGGACGTCTAATTTTACTTTTTACCTGTGTTACTCTTATTTTTGCCATCGTATCCTTGTTTTATCCTTTAAATACTTTTTCTAAAGAAATTCCTCTTTCCTTAGCAATCATACTAGCACTACGCAATTGTAATAAAGCATCAAAAGTTGCTTTTACAACATTGTGAGGATTTGATGATCCTTGAGATTTTGAAAGTACATCATGTACTCCAACTGATTCAAGTACCGCACGTACTGCACCACCAGCAATAACTCCTGTACCATGTGAAGCTGGTTTTAAAAATACTTTTGCTCCACCAAATTTACCTTTTTGTTCGTGAGGTAAAGTTTGTTTAATAATAGGAATTCTTACTAAATTTTTCTTTGCATCTTCAATTGCTTTTGCAATTGCTGAAGCTACATCTTTAGATTTACCTAATCCGTGTCCAACAACACCATTTCCATCTCCAACTACAACAATAGCTGAAAAACCAAATGCTCTACCCCCTTTAGTTACTTTAGTAACTCTTTGTACACCAACTAAATGATCTTTTAGTTCTAACCCGCTAGGTTTAACTCTTTCTACGTTATTGTATTTATGATACATAATTTACTAAAATTTTAAACCTGCTTCTCTTGCAGCGTCTGCTAGAGCTTTAACTCTACCGTGATACAAAAATCCATTTCTATCGAATGCAACAGCTTCAACACCAGCTTTTATTTGCTTTTTCAGCGATACTTTTACCTACTACTTTTGCAATTTCTATTTTTGAACCTGTTGCTTCAATTTCTTTATCTCTTGATGAAACTGATACTAAAGTTGTACCTGTGTTGTCATCTACTAATTGAGCATAAATTTCTTTATTACTTCTAAACACCGATAAACGTGGTCTAGTAGCTGTACCAACTACAACTTTTCTAATTCTATGCTTAATTCTAACTCTTCTTTGAAGCTTTGATAATGCCATAATACTTTATATTATTATGCAGATTTACCTGCTTTTCTTCTTAATATTTCACCTACAAATTTAACTCCTTTTCCTTTGTATGGTTCTGGTTTACGGAAAGAACGAATCTTAGCCGCAACATGCACCAACTAATTGTTTATCAAATGAAGTTAATTTTACTATTGGATTCTTTCCTTTTTCTGAAACTGTTTCAACTTGAACTTCAGGAGCTACTTCTAAAATAATATTGTGAGAAAATCCTAAAGCTAAATCTAATATCTGACCTTGATTGCTAGCTCTATAACCTACACCAACCAATTCAATTGTTTAGTCCATCCTTTTGAAACACCTTCAATCATATTATTAATTAAAGCTCTGTACAAACCATGTCTTGCTTTATGGTCTTATACTATCCGATGGACGTTCTACTATAACCTGTCCATCTTCAACTTTAACAGTAATATCATCTTTAATTTCTTGAGTTAACTCACCCAATTTACCTTTAACAGTAATTACATTCTCATTTATTTCAAATGTAACACCTGCTGGTATAGTTATTGGGTTTTTTCCTATTCTTGACATCTTTGTTTAGTTCTTTATTAATATACGTAACATAAAACTTCACCACCAACATGTTCCTGACTTGCTTTTTTACCTGTCATAACTCCTTTTGATGTAGAAACTATTGCTATCCCTAATCCGTTTAATACACGTGGCATTTCGTCAGCACCAACATACTTACGTAAACCTGGTGTACTTACTCGTTGTAATTTTTTAATAACTGAAGATCTTTGATTCTTTATCATATTTTAAAGCAATTTTAATAGTTCCCTGAACTTTGTCAGCTTCAAACTTGTAGCTTAAAATATAACCTTGATCAAATAAAATCTTAGTTATTTCTTTTTTTATGTTAGAAGCAGGAATTTCAACAACTCTGTGTCCTGCCATAATTGCATTTCTAACTCTAGTTAGATAATCTGCGATTGGATCTGTAATCATTATTTATTTATTTGCGGTTTTGGTTTTCAATTTAACATTGAACCTGAAACCAATTTATAATTTTACCAACTTGCTTTTCTTACTCCAGGTATTAACCCTTGATTTGCCATTTCACGAAATGTAACACGTGAAATACCAAATTGTCTCATATAACCTTTTGGTCTTCCAGTTAATTTACAACGATTGTGTACACGAATAGGTGAAGCATTTTTAGGTAATTTTTGTAAAGCATCATAATCACCAGCTTCTTTTAAAGCTTTGCGTTTTTCAGCATATTTTGCTACTACCTTTTTTCTTTTAACCTCACGGGCTTTCATTGATTCTTTAGCCATCTCTTAATTCTTTTTAAATGGTAAACCTAATTCTGTTAATAATGATTTTGCTTCTTTATCAGTAGCTGCAGATGTTACAAATGTAATATCCATACCACTAATTTTGTTTACTTTATCAATATCAATTTCAGGGAAAATGATTTGTTCAGTAATACCTAAATTGTAGTTTCCTCTTCCATCGAAACCATTTTCTTTAATTCCGCTGAAATCTCTTACACGTGGTAAGGATGCTGTTACCAATCTATCTAAAAATTCGTACATTTTTTCACCACGTAAAGTTACTTTTGCACCAATTGGCATTCCTTTACGTAATTTAAAGGTTGCAACGTCTTTTTTAGATATGGTTGAAACTGCTTTTTGACCAGTAATTTTAGTCAATTCTTCAACGGCATAATCAATTAATTTCTTATCAGCTACTGCAGCACCAACTCCTTTACTAATTACAATTTTTTGTAATTTAGGAACTTGCATTACATTTTTGTAGCCAAATTCTTCAGAAAGAGCTTTTATAACTCTTGCTCTTATATTCTTCTTTAAGTCTTGGTATATAAGCCATGATTAAATTACTTTATCAGATTTTTTAGAAAACCTAACTTTTTTCTCACCTTCTATTCTAAAACCAACTTTGGTTGCTTCTCCATTTTCGAGTAACATTAAATTAGAAATATGAATTGAAGCTTCCTTTTTCACAATTCCTCCTTGTGGATTTTGTGCACTTGGCTTTGTATGTTTAGATATCATATTAACACCTTCAACAATTGCTCTGTTCTTACTTGGAAATAATAGTAACTACTTTTCCTTCTTCACCTTTATGATCACCTGCAATTACTCTAACAGTATCTCCTGATTTTATCTTTAACTTCATCATCTTAAGTTTATTAAAGCACTTCAGGTGCTAATGATACAATTTTCATAAATTGTTTTTCACGAAGCTCTCTTGCAACAGGACCGAATACACGAGTTCCTTTCATTTCACCAGAAGTATTATCAATCAATACACATGCATTGTCATCAAAACGAATATAAGATCCGTCTTTTCTTCTAATTTCTTTCTTCGTTCTTACAACTACTGCTTTAGCTACTTGACCTTTTTTAACGTTTCCATTTGGAGTAGCATCTTTAACTGCTACAACAATTTTATCACCAATTGATGCATAACGTTTTTTGGTTCCTCCTAAAACACGGATTACTAAAACTTCCTTTGCTCCAGTATTATCTGCTACTCTTAATCTTGATTCTTGTTTGTAACATAATTATTTAGCTCTTTCTAGGATTTCTACTAATCTCCAACGTTTTGATTTACTCATAGGACGTGTTTCCATTATTCTAACAGTATCTCCAATATTGCAATCATTTTTCTCATCATGTGCCACATACTTTTTAGTACTTAACACGAATTTTCCGTACATAGGGTGTTTCACTTTTTTAACTTCAGCAACTACAATAGATTTCTCCATTTTGTTACTAGAAACTACACCTATTCTTTCTTTTCTAAGATTTCTTTTTTCCATCTTTTACTTCTGAATACAATTATTGTAATTCTCTTTTAGTTAATTCAGTAGCTACACGTGCTACAGTTCTTCTAAGTACTCTTAATTGCAATGGTGCTTCCAATGGTGAAATTGCATGAGCCATTTTTAGATCTGTATAGTTCTTTTTTAAACTTCCAAGTTGTTCTTTTAACTCTTCAGTTGATAATTCTATAATCTCTGATTGTTTCATTTTCTTAATCGGTTATTAAGCGTTATCAAAATCTCTAGCAACTATAAACTTTGTTTTCACAGGTAGTTTTTGTGCTGCTAAACGTAAAGCTTCTTTTGCTACGTGAGCAGGTACTCCACCTACTTCAAACATTATTCTTCCAGGTTTAACTACGGCTACAAAATATTCTGGAGCTCCTTTACCTTTACCCATACGAACTTCTAATGGTTTTTTGGTAATTGGCTTATCTGGAAATATTTTAATCCATAATTGACCTTCTCTTTTCATATGACGAGTTGCCGCAATACGTGCTGCCTCGATTTGACGAGATGTAAGTAAGTCTTGTTCTAAAGCTTTGATCCCAAACGTTCCGTTAGAAAGTTGGTGCCCTCTATTAGAATTTCCAGTCATCTGCCCTTTCCCCTTCTGTACTTTACGATATTTAACTCTCTTTGGCTGTAACATTTTACCTTCTAAATTTTAAAAATTTATTTTCTTTTACGAGCTTGTGGTTTTCTTGAGCCTGCCGGTTTATCCGATCCAGAAGTCTTTCCTTGTTTTTTAGAAAGACCAACTAGTGGTGACAATTCTCTTTTTCCATAAACTTCGCCTTTCATTATCCATACTTTTACACCTAAACGGCCATAAGTAGTATGGGCTTCAGCTAGTGCATAATCAATATCAGCTCTAAAGGTAGAAAGAGGAATTCTTCCTTCTTTAAAATGCTCAGAACGTGCCATTTCGGCACCATTTAAACGACCTGAAATTTGAACTTTAATACCTTCAGCATTCATACGCATAGTAGCTGCAATTGCCATTTTAATTGCTCTTCTGTATGAGATTCTATTCTCAATTTGACGAGCAATACTAGCACCTACAAGCTTTGCGTCTAACTCTGGACGTTTAATTTCAAATATGTTGATTTGAACTTCCTTACCAGTAATTTTTTTAAGTTCTTCTTTTAACTTGTCTACCTCTTGACCACCTTTACCGATAATAATACCAGGTCTAGCAGTAGTGATAGTAACGGTTACAAGTCTAAGCGTACGCTCAATAATTACTGATGAAACACTTGCTTTTGATAATCGAGCATTTACATACTCTCTTATTTTATAATCTTCAGCAATTTTATCACCGTAGTTTCTTCCACCATACCAGTTAGATTCCCATCCTCTGATAATTCCTAAACGATTTCCTATTGGATTTGTTTTTTGTCCCATTTCTACTTATGATTGATTGCTTACATTTTTACTTCCTAAGACTAAAGTCACGTGATTAGAGCGTTTTCTAATTCTGTGTGCACGACCTTGTGGTGCTGGTCTTAATCTTTTTAACATTCCAGCGCTATCTACAAAAATTTCTTTTACAAATAAACCTGCCTCTTCAATAGATGCATCTTCATTTTTTGCTTGCCAGTTTGAAATGGCACTCAATAATAATTTTTCTAAATTAATAGATGCTTCTTTTACGTTAAATTTTAAGATCTGAAGTGCTTTTTCAACCTCAACTCCTCTAACTAAATCTGCAACTAAACGCATTTTTCTTGGTGATGTAGGACACCCCGTAAGCTTAGCAAAAGCGACTTGCTTTTTCTCTTCTTTTATCTGCTGTGCTCTTATTTTTTTTCGAACTCCCATGATTTCCTACTATTTTTTTCCTTTATTTTTTTTGTCAGCACCATGTCCTCTATAAGAACGTGTTGGTGAAAACTCTCCTAATTTATGACCTACCATATTTTCAGTAACATAAACTGGTACAAATTGACGACCGTTATGAACTGCAATTGTTTGTCCTACTGAATCTGGTGTAATCATAGAGGCTCTAGACCAAGTTTTGATTACTGATTTTTTTCCTGATTCAAGATTTGCTTGTATTTTTTTCTCAAGTTTATGAGAAACGTAAGGTCCTTTCTTTAATGAACGTGCCATATATCAATTATTTTTTTCTACGTTCTATAATATACTTATTACTCGCTTTAGTCTTAGATCTGGTTTTGAAACCTTTAGCAGGTATACCATTTCTAGATCTAGGATGTCCACCTGATGATTTTCCTTCACCACCACCCATTGGATGATCAACAGGGTTCATAACAACTGGTCTAGTTCTTGGTCTTCTTCCTAACCAACGACTTCTACCAGCTTTACCTGAAACTAATAATTGATGATCTGAATTTGACACAACACCTATAGTAGCGGTACAAGTTAAAAGAATCATTCTTGTTTCACCTGAAGGCAACTTAACTGTTGCATACTTTCCATCTCTTGCCATTAATTGTGCAAATGAACCTGCACTACGAGCTAATACAGCTCCTTGACCAGGGTGTAACTCAATACAAGAAATTGTAGTTCCTAATGGAATTTCACTTAACAACATTGTATTTCCAATATCAGGAGTAGCTCCTGTACCAGAAATTACAGTTTGACCAACTGTTAATCCGTTTTGAGCAATAATATATCTCTTTTCACCATCAACATAATTTAGCAATGCTATAAATGCTGTACGATTTGGATCATACTCAATTGTTTTAACTGTTGCAGGAATACCGTTTTTATTTCTTTTGAAATCAATAATACGGTATTGTTTTTTATGACCACCACCAATATAGCGCATAGTCATTTTTCCTTTGCTGTTTCGACCTCCAGATCTTTTATTCGGAGCAAGTAAACTTTTCTCCGGCTTATCAGTCGTAATGGTGTCGAACCCATTTACAACTCTAAAACGCTGACCTGGTGTTATTGGTTTTAATTTTCTAACTGACATTTTATCTTATTATATATTGCTATAAAAATCAATATTATTTCCTTCTGCTAACTGCACAATTGCTTTTTTGTATGCTCCATTCATAGCTTGTACAATTCCACTTTTTGTGTATTTTGTATTGCGTTGAACAGGATAGTTCATTGTTTTAACACTCTCAATAGTAACACCGTATGCTTTTTCAACGGCATTCTTAATTTCAAGTTTGTTAGCCTTTTTGTTCACAACAAATGAATAACGATTGTATAATTCACTATTGTTTGTTGCTTTTTCCGTTATAATAGGTTTTATTAAAATATTCATATCTGCGTGACCTATTTACTTAAATTTGATTCAATTCCTTCTAAAGAACTTTCAGAAAGGATTACTTTATTTGCATTCAATAATTCGTAAGTGCTTAATCCTGTGTTTGTTACAGTTTTTGACTTTTTTAAATTACGCGATGACAAATATACATTATTATTTGACTCAGCCAACACAAAAAGTGATTTTTTGTTTTCGATGCCAAATGCTTCCAAAATAGCAGTAAAGTTCTTAGTTTTTGGAGATTCAAAATTAAAGTCTTCAATTACTATAATATTGTTCTCTTTTGCTTGTATACTTAATGCTGATTTACGTGCTAATCTTTTTAAATTTTTATTCAATTTAAAAGAATAATCTTTTGGTCTAGGACCAAAAACACGTCCTCCACCTCTAAATACAGGAGATTTTATACTTCCTGCACGAGCGGTACCAGTACCTTTTTGTTTTTTAATTTTTCGGGTACTACCAGAAATCTCAGCTCTTTCCTTAGCTTTATGAGTTCCTTGTCTCTTGTTAGCCAAAAATTGTTTTACATCTAAGTAAACAGCATGATCATTTGGCTCAATTCCATATACAGCATCAGAAAGTTCAACTTTTCTCCCTGTATCTTTTCCTTGTATGTCTAAAACTGATACTTTCATTATTTCTGAATGATTACGTAAGCGTTTTTATGTCCAGGAATTGCTCCTTTAATAACAAGTAAATTCTTTTCAGGAACCACTTTTAAAACTCTTAAATTTTGAACTGTAACTTTATTTCCTCCCATTCTACCTGCCATACGCATTCCTTTGAATACTCTTGCAGGATAAGATGCAGCACCAACTGAACCTGGAGCTCTTAAACGGTTATGTTGACCATGAGTAGCTTGACCTACACCGGCAAAACCGTGACGTTTTACAACACCTTGAAATCCTTTACCTTTTGTGTTTGCTGATACATCAACAAATTCACCTTCAGTAAAAAGTTCAACTGTTATTTGATCTCCTAAATTGTACTCTTTAGTAAAATCTAAAAATTCAACAACTTTTTTCTTGGCAGTGGTACCAGCTTTCTTAAAGTGACCATCTAAAGCTTTATTAGAGCTTTTTGCCTTCTTGTCATCGAAACCAAGTTGTAGGGCTTTATAACCATCTACTTCCATAGTTCTGACTTGGGTGACAACGCATGGACCTGCTTCAACTACTGTACAAGGAATATTTTTCCCGTTAGCATCAAATAAGCTGGTCATTCCGATTTTTCTTCCTATTAACCCAGACATTTAAATTAAATTTAATTATTATTATTCTATTTTTATTTCAAAAAAACAGGGTCAAAAATACTTCAACCCTGATGTATTTTTTTCGTTTTTCCTTCGTCAATCGCTCCGGACATGTTTTTGAAAGTTACCTTTCAAATATTAAAGCGACTAAACTTTAATTTCTACCTCAACTCCACTTGGAAGTTCTAATTTCATTAAAGCATCAATAGTTTTTGATGATGAACTATAAATGTCTAACAATCTTTTGTAAGAACTTAATTGGAATTGCTCTCTAGATTTTTTGTTTACGTGCGGAGAACGTAATACTGTAAAAATCTTTTTGTGTGTTGGTAATGGAATTGGTCCGTTTACAACTGCACCAGTACTTTTTACCGTTTTAACGATTTTTTCAGCAGATTTATCTACTAAATTGTAATCGTACGATTTTAATTTTATTCTAATTTTTTGACTCATCGTTTATAATTTAGAGATTAACCTTTTGCTTTAGCTATTACTTCTTCTGAAATATTTGATGGAGTAGCTTCATAATGTGAAAACTCCATTGAAGATGATGCTCTACCTGATGACAATGTTCTTAATGTTGTAACATAACCGAACATTTCCGATAATGGAACAGTTGCTTTAACAACCTTTGCTCCAGCTCTATCATCCATTGCATTTACCTGACCTCTTCTTCTATTTAAATCACCTACAATATCTCCCATGTTTTCTTCAGGAGTAACAACGTCAATTTTCATAATTGGCTCAAGAATCACAGCTTTTGCAGCTTTTGCAGCAACTTTGTAACCCATTTTTGCTGCCAATTCGAATGACAAGGCATCAGAATCTACTGCGTGGAATGAGCCATCATATAAAGTAATCTTCATACTATCCATTTCATACCCAGCCAATGGACCATTTTTCATAGCCATTTTAAATCCTTTCTCAACTGAAGGGATAAACTCTTTTGGAACGTTTCCACCTTTTACATCATTTACGAAGATTAAACCTGTTTCACCTTCTCCTACTGGTTCCATAACAAATTTAATATCTGCAAATTTACCACGTCCACCTGATTGCTTTTTATAAACTTCACGGTGGTCAGCTTTTGCTGTAAGTGCTTCTTTGTATTCAACTTGTGGTTGACCTTCGTTCACTTCAACTTTAAATTCACGTTTCAAACGATCAACAATAATTTCTAAGTGTAACTCACCCATTCCAGAAATAATAGTTTGACCTGACGCTTCATCAGTTTTTACAGTAAATGTAGGATCTTCTTCAGCTAATTTACTTAAAGCCATCCCTAATTTATCAACATCAGCCTTTGTTTTAGGCTCAACAGCAATACCAATTACTGGCTCAGGGAAATTCATTGATTCCAATACAATTGGGTGTTTTTCATCACACATTGTATCTCCAGTTTTGATATCTTTAAATCCAACACCAGCACCAATATCACCAGCTTCAATATAGTCAATTGCATTTTGCTTGTTGGCATGCATTTGGTAAATACGTGAAATACGTTCTTTTTTACCAGAACGACTATTCAAAATGTAAGAACCTGCATCTAATCTTCCAGAATAAGCTCTAAAAAATGCCAAACGACCTACATAAGGATCAGTTGCAATTTTAAATGCCAAGGCTGCAAATGGTTCTTTCACATCTGGTCTACGAATTTCTTCTTTTTCTGTATCTGGGTTAGTACCAATTACACCTTCTTTATCAGTAGGTGAAGGTAAATAACGACAAACAGCATCTAATAAAAACTGTACACCTTTATTTTTAAATGCAGATCCACAAACCATAGGAATGATAGACATATCCATTACAGCAGCACGAAGCGCAGCATGCACTTCATCCTCAGTAATAGAATCCTCATCTTCCATATATTTTTCTAAAAGATTCTCATCATATGCAGCAACCTCTTCAATTAGTTTACCACGTAATTCTTTAGCTTCTTCTCTTAAATCTTCAGGAATTTCTACAACATCAAAAGTTGCACCCATAGTATGATCGTGAAATATAATTGCACGGTTTTTAACTAAATCTACAATCCCTTTGAAGTTTTCTTCGTCTCCAATATTAATTACGATAGGCACTGCATTAGAACCTAACATTTCTCTAACCTGTTGACAAACTGCTAAAAAGTTAGCACCTTGACGGTCCATTTTATTTACGAATCCAATTCTTGGTACTTTGTAGTTGTCAGCCAGTCTCCAGTTAGTTTCAGATTGTGGTTCTACACCATCAACTGCACTAAATAAGAAAACCAAACCATCTAAAACTCTCAAAGAACGGTTTACTTCTACAGTAAAATCAACGTGACCAGGAGTGTCAATAATGTTAAAGTGATATCCTTTTGCATCAGCAGTAGGTTCACCGTTTTCCGTTGGAAATTTCCATTCACAGGTAGTAGCAGCAGAAGTAATTGTAATACCTCTTTCTTGCTCCTGCTCCATCCAGTCCATTGTTGCAGCACCATCATGTACTTCTCCAATTTTATGAGAAACACCCGTATAGTAAAGAATACGTTCTGTAGACGTAGTTTTACCTGCATCAATATGTGCAGCAATACCTATGTTTCTTGTATATTTTAAATCTCTTGCCATTTCTTCTTATTAAAATCTAAGGTGAGAGAATGCTTTATTAGCATCAGCCATTTTATGAACATCAATTCTTTTCTTAACTGCAGCACCTTCTTCTTTTGCAGCAGCAATAATTTCACCAGCTAAACGCTGAGCCATTGATTTTTCATTTCTTTTTCTTGAATAAGAAATTAACCATTTAATAGCAATAGACACCTTACGGTCTGGTCTAATTTGCGATGGAATTTGAAATGTTGCACCACCAACTCTACGGCTACGAACCTCAACTTGTGGCATTACGTTACTTAACGCATCTTTCCAAATTTGTAATGGTGTTTTTTCTTCGTCTTGATTTTTCTGTTCTACAATGTCTAGTGCATCATAGAAAACTTTGAACGCTACAGATTTTTTACCATCCCACATCAAGTTGTTCACAAAACGTGTAACTAACTGATCGTTAAATTTTGGATCCGGTAAAAGAACTCTTTTTTTCGCTGCTCTTTTTCTCATGTCTTTACATTAAAGTTTTTAAATTACTTTTTAGGTGCTTTTGTACCATATTTAGAGCGACGTTGTGTTCTTCCATCAACACCGGCAGTATCAAGTGCTCCACGCACAATATGATACCTAACTCCTGGTAAATCTTTAACCCTTCCACCTCTAACTAATACTATCGAGTGCTCTTGTAAATTATGTCCTTCTCCAGGAATGTAAGCATTTACTTCATTACCATTTGTTAACCTTACCCTTGCAACTTTACGCATTGCTGAGTTTGGTTTTTTTGGTGTAGTTGTGTAAACACGAGTACATACCCCTCTACGTTGAGGACATGAATCTAAAGCAGCCGATTTACTCTTCTTAGTTATTTTGGTTCTTCCTTTTCGTACTAATTGCGAAATTGTTGGCATACTAAAATTTTGTTATAAATTACTTTTATTTTTCTTAGGTCTTTTCTAAGAGTCTGCAAATGTACAAATTATTTCTTGTTAATCAAATATCAACTTATTTATTTTTTAAATTGATTTTAAACCATATATATGTATATTCACACCATAATTATTTATGTGTTGAAAAGCATCCTTAAATTTTTAATATTCGGTTTTATTTTCTCAACTTCATTTGTGAATATTTTTGCTCAAAATTTTGAGTTAACAATTTATGCAAAAGACAGTTTAAATAATGAAGTATTAAAATCTATACCTTATAATAAGCTACATTCAACTAAAAGAAGTGTTTTAAATGAAATTGACAGTATATCTGAACATTTAACATCCAAAGGCTACATAAACAATCAATTCCAACTTTTTGAAATTGACACCTTAATTAAATGTGAATTTGAGCTTTTTAAAAAAATTGAAACTGTACGTATTTCCTACCTTGAAAATTCAATTGGCATTGATTTCCTAAATCAGCTTGCATTAAATGCAACAGAAAATTATTTTGATATCCCTTTTAATGCTATAGAAAATACATTAAATGAAATAGTTGGATATTTTGAAAATTTAGGGCATTCATTTACAACTGTTTCATTAAGTAACATATCAGAAACCGAAAATAGACTACAAGCAAAACTAAACTTAATTATTTCCGAGAAAAGAACCATTGATAATATTGTAATTAAAGGATATCCTGAATTTCCTAAAAAATATATTAAACAATATTTAGACGTTAAACCCAATAGCACTTTCAACTTAAATTCGCTCAATGAATTGAATGAATTAATAAATACCATTCCTTTTATAAATCAAGTTAAAAAACCTGAAGTATTATTTACAAAAGATTCTACAAACCTTTATCTCTATCTAAAAAAGAAATCGACCAGTTCATTTGATGGTATTATTGGTTTTTCAAACGAAGAAAATAGTGGTAATATAACATTCAATGGTTATTTAGATTTAAATTTAAATAACATTTTAAACAAAGGAGAATCATTTAGCATCCATTGGGAAAATAGTCAGAAAAAAAATTCATCTTTAGTGTTAAATTTCAATTCACCTTATATTTTCAATAGTAAAATTAATTTAAATGGAAATTTTTCAATTTTCAAACAAGATACTTCATTTGTAAGCACAAAGGGAATTCTGGAAATTGGATACGCATTAAATCACAACAATACAATTACTTTTATAGGTGCTACGGAAAAATCAGATTTATCTTCAAGTACTACCAGCTTCAATAATATTGATAATTTTAATAAAAAAATGTTGGGTATAACCTATGCTTATGCAATTCTAGAAAAACCTATATATATAAATAGGTATAAATTTTATATTGACGGTGGTTATTTAATTGGCAACAGAATTAATGACAATTTAAAAATGCAGCAAAATATTTTTCAATTTTTAATTGAATACAACATCCATTTTAATTCGAGAAATGCTATTTTACTAAAAACAACTACACAGTATTTAAATACCACAAACCCATATGAAAATGAACTTTTTAGAATTGGAGGCATCAATTCCATTCGAGGTTTTAACGAGCAAAGTATTTTAACCCCTAAATATAATGTTACAAATTTAGAATATCATTTTAAAGTAAACACAGCATCCTATTTATATACTATAACTGATTTTGCTATTCTGAACAATATCAATACAGATACAACTACACAACTTTACGGCTTAGGATTGGGGTATTTTTTAAATACAAAGAATACCATTTTAAATTTAAGTTATGCAGTTGGAACAAATTACAAATCGCCCTTAAACTTAAACAATTCAAAACTTCACATTAAATTAACATACCCCTTTTAAAATTGAATTATGTTAAAAACTTATGAAAAACGCAACCTTATTAAAAAGAACTCATCTTAAATATATAAACATAATTATTTCCAAATCTTTTTATAAAACACTAAACTTAAATTGTCTGTTAACAAATAATGATGTTTTTTTAACATTATTTAAGATTTTAACACACAAAAGTTTGGTTTATTAACAAATTATTAAGATTTTTGACGTAATTAATTCAAATAATTATATAATGAAAACAAAGTTTAATGGTTTTTTAACGCTATTACTAGCGTTTATGGTGCAAATTTCGTTTGCACAAGAAAAAACTGTTACTGGTAAAGTTTCCGACGCAAGTGGGCCACTACCTGGAGTAACAGTTATAGTTAAAGGTACTGATACAGGTACACAATCAGATTTCGATGGTAATTATACTATTAAAGCTTCTGCTGGAGATGTACTTCAGTTCAGCTATATTGGTATGGAACCCATATCTAAAACAGTAGGCGCTTCAAACGTTGTTAATGTAACAATGACTGAAAGTGCAGAAGCTTTAGAAGAAGTTGTTGTAACTGCTTTAGGTATTAAACGTGAGAAAAGAGAAGTTACCTATCAAACTCAAAAAGTTTCTGATGAGACATTAAATGTTGTTTCTCCAACTAGGGCGGCTTCATCTTTGTCTGGAAAAGTTGCTGGTTTACAAATTAACTCACAAGACAATGGTGTAAACCCAAGTTCTCAAATATTACTTCGTGGACTACGTTCAGTTAGTGGTAATAATAGCGCATTGATTGTAATTGATGGTTCAATTTCAACACAAGGAGCTTTTGATGATTTAAACCCTTTGGATATTGCGAACATTAGTGTACTTAAGGGTGCTACAGCGGCCGCATTATATGGGTCAAACGCAAGTAATGGTGCGCTTCTTGTTACAACTAAAACAGGAACAAGCAATCAAAAACTAACTGTAGGTATTAGCTCAGCTTATACTGTTGAGAAAGTTGCCTATATGCCTGAATTCCAATCTGAATATGGAACTGGTTGGGAAGGTGCTTATGATGCTGTTGAAAATACAAACTGGGGACCTCGTTTCGATGGAACTATGAGACAAGTTGGACCAACATTTCCTGATGACTACGGATTAGCTACTCAAATTATTCCTTATGCTCCAATAAAAAATAATTTATTGGATTTCTTTGAATCAGGAGATACTTTTACCAATACTGTTTATTTAAGTGGAAGTGATGAAAATAGTTCATTTTACTTTTCAGTTGGTGATCAAAGATCTGATGGGATTGTTCCTGATGACACGTACCAAAGAAATACTTTTAGAGTAAATGCAAGTAAAAAAATAGGAAAGGTTACTATGTCTGCTAACACAAGTTTTTTCATGGATGAAACTGACGTGGTAGGAGGCTCTATTGGTGATCAAGACAGACCATTGTATTGGTTTATTTTAAACACCGCTACAAATATTCCGCTTACATCTTATAAAGATTGGCAAAATCCACTTTCTTATGGTTATGCTGACAACTACTTTAATGCATATTATCAAAACCCTTATTGGGCAATTGGTACAAATAGAAATATTGACCAAACAAATCGTTTTGTAGGTAACTTCAATTTTTCTTGGGAAATTAAAGAATGGTTAAACTTTACAACTCGTATTGGAACTAACAATACTTGGGGTAATGGTAAAAACTGGAGAGCTGCACAAACTTATAACGAAGATTTACAACCTGCTGCAGGTCCTGTATCATCATTTGTAGAAGATAGTGAATTTCAACGCAATGACTGGACAGCAGATGCTTTGTTTGACGGTACTTTTGAATTTGGAGATTCCTTTAATTTAAAAGCTATAGCTGGATTTAACATTAACTCTTATTACTACAGAGGAAGCTTAATTAGAGCTAATAATTTAAGTATTCCTGATTTTTATGATATCTCAAATGGAACAGGAAGTTTAGAAGGAACTGTTAATCAGGAGGAAAAGAGAAATTTTGGAGCTTATGGTGATTTAACATTTGGTTTTAAAAATTATTTATTTCTAAATTTTTCTGGTAGAAATGATTGGACTTCAACACTTAATGCTGATAACAATAGTTATTTTTATCCATCAATTGGATTATCCTGGGTATTTACTGACACTTTTGATGCACTACAAAATAATGATATACTTAGTTATGGGAAGCTTACAGTGAGTAACTCTACTGTGTATTCTGATTTAGATGCTTATAGAATAAACGAAACTTATAGTCAATCTGGTGGATTTCCATTTGGTTCTATAAATGGATTTTTCTTATCTAACACTTCAGTAGACGCTAATATTTCAAAGGAAAAGATTAACACTACTGAAATAGGTCTGAATCTTGCTTTCCTAAATGGAAGAATCAATTTTGATGGAGCTTATTACAATACACTTACAACTGACTTAATTACATTTACAACGCCGTCAGTTGCTTCAGCTTCTACCAGTTTTTTAACTAATATTGGTGAATTGCAAGGGCAAGGAATTGAACTTTCATTAGGAGGTACAGTTGTTAAATCTAATAACTTTAAATGGGATTTAAATGTAAATTACACAAAATCAGAAACTGTAGTAAATGAAATCTATGAAGGTTTAGATGAAATTGCGATTACAACTACTGGTCAATATGGTATTTACGCAGTTGTAGGGGAAGCATTCCCTCAAATTAAAGCCAATGTATACCAAAGAGATCCTGCTGGTAATGTTATAGTTGATGCAGATAGTGGTCTTCCATTACAGGAAGAAGCACTTCAAAATATGGGAAAAACAACTCCTGATTATATTCTAGGACTTAACACTGTTATAAGCTACAAAAATTTATCACTTACTGCAACTTCTGATTATAGAACTGGTCACGTTTATTACGAACAAGGATCAGATGCAATGGAATTTACTGGTAGATCTATGGCTTCAATATCAGCTAACAGACAAGATTTTGTTATTCCAAATTCTGTAATTCAAACTAGCCCAGGTGTATATGTTGAAAATACAAATATCCAGGTTCAAGGTGGTCGTCAAAGTTATTGGACAGACGCATACAATGATGTTAAATCAAATTACGTAAAAGATGCGACAGCATTTAAATTAAGAGAAATTGCATTAAATTACACTTTTTCTAAAGAATTATTGGAAGGAACTGGATTAAGCAATGTAAGCCTTAGCGCAATTGGAAGAAACGTTTTTACTCGCTTACCTGAGGAAAATAGATTTTCTGATCCAGAATTTAATAATACAAATAGTAATGCAATTGGTGTTGGTGGTTATTTCCAATCTCCTCCTACAAAATCTTATGGATTTAGCATTAATGTCGAATTCTAAAAAAAGAAAATAAAATGAAAAATATTTTAAAATATGTAAATTTGTTAATAGTAATATTACTATTAACATCTTGTGAAGACTTTTTGGATGTAAATGTGGATCCAAATAATCCAACTACGGTTACTCCGGATTTAGTGTTGCCAGTTGCACAGAAATACACAGCAGACCTTATTCAAGGTACTGGTACTAGATATATTAATACAATTGGAAACATGATGATGTATAACTGGAGTCAATCTGATGGTTTTGCATGGTATCCAGATGAGTTTAAATACAATGTAACTTCATCATTTTATGCAGGTATATTTAACATTTCATATACTAATGCATTAAAACAATACCAAATTCTGACTCAGTTAGATGAGAGTTATGACAATTATAAAGCTATTGGTATGATTATGAAAGCTTATCATTTTCAACTTTTAGTTGATTTATATGGTGATGTTCCATACACAGAAGCTTTGTTGAGAAAAGACAATGCCACTCCAGTTTATGATGATGCTGCATTTATCTACGAAGATTTACTAACTCAATTAACAGCAGCTATTAGTCTTATTAAAAGTACAACAAGTACTAAAGTACCAGGAGCTGATGACACAATGTTTGAAGGCGATATGGACGAATGGATTAAATTTGCGAATACTGTAGCATTAAGAATTGCTGTAAGATCTTCAAATAATGCAGCAATAACTGCCATTTATGCTGAAGGTAGTGGCTTTATTACAGATGATGTTTTAGTTAACCCAGGTTATTCTAAAGATGAAGGTAAACAAAATCCTCTATGGAATTTTTATCAAGAAGATGCTTCAGGAACACTTACTTTAACTAGTAAAGCCACTTGCGCTACTGACTTCATTCTTAATTATTTAGCAACTAGAAATGATAGGAGAATTGATTTTCTTTATGAAAAACCAGCAACTGGACACTTAGGAGTACCACAAGGTTTATTAGATTATGATACCCCTGTTGCAGATGCATTTGTACCAGAACTAGTATCAAATATTGGAACTGGTCTTCTTAAAAGCTTTGATATGGGTGCTAATATTTTCTCTTTAGCTGAAAGTTACTTTAATCAAGCTGAAGCTGCATTAAATGTACCAAGTGTAGGAAATGCTCAATCTTTTTATGAAGAGGGTATTACTGCTTCATTTGACTATTTAGGAGCTACAGGTGCTTCAACTTATTATGGACAAAATATTAATAATGTAAATTGGGCAGCTTCAAGCAATAAATTAGAAGCAATTATTACTCAAAAATGGATTGCTGTTAATGGTATTACTGCAGAACAATCTTGGTTTGATTATTCTAGAACAGGTTATCCATCTAATTTACCAATATCAATTCGAGCAACTACAAGTGATAGACCAGTTCGTTTATTTTACCCTGCTAGTGAATTGTCTTCAAATGGTGGAAATGTTCCGTCACAACCAGATGCTTTTACAGCAAAAATATTTTGGGCTAATTAATTATTAAAATATAGAATATATGAAAAAAATAAAATATTTATTAATTGTTATCATAAGCATGTCACTTGTTACGGCTTGCTTTGATGATGAAACAGGCTTAGAGCTGAACTCAGAGGGCAACAATGTCGCTGGTTTCACTAACGCCAGAGAAAATGTAGCCAATATCGCAGACGGAAATCAATACGATATTGCATTAAAAATGAAACTAGAAGGGCCAACTGTTATGGACTTAACAAGTGATGTAACAGTGACTTTTGCTGCAGCACCTGGCTCAACAGCTATTGAAGGTGTTCATTATAGAAGTGACAATCCAACAACTACGCTTTTAAAAGCTAACGATTATCTTGGTTATGGAAATATAGTGATGTTATCAGATGCAATAGTTGCCCCATTAGCTGGCCCAAGTCCTGTATTAATTCTTATGGCAACTGCAACCAGTGGTGGAACAAGGTTGTTGCAAGCGGAAAGCCTGTAGAAGTTACCTTAACTATGCTTGTGATTCAAATTTAGACGAAACTTATACTGAAACAATAGACTATTGGAGAGGTGGTGCTTTTGTAAGTACTACAACTCGTACAACAACTTTTACTAAAACTGGTGTTGGTGAATATCGTACTTCAAATGTTGGTCATTGGACACCTGCTGCACTAGGAGGAACTCCAGGGTTTACATTTTACGATGTATGTGGTGATATCACCATCCCTGGCCAAAATCTAGTTGATTTATATAGCAATTGGGTTCAAGGAGTGGCAGGAGCATCATCAGTAGATCCAATTACTGGTAATATCTATATGGAGTATACTATTGTTGTTCCTCCAGCTACATCAGATAGGATATATTATGTAAACTATGTTAAACAATAGTTTAATTATTAACTACTAAATTTATTATAATGAAAATATTTTCAAAAATTAATATTATAAGTCTTGCTCTAATAATTAGCTGTTTTGTTTCTTGTGAGACAGCAGTCAAGATGTCTCAGATATTATCAGTCCAAATGACAACCCGACGGTTACATTGGTTACTGATTTATCTGGAAATGCAATTGAAGGACAAACTATTGTTGCAACACTAACTTTTAGCAAACCTTTGGAACGTTCCGTGACCTTTACGCCTACTGTAATTGGCGGAACAGCCGATGACCATGATTATGAAGAACTTTCTTCTGTTACTATGCAACCATATACAACAGAAGTTGAATTTCATATTGTGCTAAATGAAGATTATGAAGTTGAATTGACTGAAACATTAGATATTCAATTAGAGATTACAAGCATTGCTGAAAAATATCTTGTACATCCTAATACAGTAATTCCACCAATCAACATAACTTTTGATAATTATTTTGATCCAACATTACTTACAATTAATTTTGCTTGGGATAATGATTTAGATATGGATATGCTTGTCTACAGTGATACTCCAACTTACCCAGCTACATTATGGGGAACAGGCGGTGCAGGTAGTGGAAATCCTGAAATTGACCATTCAATTTGGCTAGAAGATCCAGTTGGTGACTATTACGTATGTATTTTAGATTGGGACGAAGGTGTTAATTTTAAATACACCTATACATTAGGATATCCAGATGGTACTATTCGGAACAATTAATGGTACATTTGACGGAACCAATTATCCATATGAATTCTTTGTAGGCCCATCAAGTTGGGGTTCTCCAAATGCCTACAAAATTTTAAAGGTTGTTAATGATGGAACTAAATTTGTTGTGAGTACTTTATAACAAATCTAGCTTTTATAAAATTAAAAGGGGTGTTTTTAAAAACACCCCTTTTTTCGTTTTAACAATTTGAGAATCTAATCCATAATTATTCCATAACAAAATTTTCTTATATAAAAGATTAATGTCTCAATTCTACCAGCCATTCACCTGGTTCAAATATTTCTAAAAGAAAATTCTACCTGTAAAGCAACAGCCCCAAACTCGCTTGGAACGGTATACCTCATTTCACAAGTAAAAGGAAAAACACTAATGTTTTCAATATAGGTATACCCGTACTTACTAATAACATTACCTGAAGAAGAATTTATAATATTAACTTTTACATCCTTTCCTTTTGAGCTTGCTTTAACAGAAACCATTTTAGAAATATCTCCAACCTTTCTAATTGTATATCTTGAAACTGATACTTTCTTAATTACTTCATATTGTTTTGTAGGCTTTTTCCCTTCATAATTATCATTCTTCCAAATACCATCAGCAATTGAGTCTTTCCCGTTTAAATTAATTGAATATTTACCTTCACCTTCTTTCAAACCATTCTTCCAATTACCAAAATATATTCCTCCATCGGAATAAGTAATCATTCCTTCCCCATCTGGAAATCCTTTTTTAAATTCACCTTCATATTTATTTTCACCGACTGAAACACCCTTACCATGGGCCAGTCCATTTTTGCAATCTCCTTTATAAACTCCTTTAATATCCTCTTTAAGAACTTCACAACTTTCCTGACTAAAAACCAATGACGAGCTTAGAAAAATTAAACAAACAGATAATTTAATAATACGTTTCATAAAAATATAATTTAAAATTTTTATAAAGTTACAAAATTCATACCATACAAAATACCTACATTTGCAACATGGAAAACGAGGAATCAAAAATATTTGGAATAAGGGCTGTTATTGAAGCCATAAATGCTGGACAAACAATAAGTAAAGTATATTTACAAAAAGGGTTGACCGGTCATTTATTTTCTGAGTTAAATTCACTTTTAAAAGCAAATAATATTGCTAACAGTTATGTGCCTGTAGAAAAACTGAACAGACTTTCAAAAAACAGCAACCATCAGGGTGTTGCTGCACAAATCTCACCAATTGAATTTATTGATTTAGAAATATTAATAAGTGAAACTTTAGAAAAAACTGCAACTCCCCTATTTTTATTGCTCGACCAGCTTTCTGATGTGCGTAATTTTGGTGCTATTATAAGAACTGCTGAATGTACAGGTGTAAATGGTATAATTATTCAGAAACAAGGCAACGCGCCTGTAAGTGCGGATACTATAAAAACTTCTGCTGGCGCTGCTTTTAAAGTGCCTATTTGTAAAGTTGACCATATTAAAGATGCCATTTTCCAACTACAAGCTGCCGATATTCAACTGGTTGCTGCAACCGAAAAAACTGATCAACTAATTTATGATATTGATTTGACTGTACCAACTGCTATTGTTATGGGTTCAGAAGACAGAGGTATCAACCCTTCCATCCTAAAAATAGTAACACATAAAGCCAAATTGCCTTTGTTAGGTTCTATTGAATCGTTAAACGTTTCTGTTGCCTGTGGTGCATTTTTATATGAAGCAACTAGACAACGGATAAAGAATTAAGGGTAAAAGTTTAAAGGATTAAAAGTTAAAGTAAAATAATCATTTTTAACCGATACACTTTTCAACCTTTCAACTTTAGACTTTAGACTTTTCGCTATCATCATTTTCTGAATGATCTAACTGTTGTGTTGGTACAAAATTTCCCTCTTCATCAAACAGTTTATCAAATTCAACATTTTCTGAATAACTGAATTTCTCAGGCTGTGGTCCTTGATTTTTGAAAATAATTGCAAATAAAAATCCCACTATAAATCCTGATAAATGTCCTTCCCATGAAATTTGCTCTTCAACTGGAAAAATATACCAAATCATACTACCATATAAAAAAACCACTACCAATGATAAGGCAACCAAGCGGTAATATTTTCTAAAAATACCACTAAAAAAAATGAAACTCACTAAAAAATAAATTACGCCACTTGCCCCTATATGATAAGATGGTCTACCAAATGACCACGTTAAAAAACCTGTTAAAAGCAAACCTATAACCAACACTTTGTTTGCAATGGGTTTATAAAAATAATACAAACAACCAAGCATAACCACTAAGGGCATTGAGTTGTTAAATAAATGTCTTGCACTTCCATGAATAAAGGGGGATAAAATTACGCCTCTTAATCCTTGAAAAGATTTTGGGTAAATGCCATATTTATTAAAATTAAATCCGAATTTAATTTCAATAAAATAAACAGTCCAAATGATAAGCAAAGTTATTATTGGTAAATAAAATACTTTTTTATTAAATACAAACTGGTTACTAGTCATAGCACAAAAATACAATTATGATTGTGAATATAAATAAAATTTTGTACTACCTTTTGCGTTAGGGATAGCAGTGATATCCTTTTTTATTTTTTATAAAAAAGATTTAACGTATAGCCCTGCACAAATGCAATGCAGTGTAACGCCCAAAACAATTTTATTAGTATTTTTACTTTATGAATGAACCACTGGCAGAACGAATTCGTCCTAAAAATTTAGACGACTATATTAGTCAACAACATTTGGTTGGTAAAGATGGTGCATTAACGCAACACATTAAGCGTGGCATTATTCCGTCTCTTATATTTTGGGGACCACCAGGAATTGGCAAAACTACTTTAGCCAATATTATTGCACAAGAGTCTAAACGCCCTTTTTATACTTTAAGTGCTATTAGTTCTGGTGTTAAAGATGTGCGCGACGTTATTGATAAAGCAAAGCAAAGTGGCGGTTTATTTACCACTAAAAATCCTATTTTATTTATTGATGAAATTCATAGGTTTAGCAAATCGCAACAAGATTCATTATTAGCTGCCGTTGAAAAAGGCTGGATTACTTTAATTGGAGCAACTACTGAAAATCCAAGTTTTGAAGTAATTCCCGCATTGCTATCTCGTTGCCAGGTGTATATTTTAAATTCTTTCAGCAAAACCGATTTAGAGGCATTGCTTGAACGTGCTTTAGAAAAAGATGAAGCAATTTCTAAAAAGAATATTAAACTTAAAGAAACTGAAGCTTTGTTCGAATTTCCGGAGGTGATGCCAGAAAATTATTGAATATTTTTGAACTCATTGTTAATCTGAAGATGAACCTATTGAAATTACCAATGAAATGGTTTTATCAAAAATTCAAAAAAACACGGTTTTATACGACAAAACCGGGGAACAGCATTACGATATTGTTTCTGCATTTATAAAATCAATTCGTGGAAGTGATCCTAATGCAGCCGTATATTGGCTGGCGCGTATGATTGAAGGAGGAGAAGACGTTAAGTTTATAGCCCGTAGAATGTTGATTTTGGCTTCAGAAGATATTGGCAATGCGAATCCAACTGCACTTATTTTGGCTAACAACACTTTTCAGGCAGTTACTACCATTGGATATCCCGAAGCTAGAATTATTTTAAGTCAGTGTGCTGTTTATTTAGCTACTTCACCAAAAAGCAATGCCTGCTATGAAGCGATTGGAAAAGCACTAGCTTTGGTAAAGGAAACTGGAGATTTATCGGTTCCACTCCATTTAAGAAATGCACCAACAAAATTGATGAAAGAATTGGATTATGGCAAAGAATATAAATATGCGCACGACTATGAAAACAACTTTGCTGAACAGGAATTTTTACCTAATGAACTTAAAGAAACGAAACTTTACGATCCAGGAAATAATACTCGAGAAAATAGTTTAAGAGATTTCCTAAAAAAACTTTGGAAAGGAAAATATGGGTATTAGTATTGAAAGTTTGAAATTTGATTTTTGACTAAAACTAAGACTAAGACTTAAGCCTTAAGCCATTTCTATTAAACCTTTAGCTTTAGACTTTTGACTTTTATCTAATCTATTCTTTTAAAAACTTTTACACCATTATCTGTATCAATTTGTAAATTTCCATCCTCAGTTAATTCTAACAATTGTGACTGAGTAAAACCAGTTTTTTTCACCATAAAAATAGTTGGTTTAGATGTTTTACTAATGGTGGCAAATTCAAAATTTTGATCGCCTCCAACTACAGCAAAACCATCTCCTTTTTTCGATATAACACATTCACCCCACATATCAATAAAATATTTACCCTCAATTGAATAAACAGTTTTTTCAACAGATTTCACTTCATTTACATTTGATTTTTCTGAAACAACAACAGGAATAATTACTGCCGTTTCTGCAACTTTTTGTGCTGATGAAATCTCATTGGCTTCAATTACATTATTTTGTGCTACAGGCTCACTTATCTCACTGGCAACATCTACTGGATTTTCAGGTTTTTCATCTACTTCGGTCAATGTAGCAGCCGGAACAACCTCAACTATTGATTCAGTTATATTTTCGGTATTCTTTTCAACAATATTTAAATTTGTATTTTCTGAACCAGTATACTCATATTCCAACTCTTGAATTCCTACAAAAGCATTTCTAATTGCTTCGTGATATGCTTTTTTATAATCCTTAATTTTTGATTTCCCTTCATTTGAGGTAAAAACTACTGTATTATAACAATCAACCAAAGATATAGTTACCTTAGTGCTTAACATTCCTGAATCATTATTTACAATAGCTTTTAATGCCAAACAAGGACTTTGTGCTAAGTCTTGCGGGAAAGCTGTAGCTGTAGAATAAACGTTATAACCTTCTTTTTCAAATAAAAATTTAAGCAATGAATTTATTTGGTACTGATCTTCAGATTTTTGAAACTCATATTGATTTGGAACAACAATATATTTATATGCGTTTAAATCTTTTTGAGCAAATAAAATGCTTGTGCTTAATAGAAAAAAACAGACTAAAAATTGAATGAGTGCGCGACATGCCTTATATATTTTATTAATGAATTTTAATATGATTGTTTGTAAATGTACTAATTATTATCGTAAAAAATAAAATTTATACCCAATTGAACGTTGGCGCTTTTGGTAGCATATAAATTAGACAAATACAATAAATTATCAGCTAATAAATACAAATTTACGGGTCCTATTTGAGTAGAAATACCAGCACCGAGATTTTTAAAAGAATAAGGGTCGGCTGTATAAGTTATTTTTGCTTGAAAATGTTCATTGAACCACCGTTCAAAAAACAAAGTTGCGGCCAAATAAGAATGTACTGAGCCTACATTTGAGAAAAGCTGCACACCAACTTTGTTTAAATATATATCCGGACCTGTCAAACCTACAATTATCCAGTTTTTTACCAAATGCATAATTAACAGCAGCATTTAATTTAAGCTGACGTGTAGAAATATATTTAGAAGTTATGGTATCCAAAACAATTTCTTCATTGAACCTATCTTCTAAATTGTTCCAATAATCAGCAGGATCCTGATTGTTAAAATTCAAATTGAAACCATCAACTTCAAAATCACCTTTTAAACTATACGATTTCACATCCTGTGTATTGTAAATAAAACCCAAATCAATTGCGCTTCCGCTTACTGTCCATTGCTTTTTAAAATGATGTGTAAAACCAAGATCAATTCCCAAGCCAAGATTACCCCCTAACAACATTTTTTTAACATAATATGAAGGTGTAAGCACATCAGTATCCTCATAAAACACACCCGATGTTTGCAACAAAAAATCAATGTTATTCAACTGCTGCTGATAAATATTATTTACACCCTGTATAGTTTGAAGTGAACCTGAATTTTGTTTATTGTTTATATTTAAAGCACTTGAATATAACTTTGCTCTTGCCCCAACTTGCCATTTCTCGTTAATTTTCTTCGAAATTCCAAAAGTGAAAAACACCCAATAATTCGGCTCTTGCTGAAAGTTTCTGAATAAAATATTGTCTATTAATTTCCGTATTCCCTTCATAAACGAGATCAATAACATCTCTTGGAATTTTAGCTAAAGAATTAAATTCCTGATAATAGCCAAAACTCAGATAGTTCTTTTCATTCAATTGGAAACCACCACTTAAGGCTTCCAATTGCTGATTTACCTCCGTAAATTCAGTATTTCCATAATTTTGTGCAGCTTGGTGTATTTTGGTATTGATATCAATACCATCGTCGGCAAAAATATCATACATTGAGAAACCTGTAAAACCACCCTGAACAGCAACATTTGAAATCAGAGGAAATCCAACATAAAATTTATTATTTATTTCAGCTCCAGGATTTAAAAGCAACGTTTGAGGTAGTCCAGCAAAATCATATAAAATTTGTTTATTTTGAGCATTTCCAATTGACAGTACAAAAAAAACTATAAAAACAACTTTCTTCATTCTGCTTTATAGTTTAGGAATAATGTCACATAGGATTTAAGATTTAGTATTGAAGGATCTTCAGGTGTAATTACACTTCCATTATTAGCAGGGAGTAATTGCACAAAAAAACTGAAATATTCTGTGTTAAAAATTATCGAAATATCTTCTTTAGGAATAACAATTGTTGTTTTTGTTTCTCCTGAGTTTGCTGGAATATGAATGGTTGGTTTTAAAATATAAATTGGAGTTTGATCCTTATCAAACAAAACTATTTGTATATTAAAAATTTATTAAAACTGTTTTGAGAAAAAAAAGTAAATTCTATCTTCTCAATATATTTTTGAGACGAGCCATTAATAGGCGCTTGAATTATATCATTTTGCAACGAAATTTCATCCCCGAATTCATTCAAAAAATCTGTTGCAACCAAATCAAAATATACTTGGGTTACTACATAATTAGGTTTAATTTCAGC